>CAVPET010000083.1:0-14394 GCA_963703525.1 Ilumatobacteraceae bacterium | reverse complement strand
TGCTGCTTCGTTTCCATTCTCGTATTGCTGCCAACATCCTCACCAACCCCTTGTGCGTGCTCGCGCCGCTGCTCGCCCGCCGCGTTGCCCCCGGCGGATGGCTGGTGCTCTCTGGCGTGCTGGCGGCGCAGGCCCAGCAGGTGATCGACGCCTACGCGCCATTCATCGCGCTGCATATCGGGGCGACACATGACGGCTGGGTACGCCTGGAGGGTGCCGCGTGCTGACCCGCTGCCCGGCCTGCGCCACGACTTTCCGCGTCACGGCGGAACAGATCAAGCTGCGCGCGGGCCGTGTGCGTTGCGGCCAGTGCCAGCATGCGTTCAACGCGCTGGATACATTGATCGAAGAATTCATCCCTACCCCGTCCGAACCACCTGAGCCGGATACCGGCCCGGCCAGTGCGCCTGCGGCAATGGAACCCGCCGTATCGCCAGCGCCGACTTTTTTTGCATCGGAAGAAGAACCTCCAGGAGACGCATCAACACCAGAAGAAGACGCATCAACCATTGAACCAACCAACACCGCAACTGAAGAAGAAAACCAGGCGGCAGAAGAGGCCAATGAAGCATTGGTTGACGGCAGCGAAAAGACAGCGGCCACAGCCAATATCCTGCTGGATGAAATTCCCGCCTGGCCTGGCGATACCACCACCAACACGCTTCCCCGCCGCTGGCCGTGGCTCGTCGCGCGGGTTGTCGATGTGGTCCTGTACCTGGGCCTCGATGTACTCGAACAGCCGCTGGAACGATTCCTGACGCACTTCTGGCTCGTCGTTGATCAGCTCGAGAGTGGTGTGAACGAACTCTCGGAACAGCTCCTCGTCCTCGGCGGGGAACCCGAGCATCCGACCGATGACGTTCACCGGGATGTGCTGGGCGTACTGCGTCGCCGCGTCGATGATCGTCTGACCGGGCGTGATGTCACCCATCTCGTCGAGCAGCGCTCGGCAGAGGATCCGGACCTCGGCGTCCCAGGGCTCGATCTCCTTGGGCGCGAACGGAGGCAGCAGTATGCGGCGGGCGACGCTGTGGAACGGCGGATCGCTGGTGATCGGCGGGGCCCCGCCGATCGGCGCAGGGATCGCCATGTCGCCGGGCCTGCTGGTGCTCACGACGATACCGCGACTCGTGAAGTGCTCTGTGTCGTAGGCGATGTCGTGCACAGCTTCGTGTGTCGTCGGCGCCCACATACCGCCATAGCGATCGGAGTGGGCAACCGGACAACCGGACTCACGTAGCTGCTTCCAGACCTCGGGTGCGATCGGGTTGTACTCGGGGTCAGCGTGGTCGAAATCGGTCGTCCAGTCGGTGACCGGACCGTAATCGGCGGGGTCGTACGGCGTGCGCTCCCAGAGTTCGACTCCCTCGGGACTGCTCCCACGCGTGGGGGGCACGTAGCTTCTGGTTCTGTTTGTGTTGTCGGTCATCTCGTCCGCTCAATCGGTGATCGTGATGGCATATTCAGGACAGTTCGAGGCCGTGAGTCGGGCCTTTTCCTCGAGCTCGCTCGGGACGTCACCCTCGACGAGGAGGACGGCTTGACCGAAGTCGTCGACGTCGAACAATTCGGGGGCCAACGCGTAGCAGCGGTTATGGCCTTGGCACTTCTCGGCATCGAGGTGGACTCGCATTCCACGACTGTAGAGGCCGGAGTCGTCACGTGACGACCCCTCGCCGCACCTTTTCGCACAGCGTCGCAATCCCATTGCTGCCGGCCGCGGAGGGCAAGGCGCCCGGAGGATGGCGGGAGGGCGAAGCGCCCGGTGGCTTCGGGAAGGCAAGGCGCCCGGAGGATGCGGGGACACGCGGGCGCCGAACGGTTCGAGTTGCAGGTCGCGGCGATCAGCGACGAGAGGCGACCGGCGCATGGACGAACGAGATTGCCAAGCCGATCGCTGCGGCGGGAATCAACAGCAACGCCATCGCGTCGCCCACGCCGAACGCCGCGGTCCCGGCCACGACGCCCACCACGAGCGGCGTGAGGATGGCGGCCGAGCGCTGCCCGAGCAACATGGCGGCAAAGCCTGTCCCTGGCGCGCCCGACATGCGCGCGGCCTGGTCGTAGAGCTGCGGGAACAGCACCGAGGTACCGAGACCGGCGACGAGGAAACCGACCATCGACACCGCCTCGACGGGGACCAGCGTGGCGAGCAAGGACCCCACGCCCGCAATGCCGGCACCGACACGTCGCAGTGACGTCGCACCGACGCGAGCCTGGACCGAGTCACCACCGAGGCGCCCGGAGGTCATCCCGATGGTGAAGGCCAGGAACGCCGCGCTCGCGACCCCAGGGCGGGCGCCGAAGTCGGCGCCGAGTCGGAAGGCGGCCCAGTCGCCGTTGGCCACCTCGAGCATCATCGCTGTGGCGCCACCGAGGGCGAGCACCGCGGCCGCGGGGCCGAAGCGGCGGTGGCGAATGGCGTCCTCCACGTCATCGGTGGGGATGATCTCGCTGCCGCGCTGCCCTTCACCGCGCTGCCCTTCACCGCGCTGCCCTTCACCGCGCTGCCCTTCACCGCGCTGCCCTTCACCGCGCTGCCCTTCACCGCGCGGTCCTTCACCGGCCGGCCCGGGGCGTGAGGCGGCGTTCGACCCGTGAGGCTCGTCGACACGCAGCAACCCCGGCGCGACGAACACCAACACCCCGACCAGCCCGAGCGCGACGACGCTCAGGTGCACCCCCACGCTGATGTCAGCACGGTTGACCAGGACGGTGGCGGCGCCACCGGCCACACCGCCGAGGCTCCAGAGCCCGTGCAGGCGGTTCATCACGGGCATGCGTCGACGGGCGCTCAAGACCGACCCCTGCACGTTCATGGCAACGTCGATGAACACGTCGAAGAACAACAGCCCGACCAGCCCCGCCACCAACATCGTCGGCGTCGTGGCCAGCCCGACGAGTGGTAGCGAACCGATCGACAGCACGGCGCCCGCGAGCATCACCCGTCGTGTCCCGAAGCGCACGATCACTCGCCCGGTCAACACGCTGCCGATCAGCCCCGAGATGCTCGCGAGCGTGAGCACCAGCCCGAGCGCGGGGATCGAGATGCCGACATTCTGCTGGATCTCGGGAAGCTGCGGAACGAACGTCGCGTAGACCACACCGTTGGCGAAGAACTGCGTCGACACCGACTGCAGCGCGCGACGATCGCCGACGCGCTCGACGCCGGGTTCAGCGGGTCGCTCGGCGGGCGAAGCCATCGCGAGTCGGTGGTGATCGGCGAGTCGGTGGTGATCGGCGAGTCGGTGGTGATCGGAACGTCAGCGGTGAGCGGCGAGTGCGCGCACCGTTGGCGACACAGCTGCTCACCCGTTCGGCCGAGTCAGCGGGCGCCGAGGGCGAGGCCGATCCACGAGGCCCCACCGTTGATGACCGCGACGTTGCCGTCGGCGATCACCGGGTCATGAGCAGACTGATCGTCGTCACGGGAGTCGGACATGACCCGAATCTACGACCCGGGCTACCGTGACGGCGACATGGCATACCGCTACCTGTGGACACCGCTGCAGCTCGGCCCGGTCGAGGTGAAGAACCGGATCGTGTTCTCCGCGCATCTCACCAACTACGCGCGCAACGGGCTGCCCACCGAGCAGCACGCGGCCTACTACGCGGCTCGCGCGGCGGGTGGAACCGGGCTGATCATCACCGAGGAGCACTCGACGCATCCGACGGACTGGCCGTACGAGAAGCTGATCCACGGGTTCCATCGTGACGTGATCCCGGGGTATCGGGCGATCACCGAAGCGGTCCATCGCCATCGCACACCGATCTTCGCCCAGATCAACCACAATGGCGGACAGGCGTCGTCGATGTACACGAGGCTGCCCGTGTGGGCGCCGTCGCCGGTCGCCGACCCGCTGTTCCGCGAGGTTCCCAAGGCCGTAACGCCGGCCGACATCGACGAGATCGTCGCCGGCTACTCCCTGGTCGCGGAGCACTGCGCCGAGGGCGGATTCGACGGGATCGAATTGCAGTGCTCGCACTCCTCGATCGTGCGCGGCTTCCTGTCGGGCGCCACGAACCACCGCACCGACGACTACGGCGGGTCGCTCGAGCACCGGGCCCGCATTCTCGGCGAGATCATCGCTGCGGTCAGGCATGTGATCGGGAACCGGCTGGCGCTCGGCGTGCGGCTGTGCGGCGACGAGCTGATCGAGCACGGCACCACGATCGACGATGCGGTTCGAGTGGCCGAGATCGTCGAGGCGACGGGTCAGGTCGACTACATCAACACCTCGATCGGCGTCGCCACTGCCAGCCTGTTCATGATCGAGGCCTCGATGCATGTCCCCCCGGGCTATGCGATGTTCATCCCTTCGGCGATCCGCAAGGCGGTCGACCTTCCCGTCGTCGGTGTCGGCCGGTTCAAGGATCCACTCCAGGCCGAGCGTGCCCTGGCAGAGGGTCACTGTGATCTCGTCGGCGTCGTACGCGGTCAGATCGCCGACGCCGAATTCGTCGCCAAGGCCAGTGCCGGGCGCGACCGACGAGACCCGCCTGTGTCTGTCGTGCAACCAGGAATGCGTCGGCCGGATGGGTCTCAACCGATGGCTCGGGTGCATCGAGAACCCACGCACCGGTCGGGAGTCGCTGGGTGTCGGTTCGGTCCGGATCACCTCGAAGCCGAAGTCGGTGATGGTCGTCGGCGCAGGTCCCGCTGGGCTCCAGGCGGCGATCGCGGCGCGACGCAACGGCCATCGTGTCACGGTCTTCGAACAGCAGCAGCATGCGGGCGGGCAGGTGACGATCGCCGCATCGGTACCGAACCGGGCCGAGTTCGGCGACATGATCCGCAACCAGCTGACCGAGTGTCGACGGCTCGGCGTCGAGTTCGAGTTCGGCGTGGGGGTCTGGCCAGGGCTCGTCACCGAACGGCGGCCCGATCACGTGATCGTGGCGACCGGCGCCGAACCGGCACGGCCCTGGTGGGTTCCCGACGATGCACCCAACGTCGCCGACGTGCGCGACGTGTTGACCGGCGTGGCCGAGCCCTTCGGCAACGTCGTGGTCATCGACGACATCGGGTTCCACCACGCCACCTCCGTTGCCGAGGTGCTCGCAGACCGCGAGTGCCGAGTCGAGATCGTCACGTCGGGAATGGTCGTCGCTCAAGACCTCGGCATCACCCTCGACATGGAGAACTGGTGGCTCCGCGCCGGCGAGCGCGGCATCGTCCAGACGACCGACCTCGTGCCACTCGGGTTGGAGGGCGGCACGCTCACGCTGCTGCACCATCCGACAGGCGTGAACGTCACCCGCCGGCCGGACTGGGTCATACTCGCCGTCCACGCCAACCCGGTCGAATGGCTCTACCACGACCTGAAGGCGGCCGGCGTCAACGTCGAACGCGTCGGCGACTGCGTCGCTGCCCGCCGCGCCCACAGCGCGGTGATCGAAGGCGAACGCGCCGGCGCCGCGATCTGACCCCTGACCCCTGACCACTGACCCCTGACCGGGCCCGGCCCGGCCCGGCCCCGGTCCGGCCCGTCCAAGATCACGTTTGCGTCGGGATTTCGGAGATCCGGTCCGCCCAAATCCCGACGCAAACGTGATCTTGGGGTAGGAGCAGGGGTGGTCGACACTCGTGGCCTGTGACCACGGCTCCACGACCTGCGAACCGTGATTGACTCGGGCCGGAGGCGCTTACATTGTGCGCCGTGGAACCCGCGACCTCAGCTCGCCATTGGTGGCAGAACGCACTCGTGTGCCAGGTGCACGTCCGCTCGTTCGCCGACACCACCGGTGACGGTGTCGGTGACGCCCGGATCGCGACCTGATGATGGTCACGAGCCCGACGCGGTGCGGCGGCCCGAACTCACCCGATGCAGGCCGTGTCGATACGGTTCGCTTCTTCGCGGCATGCTCGACCGTGTGGTTCGACGTCCCCTGATCGTGCAACCCCATTAGGGTCGAACCGGCATGGTCGCCAACATCGTCACCGATTTCACCGGCTGGATCGACGACGTCTCGTCGAACTGGTGGTTCATCTTCGTCGTGTTCGCGATCGCCGTGCTCGACTCGGTGTTCCCGGTCGTGCCGAGCGAGACCGCGGTGATCACCGGCGGCGTGGCGGCCGGAGCGGGCAACCAGACCCTCGCCCTCGTGATCCTGGCCGGTGCGAGCGGGGCGTTCATCGGCGACAACCTCGCGTACACGATCGGCCACACCTTCGAGCCCCGGGTACGGCGGTGGGCGGCCCACAAACAGCAGCGAGTCGACCAACTCGACGGCGCCGCGGCACAGATCAAAAAGCGCGGCGGCCCGTTGCTGATCACGGCCCGCTTCATCCCGGGCGGGCGCACCCTGCTCACGGTGTCGTCGGGGCTGACCGCCCAGCCTCGCCGCTGGTTCGCATTCTGGATCGCGATCGCCTCGGTGATCTGGGCGTGCTACGCGGCGCTGCTCGGCTATGCCTTCGGTCAGGCGTTCGAAGACGACCACACCGTGGCGTTCCTCCTCGCGTTCGGGTTGGCCTTGTCGATCACCGCGCTCATCGAACTCATCCGCTGGGCGCGCTCTCGGCGCCGGTCGACCACCGGATCATCCGACACGATCGACGACAGCGCCGCGGCGTCCGACTGAACGATCACACCAGCCGGTCACACCAGCCGGTCACACCAGCCGGTCACAGCAGCCGGTCACCACCGGACCATTCACACCAGCCGATCACACCGGACGGCCAGCCCCGATCACACCGGACGGCCGGCCGGCCGGCGGCAGGCGGTAGGCGGTAGGCGGTAGGCCGGCGTGATTGCGCATGGCTCGACCGGCGGCCATACATTGGCGAGTCGATGATCGCGCTTGTCCCCGTTCGCGACGGAGTTCTCCCCGCCGGCGCCGACGAGACGATCGCGGAGTGTGCCGGACGTGTCGTGCTGGTCGGTTCCGGCCTCGACGTCGTGGAGCTCGGGGGCCTGGCGACGTCGGCCTGGACGGTCGAGCTCGGTCCGGTCGAGCTCGGACGCTGGAGCGCGATGCTCCCCGACGTCGTCGCATCGCTCGACGACATCCATGGCATCGTGCTGCCGAACTCACCCGACGGCCGTGATCTCGCCCCGCGGTTGGCCGCCCGGATGGGCCGCCAGTTGTTTGCCGGCGCGACGACGGTGACCGATCACCTCGTCCGGGTCGCCCGCCGTGGTGGCCTGGAGCTGCACGAGATCCATCCGACGAGGCCGTTCATCGCAACCCTCCAACCCGGGGTCCGGGGCGCCGAGCAGTTCCAGGAAGCACCTTCGGTGGTCGCACTGGTTGCCGCGCCGGTCGATTCGACGGTCGGGCCGGTCGGGGACGCCCGGGTGATCGAGGTCCTACCTCCGGATGTCCGCACCATGGATCTCACAGAGGCACGCCGGATCATCGGTGGTGGCGCGGGGCTCGACACCGAGGAGCGGTTCGGTCAGCTCGACGAGTTCGCGCGACGGATCGGCGGCGTGATGGGCGCAACCCGCGTCATCACCGACCGTGGCTGGGTGCATCACGACCGCCAGATCGGCACGACCGGTGTGGTCGTCGACCCCGTGCTGTATGTCGCGTTCGGGGTGAGTGGAGCGGTGCAGCACACCAGCGGTCTGGGTAGTCCGAATCACATCATCAGCGTCAACATCGACCCGCACTGCCCGATGATGGCGATGTCCGACGTGGCGGTCGTCAGCGATGCCAACGCGACGCTCGATGCACTGCTCGAGCTGTTCGACGTCCGGGCGGCGCACGAGCACACCGCAGGGGTCGGCACATGAGCGTCGATGTCGATGTTGTCGTCGTCGGCGCCGGCCCCGCAGGGGCGTGCGCCGCTACGGTTCTGGCCCGTGCCGGCCACTCGGTCGTGCTGCTCGAACGCGGTCCGTTCCCCGGTTCGAAGAACATGTACGGAGGCGTCGTCTATCCACGGATCCTCGATCAGTTGCATCCGAACTGGTGGGACGAGGCGCCCGTACAGCGATGGGTCACGCGACGCTCGACGATGATCCTGACCGACGATCAGGCACTCACCGTCGATTTCCGCTCGGCCAAGTGGGGCCGGCCTCCGTACAACGGCGCCACCGCGTACCGGCCCGACTGGGACCACTGGCTGGCCGGCAAGGCCGAGGCCGAGGGCGCCCAGCTCATCTGCTCCACCACCGCGACCGGGTTGCTGCGCGATGCCGCCGGCCGCGTCGTCGGGGTTCGCACCGACCGGCCGGAGGGTGACCTCACGGCGCGCGTCGTCATCGCGTGCGACGGCGTGAACAGCTTCCTCGCGAAGCAAGCGGGGCTCTACGGACATGTCGACGCGTCGCACTACACGCTCGGCGTGAAGGAGACCATCGCGCTGCCCAAGGACGTGATCGACGAGCGCTTTGCCGTGCGCGGTCACGAGGGCGTCGACATCGAGATCCTCGGCGGAACTGGCGGGGTCAACGGCGGCGGGTTCGTCTACACCAACCTCGAGACCGTCGCCGTCGGTGTCGTGTTGAAGATGTCCAAACTCGCCGCCCAGCAGCGACGCCCGGAGGAGATCATCGCCCACCTCAAGGATCATCCGGCGATTGCACCCCTGGTCGAGGGTGGCGAGGTCAAGGAGTACTCGGCCCACGTGATCCCCGAGGCCGGGTTGGCCATGATGCCGAAGATGACGGGCGACGGGATGCTCGTGGCCGGCGACGCCGCCGCGATGTGTCTGGCCGCCGGCATCTGGCTCGAGGGCGTGAACTTCGCGATGGCGAGCGGTATGTACGCGGGCGAGGCCGCGGCCGAGGCGCTGCGTGCCGGCGATGCGTCAGCGGTGGGCCTGGCCGGTTACGAACGTCGGCTGCGCGAGACGTTCGTGTTGCGTGACCACGGCAAGTTGCGTCGCGCCCCGGCACTCGTGCTGTCCGATCGGGTCCAACACCTCTATCCCGAGATGATCGCCAATACTGTGGAGCGCATGTTCCGCGTGGACAATCCGACTCCGAAGCCAGGGCTGCGACGGATCTTCAACGAAGAACGCAAGCGTGCCGGGGTGAAGTTGAGGGATCTCGCCCGTGATGGGCTCGACGGCCTGCGGAGTTTCGGATGAAGCGGGAGCCGGCACCGCCGACGACCGAACGGTGGCCGGACGTGTCGTTCGAGGATCTCATCGGCTCGACCCGCTTCGACGTCCATGAGCGCGCCCACATCACCGTCGACGACACGATCTGCGGCGGTTGCACCACGCGCGAATGCCTCGTCGCCTGCCCCGCGAAGCTGTTCGTGCCCACCAGCGGCGGCGGCATCCTGTTCAACTATGAGCAGTGCTTCGAGTGCGGCACGTGTTATCTGGTGTGCAACAAGCAGGGAGCGATCACCTGGACGTACCCCGAGGGCGGCCACGGTGTGGTCTTCGCTCACACGTGAAGGTCGCCGTCTGCTGGAAGTGGGTGTCGATCGGCCCGGTGACCGGGTCGGGCGACGTCGTCGCTGCCCCCGGTGGCGCCGTCGCGGCCGGTGACAGCCGCTGGGCCGGCGTGTCGCCCGCCGACGAAGCGGCGCTCGAACTGGCGCTCGAACTGGCGCTCGAACTGGCGCTCGAACCCGCACCGCGAGCACTGCAACCCGCACCCCAACCCGCACCGCGAGCACGACGCAGCGTCGCTGATGAAGGGGCGGCGCACGGAGAAGTGCACGGCGAAGAGGCGGCGCAGGGAGAAGTGCGCGGCGAGGTGATGGTCGTCTGCGTCGGGCCGGCGGAAGCCGACGCCGTGCTGCGCCAGGCGCTCGCGGCCGGCGCGACCCGCGTCGTGCGCATCGATACGAACAGCGGCCTGGACAGCCCGTTCGTCGCCCACGCGCTCAGCACGGTGGTGGCGGGGAGCGACTTCGTGTTGTGCGGCGACCACTCCCTCGATCGTGGCACCGGTTCGGTGCCCCCCTTCATCGCGCATGAACTCGGGGCCGCGCAGGCGTTGGGATTGGTCGAGTTCGACACGACGCCGTCGCCCGACGGGGATCTGCGGGTCGTTCGCCGTCTCGACGGCGGGCGCCGGGAAGTGCTCGCCGTGAGCGCCCCGGCCGTGCTCTCGGTCGAAGGTTCGGTCGCCCGACTTCGGCGGGCATCCCTGGCCGCCGTCATCGCGTCGAAGACGGCCGAGATCGAGGTGCTCACCGGGCCGCTCGGCGAGCATCCGTCGGCCGCAGTGGTGCTGCCGTATCGGCCACGTGCGCGGGCGTTGCCAGTTCCTTCCGGCTCCGTTCTGGCGCGGGTTCGCGACATCCTCGACATCGGCGGCGCCGACGGCTCCCACACGGACACGGTGGTGCTCGACCCTGTCGCTGCGGCACAGCGCATCGTCGACCAGCTCGAATCCTGGGGTTACCTCGACCCCGATGCGACACCGGCATGCGACTAGGCGACGCGACGTGGAGCGACGTCGGCGCGGCCACGCGCCGAGGCCGCAGCCTCGACGGTGTGATGTCGCCGATCCTGCTCATCCCGGTCGGATCGACCGAGCAGCACGGGCCGCACCTGCCCCTGGCGACCGACACACTGATCGCCGAGGAGATCGCCGGCCGTGCGATTCACCTGACCGATGGGTTGATGGTCGGGCCGACCATCGCGGTGTCGTCGTCGGGCGAACACTCCGGCTTCCCGGGCACCCTGTCGATCGGGTCGAACGTGATGGCCAACGTGGTGCTCGAGCTGGCCCGGAGCGCCGATTGGGCAGCGGGTGTGGCGTTCGTCAACGGTCACGGCGGCAACCACTCGGCTGTCGTCAAGGCCGTTGCACAGCTGACAACAGAGGGTCGTCAGGCCCTCGCCTGGTGGCCCAAGTGGCCCCAGCCCCGAGAGGGCGGCCCACGCGATCTCCATGCCGGCCGGATCGAGACGTCGTTGATGTTGGCCATCGACCCTGGTCTGGTTCGTTTCGAACTGGCCGAGCCCGGCCCCGATGCCACCATCGAGGACTTGCGCACCAAGGGCGTGCGCTCGGTCAGCCCCTCAGGGGTGCTCGGCGACCCGCGTGGCGCATCCGGCGGTGAGGGCGAGCGCTTCATCACTGCCTTCGTGGAGGATCTCGTGCACGAGATCGAGAAGTGGCGTCCCATCGACCCGACGCCACACGGCTGAGCGGGCACGGCTTTCGGCATGCGCTTCACGGTCGATGGGTCGTGGCGTCGTTACGGACCGGTGGTGATCGCCGGTTCACCGCTCCGGGTCTTCCGACTCACGCCGAAGGGCGAGACCGTGGTCGCCGATATCGAGACCGGCGTCGACGTTATGCCGTCGCGCATGGTCGACCGGCTGCTCGACGGCGGCGCGATCCACCCACGAACCGGCCCACGAACCGGCCCACGAACCAGTTCGGTCGCGGAGACCACGACCGGCGGCGAGCTCTTCACCGCCGCCGACGTCACGGTGGTGACGCCGCAGCTCGGTGGCGTGGCTGCCCGAGCGGGCCGGCTCGTCGTCGACGATGGATCGCAGCCACCGCTCGCGGGCGCCGCGCTGCGACTTGCCACCAATGCCGGCCCGGCGAGCGCGCGCAACGCCGCGCGACCCCACGTCGACACCCCCCTCGTCGCGTTCGTCGACGCCGATGTGGACATCCGTGAGGGATGGCTCGACGCACTGCTGCCGCACTTCGGCGACCCACAGGTCGGCCTCGTCGCACCGCGCGTCACGGGAGAGCGCGGCTCGCCGCTCGATCTCGGTCGTGAGCCTGCCCGGATCCGAGCGGGGACACGCGTGAGCTACGTGCCGGGCGCGGCGATCGTCGTGCGGGTCGCCGCGTTCGATGCCGTCGGCGGGTTCGACGAACAGCTCCGCTTCGGCGAAGACGTGGACTTCGTCTGGCGACTCGACGAGGCCGGTTGGCGATGCCGCTTCGAACCGTCATCGCAGCTGCGGCACCGGCCACGGCCCACATTGCGGCTGCGCCTGCGACAACATGCCGGCTACGGAACCTCCGCGGCGCCGCTCGCGCTGCGCCACCCGGGGGCGCTGTCACCGCTGTCGACCAACGGCTGGACTGCCGCGACGTGGGCGCTGTCGGCTGCCGGTCACACGGTGGCCGCGAGCGGGCTCGCCATCGGATCGGCGCTGGCGTTGGTCCCCAGGCTCCCCGGCGTTGCGCCGAAGGTGTCGTTCGAGCTGGCGATGCGCGGTCACCTCGGAGCTGCGCGACAACTTGCCTCGGCGATACGGCGGGTGTGGTGGCCATTCGTCGCAGCCGGGTCGCTGTTCTCCAAACGGATCCGGTGGATCGGCGTCGCCGCCATGCTCGCCGACGTCCGCGCCGCACCGACCGACGTGGCCTATGGGTGGGGCGTGTGGCGAGGGATGCGACGCCATCGCACGCTTGCGCCGATCGTTCCCCGACTCAGCGCATGGCCGGGCTCCGGCCGGTGAGCCTGCGACCCGGGTGCGATCAGGTGCTGAGGTTGGACGACCCAGCCACGAGACGTTCGGAGATGTCGTCGCAATCGTCGCATCCCCAGACGGCCGAATAGATGATGCAGCCGAGACACACGGCGAACACCGACTCGAGCGTGGCCGCCACGATCAAGACGGCGAGCAACACGTAGGAGACAACGGGAAACCCGGTCAGCCAGGCAATCCCGGCCGGCCCGCTGACGGCCAGGCCGATCACCTGGGCGAAGCGCTTCGGTGGGCCTGCAACGAGCCGGGAGGCGATGTCGAAACGACCCTCCACGAACGGGGTGGCCAGGCGCGTGGCGAACCGGGCGAGTGGCGAGAACGTCGGGCCGCACAGCGCTCGTGCCCCGAAGCCGTATGCGAGCAGCACCAGCAGCCAGCCCTCACGCCAGACGAGGAAGGCGACGGCCTGGGCCACCACGCCGGCAGCCACCAGGCGTGCGGAGGTCTCGTTCACCTGTTCGGGAAACCGGAGTGGACGTGCTCCCATGAATCATGACTATATCAGTCGGCTTTTCAGGGCGCTACCGTCGTCGGCTGTGAGACTCACCATCCAGACGGCGCGGTGGCGCAGCCACGTCGCTCGTCTCGCCGCCGAGGTCGACGGCCTGGTGCCGGTCGTCAAGGGCAATGGATACGGCTTCGGGCGGGCGCAGCTCGCGGCCACGGCTGCCGAGTTCGCCGACATGATCGCCGTCGGCACGATCCACGAGATCGCGGAGGTCCCCGGATCGGTGACCCCCATCGTGCTCACCCCCACGCTCATCGCACCGGCGACCACGCGGCCCGTGCTCACCGTCGGCAACGATCACCACGTGATGGCGCTGGCGGGCTGGAACGGAAGGGTCCTGGTCAAGATCGCGTCGTCGATGCGGCGCTACGGCCGATCGGTCGAACTCCTGGACAGCGCCCGTCGTGCCGGCCTCGACGTGATCGGCGTCAGCATCCATCCGCCGCTCGCCGGGTCACCGGCAGACCATGCCGCCGAGATCGTCGAGCTCGCCGCGAGCATCGACCGGTCGGCGCCGATCTGGCTGAGCCACCTCGACCCGTCCACGTACGCCGGGCTCCCCGACACCCACACCTATCGTCTGCGCCTCGGCACGTCGCTGTGGCACGGCGACAAGTCGATGCTGCAGTTGAGCGCCGACGTACTCGACGTACGCGCCGTCGACGCCGGGAACGTCGCGGGGTACCGCCTCGGCGCTGTCTCCACCGACGGGCACCTCGTGATGATCGGCGCCGGCGCCGCGCACGGTGTCGTACCGTTGGACGACGGCCGCAGCCCCTTCCACTTCCGGCGCACTCGACTGCAGCTCCACGAGCCGCCGCACATGCACACGTCGATGTGCTTCGTGGCCGCCGGCGACCCGCTACCCGGGGTCGGCGACCGCATCGATGTCCAGCGACCATTGACGACGACACACGTCGACGAGTTCGAGTGGCTCTGAACCTACGCGCCGGCGAAACGACACCACGCCACGTCCGGCGCCGACTCCCCGGCCCCGACGTCGTGCGCTCGATGGCCCTCATCGGTGTCGTCGTCATGAACTTCCACGGCTACCTGATGATCAGCGCCGACGTCGGCAGCAACGCATCGAACGTCGGCGACGGCTGGGCAGCTCGGCTGTTCGACCCGTGGAGCGGTCCACTGGCAACCAGGTTCGCGGCGACATTCGTGCTCGTCGCCGGTGTCGGGGTGACGTTGCTGACCCGATCCTCGATCGGCGACCGGGCACGCACCACCGAGATGCGCCGGAGGCTCGTGCGCCGTGGTGTCCTGCTCTACACCAGCGGGCTGCTCCTCGACCTGATCTGGGCAGGCACGATCATCCCCTACTACGGGGCGATGTTCGTCGTCGCCGCGACGATCTTCACGCTGCGCAGTCGATGGATCATCGCCATCGGGATCTCGGCGGCACTCGGCGGGTCGACGGTTCACGCCTGGTTGTTCCGGCAGGCCGACAGCGGGCACGACACCGACTGGTTGACGTCGCCGACCGGTGGTTCGGTTC
>CAVPET010000082.1:0-18829 GCA_963703525.1 Ilumatobacteraceae bacterium | reverse complement strand
GGCGGGAGTTCGGGAGCGCGTTCGGCGTGGTCGACCGAGATCGGGAGCGGACCGATCCCGGCCGCAACCAGTTCTGATACGAGGCCATCGGGAAACTCGAGCTTGCCGAGTGCGCGCTTGATGCCGAGCTCCCAGGGAGTGACTGCCGAGAAGAAGACCTCGTCGGCTCCTTCGATCTGGGCCGCGCAGGCTGCTCCGAGTGCGCGGTTGCCGTCGAGCCACCACAGCGCAACGTGGCTGTCGAGCAGCAACCTCATGCGTCGTCGAGGGTTTCCGCGGATGCGTCGAACAGCGTCGCAGCGTCGACGTCCGGCTCGACGATGTCGTCGTGATAGACGACCCTGCCGGCCCACCTGCCGGGACGACGGCCTGGTCGCGCCGGTGGCCAGGGAATGATCTTGGCCACCGGCCGGCCGTTGCGGGCGACGATGACCTCGCGCCCGGACTCCGCCTCGCGGATGAGTTCCGAGAGACGACTCTTCGCCTCGTGCGTGTTGACGATGCGGACGGTCATGGTCCTAGCTTAGCCATGTCCATCGGCCGGCGGTCATGGCCGTGATACACCTACCGATTGCGGCCGGCGTGCGCCCTACCGGCGCGGCAGGCCGGGAAGCCCCGGCATGTTCGGCATGCCCGGCAGACCCGGCAGATCCATGCCACCGGGCTCGACGCCGAGACCAGGTGGCAGACCAGCCGGCAGACCGCGGGGCTTTTTACCCTTGACGTTCTTGCCCTTCTGGCTCTTTCCGGCGCTCTTGCCCATCGCCCCGCCGAAGCGCTTCATCATCTTCTGCATCTCGCCGAACTGCTTCACCAGCCGGTTCACCTCGCCGACCTCGGTGCCCGACCCGACGGCGATGCGAGTGCGACGGCTGCCGTTGATGATCGCGGGCTGCGCCCGCTCGTCCGGTGTCATCGAGCGGATGATCGCCTCGATCGGCTTGAGGTCGTCGTCGTCGATCTTGGCGCCCTTGAGCTCCTTGGGCATACCGGGCATCATGCCCATCAGGCTGCCGAGCGGGCCCATCTTCTTGAGCTGCTGCATCTGCTCGAGGAAGTCGTCGAGGGTGAACTGCACCCTCCATCAGCTTGGCCGCAGCCTGCCTCGGCCTGGTCGGTCTCGAAGGCCTGCTCGGCCTGCTCGATCAGCGTCAGCATGTCGCCCATGCCGAGGATGCGCCCCGCCATCCGGTCGGGGTGGAACTGCTCGAACTCGTCGAGCTTCTCGCCGGTCGAGGCGAACGCGATCGGCCGGCCGATGACCTCCTTGACCGACAAGCGCCGCGCCGCCGCGGGCGTCGCCGTCCATCTTCGACATGATCACGCCGTCGATCTGCAGCGTGTCGTGGAACGCCTCGGCCGTCTGGACCGCGTCCTGGCCGGTCATCGCATCGATCACGAGGAACGTGTAGTCGGGCGACACCGTGGCCGAGATCTGGCGGACCTGCTCCATCATCTCGGCGTCGATCGACAGGCGGCCGGCGGTGTCGACGATGACGACGTCGCGGCCGAGACGCTTGGCCTCCTGCAGGCCGGCGCGCGCGGCGACGCACCGGATCGGTCGGATCGGAGAAGACCGGCACGTCGATCTGGCGGCCGAGCGTGCGCAGCTGCTCGACGGCCGCGGGTCGCTGGAGATCGGCGCCGACGAGCAGCGGCTGACGACCCTGCCTCTTGAACCACGAGGCGAGCTTGGCCGAGTTGGTCGTCTTGCCGGACCCCTGCAGGCCGGCCATGAGCACGACCGTGGGCGGCTTGGAGGCGTACTTGATCGACAGCGTCTCGCCGCCGAGTGCCGCGGTCAGCTCGTCGTTGACCGCCTTGACGACCTGCTGCGCCGGATCGAGCGCACCGGAACGGGTGGCGCCGATCGCCTGTTCACGGATTCGATCGCAGATGGAGCGCACGACGGTGACGTTGACGTCGGCTTCGAGCAGCGCGGTGCGGATCTCCCGCATCACCTCGTCGACGTCGGCCTCGGTCAGGCGACCCTTGCCCTTGATCTTCTTGACGATCCCCTCGAGGCGGGTTGACAGCGTGTCGAACATCGGTTTCCGAGGTTACCGGCGACAGTGCACCCATCCCGGCACGCCGCGATTCATCGGGAGTCCGACCGCTGATGAATCGCTCAGTTGCGGGGAACCATGTTCCAGGGGACGCCCTTGTCGACCCGCGGCTCGCCGGGCAGTCCGAGCACCTGCTCACCGAGGATGTTGCGCATGATCTCCGACGTGCCACCCTCGATGGAGTTCGCCCGCACTCTCAGGAATGCGTAGCGGGGCCCACGAGCGCCGCCCGCGATGTCGAGGTCCTCCGGGCGTCGGAAGGTGTAGTCGTAACCGACGAGGCCGTCGGCGCCGAGCAGGTCGATGCAGAACTCGTAGAGCGCCTTGTTCAGCTCGGAGTACGCCAGCTTGGCGATCGACATCTCGGGCCCGGGGTTGCCGGCCTTGGCGTTCTCGCCCGCGCGCCGGTTCGTGAGGCGACCGACCTCGGCCTTGACCCAGAGCCGCATCAGCCGGTCCTTGCGGACACCGGTCTGCTCGGACGCGTCGAGGGCGTTCCAGATCTCGACTGCGTCGTTGGCCGCTCCGCCCGGGCGGCCGACGGACGCCACCGCCGCCGCCGATCGCGTTGCGCTCGTTCATCAGCGTCGTGAGACTCGCCCGCCAGCCCTCGCCCACGTCGCCGATGCGGTAGGAGTCGGGGATCCGGACGTCGGTCAGGTACACCTCGTTGAACTCGGCCTCGCCGGTGATCTGGCGCAGTGGTCGGACCTCGACCCCCTGGCGCTGCATATCGAGCGCGAAGTAGGTCATGCCCTTGTGCTTCGGCGCCTCCGGGTCGGTACGGGTGACGAGCATGCCGAAGTCGGCGAGGTGGGCGAGCGTGTTCCAGACCTTCTGGCCGCTGACGATCCACTCGTCGCCGTCCCGAACCGCTCGGGTGGCGAGCCCTGCGAGGTCCGAGCCGGCGCCGGGCTCGGAGAACAGCTGACACCACTTCTCCTCGCCGGTGAACATCGGCCGCAGGAATCGCCGCTTCACCTCCTCGGCGCCGTGGGTGACGATCGTCGGTCCGGCGAGCGCCATGAAGAACGTGCTCGGATCGGTCGGCTGGGCACCCGCTTCACGCAGACGCCGCTCGACGATCTGGTTCAGCTCGGGGCGCACCCCGAGCCCGCCGAAGCCCTCCGGGAAGTGCACCCACGCCAGCCCCGCGTCGTAGCGGGCTCCGCGGAACGTCACATTCGCGGTGATCGCCGGATCGTGTGCTGCCAGCAGCGCGTCGAGCGCCTCCGTCACCCGCTGGGTCTGCGCATCGGTGCTCACGCCGGTCGGCGCCGTCTCGGTCGTAGTCATGCCGGCAGTGTGTCAGGACCGTCACGCTCAGCGAGAGCCGGGCCCGCCCACCCGGGAGCCGGCGACAAGCGCACGGTGTGGCGGGTCAGCGATCGAACAGTGCCGACACGAACTCGCCGGGCTCGAACGGGATCAGGTCGTCGATCTTCTCGCCGGTACCGACGAGCTTGACCGGGATGCCCAACTCGGTCTCGATCGCGAACACGATCCCGCCCTTGGCAGAGCCGTCGAGCTTGGTGAGCACCACCCCGGTCACGTCGGTCGCCTCCCGGAACTCGCGCGCCTGTGCGAGCCCGTTCTGACCGGTCGTGGCGTCGATCACGAGGAGCGTCTCGGTCACCCGACCCGCCCCCTTCTCGGCGACGCGGCGCACCTTGCGCAACTCGTCCATCAGGTTGGTCTTGGTGTGCAGGCGGCCGGCCGTGTCGGCCATCACGAGGTCGATGTTGCGCGCCGCTGCCCGCTCGACTCCGTCGTAGATCACCGCGCTCGGATCACCGCCCTCGGCGCCGCGCACGAGGTCGGCTCCCGATCGTTCGGCCCACGTCGTCAGCTGCTCGGCGGCCGCGGCCCGGAAGGTGTCGCCCGCCGCCAGGAGCACGGTGCGGCCATCGGCGATCTGCTGGTTCGCCAACTTGCCGATCGTGGTGGTCTTGCCGACGCCGTTCACGCCGACGAACATCCAGATGTTCGGGCTGCCCGGCTCGCCCGGGATGAACGCCAGCGCACGGTCGGCCGACTCCAGCCGGGAAGTCATCTCGGCTTGCAGCGCGTCGAGTAGTTGCCGGGGTTCGGTGATCTCCTTCGCGGCGACGCGGGCACGCAGGCCCTCGAGCAGTTGCCCGGTGACACCGACACCCACGTCGGCGCGCAGGAGTGCTTCTTCCAGATCGTCGAAGGTCTCGTCGCTGATCGCCCCCCGCCCGAGCACACCGGCGAAGGCGCCGGTGAAAGCCGCACGAGCCTTCGCCAGACGGTCGCGCAGCGAGACCGGCGCGGCGACCGCTTCCGCCTCGGCCTCCGGTTCGACTTCCGGCTCGACCGTCACTTCGGGCGCGGCGCCGGTCGACGGCCTGGGCGGCGGGGCAACCGGCGCGGCGGGACGGGCCGACTGGGCGGCGGCTCGCGATGCCGCGCGGCGGTTGACCACCACGACACCGATGCCGAACACCACGACCAGTACGGCCAGGATCAGGAACAGAAATTCGATACCCATCGAGCCACGACGCTACCGGTGCATCGGCGCCGGCCGGGGAGATCCGGCGCCGGCCGGGTTACGCCGGCGTGCTCGTCGAGATGCGTTCGGTGACGACCTTGCTCGACCCACCGGGTTGCATGGTCACGCCGAGCAGGCAGTCACCGGCCTCCATCGTGCGCTTCTGGTGCGACACGACGATGAGCTGGGCATCCTTGCGGAACTCCTGGATCAGCCCGAGGAAGCGGTGCAGGTTGACGTCGTCGAGCGCGGCCTCGACCTCGTCCATCACGTAAAACGGCGACGGTCGTGATCGGAACACGGCGAACAGGTACGCCAACGCGGTGAGGCTGCGTTCGCCACCCGACAGCAGCGAGAGCTTCTTGACGTTCTTGCCGCCCGGTTTGGCCTCGACCTCGATGCCCGTGTTGAGCATGTCGTCGGGCGACGTCAGCGTGAGTCGGCCGGACCCACCGGGAAACAGCAGCGAGAACAGCTGGGTGAAGTTCTCGCTGACGTCGTTGAACGCCGCGGCGAAGACGTTCTGGATCTCGGCGTCGACGGCCGCGATCACGCGGCCGAGTTCGCGGCGCGTGCTGCGCACGTCCTCGAGCTGCTCTTCGAGGAACGTGTGGCGGCGCTGCAGTTCGTTGAACTCCTCCAACGCCAACGGGTTGATCGGGCCGAGCAGGCGCAGCTCGCGGTCCAGCTCCCGGAGGCGACCGGCCGGTGTTGCGCCCTCGGGCAGCTCGGGCAGCTCCGCCAGCTCGGCGACGGCCGGCTCGATGTCGAGTTCGCGCCGCAGCGTGTCGATCACCGTCTCGAGCCGGAGCCTGGCCTCCGTTTCGCCGAGTTCGGCCTGACGAGCCCGTTCCCGCACCGCATCGAGCGCCCGCTCCTGCTCGCTACGGCCGCTCCGGAGCCGCTCGAGCTCGGCTGACAGTTCACGGACCTCGTCGCTCTGGCGCCGGCGCTGCTCCATCAGCAACGTGTGCTGTGCCTCGATGGTCGCCCGATGTGCCTCGACGACGGCGGCCAGGGCCTCGATCGCCGCGAGAGAGCGTTCGACCTCGGCCCGCCGGCCGGCGGCCGCGACTCGCGCCTCGACGTCGGCGGCGAGTCGACGTTCGGTCTCGGCGAGCTGACGCCTCGAGCAACTGGTTGCGTTCGTGGAGACCCGCGTTGCGCACCTCGAGTTCGGTGCGCCGCGACGACAACGACGCGGCCCGCCGATCGAGTTCTGCGCGGAGTTCACTGCGGGCACGAGCGGCGTCGGACTCTGCCTGCTCGTCGGATTCGAGGCCGGGCAGCAGCGCGGCGAGTTCGTCGATTCGCCGTTGCTCACGCTCGACGCGACGATCGGCGTTCGTCGATCGACGCGGTCAGCGCATCGTGCTCGGCGCGCAGTTCACGGATCTCGCGTTGCGCACTCGCCAACCCTTCCGACGCTGAGCTGAACCTGGCATCGTTGGCGTCCAGGGCATGGGTGATACCCGCTTCGGCGCCGAGCGCGGCATCGAGCGCCCGCTCGGCTTGCTCGGCGGCGCGCGTCGACCCGGTGAGCAGGTCGGCGGCCGCCTGCGCGCTGCGCATCGCATCGTCGAGCGCTGCTGCGGTCGCACCCGTGCTCGCCGCGCCGATCCGCCAACCGCTGATGCCGAAGCGGTCTCCGTCGGCGGTGACCACGACCGCGTCGGGATGAGCGAGCGCAGTGTCGACGGCTGTCGCCACATCGTCCACGCGCACCGCCATGGCGAGCAGGCCGTCGAGTAGCTCGGCGACGCCCCGCCGGGACGAGCGGGCGTGCGGCCGGACGGGTTGGCCGAGCGACGGGCCGGGCGGCGCAGTCGGACGCATACCGAGCGCGATGACTGCGCCACTCGTCGAGGAGCTGCGCAGCGCCTCCAGCGCACGTCGGCCGGCGCCCGGATCGTCGACGACCACCGCCGTCAGCGATTCACCGAGCGCGGCTTCGACCGCCGGCGCCCAACCATCGTCGATCTCGATCAGGTCGAGCAGCGTGCCGAGCACGCCGTCGACACCGGCCAGTCGTTCCGCTCCGGCACGAGCCCGCGCCGCGTCGAGCGCCATCTGCAGCGCATCCACCCTGGCGGCTGTCGTCGATGCGGCTTGCGCCGCGTGCATGCGAGCGGACCGCCGGGCTTCGGCGGTTTGCAGGGCCTCGGCCCGCGCCGCCTCGGCGGCCTCGACCTGCGTCACCAGAGACTCCTCGATCGCTCCGGCGGCGTCGCACTCCGATCTGAACCGGTCGGCCGACTCCCCGAGGACGGCCAGTCGCTCGAACAACGACGAGGCCCGCCCTTCGTGACGCCGGAGCTCGTCGGACGCGCGCTCGAACGAGGCGCGCACCGACCTCAATTCCCCCCGCACCTCCGCGGCGACGCTCGCGGCTCGTGCGCTCGGCTGGTCGGGCGAGCCGACCGCCTCGAGTGCCCTCGCGCGCTCGACCTGGAACCTCGCGTCGTCGTCTGCCAGCTCGTCGGCCTGCGGCTGCATGCCGTCGAGGTCGGCGGCCACGGCCACCAACTCGTCGCGCAAGCGCGCCGCCTCGGCCTCCAGATTGGCCACGAGGTCGGCGTCCAGAAGTTGGCCGCGATCACGCTCCAGCGATCGGCGACGCTCCGCCAGCAGCGCCGCCAGCCCACGGGCGCGTTCGCGCAGTTGCTCGACACGAACCTGACGGTCCCCGGTGTCGCTCTGGCCGCGCGCCGACAGTTCGGCCTCGATCGCCATCACCGACGTGTCGAGCCCGGCCAGCGACGACTTGAGGTCGTGCTCGCCGGTGGCACTCTCGAGGCGGGTCGCCGCGAGCGATTCGAGCTTGATCCGCCACGATGCGATCTCCCGGCCGGCGACGTATTTCCTGACCGAGTTCAGCTCGGTGATCAGTGTGCCGTGTCGCTCAGCGGCCGCAGCCTGGCGTTCGAGCGGACGGAGCTGGCGCCGAACCTCACGGAGCAGGTCCTGCACCCGCAGGAGGTTGGCTTCGGTGGCATCGAGCCGGCGCTCGGCTTTCTCCTTGCGCTTACGGAACTTCAGCACCCCGGCAGCCTCTTCGATGATCGCTCGCCGCTCCTCGGGCCGAGCGTTCAGCACCGCGTCGATCTGGCCCTGACTGACGATCACGTGCTGCTGACGGCCGACTCCTGCGTCGGACAGCAGCTCTTGCACGTCGAGCAACCGGCAGGGGACGCCGTTGATCGAATACTCCGAGTCGCCGTTGCGGAACAGGGTGCGGGTGACGGTGATCTCGCTGAGGTCGACGCCGAGCGTCCCGTCGGCGTTGTCGATGGTGATGCTCACCTCGGCGCGGCCGAGCGCCGGACGCTTCGCGGTGCCGGCGAAGATCACGTCGTCCATCTTCTGGCTGCGAACCGACTTCGGCGCCTGCGCGCCGAGGACCCACGCGATGGCATCGACCACGTTGGACTTGCCCGAGCCGTTCGGCCCGACGACGACCGTGACCCCTGGCTCCAGGACCATCGTCGTGCTGTCGGCGAAGGACTTGAAGCCCTTGAGGTTGAGACTCTTCAGGAACACAGCAGTCGGAGAACCTACTCGCGTGGGGACCGACTCCCCAGGATCTGCCCTCCGGCCACGGCTACCACTGACAGATGGGGCAGAAATGAGTGCCGCGGCCACCGCTGACCACACGCCTCACCCACCCCCGACCACAGGTCGTACAACGCTGCCCACCCCGCCCGTAGACCCGATGTTGCTCCTGGTAGGCGCCGCCGGTACCCGTCACGTCGAGATACTGGGCATCACCCAACGTCGATCCACCGGCCTCGATCGCTTCGCCCAACACGAACATGATCGCGTCGTGGAGTCTCGCGACCGCTCGTGCGTCGAGCGACGACGCCGGCCGGTCGGGTCGCAGGCGGGCGACGTGCAGGATCTCGTCGGCATAGATGTTGCCGATACCCGCTATCGCATGTTGATCGAGCAGCAGCGGCTTGAGCGCCCGGCGCGTCGACCGGACGATCCGACGCACGTCTCGACGGGTGAACTCGTCGGCGATCGGATCGATGCCGAGGTGGGCCAGCTCGGGAAGCTCCTCGGCGACGTTGTCCGGATGGAACACCACCACCTCGCCGAAGGTGCGCGGGTCGACGAACCGTGCCTCGTGGCCGTCGTCGAGGGTCAGCACGACGTGGGTGTGGGCGGGACGCACGGCGCCGGCGCCGGCGATGAGCACCTGGCCGCTCATGCGCAGGTGGATCATCATCGCGTCGCCCGAATCGAGGGGGAACAGCAGGTACTTCCCCCTCCGGTCGGCGCGTTCGACCACGACGTCGCTCAGCCCGTCGATCAACGCTTCGCGCGAGGTGCGCCTGACCACGCGGTCCCGCCCCACCTCGACACCGACGATTCGCCGCCCGACGAGATGGGTTTGGAGGCCGCGACGGACGGTTTCGACCTCGGGGAGCTCAGGCACGACCGCAGCTCGACATCGACCGGCGCTCAGCGACGTTCAGCGACATTCAGCGACATTCAGCACAAGGCGGTGCAGGCCTGCGTGGCGGCAACCTGCTCGGCCGCCTTCTTCGACCGTCCGATACCTCGGCCCAGTTCCTCGCCGTCGACGAGCACCATGGCCACGAACATCTTCGAGTGGTCGGGTCCGGACGACGTGACCTCGTAGGACGGCGCCCCGCGTCCGGCGCGGGCCGCCAGCTCCTGGAGCTGGGTCTTGTAGTCCATCTGGTCGAGCCCCTCGATCGTGTCGGGGAACCCAGGGATGATCAGACGCTCGACCATGGCGTGTGCCGCGGTGGCGCCGCCGTCGAGGTACACCGCACCCAGGACGGCCTCGAGGGCATCGGACAGGATCGACGGCTTCTCCTCGCCGCCGGCGGCGGACTCGCCGCGACCCAGGCGGATGTGCGGCCCGAGGCCGATCTCGCGCGCCACACGCGCGAGCGCCACGGCGTTGACCACGCTCTTGCGCAGGTCGGTGAGCTGACCCTCCGACGTCCGGTCGAAGCGACGAAAGGAGATGTCGGCGACAGCCCAACCGAGTACGGCATCGCCGAGGAATTCGAGGCGCTCGTTGCTCTCGACCCCCGGATGCTCAGCACACCACGACCGGTGGTTGAGTGCTCGGTCGAGCAAGGAGCGATCGTCGAACCGGTACCCGACGCGCGCTTCGAGCGTGTCCAGACCATCGGGATCGTCGTCGGTCACGTCACCGGGTCGACCAGGAGGGTCGCTCAGGCGGATGCCCGATCGTGCACGTAATCGACCGCGTCGCGCACCGTCTTGAGGTCTTCCAGGTCTTCGTCGTCGATGCGGAAGCCGTCGATGCGTTCGCCCAGTTCCTCCTCGAGCGCCTCGACGAGTTCGATCAGCGCCAAGGAGTCTGCGTCGAGGTCGTCGACGAACGACTGGCCCTCGGTGATCGTCGACGGTTCCATCTCGAGGATGTCGGCGAGGCGATCGCGCACGATCTCGAAGATCTCATCACGACCGATCGGGCCTTGTTTCACGGGAGTCTCTGCTGGCACGAGGGCGAGTGTAGTGCCAACGCTGCGCCCGCAGGGGAGGCGCACGACCCGTCGCCGACCCCCGAGCGGCGCGTCAGGGGTTGGCGGCGATGGCGGCGCGGATCTCGCTGACCACGTCGTGCTCGACCATGTCGCGGGCGACACCGATGCCGTTGAGGATCGCTTCGGCAGTCGACGAGCCGTGGGCGATGATGCACACGCCGTCGACACCGAGGAGCACGGCGCCGCCGTAGGTGTCGGGATTCAGTGTCCTGTGCAGCGCCAACAGCACCGGCATGAGCGCTTCGGCATGCGGCTTGTAGTTCTCCTCGGCGCCGAACGCCTCGAGGAGCGCGCCGAGCACGGTTTTCATACCGCCCTCGAGCGTCTTCAGCACCACGTTGCCGGTGAACCCGTCGGTCACGCACACGTCGACGTTCGTGCTCATCACGTCGCGGCCCTCGACGTTGCCGACGAAGTTGAGCCGCGACGCAGCCGCGAACAGCTCGTAGGCATCCTTGCGCAACGTGTCGCCCTTGCCGGGCTCCTCACCGATCGAGAGCAAACCGACGCGGGGCTCGGCGATCCCGAATCGATGGCGGGCGTACACCGACCCCATCAGTCCGAACTGCACGAGCCACTCGGCCTGCACCTCGGCATTGGCCCCGGCGTCGAGCAGGATCGTCGGAGTCGAGCCAGGGACCGGGATCGGGGTGGCGATCGCCGGCCGCTTGACACCGGAGATGCGGCCCATCCGCAGCAGTGCGGCGGCCATCGTGGCGCCGGTGTTGCCGGCGGAGATCATCGCTCCGGCGCGACCGTCACGCACGGCCTCGGCCGCGCGCACGAGCGTCGAATCCTTCTTCCGGCGGACGGCCTGAGCGGGGTCGTCGTGCATCCCGATGACCTCGGACGCCTCGATCAGCTCAAGCTCGAGATCGGAATCGGGCCTGCGCCGGTCGAGCCCGGCCGGGCCGACGAGCACGACGGGGATACCGGACCGTGCGGCCAGGTGTGCCCCGGCAAGGATCGGGCCCGGTGCGCCGTCGCCGCCCATGGCGTCGACGGCGACGGGGAGCATGTGGAGGCGAGCGCCCGGTTCAGCCGACGTCGACGACGACGCGGTCGCGATACCAGCCGCACGAGCCGCACACCGTGTGCGGAATCTTCGCCGACCCGCAACGGGGGCACAGGCTGCGAGGAGGCGCGTCCAACTGCCAGGAGCTTGCCCGACGGCTACGCGTCTTCGACTTCGATGTCTTCTTCTTCGGAACGGCCATCGTTCGCTTTCCTCGTCCATTGACCAACGGCCGTGCAGGCCGAGAGTCCGATCGTGTGCGGGCCGCCGGTTCGGCTCACCCGTGCCACATGGGCCGGTTCACGTTATCGGGCTGTCGCGTTGTTTCGGCGCCGACGTCAATCGGTGTCGAGCAGCAGGCCGTCGAGCGCCGCCCAGCGAACGTCCTGCACAGCCCGTTCGCAGCTGCACTCGGTCTCGTTGCGGTCGACGCCACAGTTCGGGCACAGCCCGGCACAGTCGTCGCGACAGAGCCGTTCATCGGCCAGGGTCAGCAGCACCGTCTCGCGAACGAGCGGGTTCGAGGTCGAGCCGGCCATCTTCGATCAGGTACGCCTCGGGGTGGATCGGCGCCTTCTGGTAGATCTCCTCGACGTCGACGCTGTCGACCCCGGACAACTCCGCGAGGCATCGGCGGCAGACGCCCGACCAGGGCACGCCGACCGTGCCGCGCACGGCGATGCCGTCGTTGAGCGCCTCGAGATCGAGCGTCAGCCGGACGTCGCCGCCAAGCGCTTCGTGTTCCACCCCGATCGCCGTCGGCTCCACGACGATGTCGATGTGGCGCACGGCGCCGGGCCGGCGCAGCAGCTCGACCGCATTGAGGTGAAGCTGTCGCTCCGGATCGACCATCGTTCGACAATACCGGCGTCAGCCGTCCTGATCGAAGAAGCCCATCGTGGGGTCTTCTTCCTCGGCGGCGGACTCGTCGCGGCGCATCGCCGATCGACAGGCGTTGGCGGCCGGCGTGCACGGTCTTCTGCAACTTGTCGAGCAGGATCTCGAAGGAGCCCAGTCGTTGGTCGAGGAAGTCCTCGGTCTCGTGCTTCAGGCGACGCGAGTCGGCCTCGGCGGTCTCCATCACCTGGCGGGCCCGCTGCTCGGCCGCCCGCACGACCTCGGTTCGCTGCACCATCCGCTCGGCGCGAACCCGCGCCGCTTCGAGAAGCTCGTCGGCTTCGCGCCGCGTCTTGGCGACGAACTCCTGACGCTCCTTGAGCATCCAACGAGCCTGGCGAAGCTCGTCGGGAAGGCGATGCAACGACTCCTCGAGCAGCTCGATGATCTCGTCGCGATCGATCCGCGGTGACGACGACAGCGGCATGGTCGGAGCGGTCGCAACGATGTCGATCGCGCGTCGCAGCAGGGTTTCGGCATCACCCACATATCCGCCGGGCACGCCGGGGTTTGGATACTCGTCGTCGATCTCGTCGTAGTCGTGATGATCGGTCGGGTGTCGGTCGCGGTCGTCGTGGCTCATGCTCTGTTCTGCTTCACTCAGGCTCACTCAGGTCGTCGCCGGCGAACGCCTGTCGCAGCGCACCGGCAACCACCGCCGGCACCAGATGTCCGACTTCTCCACCGTACTTCGCGATCTCCCGGACGAAGCGGCTGCTGATGTAACTCAGCTCCGGTTTGCACGGCAGATACACCGTGCGCACACCGGTGACGGCGTGGTTGTTGTGCGCCATCTGCTGCTCGAGCTCGAAGTCTCCGGCAGTGCGCAGGCCCTTCACGATGAAGTCAGCGCCGGCCCGCTGCGCCGCCTGCACCGTGAGGCCGGTCCCGGCCTCGACGGTGATCCCGTCGAGCTGGGCCAGCGACGTCCGGGCGAGTTCGACACGCCGGTCGATCGGGAAGAGCCCCGAGGGCTTGGACGGGTTGTGCATGATCACCACGACCACGGCGCCGAAGAGTTCCTGTGCCTGCTCGATCACGTCGACGTGACCCCGATGGATCGGGTCGAAGCTACCGGGGTACAGCACCCGCATCGATGGTCTCGCACGCACAGTCATCGGGTCGGGAACCCTAGTTCGCCACCGGCGTCAGACACTGCTGTCGGCACAGACGCTGCCGTCGGCACAGACGGCGCCGTCGGCACAGACGCTGCTGTCGGCACAGGCGGCGCCGTCGGTTCGCGCTCGAGGTGTGTCACGGTCGTTCGGCCGTACTTCCTGGCGCGGACGAGTTCCCATCCCTCGGCCGGGTGCACGGTCCGGCCCGACTCGGCGATCACCACGTCCGCACGGGTCAACTCGAGCAATCGGGGCCAGCTGTCGAAGTCGTACGGCGGGTCGGCGAACACGATGTCGGCGTCGATCGACGCAACCACCGACAGCACGTCGGCGGCGATCACCCGGCTCCGTGAGCGCAGATCCAGCGCGTCGAGGTTCGACTCGAGCGCGCGCAGCGCCGCTCGATCGCGTTCCACGAAGACGCAGTACTCGGCGCCACGCGACAACGCCTCGATCCCGACAGCGCCGCTACCCGCGAACAGGTCGGCGACGAGTGCCCCCTCGATCAACCCGGCACTGCCGAGCGAGTTGAAGATCGCCTCTCGCACCCGGTCGGTGGTCGGGCGCGTGGTGGTGCCATCGGGGCTGATCAGCCGACGTCCTCCGAGTGCACCGGCGACTACGCGCATCGCACGAGGTTACGGCGAACCGTCGAGCCCTCCTGCGCATCGGGCAGACTGATGCGGTGATGTCCGGATGATCTCCCCGTCGCCGCAGATCGTCTGCATCGACTGCGGTGGCCGTTGCTTCCTGCTGACGCACCCTGCCGAGGACGGGCTGTGGGAGGAGGGCGACATCGTCGCGTACCGCTGCGAGGACTGCCGCGACCGCTGGGATCTGGTCCTCACCGACGACGATGACGACGACCTTCGAGACGACCACCACGACAACCACCCCCAGGACGACCGCCCCCACGACACCGCGGTCAACCCGACAGCTGACACATTCCACGTTTGCGTCGGGATTTCGGTGCACCGGTCCACAACAATCCCGACGCAAACGTGAAATGAGGGTCGTGAGATGACGGTCGGCCGCCGGCCCGGTCAGCCTTTGGTCCCGGTCAGCTTTTGGTCCGGTCAGCCTTTGGTGAGGAACTCCTCGTCGGACTCGCTGAGGAGCAGGTCGAGTTCGTCGGCGAGTTCCGGGTGCGCCGTGAGATGGGGGTCGCCGTCGACGATCTCGAACGCGGCAGCACGGGCCAGTTCGACGAGCGTTCGATCGCGGCGCAGCGACGCCAGCTTGAGGTCGCTGCGGCCCTTCTGCGAGGTCGACATCAGCGTGCCTTCCCCCCGTAGATCGAGGTCGATCTCGGCGAGCGCGAACCCGTCGGTCGTGGCCACCAGTGCCTCGACTCGAGGATTTCCCTCACTACCCTCGACCTTCTGCGTCACCAGCCAGCAGGTCGAGGCATGGTCGCCACGGCCCACACGGCCGCGCAACTGGTGGAGCTGCGCGATCCCGAAGCGGTCGGCGTCGAGGATCACCATCACGGTCGCGTTGGCCACGTCGACGCCGACCTCGATCACCGTCGTGGCGACCAGCACGTCGAGCCGACCGGCCCGGAACAGCGCCATCGTCGATTCCTTGTCGGCCGATGCCATGCGGCCATGGAGCAACCCGAGTCGCAGCCCTGCCAGCTCGTCGCGACCGAGGCGCTCGAAGGTCTCCTCCGCCGAGGCCACTTCGAGCTTGTCGCTCTCGCCGACCAGCGGGCACACCACGTATGCCTGGCGGCCCGTCGGCGACGTGGGCCCGCACATCGGCCCACGCTTCGAGCTCCATCAGCGGGCCGTTCGCCCACTGGGTGTGGATCGGCGTGCGACCCGGCGGGAGCTCGTCGAGCACGCTCACGTCGAGGTCGCCGTAGACGGTCATCGCAGCCGTGCGTGGGATCGGTGTCGCCGTCATGACGAGCATGTCGGGCACCACGCCGTCGGCGGTCTTGGCGCGCAAGGCGGCCCGCTGTTCGACGCCGAAGCGGTGCTGCTCGTCGATCACGACCACTCCCAGGCCGGCGAAGTCGACGGCGTCCTGGATCAAGGCGTGCGTGCCGATGGCGATGTCGACCGTGCCGTCGGCGAGTGCCGCCAGCGCAGATCGACGATCGGCGCCGGTGACCCGGTTGGTCAGCAACTCGACCCGCAGCGGCCGGGCGCCGAACAGGTTCGCCGAGTCCGCAACGCTCACCCCGTCGAGCAAGGCCCGTACGCCCGCTGCGTGCTGCTCGGCGAGCACTTCGGTCGGCGCCATCAGCGCCGCTTGATGGCCGCCCTGCACGGCGACCAGCATCGTCGCCACGGCGACGACGGTCTTGCCGGCGCCGACGTCGCCCTGCAGCAGCCGGTGCATCGGGTGCGGTGCGGCAAGGTCGTGTTCGATCTCGGAGATCACCCGTCGCTGCGCGGCCGTCAGCTCATACGGCAGCGAGTCGTAGAACCGGTGCGACCAGCGCGCCGTCCACCTCGTGGACGAGACCTCGCTGCTCTCGCTCCATGGCCCGCTTACGCAGCACGAGAACGAGTTGCACCCGGAGCAGTTCGTCGAAGGCCAGACGGCGGCGCGCGAGTTCCTTGTCGCGCATCGTTTCGGGTAGGTGGATGCCGTGGAACGCCGCCGAGCGATCGACGAGCCCGAGGCGCGACCTGATCGCCTGCGGGACCGGATCGGCGATCCCCCGATCGCGGCATCGGCGAAGTGCTTCCTCGACCCATCCGGCGATTTCCCAGGTCGACAGCTGCGCCTTCTCGCTCTGCGGATAGATCGGCGACGATCCGAGCCGTTCGGTCGCCGATCAGATCGACGACCGGATTCGACATCTGCAGGCCGCCCCGGTAGGTGTCGGCCTTGCCGAACAGGGCGATCTGGAGACCCTCGCGGAGTTGTCGCTCCCGCCACGGCTGGTTGAAGAACACGACCTCCATGCGCCCCGAGCCGTCGCCGACGTTGACCGTCACCATCGTTCGACGGTTCCTTGTGGTCCGCTTCGTCACCGTTCGCACCGTGGCCAACACCAACGCCTCCTGGCCCGGAACCAGATCGGCGATGCGGGCCTCGCTCGTGCGATCGACCCACCGCCGCGGGTAGGTGGTCACCAGGTCGAGCACGGTGTCGATGCCGACCGCCGCCAGCGAGGCTCGCTTCTTGTCCCCGACGCCCTTCAGGCGCTCGACGTGGATGCCGGCGAACTCGCGCAGTGTGATCGGGTTCACTCCACCCCGAACAGGTACGGGTACAGGGGCTGTCCGCCGTACTGCACCTCGCGTGCCACATCGCCCCGGTGGTCGGCCAACCAGCCCTCGATCGCCGCGGTCGTTGCGCCGTCGGCGCCGACGCCGGTGATGATCGTGATCAGCTCGGCGGAGTCGCCGACGATCTCGTCGAGCAGCCCGACTGCCGCCGACTCCACGGTGCAACCCTTGGAGACGATGCCCTCGCAGCGGTTCAGCCCGATCCAGTCGCCTGCGCTGATCGGCCCGATCGCCGCCGCGCTGTCACGCACGGCACGGGTGATCTCCCCGGTGACCACGGTGTCGGCGGCCTCGATCATCCCCACGGCGTTCTCGTCAGCCGACGCCTCCGGGTCGTACACGACGAGCGCGGCAAGCGCTTCGGGCATCGAACGCGTGGGGACCACTCGGACGTGCTTGGTGGTCAACGCAGCGACCTGTTCGGCGACCGGGATGATGTTGCGGTTGTTCGGCAGGATCACCACGTCGTTCGCGTTCACCAGCTCGACGCTGTCGAGCAACTCCGCGGTCGACGGGTTCATCGTCTGACCCCCGGTGATCACACCCTGCACGCCGAGTTGGGCGAACAACTCGACCAAGCCGTCACCGCAGCACACGGCGACGACGGCAGTGGTCACCGGGGGCAACCCCGCTCCGGCGCGGCCCGAGACGGCACGCGCACCGTGAGCCGCCCCGGCCACTGCGGCGAGCGCCTCCTCGCGCTTGATGTGTTCCTCTTCGACCTCTTCGAACAGGTCGGTGACCCTGATCTCGCGCGGCCGCCCGTCGAGATCGAGAGCCACCTCGATCGCCGCGCCGACGTCGTTGGTGTGGACGTGACAGTTCCAGAGGGCGTCGCCGCCGACGACCACGATCGAATCTCCGATGTCGCCCCAGCTCTGTTTGAACTCCTCGATCCGGTCGTCCAGGAGGTCGAGGAAGTACATGACCTCGTATCGCTGCTCGCTCACATCGAGGCCCGCTCCGGTCTCGGCCGTGCGGTGAGCCACCGCATCGAACTGGGCGCCGACGACAAGCGAGTCGTCGCCGGTCTCGGATTCCGGGAGCGGCACGCCGGCCACGATGTGCAGCGCCGAATCGAGCATCAGCAGATAGCCCGCGCCACCCGCGTCGACGACGCCGGCGTCTTTCAGCACCGGGAGCAGCTCAGGCGTGTTGTCGAGTGCGCGCTTGGCCGCCTCACGCGCGGCGTGGACGACTTCGGCGAGGGAGCCGCCCGCGTCCGCGGCGAGTTTGGCCGCGTCGCCGCTCTCACGAGCCACCGTGAGGATCGTCCCCTCGATCGGCTTCAGCACCGCCTGATAGGCGCCGGCCGCAGCCGCCTGCAGCGCCTCGGCGAATTTCGGCCCCCGCGCGTCGGCCTGCTCTTTCAAGGTGGAGGTGAAACCTCGCAGGAGCTGACTGAGGATCACCCCGCTGTTGCCACGGGCGCCCATCAACGAGCCGTGGCTGATCGCGTCGCAGGTGCCGGAGAGATCCTCCGGCCCGACGCCGTCCATCTCGGCGACGACGGCATCGAGCGTGCGCGCCATGTTGGTGCCGGTGTCGCCGTCGGGCACCGGATACACGTTGAGCCGATTCAGCCAACCGGCATGGGCGCGCACGGTGTCGCGGAAGGTTCGCACGGTGGCGCGCAACGCCTCGGTGTTCAGCCCCTCCAATGTGTGCACGGCTCGACATCCTAGAGGGCGGGTGGGACGGCGCCGAGAGGGCGGCGTGCTCACGGATTGTCGTGAATGGAGCAGAGAGCGGATACGTGGGTCCGATGCCCGGCCAGTTGGATCCGTTGAAGAGGACGGCATCGTTCGCTGAGGACACAGTGGAGGCGCCAGCCGAGATGACAAGCCGCAATGAAGCACCCCGCCGAAGCGAGGTAAAGGGGCAGTACGGTCAGCCGGGTCGCACGCTGCCGACGGTCGGCCGCAATGAAGCACCCCGCCGAAGCGAGGTGAAGGTGCGCCGGACGCCGAGCCGGCGATGTCGACCGTCGGCGCCGCAATGAAGCACCCCGCCGAAGCGAGGTGAAGGCCGGTGTCCGCGATGCCGGTGATCGTCATCGCCGAACGGCCGCAATGAAGCACCCCGCCGAAGCGAGGTGAAGGTCGTCGGCGACGGCCAGCAACGTGGCACGCTGCGGCGCCGCAATGAAGCACCCCGCCGAAGCGAGGTGAAGGGCCCGGATCGTGCAGCAGTGTCGGCGATCGTCGACGGCGCCGCAATGAAGCACCCCGCCGAAGCGAGGTGAAGGCTCGACGCCAGCACCCGGTGATCGCACCGGCGACGTGGCCGCAATGAAGCACCCCGCCGAAGCGAGGTGAAGGGAGCAGCTCGTCGCATGTCGGTGATCGCATCGTCGCGATGGCCGCAATGAAGCACCCCGCCGAAGCGAGGTGAAGGTTGAGGCGATGAGCTGGAAAGCGGGTG
>CAVPET010000081.1:0-16662 GCA_963703525.1 Ilumatobacteraceae bacterium | reverse complement strand
CGTCGAGAAAGCGAGCGATGACAGCACCGAACAACGGGCCGACCTCCGGCGAGGTGATGAAGTCGCCGCGCCGGCCGGCACGACCCCCGTCAGGCCGCATGTAGAACCCCTGCTCGCCGTACAGCGCGAGCTCCATGAACCGCTCGAACGAGACCGGCCCGGTCGCCTCGATCGCCGCTCTGATCTCCTCGGTCACGACAACCCCCGTGCGGCCGAGGCCCCATGTCTCCGCTTGTTGCGCGGACCCCGACGGCGTGGACAAGCGGCGCACACGGGACGCAACGTTTTCACGCGTTCGACGGGAGCGGGTCCAGCGTCCGCGGTCCGAGTCGGGATCAGGTTCGTCGCTCGCCAGGCGCGTGCGGGCGACGTTGCCGTTCGGCGAGGAGCCGGCCATGCAACGCCGCGAGCGGCGTTCCTGGACCGACTACGGGGAAAGGGCGCCGGTGAGGTCAGAGAGATTGCCGAAGCGGGCCACGAGGTTGGGCAGGACGCCGAGCACGATCGTGCCGACGGCGGTCAGACAGAGCGCGGCGACGATGGGGGCCGGCGGGCGAACGGGGGTGACGTCGCCGTCGGGCGCCTCGTCCATCCACACCACCCGGAGCACCCGCATGTAGTAGCCGGCGGCGATGACGGTGTTGACCGCCGCGATGCTCGCCAGGACGTAGGCCGACGTGGTTCCAGCGTCGAGGACGGCCTTGAACGAGTTGAACTTGGCGAACCAGCCCGCGAGCGGCGGGATACCGGCGAGCGACGCGAAGAAGATCGTCATCGCCACTGCCAGCCCGGGCGCGTAGCCGAACAACCCTCCGAACGACGAGACCTCGCCGCTCTTCGTCTTGCGCGAGACCGCGATCACGACCGCGAATGCACCGAGGTTCATGACGGCGTAGACGAGGAGATAGACAATGACGGCATTCATCACCGCCTCGCTCGAGGCCGGATTGCCGGCGAATGCGAGCGGCATGAGGATGAAGCCACCCTGGCTCACCGAGGAGTACGCGAGCATGCGCACGATGTTGGTCTGGCGGAGCGCGAGCAGGTTGCCGACCGTCATCGTGAGCGCCGCAAGCGCCCAGACCAGCGGCCCGTAGACCCCGTCGACACCCGGAAAGGCGAGGAAGATCATCGTCATGATCGCCACGAAGCCTGCGGCCTTCGATGCCACGGAGAAGAACGCCGTGACGGGAGTCGGAGCACCCTCGTAGGTGTCGGGCGCCCACGAATGGAACGGCACCGCGGAGATCTTGAATCCGAACCCGCAGAGCACGAACACGATCCCGACGACTTCGAGGGCGATGAGATTGTCGTCGCTGAGCGACGCGCCGATGTCGGTGAGCAGCGTCGAGCCGGTCACGCCGAACAGCAGACTCATGCCGTAGAGCAGCACGGCGGACGCGAACACGCCGAGCAGGTAGTACTTGACACCTGCCTCGTTCGACTTGACGTCACGCTTTCGCCACGCCGCCATCATGTACGCCGGGATGGACAGCAGTTCGAGGGCGATGAAGATGCTGACCAGGTCACGAGCCGAGGCCATCATCACCATGCCGAGCACGCTGCACAGCAACAGGACGTAGAACTCGCCCTGGTAGTAGCCGCCCTCCTCGAGTTCGGTCTGACTCATCAGGATCACGACGTAGGCCGTGAGCAGGAACAACCCCTTGAGCACGAGCGCATAGTCGTCGATGACGTACCGACCACCGAACATGGGCCGGCTGTCGTCGCCGATCAGTGCAAGCGTGACGACGGGGATGAACGCCGCAAGGGTGACGAACCCCGTGACGGTGGCGATCGCCCACTTCTTCGACTCGTCGAGCGACAGGTCGATGAGCAGCACGAGGTTGATGCCCAGTACCAGCACGATCTCGGGCGCGAGCGCGTGCCAGTCGATCGTCGGCGACACCCAGTCGCTCGATTGGGCGAGGAACGTGGCGATCATTTACCGAGCGTCTGCCCGAGGCGGTCGACCATCTGGGTGACCGCCGGGTCGAAGATCTTGAACAGCAGATTCGGATACACGCCGAACACGACGATCCCGACGAGGAACGGTGACCACGCGATCCACTCGATCACGGTCACGTCACCGATCTCGTGATCCTCGTGGTCGCCGACTGGCGCATCATCGCCGGCGCCGGTGTTGACGGCTGCGCTGAGCGAGTGGGCGACAGATCCGTGGCCGCCGACCGCTCCATCCCCGTGGCCGCCGAACTCCTCGCTCGGCTCGCCGAAGGCCGTGCGCTGGTAGAGCCAGAGCAGGTACGCAGCAGCCAGCACGGTGCCGACGGCGGCGATCACCATCAGCGTGCGATACAGCGGCTGACTGAGCCCGAACCCAGGCTCGTACGCTGACAGGAGGGCCGGGAACTCACCCCAGAAGCCGGCCAGGCCGGGAAGGCCGAGCGATGCCATCGCCGCGAACCCGAGGATCCAGCCCATGTGTGGCATCTGGACGAGCAGCCCGGACAGCCGGCTGATCTCGAGGGTGTGATAGCGGTGCTTCACCGAGCCGGCGAGGAAGAACAACATGCCGGTGATCAGGCCGTGCGCCACCATGCCGAACAACGCCGCGTTGATGCCGAACGTCGTGAGAGTCGAAATGCCGAGCATCACGAAACCCATGTGGGCGACCGAGGAGAACGCGATCAGCCGCTTCATGTCGGTCTGGGCCAGACAACCGAGGGCGCCGTAGATGATGCCGATCACGGCGAGCACGGCGAGCACCGGGGCCCACTGCTTGGCGCCCTCGGGCAGCATCGGGATGGCGATGCGCACGAACCCGTAGGTGCCGAGCTTGAGGAGGATCGCGGCCAGGATGACCGAGCCCTGGGTCGGCGCCTGCGTGTGCGCGTCGGGCAGCCAGGTGTGGAACGGGAACATCGGCACCTTGATCGCGAAGCCGAGGAACATGCCGGCGAAGATCCACACCTGCACGTCACGGTCGATCCCCGCGCCGGCCTCGATGAGGTGCTGGAACCCGAAGCTCTCGGCGCCGGTCTGGAAAAACAGCGCCAGGAACGCCACGAGCATGAACGCCGAGCCGAACATGGTGTAGAGAAAGAACTTGAGTGCGGCGTACTGACGCTGCTCGCCGCCCCACACGCCGATCATGAAGAACATCGGCAGCAGCACGAGCTCGAAGAAGACGAAGAACAAGATGAGGTCCTGCGCGACGAACGTGCCGGCCATACCGGTCTGCAGCACCAACATCAGGATGAAGAACGCCTTGACGTTGCCGGCGTCGGGCATGTTGTCCCAGGAGTAGACCATCACCAGGAACGTGACGGCCATCGACAGGAAGTAGAGCGGCAGGCTGATGCCGTCGAGGCCGAGCGTGTAGTTGGAGTGGATGACCGGGATCCACTCGGCGTCGACGAAGAACTGCAGCTTCTCCGAAGCGCCGTAGTCGAAGGCCACGAGTGTGGCGATGCCGACCGCGAGCGTTGCACCGGCGGTGACGATGCCGACGATCTTGGCCAGGGCTTCGTCGCTGCGCGGGATGAACAACATCACGAGCACACCGAGCATCGGCAGGAAGACCCCGACGCTCAGGAGCCAGTTCTGATCAGTGAGTGTTTGCATGAATCTTCAACAGCACTTTCAGTTCACGTTGACGATGACCAGGACGATGGCAGCAACGGCGACGGCGCCGAACAACAACGCCCCGTACTGGTTGACCTTGCCGGATTGGGTGGGCTGCATGAGATGGCCGGATTCGGACGCCACGACGCCGGAGCCGTTGACCACGCCGTCGACGATGAGTTGGTCGACGTTGTGGTAGACCCACTCGCCGGTCTGCTTCGTGCTCCGGCCAACCTGATCGACCAGCCCATCGATCACGCGCTGGTTGAACCAGTACGTCATCTTGGCGATCGGGTGCGCGATGGCGTGGACGATCACGTTCTCGTAGAGCCAGTCGAGGTAGTACTTGTTCTTGAGGAAGAGGTAGCCGCCCCTGGCCACCCTGGACCGCTCGGTCAGCCCGACGAGTCGCCTGTTGCGTTTGCCGTAGAACGAGACGCAGAAACCGACCGCGAGGGCGTAACCGGCCGCGACCACACCGAGCGAGAGCATGATCTTGCCGAACTCGGGCTCTGCATGGTCGATCACCGGGAAGAAGCAGGCGACGCCGGGCACAGGGACGTCGTGGCCACAACCGACCGGAACGCCACCCTCGTGACCAGCTCCCTCGGCGCCTTCCCCGCCACCTTCCTCGCCAACTTTCCCGCCACCTTCCTCGGCGGCCACGGCGCCGGGGCTCGGGTCGAGGATCCCGATCGACTCGCCGGGGCCGGTCGCGACGAGATAGTCCTCGATCACGACCTCGGTCGGGCGTTGCTCGACGTACAGCTTGACTCGTTCCCAGTCCTCGCCGAGCGGCGTGGCGTTGAGGAAGCCGACGGTGGCGGACATCACCGCGAGGATCACGATCGGGACGAGGATCAGCTTGCCCGATTCGTGCGGGCCATCATGATGGTCGGCACTGGCGTCCGCTCCGCTTGCGCCGCTGCCTCCGTGCGCCTCGTCGCCTGCGCTTCCCTCGCCGCCATGATGGTCGGCACTGGCGTCCGCTCCGCTTGCGCCGCTGCCTCCGTGCGCCTCGTCGCCTGCGCTCGTATTCGCCGCCGAACTCAGTGTTCTCGCGCCGAGGGTCGCCACCTCCATCTCGTGCTCCTCGGCGTGCTCCTCTCCTGGATGGTGCTCACCGGCCGCCGCGCCTCGCGGTTGTCCGAAGAACGTGAGGTACGTCGCGCGCGTCATGTACATCGCGGTCAGTACGGCCCCGCCGAGGGCGACCCACATGAAGAAGGTGTAGCCGGCGTGGCCGACGTTGTCGATGATCTCGTCCTTGGACCAGAAGCCGGCGAACGGGAAGACGCCGGTGAGTGCGAGCGTCGCCACCATCCACGCGGTGAACGTGATCGGCATGAACTTGCGAAGACCGCCCATGTCCTTCTTCATGTCGAAGGAGTGGTGCGACCCCGAGTGGCTGACCGAACCCGCACACAGGAACAGGCAGCACTTGAACATGGCGTGGGTGAAGATGTGGAACACCGCCGCCAGCCATGCGCCGGTGCCGAGACCGAGCATCATGTAGCCGAGCTGCGACACCGTCGAGTACGCGAGCACCTTCTTGATGTCGTCCTGCACGAACGCCAACAGCGCGGCGATCACGATGGTGATGGCGCCGATGACGGCGATGAACGACAGACCGCCGGTGCCGATGTTGAAGCCCTGCCAGAAGACCGGGTAGACGCGGGCCACGAGGAACACGCCGGCCACGACCATCGTCGAGCTGTGGAGCAACGACGAGACCGGCGTCGGGCCGGCCATGGCATCGGGAAGCCAGGTGTGGAGCGGGAATTGACCGGACTTGCCGATGCAGGCGATGAACAGCGCCACGGCGGCCCACAGCAGGATCCGGCTGGATGCCTCCCCCGACAGCGCCCAGGCCTGAATGGCCGAAATGTCGAACCCGTTGCTGTCGAGGTTGTCCTGGGCCCACTGGTTGGCGCCGAAGAAGATGACGATGGCGCCGACGAGCAGCCCCACGTCGCCGACACGGACCGTGAGAAAGGCTTTCATCGCGGCGCGGGCGTTGGACTCTTCCTCCCACCAGTGCCCGATCAGCAAGAACGAGCACAGGCCCATGATCTCCCATCCGAGGATGACCTGGATCATGTTCCCGGCGAGGACCATCACCAACATGCCAGAGGAGAACAGGGTCAGCGCGGCGAAGAAGTGCGTGTAGCGACGATCGCCGCGCACGTAGTCGAGGCTGTAGATCTGCACCAGCAGCGAGATGAACGCCACCAGCCAGAGCAACAGCATCGCGAGGCCGTCGATGCGTGAACCGATGGAGAACTCGAGGCCGTCACTCGACCACCAGACCCACGATCGTACGACCGGTTCGATGAACGGCTCGGCCTTGCCGCCTTCGCCGGCCTGCGGCGCGATCACGCGGGTGATGCCGCGGATCAGCCCTGCCGCCTTCTCGCCGCCTTCGTCGCCGGAGTTCGTGCGCTGGATCCACTGGATCGCGGTACCGGTGGCGAGGACGAGCGACGCAGCCATCGAGGCGATGCCGATCTCCGCCCCCTTCATCGGCATCCGCTTGCCGATCCCGATGATCAGAGCGAACGCGACGGCAGGGATGAGCGCGATCAGCCACGCGTTCTCGAGGAACCATCCGGAGCTGAGTTCTGTGCCCGTAGCAGCGAACATGTCAGCCCTTCATCTCGGACAGTTCGTCGAGCGAGATGGAACGACGGTTGCGGTAGATCATGAGCACCATGGCCAGGCCGACGCCGACTTCGGCCGCGGCGACGGCGATGACGTACAACGCGAAGACCTGACCGTCGACGGCGCCCGTCATGAGCGCGAACGCGATCAGATTCAGGTTGACCGCATTGAGGATCAGCTCGATCGACATCAACACGAGCACCGCGTTGCGACGAGCGATGACGCCGTACACCCCGATCGAAAACAGCACCGCAGCCAACAGAAGAAAGTTGACGGCCAGCATCAGGCCGAGCACCCGGCGACGAGGGAAGCGCCGGCGACGAGTCGCACCTGGCGCGAGGAGCAAGCGGAGCGCACGACCATCGACTCAGTCCTTCCGGGCCAGGACGATGGCGCCGATCGCGGCCGCGAGGAGCACGAACGACAAGGCGATCAGGGGGATCAGGTAGGGCGACAGGAACTGATCGCTGAGCAGCGACGTCGGGGTGGATCCACTCTCGGGCAGCGTGGTGTCGTCGAACGCGTCGATGCTGGCATAGGCGAGCAACCCCAGCAGTGCGACCGCCACGGGGATCCCCAGCGCCCAACCCGGATTGTTCAGGCCGTCGTCGTCGCCGAGCTTGGCCCGGGTGAGCATGATGCCGAACAGGAACAGCACCATCACGGCGCCGATGTAGACGAGCACCTGGGAGATCGCCACGAACTCCGCGGCGGCCAGGATGTACTGAGCGGCCACGCCGGCGAGGACCATCACGAGCCAGAGCGCCGCGTGGACGACGTTCTTGGTGGTGACGACGCACAGCGCGGCGAAGATCATCATCGCGGCGATGACGCCGAACGCGACGTTCTGGGCGACGTTGATGTTGTCGGCAGCGATGAGCGCGTTCATTTCTTCTGCGCTCCGACCTCGAGCTCGGGCGCCTCGGGGACCGTCTGCATCCACTCGCCGAGCTTGGCTTTGTCATGCAGCAGATCGGCGATCCGGGGCTCGGAGTACTCGTACTCGGGGCTCCAGAACAACGCGTCGAACGGGCAGACCTCGACACAGATGCCGCAGTACATGCACAGCGCGTAATCGATGTCGAAGCGGTCGAGATGGTTCACCTGACGCGGTTTGCCACCGGCGCGGCGGGGCGGGGCGAGCTGCTTGTGACCCTCGATGTAGATGCACCAGTCGGGGCACGACCGAGCGCAGAGCATGCACGCGGTGCAGTTCTCCTCGTGGAGCGCGATGACGCCGCGGGCGCGGATCGGGGGGGATTCCTTCTCGTGCGGGTACTGCACCGTGGCGGCGCCGTGGACGACCGTGTCGACGAGGGTGCCGAACGTGACACCCAGGCCCTTGAGCAATCCGGGTACCGTCGGTTTCTTCGGAAGAGGCATCAGATCGCAACCTTCAAGATGGCCGTGACAGCGGTGTTGGCGAGTGCCAATGGGATGAGCGCCTTCCAGGCGAAGGTCTGCAACTGGTCTTCACGGAACCGTGGATAGCTGAAACGCACCCACATGATGATCCCTGTCAACAGCAGCATCTTGGTGAACATGATCAGCGGGCCGACCAGGTTCATCCAATTCGCGATCTCGTCGATGCCGTCCCACCCGAACCAGGTGAACGGCACACCCCATCCGCCGAGGAACAGCACCGAGGCGATGAAGGCGAAGACGCCGGCGGTGGCGAACTCCGCGATGAAGAAGATCAGGAAGCGGAAGCCCGAGTACTCGGTCATGTAGCCCGACACGAGCTCCGACTCGGCGATCGGCATGTCGAAGGGCGTCTGGGTCAGCTCGGCCTGGACGGCGATCATGAAGATCAGGAACCCGACGAACTGGGTGATGATGTACGGGTTGCCGAACCAGTCGAGGCCGAAGATCTCGCCGGTGTTCTGGGCCACGACGATGTCCTGCAGGTTCATCGAACCAGCCTGGATGACGACACCGACGGTGGCCAGCACGAGTGGCAGCTCGTAGGCGATGAGCTGGCCGCCGGCGCGCAGGCCGCCGAGCAGCGAGTACTTGTTGGCACTGGCCCACCCGGCGATCAGGATGCCGAGCGTGCTGATCGACGACACGGCCAAGCCGTAGAAGACGCCCGTCTGGAAGTTGGTGAAGTAGGCGTCCGGGCCGAACGGCACGACGACGACCAGCAGGAACGTGGACAGCAGCACGATCAGCGGCGCCATCTTGAAGATCCGGACGTCGGCATTCTCGGGTGCGAGATCTTCCTTCTGCAGCCACTTGCCGACCTCGGCGAACAGCTGCATCGACCCGTAAGGACCGGCTTCCATCGGACCGAGTCGACTCTGCATGAACGCCATCATCTTGAACAGGAACAGGTAGACGATCGCGCCCGTGGGCAGCAACACGGCCACGAGGCCGCCGAGGACGCGCAGCAACGACTGCCCCCAGTAGGGGATCTCGACGGCAAGGAGCATCATGGCCGACCGCCGGCGGGGATGTGGGCGCCTGACATCATCACCTGTCGATGTCGCCGAGGATGAAGTACAACGACGCGAGGATCGTGATGACGTCGGGTACGTACACACCCTTCAACACCCACGACGCGATCGAGACGTTGTTGAAGCTCGCCGAGCGGATCTTGACGCGGAACGGGCCGAGGTCACCCTTGGAGATGACGTAGTAGCCCATGACGCCGAGCGGATTCTCCGTCGACACCCACGCTTCGCCTTCGGGCACCTTGATGATGCGCGGCACCTTGGTCATCACGGGGCCGGCCGGGATCTGGTCGAGCAGCTGCTCGACGATCTTGCAGCTCTCGCGGGTCTCTTGCAGGCGGACCCAGCAACGGGCCCAGCTGTCACCGTCGGGGTGGGTCCACACCTTCCAATCGGCCTTGTCCCACGCCATCGCCAGACTCTGGTCACGTCGTAGGTCGTAGTCGACACCACTGGCACGCAGGTTCGGGCCGGACAGGCCGTAGTCCTTGGCGATGTCGGCCGGGATCACGCCGATGCCGCGGGTGCGGCTCTGGAAGATCTCGTTGCCGAACAGCAGGTCCTCGATCGTGTCGCAGAACTTGCGGAGCTTGACCATCACCTGGCGGGTCTCGTCGATCCAGCCCTTGGGCAGGTCGTCCTTCAGCCCGCCGATGCGATCGAAGTTCGGGTGGAAGCGCCCGCCGGTGGCGCCCTCGATCAGGTTGAGCACGTACTCGCGGTCACGGAAGGCGAGGAACACCGGCGTGATCGCCCCCATCTGCACCCCGAGGTCGCCGAGGAACAGCGTCACGTTGGCGATACGCGACAGCTCGAACAGGATCGTGCGGATCACCTGGGCACGTGGCGGCGCCTCGATGCCCATCAGCTTCTCGCCGGCGAGGATGAACGGCACCTCGTTGGCGAAGCTGCCGAGCCAGTCGATGCGGTTGACGAGCGTGGTCACCTGCGGGAAGGTGCGCACCTCGGTGAGCTTTTCGTACCCGCGGTGCATGTAGCCGGCAACCGGCTCGGCCCACACGACCTGCTCGCCGTCGAGACGGCAGACGATCCGCAGCGTGCCGTGCGTGGCGGGGTGCTGCGGACCGATGTTGAGGGTCATCCCCTCGGTTTCGAGCTCGACGTTCAGGCGCGCGTCGGCAGCTTGACCGGCGATGTAGCTCAGTTGCCGGCGATCGCTGAGCACCGTCATGCGTCGGTTCCTTGATCGGGTGCGGCGTCAGGCGCTTCGACGTCGTCCTGGACGGGCATCGGCTCGACGTCGACGATGCCGGGCCACGGCTTGACCATCCGCGCGAGCAGCGGGAAATCCTTGCGTAGCGGGAAGCCCTCGAACCCGGTCGGCAGGTAGATGTTGCGCAGATCGGGATGGCCGTTGAAGCCGATGCCGAACATCTCGTGGCACTCGCGCTCGTGCCAGTTCGCGCCGGCGAACGTCGCCGACCACGAGTCGATGACGGTGTTGTCGTCGGGTACGTCGGCTTTGATCGTGACACCGACGTGGCGGTCGAGATCGACGAGCCGCGCGAACACCTGGAAGCGGGTCTCTCCACCGGTGACACCCTGGCGGATCTCGGTGTCGGGCTCGATCGGGTCGGCCGTCGGGTCGTCCTCGCCCTTGCCGTACGGCGAGGGCAACCAGTCGATCGCTGAGAGGAAGCCGAACCACGTGAACCCCGCAGCCTTCAGCGCCTCGCCCGTTGCGCGCCACGCGTCGGTGCGCACGCGCACCCACAGGTCGTCGTTGGGGACCAGATGGGTTCCGATGATCGCATCACCGATGCGCGATCGCAGATCGTCGATGATCCCCTCACGCAACCCGTCTCCGGGTAGGGCGAGCGCCTCGTCGGCAACGGTCGAGGTGGCGCCACCCTCGGTCGACTGGTCACTCAATGGGGCCACCGCCCACGACGATGGGCTCACGCCCGGGTGCAACGACTGATCCGTCATCAGGCGTCGGGTTATCCGAGATGCCGTGGGTGGTCGTGCCGCCGTCGTCCGTCAGCGCCGCCAAGCCTTCGTCGTGCCGGGTGCGTTGCGTGCTGCGGTACTCGTCGCCGCGCCACTTCGCCGCCATGTCCTCGTTCTTGATCCGCTGCTGGAGTAGGACGACGCCCTCGAGGAGCGCCTCGGGCCGAGGTGGACAACCCGGCACGTACACGTCGATCGGGATGATCTGGTCGACGCCCTTGGTAACCGAGTAGCTGTCCCAGTACGGGCCGCCGCAGTTGGCACACGAGCCCATCGAGATCGCGTACTTCGGCTCTGGCATCTGCTCCCACAGGCGCTTCACGGCCGGGGCCATCTTGTCGGTGACCGTCCCCGAGATGCACACGAAGTCGGCCTGACGTGGGCTGGCCGGCAAGGGGATCACACCGAGGCGCATCACGTCGTAGCGTGGCGAACCGAACGCCGCTCCCATCTCGATCGCGCAGCACGCGAGACCCCACTGATACACCCACAGCGAGTAGGAGCGGCTGATGTTGAACAGCTTGGTGAGCGGGGCCGGCATCCGCCCGCGTTCGACTAGACCCATCGGAGGAGCCCTCGCTTCCAGGCATACACGAGCCCGTCGAGAAGCAGCACGATGAAGATCAACATGGCGACCAGACCGAAGTCGCCGTAGCGCTCGATCGAAGCCGCCCACGGGAACAGGAACACAGCCTCGACGTCGAAGATGACGAACAGCAGCGCGAACACGTAGTACCGGATCTGGCTCTGCGACCAGCCGATGCCGACCGGATCGACACCGGACTCGTACGCGATCGACTTGTCCCGATTCGGCTTGTTGGGACGGATCAGCGCGGCCAGCCCGATCAGCAGCCCACCGATGAGGAGGGCAGCGGCGCCGAACCAGACGACGGTGAGGTAGTCACGGAGGTACTGCGACATCGGGCCCCGAAGATACCAGGGCCCGGGAACGCCGACCCAAATGAGGGTCGGATCATCACACGCAGATTGCCACGCCGGTCCTGATGCTCGATCTGCCACGTCGCTGCCATCGTTTGCGTCGGGATTTTGGAGACCCGGTCCTCAGAAATCCCGACGCAAACGGTGAATCTCGAGGCGTGGACCGGTGGCGGTGGTGGTGGCGGTGGTGGTGGTGGCGGCAGCTTGGAGCCCACTCGCCCTTGGAACACCGCCGTGGCAATGGAACGCTGGGGCGGGCCCTCGGCTGCGTCGCAACGCTACGGCAGTCACGGAGCGGGGCCGGGACACTGCCTGCCATAGCGGCGCAACGACATAGCGGCGCGACGACATTGGTGCGCGACGACATTGGTGCGCAACGACATTGGTGCGCAACGACATAGCGGCGGAATGACCGCCAACCGCGACCCGCACGTGATCGACCGGCCCGGCAAGAGCCGTCGGCTCAGACGGAACCGTCGAGCACGGGCGCGAGGTGGCGCTCCGCTTCCTCGATCGACCAGCCCTTGCGCCGCGCGCGTACGACTCGAGTTGGTCACGCCGGATTCGACCCACGCCGAAGTAGCGCGCGGCGGGGTGCGCGAGATACAGACCGGACACCGACGACCCCGGCCACATCGCGAACGACTCGGTGAGCTGGACGCCGACCTGCGCCGGAGCGTCGAGCAGCTCGAACAGCGTGACCTTCTCGGTGTGGTCCGGCTGGGCCGGATAGCCGGGCGCCGGCCGGATGCCGCGGAACGACTCCGACAGCAGATCGGCCGGTGTGAACCGCTCGTCGGGGGCATAGCCCCACAGCTCGGTGCGGACCCGCTCGTGCATCCGCTCCGCGAACGCTTCGGCGAGACGGTCGGCCAGCGACTTCAACAGGATCGAGGAGTAATCGTCGTTGGCGCGCTCGAACGCCGCGGAGAGTGCGATCTCTTCCGGTCCGGCTGTCACCACGAACGCGCCGACATGGTCGGCGACACCGGAGTCGACCGGCGCGACGAAGTCGGCGATGCAGAGGTTCGGTCTGCCCTCCGTGCGCGTCGCCTGCTGGCGGATGCCGCATAGGCGGGCACGAATGTCGGTGCGACTGTCGTCGGTGTACACGACGATGTCGTCGCCGTCGGCGTTGGCCGGCCAGAAGCCGACCACGGCCCGCGGGCGGATCCAACGCTCGGTGACGATCTTGTCGAGCATCGCCGACGCATCGTCGTACAACGGTCGGGCGGCCTCGGCGAACTCCGGGTCGGTGAGAACGTCGGGGTACCGGCCACGGATCCCCCACGTACGGAAGAACGGCGTCCAGTCGATGTACGGCGCCAGTTCGGCGACGTCGTAGTCGTCGAACACCCGGATGCCGGTGAACGTCGGCGCCGTCACCGTGGTGGCGTCGAAGGTCGGGCGGAGACGATTCGCCCGGGCCTGTTCGATCGACACGCGATCACGCTCCACCGTGGCGCGCTGATGCGACGCGACCACACGTTCGTAGTCCACCCGCAGATCGTCGAGGAAGCCGCTGCGCTGTCCCGCGTCGGCAGACATCAGGTTGGCGATCACACCCGATGCACGACTGGCATCGGCGACGTGCACCACCGGGCCGTGGTAGGCGGGGTCGATCTTCAGGCTCGTGTGGAGCCGGCTGGTGGTGGCCCCACCGATGAGCAGGGGCACATCGAAGCCGGTGCGCTCCATCTCGCTCGCGACGCGGACCATCTCGTCGAGCGAGGGCGTGATCAGGCCCGACAGGCCGATCACGTCGACGTTGCGCTCACGCGCCGTTTCGAGAATGGTCTGTGCGGGCACCATCACGCCGAGGTCGATGATCTCGTAGTTCGAGCAACCGAGCACCACCCCGACGATGTTCTTGCCGATGTCGTGCACGTCACCCTTGACGGTGGCCAACAAGACAGTGCCGGCCGTCGAGCCCGCGCCTTCGCCACCCTCGGCTTCGATGAACGGCGTGAGGTAGGCGACGGCCTGCTTCATCACCCGAGCCGATTTCACCACCTGGGGCAGGAACATCTTGCCGGCGCCGAACAGGTCGCCGACGGTGTTCATCCCCTTCATCAGCGAGCCTTCGATGACCTCGACGGAACGTGATGAGGCGACCCGCGCCTCTTCGACGTCGGCCTCGATGAACGTGGTGATGCCGTTCACCAGTGCATGTTCAAGACGCCGGTCGACATCCCACGAGCGCCACTCCTGCGCGGCGGGATCAGTCGCCTGCTCCCCGGAACCCTGGAACTTCGCCGCCGCGTCGAGCAACCGCTCGGTGGCATCCGGGCGACGGGCGAGCACCACGTCCTCGCAGAGCTCGCGCAGCTCGGGGTCGATCTGCTCGTAGACCGCGAGCTGACCGGCGTTGACGATTCCGAGCCGCATGCCGGCTTCGATCGCGTGGAGCAGGAACACCGAGTGCATGGCCTCGCGCACCGCTTCGTTGCCGCGGAACGAGAACGACAGGTTGGACACCCCGCCGGAGATGTTGACGTACGGCAACTCCTCGACGATCAGCTTGGTCGCCTCGATGAAGTCGAGGCCGTAGCGGTCGTGCTCCTCCATACCGGTGGCGATGGCGAAGATGTTCGGATCGATGATGATGTCGTCGGGGGGGAAGCCGACCTCGTCGACGAGAATGTCGTACGCCCGCCGCGCGATGTCGACCTTGCGCTCGACGGTGTCGGCCTGGCCGAGTTCATCGAAGGCCATCACGACCACGGCCGCGCCGTAATCGAGGCAGGTGCGGGCCTGTTCGACGAAAGCCTCAACGCCTTCCTTCATCGAGATCGAGTTGACGATCGGCTTGCCCTGCACACACTGCAGACCGGCTTCGATCACCGCGAACTTCGACGAGTCGATCATCACCGGCACGCGCGCGATCTCAGGTTCACCGGCGACGAGGTTGAGCAAGATCGTCATCGCCTCGACGCCGTCGATCAGGCCGTCGTCCATGTTGACGTCGATGATCTGGGCGCCGCTGTCGACCTGATCGCGGGCGACATCGAGTGCTGCGCCGAACTCGCCGTCCTTGATCAGGCGCCGGAACTTGGCCGAACCCGTGATGTTCGTGCGCTCGCCGATGTTGACGAAGGGGATGTCGTCGGTGAGGGCGAACGGTTCGAGTCCCGACAGCTCTAGCCGTGGCGTGCGGACCGGCGCCCTACGCGGAGCCAACCCCTCGATCGCCGACGCGATCGCTTCGATGTGCGCCGGGGTGGTACCGCAGCACCCGCCGACGACGTTCACCAGGCCCGATTCCGCGAACTCGCGGATGAAGCCCGCTGTCGTGGCCGGGCCCTCGTCGTAGTCGCCGAGCTCGTTCGGTAGACCGGCGTTCGGGTACACGCACACGAAGGTGTCGGCCACCGTCGCGATCTCCTCGACGTGCGGACGCATCTCCTCGGCGCCGAGCGCACAGTTCAGCCCGACCGTGAGCGGCTGGGCGTGGCGGATCGATTGCCAGAACGCGGTGGGTGTCTGGCCCGACAGCGTGCGACCGCTGCGATCGGTGATCGTGCCGGAGATCATCAGCGGGATTGCCTTGCCCGACGTGGCCAACGCACGACGGGCAGCGACGATCGCCGCCTTCGCGTTGAGGGTGTCGAAGACCGTCTCGATCAGCAGCACGTCGACGCCACCCTCGACCAGCGCTTCGATCTGTTCCTGATAGGCGGCCGCGAGCGCACTGAACGTGATCGCGCGATAGCCGGGATCCTCGACGCGCGGCGAGATCGACAGGGTCATGTTCGTGGGGCCGACGGCGCCGGCGACGAAGCGTCGCCTTCCGTCTCGGCCGTGCGCCTCCTCTGCTGCTTCACGGGCGATCCGAGCGGCGGCGAGGTTCAACTCCGTGACGAACTCGACGGTGCCGTAGTCGCCTTGTGACACACGGGTACTGGAAAACGTGTTCGTCTCGACGATGTCGGCGCCCGCGAGCAGGTAACGCAGATGGATCTCGCGCATCGCGTCGGGCTGGGTGAGCACGAGCAGGTCGTTGTTGCCGCCGAGGTCGCAGGCATGGTGCTCGAAGCGATCGGCGCGGAAGTCGCCCTCGGCGAAGTGGAGCTGTTGGATCTCGGTGCCCATCGCGCCGTCGAGCACGAGGATGCGCTCTCGGGCGAGTTGCGCGATCGGATGCGACGCGAACGGATGGGCCCGGGTGACGTTCGTGCAGGTGACGTTCGTGCGGGCGCCGGCGGGCGAACCGGCGGGGGAACCGGCGGGGGAACCGGACGTGCGGGCGCCGGCGGGGGAACCGGCAGGGAAATTGGTCATGCGACGCCTTTCAGCGTGGAGCGATCGGTCGCCAGCCAGATGGTGACGGTGAGACCATCACCGTCCGGCCCGGCGGGTGGTTCCAGGTCACGAATGGTCGAGCAGTCGAGCCCGGCCACTTCCATCCAGTTGCGGAGCTGGTCATGCGCGAAGCCAAGACGCCGATGTGCCTGTGCGTCTCGGAGGAACTCGTGGTGATGCGGAGCGAAGTCGACCACGAGCAGCCGTCCACCGGGAGCGACGAGTCGTGCCGCTTCGGCGATCGCGCGGGCTGGATCGTCGAGGTAGTGGAGCACCTGGTGGATGACGACGAGGTCGAACGAGGCGGGATCGAATGGTGGGCTGTAGACGTCGCCCTGACGCAGTTCGCACCGAGTGATGCCGTCGTTCCCCGGGTCGGCTCGCTCGAGGTTTGCCCGCGCCACCGACAGCATCGAATGGCTCGCGTCGAGGCCGACGGCCCGACCGGCCCGGTGCGCGAGTATCCGCAGGATTCGGCCGGTACCGGTGCCGAGATCGACCATCCGCCCGATCGGGCCGGGACCGATCGCGTCGAGGATGGCGCCGTCCACGGCCGCATCAGCAGCGTGCATCGATCGCTCCTCGTCCCAGATCGGAGCGACGCGTTCGAAGAATTCGTGCGCTGCCTCGGCTCGGCGCCGGCGGACGTTCTCGAGCCGTTCGAGGTCGGCGGTCATCAGCGGGTCGGTGGCGTCGAGCGATGTCAGCGCCCCATCGATCACGGTTGCTCGCGAGCCATCGTCGACCAGAC
>CAVPET010000080.1:0-25376 GCA_963703525.1 Ilumatobacteraceae bacterium | reverse complement strand
GTGATGCGTTCCTTCTTCCTTCGTGGGTTCGTCGTTGGTTCGTCGTTGGTTCGTCGTTGGTTCGTCGTTGGTTCGTCGTGGGTGGCTGCGCTACCGGCTCGGCGGAGCGAGCCCGACTGTAGTGGGGTCAACGCGAGACGTCGCGATGGTTGGTGCGAACCGCCACCCCGCGCCCACGCAACCGCTCCGCGAGTTCCTCCGCGACCGCGACCGACCGGTGCCGTCCACCGGTGCAGCCCACCGCGACGGTCAGGTAGCTCCGTCCCTCGGCCTCGTACTGCGGCAGCAGCGAGCCGAGCAACTGATCGAACTGGTCGACGAAGGCCGAGCCCGCAGCCGTTTCGAGGACGTAGTCGCGCACTTTCGCGTCGTGCCCCGTGAGGTGGCGCAAGTCATCCTCCCAGTGCGGGTTCGGGAGGAACCTGACATCCATCACGATGTCGGCGTCGAGTGGCAGGCCGTGCTTGAACCCGAAGCTCTCCACCGCGACCTGGAGCCGCGACTCACGCTGCGCGTCGAACGCCCGAACCACGCGCTCTTTCAGTTGGTGCACGTTGAGGTCGGTGGTGTCGATCACCAGATCGGCCGCACCCCGGACCGGATCGAGGATGGCACGCTCGAGTTCGATCGACTCGACGAGACCGTCCGCGTCCTCCGACAGCGGGTGCAACCGCCGCGTGGCGTCGTAGCGACGCACCAACTCGGGTGTCGTCGCATCGAGGAAGAGCACGGTCAGCCGGTGCCCGGCGGCGCGGAGCTCGCCCACCTTGGTGAGCACCTCGGCATGCTGTCGCCCCGCCACCAGGGCCAGGCGGTCGATGTCGCTCGTCGGCTTCGCGGCGAGTTCGACGATCGTGCCGATCAGGGCGGTCGGCAGATTGTCGACGACGAACCAGCCGAGGTCTTCGAGCACATCGGCCACACCGGACCTTCCGGCGCCGGACAAGCCGGTGATCAGGACAATGTCGGCCACGGCCGAACCTTACCGACTGGGCGCTGGTCGCTGGGTGGCTAAGGCCGATGATCGCTGCGTGGCTATTGATCGGTGCGTGGCTGCTGCCCGCTGCGTGGCTGTGACCACTGATCGGTGCGGCGCAACCGGAGATACAGCAGCCGCGGGATCGCCGACGCTGCTGCGTACTCGTCAGCTCGTTCGAGGAACCCGTCGGGCGGCGCCGGTTCCAGCATCCGCTCGAGCACCAGGCCGGCCTCGGCCAACGCGTTGACGTACACGGACAGCGGCCGATGGATGAACCGGATGAAGACACCCCGCTCGACCTGCTCGACCGACTCCTGCTGCACCAGGTATGCGCCGATTCGCCAGTACGACTCGGCAGGATCGACCGTGTGGTCACTGATCCACCCGCTGCCGGGCGTCTGCAGCAGAGGGTGGTTCAGCAAGAAGCTGAAGCGCCCACCGGGTCGCACCACCCGCGCGACCTCCTCGATGGCGGCACGGACGTCGTCGATGTGCTCGAACACGAGGCACGCGACGGCCGCGTCGAACGAGCGGTCGGCGAACGGGAGCTGAGCTGCGCCCGACCTGAGGTAGCTCGGGCCGCCACCGCGCTCGGCCGCCACGCGGATCTGATTCGCGGTCGGGTCGATCCCGACCACGCGGGCACCCGCGCCTGCCAGGAGACGGCTGATCTGGCCGTCACCGCACCCGATATCGAGAACCCGATCGTATCCGGCCAACTCGGCGGCGGCCAGCGGCAGGATCTGCTCCTCGTACTCGGGATCGGCCCCATCGGTGAACCCGTCGATCCACCATTGGGCGTGGTCCTCCCACAGGTCGTGATCGCTCATCGGGCCGAGGCTAGATCTTCCTGTCCGGAGGTCTCGGAGGTAGTCGATGTAGCGGAGGTAGTCGATGTGGCGGAGGTAGTCGATGTGGCGGAGGTAGTCGATGTGGCGGAGGTAGTCGATGTGGCGGAGGTAGTCGATGTGGCGGAGGTAGCGGTGACAGGCCGTCCCACTTCGGCGGTCCGGGCTGAATCCCGCCGCTCCCGCGCATCCCGCCACGTCGATCCGTCCCACCGATCCAGCGCACCGATGAGGACGAGCGCGACCCCCTCGCACCAACTCTCATCGCAACACGTCCAACCAGCGCACCGATGAGGACGAGCGCGACCCCCTCGCGCCAACTCTCATCGCAACGGGAGCCGGGGTCCGAGGTGACGTCGAGCCGGTACCGTCGCGTCGTATGAAGTTCTCCGTCTGGCCGAACCCCGGTCGCCCGCCCGCCGAGGTGCTCGACCTCGCCCGCCTCGCCGACGCCGAGGGATGGCATGGCGTCTGGTTCGCCGACCACTACATGCCCGACAGCGGGGGCGAAACGATCGAGCCGGGAGACGTCCACGAGTGCTGGGCGATGCTGCCGGCGATCGCCGCGGTCACCGAACGAGTGCGTCTCGGCTCACTCGTCGCACCGACGTCGGTACACCACCCTGCCGTGCTCGCCAACCGGGCGGCGACCATCGACCACATCTCCAACGGCCGCCTCGTGTTGGGGATCGGCGCCGGGTGGCAGATCAACGAGCATCACGCATATGGGATCCCGCTCGAACCGGCCGCGCAACGGGTGGACCGGTTCGAGGAGGCCATCCAGATCGTGCGCAGCTTGCTCACCGAAGAGCGGACCTCTTTCGACGGTGAGTGCTACGTGATCACCGACGCGACGAGCGATCCGAAGCCGATCCAATCACCGCTTCCGATACTCGTCGGGAGCGCCCGGCCGCGGATGCTGCGGATCACGGCAACTCACGCCGACGAGTGGAATACGTGGGGCGCACCTGAACTTGCATCTGCCGGGCTCGCGAAGCTGCTCACGGCCTGCGATCGGGTGGGGCGCGACCCCGCGACGTTACGCAAATCGGTCCAGGCGCTCGTGATCGTCACCGACAGCGCTGACGCCATCGAGAAGATTCGCGGCGGAGCCATGGGCGCGCGGACGATCGTCGGCACGATCGAGCAGATCTCCGAGGAGATCGCCCGCTACGTCGAACTCGGATTCGACGAGTTCATCGTTCCCGATTTCACCTTCGGCGAGACCCGACAGGAACGCCACGACCGCCTCACCGAAGTGATCGCCACGCTGAGCGCCACGTTCGCCTGACAGCCAGTAGCCCAGCCCCAGCCCCAGCCCCAGCCCCAGCCCCAGCCCCTCAATCATCGTTTGCGTCGGGATGTTGGAGACCCGGTCCGCAAGAATCCCGACGCAAACGTTGCAGGTCGGGGGACGATGCAGGTCGGGGGACGATGCAGGTCGGGGGACGATGCAGGTCGGGGGACGATGCAGGTCGGGGGACGATGCAGGTCGGGGAACGTTGCAGGTCGGGGGACGACGTATAGGTCGGGGGACAGTGTAGGTCGCGGTCAACGGACGAGCGGTCAAAAGGGACGGGCGGTCACGTGGCGGGGTGGAACTTGTCGTACACGGCCCGCGCTACGGCATCGGGCAGGAACGTCAACGCGGTGAGCTCATCGAGATCGGCACGCTTCACTGCGTTCACCCCGCCCAGCGCCTTGGTGAGCTTCGCCTTGCGTGTCTCGCCGAGGCCGGGGATGCCGTCGAGCGCGCTCGCGGTCATGCGTTTGCTGCGTCGCTCGCCGTGGAACGTGTTGGCGAAGCGGTGCGCTTCGTCTCGAATCCTCTGCAACATGAACAACGCTTCGCTCCCCCGCGGGATCTCCACGGGCTCCGATCGGCCGGGGATGAACACCTCCTCGAATCGCTTCGCCAACCCCGCGACCGGAATCTCGTCGGTCAGCTCGAGTTCGTCGATCACCCGCTTCGCCGCGCTGAGCTGGCCCTTTCCGCCGTCGACGAGCAGCAGCTGCGGCGGGTAGGCGAACTTGCCGGGCTTGTCACCCCGTTCGGTGATCGGCCTGTCACGCTCGTCGAGATACGCCTGGAGGCGGCGTCGGACGACCTCGGACATCGCCGCGTAATCGTCGTTGCCGGGCACGTCGCGGATCTTGAAGCGCCGGTACTCACGCTTGTTCGGCAGGCCGTCTTCGAGCACGACCATCGAACCCACGTAGTCGGTGCCCTGGATGTGCGCCATGTCGTAACACTCGATGCGTAGGGGCGCTTCGGGCAGACCGAGGTGATCCTGCAACTCGGTGAGCGCACGGCTGCGTGTGTTGTGGTCGCTCGCCCGCCGCAGACGATGCCTCGTGAACTCCTCTTTCGCATTGCGGGTCACGGTTTCGAGCAGGTCGACCTTGTCACCGCGCTGGGGCACCCGGATCTGGACCTTCGACCCGCGAAGATGCGTCAGCCATTCCTCGTAGATCCCGATGTCGTCCGCGTCCCACGGCACCAGGACGTGTTTCGGTACCCCGAGGATCGGCTCGTCGCCGTACATCGCCTCGAGGATCCGGTTGACGAGCCCGCCCGGCGTGAGGTCCTCGACCTTGTCGAGGATGAACCCCTTGCGGCCGAGGACACGACCCTTGCGGACGTAGAACACCTGGACGGCAGCTTCGAGCTCGTCCTCCGCGATGCCGATGACGTCGAGGTCCTCGTCGCGGTCACCGACCATCTGTTGCTTCTCGACCGCGCGACGGACGGCCGCGAGACGATCTCGCAGGCGGGCCGCCCGTTCGAACTCCAGTTCGGTCGCCGCCGAGGTCATCTCGGCTTCGAGCCGCTTGATGATGTCGTCGGTGTCACCACCGAGAAACTCGCACAGTTCGTTCACCAATTGGCGATAGGCGGCCTCGTCGATCTCCCCGACGCAGGGCCCCGAGCACTTCTCGATGTGGAACAGCAGGCACGGCCGCCCGAGCCGTTCGTGCTGGTTGAACTTCGCCGGGCTGCAGGTGCGGACCGGGAAACTCCGCAGCAGCAGATCGAGCGTGTCACGGATCGCATACGCGTGGGCGTAGGGGCCGAAGTAGCGCGTTCCCTTGCGCTTGCGGCCCCGCATGACCATCGCCCGGGGCCACCGATCCTCGACGGTCACCGCGAGGAACGGGTAGCTCTTGTCGTCGCGCAATCGGACGTTGAACCGCGGATGGTGCTGCTTGATGAGGCTGAACTCGAGCATGAGCGCCTCGACCTCGTTGCGCACCGTCGTCCACTCGACCGACTCGGCCGTCGCCACCATCTGCGCGGTGCGCGGATGCAGGTTTCGCGGCGACTGGAAGTAGTTCGACAGGCGCTGTCGGAGGTTCGACGCCTTTCCGACGTAGATCACGCGGCCGTGCGCATCTTTGAACTGATATGACCCCGGGAGTTCAGGGATCGTGCCGGCCGGCGGGCGCTTCACCATGACCACCGCAGCATAGGGAGAGGCCGGTACCGTGTGCCCCGATGTCCGACCAGTTCGCCGCGTTCTTCCGACGACGACCCAACGACGGGTGGTTCCACGCCGGCCGATTCGACGTCACCGGCGCCGACATCATCTGCACGCTGGCCGTTGCGTCGATGTTCGTGTACGGCCTCGGACGCTCGTGGTTCGAGAAGCTGATATTCCTGCCGTCGTTGGTCCGTGACGGCGAGTTCTGGAGGATCTTCACCTGGCCCATCGCCACCGAACCGACGGTGTGGGCTCTGCTCGGCATCGTCTTCTTCTGGATCTTCGGACAACAGCTCGAGGGTCTGTTCGGCCGGAACAAGTTCGTGGCGTGGGTGCTCGCCGTCACGATCATCCCGGCAGTGATCCTCACCATCCTCGGCGGAATCGAGAGCAGCTTCGACTTCACGAGTGTCGAGTTCGGTCTGTCGTCGCTGTTCCTCGGCGGGATCTGGGTGTACGCCGCCACCTATCCGGGGGTCAAGTGGTTCGAGGTCATCCCGCTCTGGGCGCTCGCCGCGATCTTCACCGTGCTCAACCTGCTGCAGTACACCGGCAACGACGCAACCGGCAAGGTGATCTTCCTACTCGTCGGTGTCGCCGTTTCGCTGGTTGCCGGGCGATCGTTGGGGCTGGCGACGGGGTGGCCGATCCCCCACCTGCCGCTCGACGGTGCTGGCCACTCGGGCCGCCCGAGGAAGGCGAAGCGGGGCAGGAAACAGAAGAAGCCGACACGGCCGGGCTCGTCGCGGGTCGTGGAGGGGCCGTGGAAGCAGGGTCCGGCGCCCAGGCCCCGGTCACGTCACCGCCATCGACGGCCGACCAGACCGAGCTCGACGCACTCCTCGACAAGATCGGCGCCACCGGGATGGACTCGCTCACCGGCGACGAGAAGAAGCGCCTCAACGACCTGTCCAAACGCCTCCGCAACCGCTGACCGCGTCCGCGTCCGCCCGAACTCATCGCAACCGGAACACGCCGTGCTCCGATGAGAGTTGACGCGAGCAGGTCGCGCCAGAACTCATCGCAACCGGAACACGCCGTGCTCCGATGAGAGTTGACGCGAGCAGGTCGCGCCAGAACTCATCGCAACCGGTGGGCGAGGGTGGGCGAGGGTGGGCGAGAGCAGGTCGCGCCAGAACTCATCGCAACCGGTGGGCGAGGGTGGGCGAGGGTGGGCGAGGGTGGGCGACGGTGGGCGAGGGTGGGGTCAGGGTGTGCCGGTGAGGACGTCGCGGAGGAAGCGGCCGGTGTGTGAGGCCTCGACCGACGCAATGTGCTCGGGTGTCCCCTCGGCGACGACCGTGCCGCCGCCGGTGCCACCACCCGGGCCGAGATCGATCACCCAATCGGCGGTCTTGATGACGTCGAGGCTGTGTTCGATGACGAGGACCGTGTTGCCCTGATCGACGAGGCGTTGCAGCACCGTGAGCAGGCGGCGGACGTCGTCGAAGTGGAGCCCGGTCGTCGGTTCGTCGAGCAGATAGATCGTGTGACCGGTCGAGCGTTTGGCCAACTCGGCCGACAACTTGACCCGCTGCGCCTCGCCGCCCGACAGCGTCGGCGCCGGTTGGCCGAGCCTGACGTAGCCGAGGCCGACATCGACGAGTGTCTGCATGTACCGGGCGATGCCGGGCTGATTTGCAAAGAAGTCGACGGCCTCGGTGATCGGCATGTCGAGCACGTCGGCGACGTTCTTGCCCTTGAACTCGATGTCGAGCGTGTCACGGTTGTACCGGGCGCCCTTGCAGACCTCGCACGGCACGTACACGTCGGGCAGGAAGTGCATCTCGATCTTCATCGTGCCGTCGCCGGCGCACGCTTCGCAGCGCCCGCCCTTGACGTTGAAGCTGAACCGGCCCGGCAGGTAGCCGCGGATCTTCGCCTCGTTGGTCGAGGCGAACAGTTTGCGCACGCTGTCGAACACGCCCGTGTACGTGGCCGGATTCGATCGAGGAGTGCGACCGATCGGTGACTGATCCATGTCGATCACCTTGTCGAGATACTCGATGCCGTTGATCCGCTTGTGCTTACCCGGCGCCATCTTCGAGCTGTAGATCCGCTGCATCAACACCGGCAGGAGAATGTCGCGGATCAACGTCGACTTGCCGGACCCCGAGACCCCGGTGATGGCGACGAAGTTCCCGAGTGGGATCTCGACGGTGAGATCTCGGAGGTTGTGCTCACGCGCGCCCTCGATCACGAGACGCTCGAGCCCCTGGGCGCGCCGGTGCCGCGGGACCGGGATCGACTTCTTGCCCGACAGGTACTGACCGGTGACCGACTCGCTGACCTGCATGATCCCGCTCACGGGGCCCGAGTACACGACCTCGCCACCGTGTTCGCCGGCGCCCGGACCGATGTCGACGATCCAGTCGCTCTCACGGATCGTCTCCTCGTCGTGCTCGACGATGATCACGGTGTTGCCGAGATCACGCAGCCGGGTGAGGGTGTCGATGAGGCGACGGTTGTCGCGCTGATGGAGCCCGATCGACGGCTCGTCGAGCACGTAGAGCGTGCCGACGAGGCCCGAGCCGATCTGCGATGCCAGCCTGATGCGTTGCGCCTCGCCGCCGGCGAGCGTGCCCGCCGAGCGGGACAACGTGAGGTAGTCGAGACCGACGTCGAGGAGGAAGCCGAGCCGGGCGTTGATCTCCTTGGTGACACGCTCGGCGATCATCCGGTCGCGTTCGGACAACTCCAGGTCGGCGAGGAACGTCGCCGCCTCGCCGATCGACATGTCGCTCACGTCGGCGATGTGCTTGCCCTCGATGGTGACCGCGAGGGTGGCCGGCTTGAGTCGTGCGCCACCGCACGCCGAACACGGCACGAGGCGCATGTACCCCTCGTACTGCTCACGCGACCAGTCGCTGTCGCTGCCCTCGTGACGTCGCTTGATCCACGGGATGACGCCCTCGTACTCGGTCGAGTACGACCTCGTGCGGCCGTAACGATTCTTGTACGTCACCGTCATCTTGCCGCCGACGCCGTGGAGGATCACCTTCTGCTGCTTGGCCGTGAGCTTCTCCCACGGGACGTTCATGTCGATGTCGTGGACCTCGGCGACCGACTCGAGCATGCGGGTGAAGTACTGCGTGTTGCGCGCTCCGCCACGGTGCGATCGCGCCGTCGGCGATCGACATCTCGGCGTCGGGGATCAGCAACTCCGGGTCGACCTCGAACGTGGTGCCGAGCCCGTCGCAGGCGACGCACGCGCCGTACGGCGAGTTGAACGAGAAGTTGCGCGGGGCCGGCTCGTCGTAGCTGGAGCCACACACCGGGCAGGCGAGATGTTGACTGAAGGTGAGCGTCTCGACGGGCCCCTCACCGGCACGCGGCACCACTTCGATCTCGGCAACTCCATCGGCCAGGCCGAGCGCGGTGCTCGAGCGAATCGGTGAGACGCCGCTCGATGCCCTCCTTCAGCACGAGCCGGTCGACGACGATCTCGATCTTGTGGTTCTCGTACTTCGCAAGCCGCTCGTCACGCTTCAGGAACTCGTCGATGTCGACGGTCTCGCCGTCGATACGGGCACGCACGTACCCCTGCCCCGACGAGGTCTTCGAGCAGCGTGTCGTACTCGCCCTTGCGGCCACGAACGACCGGTGCGAGCACCTGGAAGCGGATGCCGTCGTCCATGTCGAGGATGCGGTCGACGATCTGCTGCGGGGTCTGGCGCTGCAGCTTGGCGCCGTCGTTCGGGCAGTGCTGCACGCCGATGCGGGCGTACAGGAGCCGCAGGTAGTCGTAGACCTCGGTGATCGTGCCGACCGTGGAGCGCGGGTTGCGGCCCGCCGACTTCTGGTCGATCGAGATCGCCGGCGACAGCCCCTCGATGACGTCGACGTCGGGCTTGTCCATCTGCCCGAGGAACTGGCGGGCGTAGGAGCTGAGCGACTCGACGTAGCGGCGCTGGCCCTCGGCGTAGATGGTGTCGAACGCGAGGCTCGACTTGCCCGACCCGGACAGCCCGGTGAACACGATCAGTTTGTCGCGGGGCAGGTCGACGTTGACGTTCTTCAGGTTGTGCTCGCGCGCACCGCGCACGATGATCTGGGGGGCGTCGGATCGCGCCGAACGGGCTGTTCGGCTACGAGGCTTCGCGGCCTTCGTGGCCGGAGTGGTCGTCGTGGTCGTCGTGGCCTTCGTGGCCGGAGTGGTCGTCGTGGCCGGAGTGCCGTCGTGGTCGTCGTGGTCGGACCGGCGGAGGTACGAGGTGCCATCGGGTCGGAAGTCTAGCGGCGAACAGGTGTTCCGTTACTCGACATCACCCGGTGTCACCCGGTGTCACCCGGTGTCACTCGGCGTCGCGGATCTCGCGGCGCATGTCGTTGATCTCGTCACGCAGGCGCGCCGCGTACTCGAACTTCAACGCTGCTGACGCCTCGTGCATCTCCTCTTCCAACGTCTGGATGAGGCGGGCCAACTCCTGCTGTGGGAGCGACTTGAGATCGCGGTGGACCTTGTCGCGCTCGCGCTGGCGACGCCGATCCTTCCCCGGCGCCGGCGCCCCGCCCTCCGGACGCAGCAGCGAGAGGATGTCGCCGACCGCCTTGCGGATCGTCTGCGGATCGATGCCGTGCTCGGTGTTGTAGGCGAGTTGCAGTTGGCGACGGCGATGCGTCTCGTCGATCGCCTTCTCCATCGAGTCGGTCACCCGATCGGCGTACATCACGACCTGGCCGGCGACGTTGCGGGCAGCCCGGCCGATCATCTGGATGAGCGACGTCTCCGAGCGCAGGAAGCCCTCCTTGTCGGCGTCGAGGATGCACACCAGCGACACCTCGGGCAGGTCGAGACCTTCACGCAGCAGGTTGATGCCGACCAGCACGTCGAAGTCGCCGAGACGCAGCCCACGCAGGATCTCGATGCGCTGAATGGTGTCGATGTTGGAGTGCAGGTAGCGGACGCGCAGACCCTGCTCGAGGAGGTAGTCGGTGAGGTCCTCGGCCATCTTCTTGGTGAGCGTGGTGACCAGCACGCGCTCGCCGTCGGCGACGCGACCGCTGACCATCTCCATGAGGTCGTCGATCTGGCCCTTCGTCGGCCTGACGATCACCTCGGGGTCGATGAGCCCGGTCGGGCGGACGATCTGCTCGACCACCTTGGTCGACACCCGCAGCTCGTAGGGCGCACGGCGTGGCCGAGAGGAACACGCCCTGGTTCACGCGTTCGAGGACCTCTTCGAACGTGAGCGGCCGGTTGTCGCGCGCGGACGGCAGGCGGAAGCCATGCTCGACGAGCATGTCCTTGCGGCTGCGGTCGCCCGCGAACTGGCCGTGCAACTGCGGCACGGCGACGTGGCTCTCGTCGATGACGAGCAGATAGTCGTCGGGGAAGTAGTCGAGCAGCGTGAACGGCGGCTCGCCGTAGTCGCGGCCGTCGATGTGCATCGAGTAGTTCTCGATGCCGTTGCAGTACCCGACCTCGCTCATCATCTCGAGGTCGTACTGCGTGCGCATCCGCAAGCGCTGCGCTTCGAGCAGCTTGTCGTTGTCCTCGAACCACTTCAACCGCTGCTGGAGTTCGACTTCGATCTTGGCCATCGCCTTGGCCATACGCTCGGAACCGGTGACGTAGTGGGTGGCAGGGAAGACGTATGCGCGCTCCAGTTCGCTCAGTTGCTCGCCGGTCAGCGGGTCGATCGTGGTGATGCGGTCGATCGTGTCGCCGAACATCTCGATGCGCAGCACCGTCGACTCGTAGGACGGATGCACCTCGATGGTGTCGCCACGCACCCGGAAGTTGCCGCGGCCGAGCGTCATGTCGTTGCGGTCGTACTGCATGTCGACGAGACGACGCAGGATGTTGCGCATGTCGTAGTCGACGCCGACGTTGAGGTCGAGCAGATTGCCCCGGTACTCCTCGGGATTGCCCATGCCGTAGATGCACGACACCGACGCGACCACGATCACGTCGCGCCGGGTGAGCAGCGCGGCGGTCGCCGAGTGGCGCAGCCGGTCGATCTCGTCGTTGATCGAGGAGTCCTTCTCGATGTAGGTGTCGCTCGACGGGATGTACGCCTCGGGCTGGTAGTAGTCGTAGTAGCTGACGAAGTACTCGACCCGGTTGTCGGGGAAGAACTCGCGCATCTCCTGTGCGAGCTGCGCGGCGAGCGACTTGTTCGGCGCGAGGATCAGCGTCGGCCGTTGTGTCTGCTCGATGGTCCAGGCGATCGTTGCCGACTTGCCCGAACCGGTGATGCCGAGCAGGGTCTGGAAGCGCTCCCCGGCATCGATACCGGCGGCGAGGGACTCGATCGCCGCCGGCTGGTCGCCGGCCGGAGCGAAATCGGACACCATCCGGAACACCTGGTCGTCCGAGGCGCCGTAGTTGCTGAATGGCGCCGCCGAGATCAGTTCGGACTCGGGCGAGGGCACGCTCGGTCGTGGCGACATCCGATGTCGGCGTGGGTGTCGGTGTCGACGTGGATGTCGGCGCAGGGACCACCGTGTCGGTCATGTCCGAGATCATATCGGCGCGGTGTGACCGCAAGAACGTGTGTTCGAGAGATGCCGAACCACCTCCCGCCCCGACGACTACGCTGTCGGCCGTGAGCACCGACATCCTGCTCGACGACCTCGACGCAGATCAGCGTCGAGCAGTCGCCGCAGAATCACGGCTGGTCGCCGTGATCGCCGGGGCCGGTTCGGGCAAGACCCGCGTCCTCACCCGGCGCGTGGCGTACCGGATCGCGACCGGCTCGGCCGACGCACGGCACACACTCGTGCTCACGTTCACGCGTGAAGCAGCCGGCGAACTCCGGCGGCGCCTCCAGCGATCGGGGATTCGTGACCGCATCGAAGCCGGCACGTTCCACTCGGTGATGCTCGCCATCTTGAAGCAACGGTGGACGGACACCGATCGACGTCCGAAGACCGTCGTCGCCGACCGGCGACGGCTCGTCGGCGACACACTCGACGGCCCGCGCCGCCGCAACGTCGACACCGTCCTCGCCGAGATCAACTGGGCAGCGGCTCGAGGTATCACCGCCACCGACTACGCCTCGGCGGCGCGGCGCACGCAGCGCCGCCCATCGCTCGGCGTCGACGAGTGCGCGGCCGCCTACAACGTGTACGAGGCGCTGAAGCGGCGACGCGGCGTCATCGATTTCGACGATGTGCTGTCGCACACCATCCGGGAGCTCCGCCGAGATCCCGACTTCGCCGACTCGCTGCGCTGGCGTTTCCGACACGTGTTGGTCGACGAGGCGCAAGACCTCAACCCGCTCCAACATCAACTGGTCGATCTGCTCCGAGCAGGCCGCGACGACTTGTTCCTGGTCGGCGATCCGTCACAGGCGATCTACGGTTTCAACGGCGCCGACCCGGCGCTGCTGGTCGAGGTGGAGGACCGATTTCCGGGGATCGAGATCATCCGGCTGCCGATGAACCATCGCTGCACCCCACAGATCGTGCATGCCGGCCTCCACGTGCTCGCCGCCAGCGAGCAGCCGGCGTCACTGGTGTCGAGCCGCGCCGACGGGCCGAGCATCGTCGAACTCGACTCGGTCGACGAGCATGCCGAGGCGGATCGAATCGCTCGCTTCGTCGCCACCGACGATCCGACCCTCGTGCGCACCGGAGAGGTGGCGGTGCTCGTGCGGACCAACGTACAGATCGCGCCGATCGTCGACGCGCTGCGCGCCGCCTGGGTGCCGATGCGACAGAGTGACAGCTCATCCGGGTCGCCCGTGCAGGCCACCGTGCGACAGGTCGCCGCGCTCGGTTCGGCATCGCAACTCCGGGCCTGGGCCCACGACACACTCGATGCGCCCACGGCCGAGGAGATCACCGCGGGTCGACCCCGTAGCCGTTCCCACCTGCGCATCGTCGAACCGGAGAGCGATGTCGATCGCCGCGTGGCACACGCCGTGCTCGCCTTCCTCCGTGAGATGTCACTCGGCGACGGCGCAGGCTTTCGCGCCTGGGTCGCGACCACCAACCCGTTCCACGATGACACGGCCGGTGGCGTCGAGGTGCTCACGTTCCACGCATCGAAGGGGCGCGAGTGGCACACCGTCGTGCTGGCCGGCGTCGAGTCGGGCCTCGTCCCCCACAAGACCGCCTCGACCGCGCAGGGCCGATCGGAGGAGGGGCGGCTGCTCTACGTCGCGATCACCCGGGCGACCGACCGACTCGTCGTCTCCCATGCACAACGTCGCGGCGGCTACGCCCGTACCACGAGCCCGCTGATCGACGGCCTCGACATCACCGAACCTGTGACCGCGGCCCCACCGCAACGCAGCGGTCGCCTGTCCACGGTCGATCCACTGCTCGAAGCGCTGCAGGAATGGCGGGCCAACTGGGCGAGGCAACTCGACGTGCTGCCGACCGAACTGTGCACCGATCGCGACTTGTCGGCCATTGCCCGACACCGGCCGGCGAACGCCGAGGAACTCGCTGACGTCACGTCATTCGGTCTGATCACCGCTCGCCGGCTCGCACCGCAGATCGTCCCGCTGCTCGCCGAATCGGCGGCCGGCGCGGGCCCTGTTTCAATTTTCTAGGTCGACGATCACCGGAGCGTGGTCACTCGGCGATGTTCCCTTGCGGGCGTTGCGGTCGATGACGGCCCACGTGGCCCGCTCGACGATCGACCGGGAGCACATCAACAGGTCGATCCGCATCCCCCGCCCCTGGTGGAAATCTCCGGCGCGGTAGTCCCACCACGAGTACACGCGGTCGGCCGAGTACAGCGTGCGGAAGACATCGGTGACGCCCCATGCCTCCAACGACCGGAGCCGTTCACGCTCGGGTTCGCTGACGTGGGTCGCCCCGACGAGCTTGGCCGGATCGTGGACGTCACGATCGTCGGGGGCGATGTTGAAGTCACCTCCGACCACGATCGCACGACTCGGGTCGGTGTCGGCATCGAGGTGTTCACGCAGACGATCGAGCCAGGACAGCTTGTACTGATAGTGGTCGTCGTCGAGCGAGCGACCGTTGGGCACATAGACGCTGCTGACACGGATCTCGCCGCACGTCGCGGTGATGATGCGCGCGTCAGGGTCGGGCTCGATCCCCGGAGCGAAGTTGGCAACCACATCGTCGAGGCCGACCTTCGACAGGATCGCGACACCGTTCCACTGGCCTTGCCCGTAGTGCGCACAGTCGTATCCGAGCGCCCCGAACGCGAGCGTCGGGAACGCGTCGTCGGCGAGCTTGGTCTCTTGCAGCATCACCACGTCGGGCTCGACTTCGACGAGCCACTCCTGCACTCGCTCCTGCCGGGCACGCAACGAGTTGACGTTCCACGTCGCGAGACGCATGTCAGCTGGGCCCGGCGGCGGGAATCGCACTGGTCGCGGACGGCTTGGCCGCCGCGGCCTTCTTGGCCGCCTCGATCTTCTTGGCCGGCGCGCTCTTCTTGGCCGGCGTACTCTTGGCTGCGGCCTTCGTCGGCACAATCTTGGCCGGCGCGCTCTTGGCTGCGGCCTTCGTCGGCACAATCTTGTCCGGCGCACTTTCGGCCGACGCACTCTTGTCCGGCGCACTCTTGTCCGGCACACTTTCGGCTGCGGCCTTCGTCGGCACAATCTTGTTCGGTGCAATCCTCGTCGCATTGGTCTGCTTCACAGCGGTCTTCTTGGCCGCAGTCCTCTTCGCCGTCGTCGGTGCGGTCGTCTTCGGTGCGGTCGTCTTCGGTGCGGTCGTCTGCGCGGCCGCAGTGCTCGTCGCAGTCTTTGTCGCCGCGGTCGTCGTCGCGATTGTCTTCGGTGCGGATGTCTTCGCCGCGGATGTCTTCGCCGCGGATGTCTTCGCCGCGGATGTCTTCGCCGCGGATGTCTTCGCCGCGGATGTCTTCGGTGCGGTCGTCTTCGCCGCGGATGTCTTCGCCGCGGATGTCTTCGGTGCGGTCGTCTTCGCCGCGGTTGTCTTCGGTACGGTTGTCCTCGCCGCGGTCTTCTTGCCCGCTGCCATCTTGGCTGTCGCTGCCACGGCGGGCGCCTTCACCGGCGCCGCGTTCGCAGCCTGCGTCGCTGGACCCACCTTCCTCGGTCGTCGTGGGGTGGCGGCCACCGACTGCGCAACCGCGGCCTCGATCAGCGCCGCGCCGGCATCGGGGACGACGTGCTCGACCATGTCGGGCAACGCACAGTCGATGCTGCGCCGGGCGGCCGCGAAACTGACCACGACGACGGTGACCGCCTCGCCCAGTTGCATCATCTTGCGGGCACTCGTCGGCGCCGGGTCGGCCATCAGCCGCAGCGGGATGTACCCACGCACGCCATCGTCACCGATCGAGATGTAGGCGCCGTGTGACGAGTACGACTCGACGGTGCCGTTCACACTCGTGCCCACCGGATGATGTTCGACGAACTCGAGGAACGGCATAAGTTCGTTGACCACTTCGCCGGCACGTGGCGCAGCTTTCGGGGTAACCGACGTGCTCGCCGCCGGCGCTCGCCCGACCGGCGCTTCAATCGGCGCCTTCGCACCGCGAGGAGGCGGGGTTTTCGGTACCGGCATCGGTTCGTTCGCGAGTGGGCTGCCGCTGCGCGTGGGCCCCGGAGTTCGGCCACCGTCGCTGCGCCTGGATCCGCCCCGACCCCTGGAAGCCAGCGTCGCCTTGCGGCTCACCGGGCCACGGACGGGCACGCGATCGACGAACACCCAACCCACATGCGGCACCGGCTTGCCGCCGATCAGCCGGCCCTCGTCGAACAGCCATTCGTAATCCGCATGGAACTCCTGGAAGGAGTCGTTCGAGAGGATCGATGCGTTCGCCTTCTCTGCAATCGACAGCACGAATGCGTCGCCGCGACCGACCGCTCCGGCGGGCGGCGCGACCAATTCGTTGTTCGAGATCCCAGCCTCGAACTCGGCGACCTCCTTCTTGTCGATGCGGTGGCCGAACGTTGCGTCGACCACCACCGTGATCGCAGTGTCGGGGTGGTCCTCCATGAAGCTCTCCACCGCCTCGCTCAGTTGGGCGAGGCTCGGCAGCGACCGACCCTCGGTCGCAATGTTCGAGCCGTCGACCACGACGTGGCTCGGCCCGTTCCTGGATGTCATCTATGTCTCGTTCCTGGTCGTCGATGCGGTTCCTGGATTCGGCCGCGACGAGCAGATGCGACGCCGCGGCGACCTGGGAGGTGTCCGCAGTCACCCATCGTAGGCTCGCCGCTGATGATCCGAGCGGTACTGTCGGATTTCGACGGCGTCACTCGCACCGGCCCCTCCGAGGCCTTTGCCCGTCGATTTCCGCAGCCCTCGTCGCCGAGTCGGGTGTTTGCGACGCGAAAACCGCAACGCAAACACCCGACGCAACGCAAACACCCGACGCCGGAGCGGTCGGGGACGTCGCTCAGCCGAAGGTTCGCTCCATGAGGTCGACGAGCTCCTGGTCGTGGATGGTCTTGGACCCGGTCGCCGGGCTCCCCGACTCGACACGGGCGACATGTTGCAGGTCGTAGCCCTGTTGTTTGATCCGCCACGTGTGGCGTTCGATGAACGTCCACGCACCCATGTTGTCGGGCTCTTCCTGCAGCCAACGCAGCTCACGGGCATTGGGATACCTCGCGAGCACCGCCAGCATCTGTTCGGTCGGCAGCGGGTAGAGCTGTTCGATCCGAACGATGGCGACCGGCGCCTGTCGCTCGTCGCGGGCGGCGATCGCATCCCACGCGACCTTGCCGGAGCAGAACACGATCCGCGTCACCGCGTCGGCGTCGATGTCGCCGGGGTCGTCGAGCACCTCCTGGAACGAACCCGTCGTCAGCTCCTCGATCGTCGAGCGGGTCTGCTTCATCCGCAGGCCCTGCTTGGGTGTGAACACGATCAGCGGTGTCTGGCGCACCGAGTGCACCTGGCGGCGCAGCAGGTGGAAGTAGTTGGCCGCCGTCGTGGCGTTGACGATCTGGATGTTGTCCTCGGCGGCCAGGATGAGGAATCGCTCGATGCGCGCCGAACTGTGCTCGGGACCCTGGCCCTCGTAGCCGTGCGGGAGCAGCAGCACGACGCCGTTCTGCTGTCCCCATTTGTCCTCCGCCGCGACGATGTACTGGTCGATGACGATCTGCGCGCCGTTGACGAAGTCGCCGAACTGCGCCTCCCACAGGACGAGCGCGTCGCGGTTGGCCTGGCTGTAGCCGTACTCGAACCCGAGCGCCGCGTACTCCGACAGCAGCGAGTCGAACACCCAGAACTTCGCCTGCGCGCCGTCCAGGTTGTCGATGGGGATCCACGGTTCGCCGGTCTCGAAATCGACGAGCGCGGCATGCCGCTGGCTGAACGTGCCGCGGCGCGAGTCCTGCCCGGCGAGCCGCACGGGATGGCCTTCGAGCACGAGCGACCCGATAGGCCAGCGCCTCGGCGGTCGCCCAGTCGACCTCGCCCTCGGCGGTACAACGCCGTGCGCGCCTCGAACTGCCTGCCCAGCTTGGGGTGGACGGTGAACCCTTCGGGATAGTCGGTGAGCTTGCGGAAGATCGAGTCGAGCACCGCACGGTCGACGCCGGTCTCGATGTGCGGCAGAACGCCGAGTGGCTTGGGTGGTCGTGGCACGCCTTGATCCCTTCGGCGGCGCGTGCGAGCGGGTCTCGTCGAGCGCGACCTGCAGCTTGTCGTGGAAGTCGCCGAGCGCGTCCTCGGCCTCGTCGACGCGTGATGTCACCGCGCCGCACCAGTGACTCGACGTACAGCTTGCGCACGCTGCGACGCTCGGCGATCGCCTTGTACATCAGCGGCTGGGTGTAGCTCGGGTCGTCGCCCTCGTTGTGGCCGTGACGCCGGTAGCACACCATGTCGATCACGACGTCCTTGTGGAACGCGCTGGCGGTACTCCCACGCGAGCTTGGCGACCCGGACGCACGCCTCGGGATCGTCGCCGTTGACGTGGAAGATCGGCGCCTGGACGGTCTTGGCGACGTCGGTGCAGTACAACGACGAGCGGGCGTACTGCGGCGCGGTGGTGAAGCCGATCTGGTTGTTGATGATCAGGTGGATCGTGCCGCCGATGCGGTAGCCGCCGATGTCGCTCATCGCCAGCGACTCGGCGACCACGCCCTGGCCGGCGAACGCGGCGTCGCCGTGGATCAGCACCGGCAGCACGCGTGAACGCCGCCGGCCGGCTCGATCTGGTCCTGCTGGGCGCGCGCCATGCCGAGCACGATCGGGTCGACCGTTTCGAGATGGCTCGGGTTGGCGGCCAGTTCGATCGGGATGTCGGCGCCGGACGGGCTGACGTACTTGCCCTTCATGCCGAGGTGGTACTTGACGTCGCCCGAGCCCTGCACCGACGTCGGGTCGATGTGGCCCTCGAACTCGGAGAAGATCGCCTCGTAGCTCTTGCCCATGATGTTGGACAGCACGTTGAGCCGTCCGCGGTGCGCCATGCCGATGACCGCACCGTCGAAGCCCGGCGTCGGCGGCGCTGCGACAGGATCGTCGTCGAGGATCGGGATCGCCGACTCGGCGCCCTCGATGCCGAATCGCTTCGTGCCCGACGTACTTCGTGGCGAGGAACTTCTCGAACGCCTCGGCCGCGTTCAGGCGTTCGAGGATGCGGTGCTTGTCGCTCCTTGGAGCGGCGTGCTGACGGGCGCCTTCGACCTGGGCCTGGATCCACTGCTGCTCGTCGGGGTTCTGGATGTGCATGTACTCGACGCCGATCGTGCGGCAGTACGCGTCGCGGAGCACGCCGAGCAGGTCGCCGAGGGGCATCTTGTCGCCGCCGCCCACGCCGTCGGTGAGGAACTCGCGGTCGAGGTCCCAGATCGTGAGGCCGTAGGTGGCAGGGTCGAGCTCGCGGGGTGTGAGCGGCTCCTGCCAGCGCAGCGGGTCGAGGTCGGCGATGAGGTGGCCGCGCACCCGATAGACCCTGATCAGCTTGGCGACCGCCATCTGCTTGGCGAGCATCGCCTCTTCGCGGTCGATCGGAGTTGGCGTCGGGACGCCACTTGACCGCCTCGTACGGCATGCCGAGCGCGTGGAAGACGTCGTCGTAGAAGCCGTGGTCACCGAGCAGCAGCTCGTGGACCCGCTTCAGGAACAGACCGGACTCGGCGCCCTGGATGATGCGGTGGTCGTAGGTGCTCGTGATCGTGACGACCTTGCTGACGCCGAGCGAGCTGAGGTTGCGGCGGTCGGCGCCCTCGAACTCGGCCGGGTAGTCGATGCTGCCGACGCCGACGATGACGCCCTGGCCCGGGCATGAGGCGCGGCACCGACTGGACGGTGCCGATCGTGCCGGGGTTGGTGAGCTGACCGTTCGCGCCCTGGAAGTCGTCGATCGTCAGCTTGTTGCTGCTTGACCTTGCGGATGATGTCCTCGTAGGCGGCGAGAAAGCCCGCGAAGTCGAGCGTGTCGGCATCCCGCACGACGGGAACGACGAGCGTGCGGCTGCCATCGGCCTTGTCCACGTCGACCGCCAGTCCCATGTTGACGTGCTCGTTGACGACCAGGCGGGGCTTGCCGTCGGACCCGCTGACGAAGCTGTTCTTCATCGCCGGCACAGCGTCGGCGATTGCCCGAACGATCGCATACCCGATCAGATGGGTGAAGCTGACCTTGGTCTGGCCGGTGCGCTCACGGAAGCCGTTGATCACCTTGCGGTTGACCTCGAGCAGCTTGGCCGGCACGTTGCGGAAGCTCGTGGCCGTCGGCACCTCGAGGCTGCGCGCCATGTTCGAGGCGATCGCCGCACCGGCGCCGCGGATCGGCGAGCCCGGCTCCTCAGCAGTCGCAACGGCTTGTGTCGCGCCTAGCGCAATGCCTTGCACAACGGATCGTGTCGCGGCTGGTGAGGCGGTCGGCGTGGCGATCGGCGAGGCGGTCGCGGCAAGTGACGCCGTCGGTGCCTGCGAGCGGTAGTCGGCGAAGAAATCCTGCCACGACTCGCTCACCGAGGCCGGGTCCGCGACGAACCGCTCGTACATCTCTTCGACGAGCCACGAGTTCGCGCCGAATCCCGACTCTTGACCACCTGGTGCTACCACGGACGGAAGCGTACCGGCGCCGACCTTCGCGATTTCGGCTGCGACGCGGCTGGGCCCGGCTGCCACCCGGCTGGGCTCGGCCGCCACCCGGCTGGGCCCGGCTGCCACCCGGCGCGGTTGCCGGTCCCGGGAGAGACCGGGTCGAAGGTCCCTGGTGAGGACGGGCGAGGTCACGCAGAATGGAGCGCCTGGGCTCGGACAGCGGGCCCACCGAGAGGAGCGTGCCCATGGCCCAGACAGCCCCGACGACAACTGGGACATCAACCGAGTTCGGCGACGTTTCCGGCGCCGCTCCCGCGGTGGAGCACTTCGACGTCATCATCGTCGGCGCCGGCATCTCGGGAGTGGGAGGGGCGTACCACCTCAGCACCCAGTGCCCGGCAACGACGTTCGTCGTGCTCGACAGTCTCGAAAGCTTCGGCGGCACCTGGCGGACGCACACCTACCCCGGTATTCGCTCGGACAGCGACCTCTACACCTTCGGTTACCGCTTCAAGCCGTGGACCGGCCCGCCCATCGCCACGGCCGAGGAGATTCTCAGCTACATGGGCGAGGTCATCGAGGAGAACGACCTCGGGCGCCACATCCGCTACCAACACCGCATCGACACTGCCGGCTGGTCGAGCGACACGAACCTGTGGACCATCGTGGCAACCCGCACCGACACCGGCGAGGTCCGTCGGTTCACGACGAACTTCTTGTGGATGTGCCAGGGCTATTACCGCCACTCCCAGGGCTACACGCCCGACTGGCCGGGGATGGACCGATACACCGGCACGATCGTTCACCCGCAGACCTGGCCCGACGATCTCGATTACACCGGCAAGGACGTGATCGTGATCGGGTCGGGCGCCACCGCGGCCACGCTGGTACCGGCGATGGCCGGCGACTGCAACCACATCACCGTGCTGCAGCGCTCACCCACCTACTTCTTTCCAGGTCGCAACGTCAACGACCTCGCCGACACCCTGCGCGAGCTCGAGATCGACAAGAGCTGGATCCACGAGATCGTGCGCCGCAAGTTGCTGCACGAACAGGCGATGATCACCAAGCTCTCCTTCGACGAGCCCGAACTCGTGCGTGACATGCTGATCAACGGGGTCCGCGAGCTGTTGCCCGAGGGATACGACGTCGAAACACACTTCACGCCGAGATACCTGCCGTGGCGGCAGCGGATCGCGTTCGTCCCCGACGGCGATCTGTTCAAGGGCATCAGCGCCGGCAAGGCCACGATGGTGACCGATGAGATCGAGACCTTCACCGAGAGCGGCATCAAGCTGAAGTCGGGCGCCGAGCTCACCGCCGACATCATCGTCACGGCGACCGGGTTCAACCTGAGTGCGCTCGGCGACATCGACTTCGTCATCGACGGCGAACCGCTGGTGTTCCACGACACGATCACCTATCGCGGCATGATGTTCACCGGCGTACCGAACATGGTGTGGGTGTTCGGGTACTTCCGCGCCAGCTGGACGCTTCGCGCCGACCTCATTGCCGACTTCGTGTGCCAACTCCTGGCGCACATGAAGGCAAAGGGCGCGTCGAAGGTGACCGTTGCCTTGCGCCCGGAAGACGCCGACATGCCCATCCTGCCGTGGATCGACCCGGAGAACTTCAACCCCGGCTACCTGATGCGCGGGATGCACCTGCTGCCCCAACGCGGTGACAAACCCGAGTGGGAGCACAGCCAGGACTACTGGGCCGAGAAGGACACGCTGCCGGCCACCGATCTCGACGACGGGTGCTTCGTCTACGAGTAAGGCGGCTCGGTCCGCGTTCGACAGCTTGCCGCGTCGGCGCATGACACGGCTCCGTCGGCGTGTGACACTGCTCGGATCTTGACGATGACTTGACACTCTCCGTCTGTCACCCAGGGCGTTCCAAGACTACGTTGCGTGACGACGGCGACGTCGTCATCGGCCCGACAACGACGACCACGGGGGTTCCATGCAGATCGAACAGTTGACGAACGGCACGATGTTGCGCGGCAACGACATCGATGCCACCGCGAATCGCGAACGTATGCGCCAGCGTCGGCTTCGCAGGACACTCGTGCCGCTCGCGATCATCTTCGGCTGGCTGGCGTATCGGCTGGGGACCGACAACCAGATTCGCCTCGGTATGCCCGGATGGATTCAGGGCAACCCCGAGATCGTCATCGCGCTCGGGATGATCCTCATCCTCGGCACCGTCATCTTCATCCCGTTCCTCACCGCCGGGAGGTCGCCGCACACACTCCTGCGGCCCGCCGACTCGAACGTCCGCCTCGACGACGTGGTCGGCGCCGAGCACACGAAGCGTGAAGCGATCGACAGCATGAACCTGTTCCTCGCCTCGGAGACCTTCGAGCGGGAGATGGGCGGCAACGCCCGGCGCGGCGTGCTGTTCGAAGGCCTCCCGGGCACCGGCAAGACCTACCTCGCCAAGGCCATGGCCGCCGAAGCCGGGGTGCCGTTCCTGTTCGTGTCGGCCAGCGAGTTCCAGTCGATGTACTACGGGCAGACGAACAAGAAGATCCGCTCGTTCTTCAAGGCGCTGCGCAAGGCGGCGCGCGACGAGGGCGGCGCGATCGGCTACATCGAGGAGTTCGACGCAATCGGCGGCGCGCGCAGCGGCATGAACACGGGCTCGATGCGCGAGGGCATCGTCGGTGTCGTCAACGAACTGCTCGTGCAGATGCAGAGCTTCGATCTCCCGACGGGCTCGCAGAAGTTCCGGGCCTGGTTCGTCGACTGGTTCAACGGGTTCCTCCCCGACGCTCGCCGTCGATCCCGCCCGACCCGCAAGGCCGCGAATGTGCTCATCGTGGCGTCGACCAACCGGGCCGCCGATCTCGACCCCGCGCTGCTGCGGCCGGGCCGCTTCGACCGCATCATCACGTTCAACCTGCCGGCGCGGTCCGATCGCCAGGCCATCGCCGAGTACTACCTCGGCAAGAAGAACCACGTCGAGGCCGTCACGGCGCCGTTGATCGCAGATCTCACCGCCGGCTACACACCGGTGCGCATCGAACGTCTGCTCGACGAGTCGTTGATCATCGCGCTGCGCAAACAACGCACCAGCATGACCGTGCACGACGTGCTGGAGGCCCAGCTCGTCACCGAGGTCGGCATCGCTCAGCAGATGGGATACCACCCGGACGAGCGGCGGCGCATCGCCATTCACGAGGCGGGCCACGCGCTTACCGCCGTGCTGACTCGTCGCGACGTGAAGGTTGCCTCGATCCTGCGCCGCTCCGCGGCTCTCGGCCTCGTGGCCCACGGTGACTTCGAGGAACGGTTTCTCAAGACGCCCAACGATGCACGCGACCTGATCGCCGTCGCTCTCGCCGGGCGCGCCGCGGAGCAGCAGGAGTACGGCGAGGCGAGCAGCGGGATCTCCTCCGATCTGGCCGCCGCCACGTCGATCGCATCGCAGCTCGTCGGCCAGCTGGGACACGGCCCGGGGCTGCTCAGCCTGGAGGCAGCATCGATGCCGACAGCGGCCAACCTCGTTGCCAAGGTGCTGTCCGACGAACCGAGCCGCCAGGCGGCCGAAGCCCTGATGAACGACGGCGCCGAGCGGGCGGCGATGATGGTGTCGAAGTACCGCGAGGCCCTCTACGAGATCGCCGACGGCCTGTGTGCCAGCGACGAACTCGACGGCAACGCGATCCGCGCCATCGTCTCCGCGTACACCGACATCAGCGAGCGCCGCGGTCCGGTGCGCATCGCGCCATCCCCGATCGAGCGACCCGTCGCCTGACAGTGATAATGAGAAGTGAGCCTGCGGCTGCCGGGTTTGACTCTTCGCCTGACTGTCGCTCTCGGGTTGACCTGAAAGGGATTGGTCGATTCGGTGGCCGCTGGCTCACTTCGGCACAAGCTGTCTCGGACGGATCGTGACCTCATAGGAGCCTGCGCTATCAGGCGCCCATCACTGTCTTGTCCGCCCGTTCGGGCTCGTGCGTGCCGTCCTCCATCCGGCTCGAACGAGAGGACGACATGAGCATCGTCACAGAACTATCCGAGATCGACAACCCCGTCGCGGCGGGCGTTGACACTCACGCCGAGGTCCATGTTGCGGCGGTGATCGACCAGGTCGGTCGAGAGCTCGGCCACGCCAGCTTCGCGACGACACCGGCCGGTCACCGGGAACTACACGCCTGGATCGACACGCACGGTGTGGTGACGGTGGTGGGGATCGAGGGCACCGGTGCGTACGGCGCCGGGCTCGCCCGCCATCTCACCGCCGGCGGTGTTCACATCGTCGAAGTCGACCGGCCCGACCGCAAGAGTCGGCGTTTCGAGGGCAAATCCGACCCGATCGACGCCTACGCCGCAGCACGGGCTGCGTTGTCCGGGCGGGCGTCCGGAACTCCGAAGACACGTGACGGCAACGTCGAGATGATCCGGGTGTTGCGGGTCGCACGCTCCAGCGCCATCAAGGCCCGCGCCGTCGCGATCACCCAGCTCAAAGCGGTCATCAAGACCGCACCCGACGAACTCCGCTGCGAGCTCCGCAACCTCGATGGCGCCACGTTGATCACCCGCTGCGCCGGTCTGCGCTGCAACCGTGGACCCGCCCCGACACCATCACGATTCGCGAAGCGCAAGCCGCGACCGGGCCGCCTCGACGACGTCACCGCCGCCACCAAGCGCACCCTGGCCAGCCTCACCCGACCACGTCCACCATCTCAGTGACGACATCGCCGATCTCGACGATGACCTCGACCAGCTCGTCGCCGAGACCGCACCCACCCTGGTCGCGATGTTCGGTGTCGCGACCGATGTCGCCGGGCAACTGCTCGCCACCGTCGGCGACAACCCCGACCGGATCCACAGCTCGGCCGCGTTCGCTCACCTCTGCGGTGTCGCGCCGATCCCCGCCTCGTCCGGCAAGACCAACCGGCACCGCCTCAACCGCGGAGGCGACCGCGACGCCAACTGTGCGCTCTACAGGATCGCGATGAGCCGCCTCCGCTACGACCCGCGCACCGAGCTCTACCGCGATCGTCTCCTCGCCACCGGCAAAACGAAGAAGGACGCCATGCGCGTCCCTCAAACGCGCCATCGCCCGGGAGGCCTACCAAGCAATCAAGACCGACCTCATCACCACCCCGATCCGGACTTGACATCCATAGGAGCA
>CAVPET010000079.1:0-20450 GCA_963703525.1 Ilumatobacteraceae bacterium | reverse complement strand
GCGAGGTGGTCGTGGCCTGTTTCGGCGTCTGCCCCGCGGCGTAGACCAGCGCCGGCACGGCGAGGATCGAGCCGCCGCCACCGAGCGCGCCGAGAGACAAGCCGATGAGGAACCCGAGTGGTGAGGCGAGAAGTCCGCGCATCAGCGATCAACTATACCCCAGGGGGTATAGTTCGACACCTCGCCCCGCTTGGCGGGGTCCTCCTTCACTCAGGGATTTGTTCCGAGCGCCCGAGCACGTCGTACGACGCGACCAGCAACTCGACCAACGGGGTCCCGCCGACGTCGGCGTCCAGAGGTTCGAGCCGGGCGAGCACGCGATGGGGAGGGTCGGGCCGGTCGGCGTCGGGCACGACGGGGCGAGCCGTCGCCTGACCCGCGAGGCCCGGCGCGAGCGGCCACCAGGGCGGGAGCAGGGCGTGCGCGGTGTTGGTGCGGTCGTCGGGGTGGAGCCCCGCAACCATCTCCTCACGGTCACGACCACGCCAGGCGAGGGCGAGCCAGGGGTCGGTGTCGAGCTGGTCGGCGAAGACGTAGAGCACGGCGGCGATGTGCTTGCACGGGTTCTCCCAGTCGGGGCAGCTGCACTTCGCGCGCAGGTCGCTCCAGCTGGTCGGAAACAAGCTGAATCCGGCCTCGCGGAAGGCATCTTCGAGTTCGGGTGGCAGTTCTCCGGCGAGGAGGCGGGCGGCGAACCCGATACGGGACCGGAACGCCTCGTCGAGCTTGCGCCACTGGGTGTCGGTGGGCGGTTTGGCTTGGATCGTCACGACGTATGGGGTGCGCCGCGAGCCCTGCACCTGGGCGGTGATGAGACCTGGGTCGACGTCGAAGGAGACCACTTGACCGGCGCGTGCATAGCGACGTCCGCGTTGCATGCGGGTACCCAGCCCGTACGACTCGAGAACGTCGACGAACCGTTTCGACCACCACGTGTCGGCCATCGCGCCCCGCCGGCGACGGGTGGCGATGCCACCTTCGGCCTTGAGCGGCGTGGAGGCGGGGAACTTCTCCCACGGAGAGTCCCATCGGTCCCTCACCATCACTCGACCTCGCTCGCTCGCAACGCGATGACATCGCGCAGTTGGTCGGTGGACAGCTCTGTCAGCCACCGCTCGCCGTCGCCGACGACGCGCTCGGCCAACGATCGCTTGCTGATGATCATCTCGTCGATGCGTTCCTCGATCGTGCCCGTCGAGACGAGCTTGTGCACCAGCACCGTGCGGCGCTGCCCGATGCGGAACGCGCGGTCGGTGGCCTGATCCTCGACGGCCGGGTTCCACCATCGGTCGAAGTGGATGACGTGCGACGCCGCCGTGAGGTTCAGCCCGGTGCCGCCGGCCTTCAGCGACAGCAGGAAGATCGGCGGGCCGTCAGGTTCCGCGAACGCTGCCGTCATCCGGTCGCGCTTCGCCCTGGGGACACCGCCGTGGAGCCAGAGCGGTTCACGCCCGTACCGTCGGTCGAGGTGGCCGGCGAGCAGATCGCCCCACTGGGTGAACTGGGTGAAGAACAGCACCTTGTCACCGGCGTCGATGATCTCGTCGAGCAGTTCCTCGACCCGCCTGAGCTTCCCCGACGCGGCGTGGCGGCGGCTGTCGAGAGCGCCGACCCGTCGTGCAGGAAATGGGCGGGGTGGTTGCAGACCTGCTTGAGCTTGCTGATGCCGGCGAGCACCAGACCGCGGCGCGTGATCCCGTCGGCGTCCTGCGACGCTTCGAGCAACTCGTCGACGACGGCTTGGTACAGGGTGGCCTGCTCGCGGCTGAGCACGCATCGTTCGGTCTGCTCGATCTTGTCGGGAAGGTCGTCGATGATCGAGCGGTCGGTCTTGAGACGGCGCAGCACGAACGGCGTGGTGATCCGGCGCAGCATCGCCGTGGCCTGCTCGTCGTGGTCCCGCTCGATCGGCCCGGCGAAGCGGCGTTTGAACGAGGTGAACGAACCGAGCAGGCCGGGGTTGAGCACATGCATGAGCGACCACAGCTCCGTCAGCCGGTTCTCGATCGGGGTTCCGGTCAGCGCAATGCGTCGACGCGCGTTCAGTCGGGTGACGGCCTTGGTCTGAGCGGTGCCCGGGTTCTTCACCTGTTGGGCCTCGTCGAGCACCACCCGTGCGAACGTCACCTCGCTGAGCCGTTCGATGTCGCGGGCGACGAGTGCATAGGTGGTGAGCACGACGTCGACGTCGACGAGTCGCTCCGCCAACGGCCGCTCGTCGTCGTGGCGGCCGGCGCCGTGGTACACCAGCACCGACAGCTGCGGTGCGAATCGTTCGAGTTCGCGTGACCAGTTGCCGAGCACCGACACCGGGCACACCACCAGCGTCGGTCCCGACACCGGGTCGGCGAGCAGCGTGGCGATGAGTTGGGCGGTCTTGCCGAGCCCCATGTCGTCGGCCAGGCACGCTCCGAGGCCGAGCCGACCGAGGAACGCGAGCCAGCCGACACCTCGTTGCTGGTACGGACGCAACGAACCGACGAAGTCGGGTGGGGTCGCAATCGGGGTCACCGTGGAATGCAGCGCCTCGTCCAGCAGGTCTCCCAACCAGCCGGTCGCGGAGACGCCGACGACGGGTGCGCCCGGCGGCGCGATCGGCGTGTCGATGCCCAGACCGGTGCGCAACAGATCGGCCGCAGTGGCCTGACCCCGCTTGCCGACGTGACGCAGGATCGCGTCGATTTCGCCCGCGTCGACGATCACCCACTCGCCCCGGACCCGCACGAGGGACCGCTTCGTGTCGGCGGCCTCTTGCAGCGAGACCAGGTCGGCCTTGGTGAGCCGTCGGTTGCCGAGCGCGACCTCCCACCTGAAGTCGACGATCTCGTCGAGACCGAACACCGATTCGGTGACGGCGCCATTGGCTGCCTTGTGCTTCGACGACGCCTTCGCGCGCAGCCCGACCTTACCGGTAGTGGTCCACCAGGACGGCAGCAGCACCGCGATGTCGACGTCGGCGAGATCACTGAGGTGGTCGCGGGCCAAGGCGAGTAGTGACTCGGTGTCGAGGTCGATATCGGAGGGCACGGCAGCGTCGAGCACGGCGCTCAATTCGGGGGCCAGGCGCACGAGTCGGCCGAGGCTCGTGAGCACCTCTTCGATCGTGCCCGCCCGGGCCAGGGCCGACCCGTCCCACAGGTCGCGGATCGGCGCCATCAGGCTCGGCTCGAGCACATCCTGCGCCAGCAGCTCGACCGGCCACAGATCGTCGTTCGAACCGGTCGGCTCGTGCACCCGCAGGCAGAGGCGAACCTGGCCCGCCGACGCGGCGCCGGAGCGAACCCATTGCGCGATCGCCTCGGCGAAGGCACGGACCCTGGCGGCATCGAACGAACCGGACAGGAACGGATCGTCGGTTGTCAGCGCCACCAGCCACGCCTCGGGAACCGTGCGGCGCCCCGGCCGCCGAGGCGCCAACCGCAGACCGGAGCCGGCGAGGCGCTGTCGCACGACACGGTCCACCTCGTCGGCCAGGGCCGCAGCGGCGCTGAGGTGCCCGGTGACCGTGTCGTCGTCGACGAGTGAGGCGACCAACTCGCGGTCGTCCACTGTGGGGAGTGGCCACCATTGCGAACGTGCCCGTCCGGAGTCGTCGATGCTGATGCCCGGCGCCACCCGCCCGGCATCGACGAAGAATCCGGCGACCGCCGCGAGATGCTCCTCGCGGGCGGACGGCTCGACCAAGATCGCTGCGCTACTACTCATGCGGCCGACGGCCGAGGTGGGAGAACTGCGGTGAGGCGATCGCGTGGACTCTAGCCACAGCCAAGGCCTGAAGCAGCCAAGGCCTGAAGCAGCCAAGGCCTGAAGCCCATCTTTCGGCTTGCTTCCCCGGTCGAGAGGTCTATGGTGGGAGAGGAGGCTTGAGTAACTGGGGAATGGCCATGTCGCCATCAAGTCGCCATCAAGTCGCCATCAAGGAGGGTGCCTCATGACGAAGTCAAGCTATTGGTTCGCGTCCGTCGTTGTGTTGCTGGGTGTTGTTTCCAGTGCCTGCGGGTCGGATGACGGCGAACCAAGTGCTGGGAGCAACGTCCCCACGAGCAACGACATCTCCGGCTCGGTGGAGGAATGGGCCGTAGCGGTCGACGCGACGACTGCCAAGGCGGGCGACGTCACCTTCACCATCGCCAACGAGGGGACGACCGGACACGAGTTCCTGATCGTCAAGACCGACATCGCGCCGGGAGAGATTCCGCTCGACGGCGACCACTTTCCCGAGGACGCAGACGGCATCGAAGTCATCGACGAGATCGGCGAATTCGGACAGGGCACCACCGAGTCACTCAGCGTCACGCTCGAGCCCGGCAAGTATCAGTTGGTGTGCAACCTTCCCGGTCACTACGACAAGGGCATGTACCTCGAGTTCGACGTCGTCGCCTGAGCGACGGCGCGTCCGTCAGCAGACGGCGCGTACGTACGGGTACGGGTTGACGGCCCGGCCACCACCGGGGTGCACCTCGAAGTGGAGGTGGTTCGCGGTGGTGTTGCCGGTGGCGCCGACGTAGCCGATGACCTCACCCTGCGACACGGAGCGGCTCGATCCCTCCCAGGCGCTGAGGTGCGCGTAGAAATACTTCGTTCCGGACGACCCCATCAGCCAGACCGAGTTGCCGCCGAGGTTGGTCTGCTTGAACTGAGCCGATCCCGACTCGACGGCCACGAGCGGTGTGCCCGCCGGTGACATCATGTCGACGCCTTCGTGACTTCGGCCTCCCGACCGTGATGCCCCCCACGTATCGCCGAACGCTCTCGCGCCCGCGACGGGGCACACCATCCCGTTACCGGCATTCGACGGAGGAGGTGAGGCAGGCGCCGGCTCCGATGGCGCCTCGGCGGCCTGCGGCGCCGGGCTCTGCACGGCGGAGATCGCGGCCGGCCTCGAACTCGGCGCCGGCGCCGCGCTCATCGCGGCGCTCCGTGCCGCCCGGGCCTGGGCAGCGGCTTCGGCCGCGAGCGCGTCTTCGCGGACCTGGCGCCGGCGATCGAGTTCTCGTTGCACCGCGACGTCGGCCAGGCGCTGCTTCTCGATCGCGGCGAGCTCCACGACCTGGGCTTCGGCGGCCGCCTTCAGCTCGGCGAACTGCTTCTGAGCCGCCGCGGTCTGTTCCTTTCGTCGCTCGAGGTTGGCGCGGGCGGTGGCGACCTCGTCCTTGACGGCATCGAAGTCGTCGAGAGCGATGGCGGCATTGCCTCGCGCGACGGTGGCGAGCACATCGGCGGTGATCCCGTCGTTCGTGCTGTCGAGGTCGATGAGCAGGGGGAAGTCGGTTGACCCCGAGTTCGTGAACTGGCGCACGGCCTGCGCGGCGAGCTCGTCCTGCATGGCCGATGCCTCGGCTTCGACACCGGCCAGTTCGGTCTCGGCGTCGGCGATCTGGATGGTCAACTGGTCGATCGTCGACTCGGCCTCGAACATCGCCTGAGCGGCCTCGTTGGCGCGGTCTCGCGCCGCCTGGATCTCCTCGGCGGCCTGCTTGGCCTGCGCGTCGGGGCTCTGCGCATCGGCGCCGCTCGTCGGTACGAACGCCACCGCCACGAGCACCATCACGACGAGTGCCATGGCGATGAGCGCACGAAGTGCATTGTCGCTGGTCGAGCGCCCGGGCCATTTCACGACCGGCAACCTAGCGGAATATTACGGTTCCGTGACAGCGCGGCGTCGGATCGACGGCCGCGACGCCAACGGGCGCCGCAAGCGGGCGACGTCAGCTGACCAAGCCCTCCGACTTCAGCCACGCGAGAGCAACGGTGTCGGCGTCTTCGAGTTCGATGCCGACCAGACGGTTGAGATCGGTCAGTTCGGCCGTGTCGAGCTTCGAGCTGATGCTGTCGATCAGCGTCTCGAGGTCGTCGCCGTAGGCGTCGATGAGCTCCGTGGCGCCGACCGGGGTGATGTTGTCGGCGTTGATCAGACCCTTGTCGTCGTTGAGCACGACCCAGCCCTTGTCGGCGATGATGCCGTCGGTCGAAAAGAGGATGGCCACATCGATCTCGCCACCCTCGAGCGCGGCGACCGTGAGCGGGCCACCACCGTCGAGCGGGGTGAAGTTGGCGGACAGGTCGAGACCGTAGACCGATTCGAGCCCGGGCAGGCACGACGCGTTGTCCGGGCAGTCGGGAGGGCCTCCGAGACGGAGATCGGCGGTGAGGTCGCTGACGTTCTCGAGGCCCAGCTTCTCGGCGGTCTCGGCCGTGACGACGAACGAGTTCGAGTCGACCGCCGGGGACGGCGCGAAGGCGAACAGACCCTTCGATGCGAGTTGCGTCTGCAGCAACTCGACCGTGGCGGCCACGTCGCCGCTCGCCTCACCGGCGAACCCGTTGAGGAACTTGAGCGCCGACGCGGCGTACTCCGCGGTGAAGTTGATGTCGCCCGACTCGAACGCCGTGTAGACGAGGTCGCGGAAGCCGCCCAGCGCCTGCTGGGACACGGGATACCCGGCGCTCTCGAGGGCCTGGCCGTAGATCTCGGCGAGGATGGCGCTCTCGCCGAAGTCCTGCGCGCCGATGGTGATCGTCGGGCCGTCGGGAACGTCTCCGGTCTCGTCACCGGAGGCCGTGTCGGCCGTGCTGTCGACGGTGGCGTCGGCCGTGTCGTCGACGGTGGTGTCTGCTGTGGTGTCCGCTGTGCTGCTGTCGTCGCTGCCACAGGCGGCGAGCGGGAGGGCCAGCGCGAACACGGCGACGGCGGCAAGGGGTATCCGGCGAGCGATCATGTCGTTTCTCGTTTCGATGGTCGATTCCACGGCGTGGCGGACGGGCCCATCACCGTACCCGGTGATGCCACGGCGCGAGCAGACGTTCGCTGCGGTCGAGGAGCAGATCGACCATCAACGCCAGGGCCGCGACGAGGATGGCGCCGGCGAGCACCTGTGGCCGACCGTTCGTACCGCGCGCCAGCCCGGCCACGATGTAGGTGCCCAGGCACTCGTAGCCGACGATCGCTCCGAGGGTGGCGGTGGCGACGATCTGCACGGCCGAGATCCGGAAACCGGCGACGAGCAGCGGCACCGCACCGGGCAACTCGACCTTGCGCAGCACCTGCGAGTCGGTCATCCCGATGCCGGCCGCGGCCTCGACCATGTCGTTCGGTGTGCCGGCCACACCGGCGTAGGTGTTGGTGAACATCGGCGGCACTCCGAGGGCCACGAGCGCGACGGTGGTCGGCCAGAACCCGAGACCGAAGCCGAATCGAATGCTGAACGGCAGCACGAGCGCCACGATCGCGAACGAGGGGATCGCCCGGGCGAGGTTGACCATCGCCACCGAGAGGTTGGCCGCCCGGCGCCGGTGGGCGAGCCAGACCGCGGCAGGCATCGCAATGGCCGCCGACAGCACGACCGCGACGAACGAGATCCAGACCTGCGCGCGGGTGCGTGCCCAGATCCCTCGGGGCCCCCACCAGTTGTCCGGGGTGAGCAGGAAGTCGATCGCGTCGCGCGCTACGCCCACGAGAGCCCACTCGCGATTCCGTTCACCCGTTCACCCGTTCACCCGTTCACCCGTTCACCCGTTCCCCGTTCACCCGTTCGGCTCGACGCCACGGCGTGAACACCCACTGCACGAACGCCAGCGCACCCTCGACGAGCAGCGCGAGGGTGACCGAGAGCACCGTGCCGACGACGATCGGCGTCGGGAAGTTGCGCCGCAGCCCGTCGTTGATCAGCGCGCCGTATCCGCCGTTGCCGATCAGCGCCGCGAGGGTGACCAGCCCGATCACCGTCACCGACGCGATGCGCACGCCCGCGATGATCGTCGGGAGGGCGAGCGGGACCTCGACGGTGAACAGGCGCCGCCATGGTGTGTATCCCATGGCGTCGGCCGCTTCCTTCACCGCCGCGGGGACGGCATCGAGCCCGGCGACGGTGTTGCTGACCAGGATCAGGATCGTGTAGCTCACCAGGGCGATCTCGGCGGTGAGGAGACCGAGCCCGGTGAACGGGATGAGCAGCACGAACAGCGCGAGGCTCGGGATGGTGTAGAGGATCGATCCGATGCGGGTGATCGGGCGGTACGTCCAGCGGACTCGCACGGCAAGGATCGACAGGGCGAACGAGACGATGCAGCCGACGACCAACGCGATCACGGTGAGTTGGATGTGCTCGACGGTGCGCTGCCAGATGTCGTCGAGATGGTCGCCGACCCACCCCCACCAGATCAGCGACCGGCGGGCGTCGGCGATCACGATTCCAACCCGCCGGCGACTTCGTCGATCGTGATCATGCCGAGATAGTTCGGGTACCGTGCGTCACTGTCGTCGACCACCACCGCCATGCGGGAACGGGCGTTGACGATCACGTCGAGCGCCTCACGCAGTGGTGTCGACGGCGACACCCGCGACACGAACGGCCGGCGTGGCAGCTCGCCGATCGTCACCCCGCTGTGCTGGACGGCGTGGCGCTCGACCCAGCCGAGCAGCGTGTCGCCGTCGACGATCGCCACCCACGCAGTGCCGAACCGACCCATCGTCTCCAGCGCCAGAGCGGGTGAGGCGGTCGGCGGGAGTGCCGGGCCCTCGATCGGTTCGACGTCGGCGACGACGCGCAGCGCGAGACGGCGCAGCCCGCGCTCGCGCCCGAGGAAGGAGCGCACGAAGTCGTTCGCCGGGATGCTGAGCAGTTCGTCGGGTGTCGCGTACTGCTCGAGGACCCCACCGACGTTCATCAGCGCGACCCGGTCGGCGAGCTTGATGGCCTCATCGATGTCGTGGGTCACGAGCACGATCGTCTTGTGCACCTCGGCCTGGAGGGCCAGCAGGTCATCCTGCAAACGCTCCCTGACGATCGGATCGACAGCGCTGTACGGCTCGTCCATGAGCAGGATCGGTGGGTCGGCGGCGAGCGCCCGGGCCACACCGGCGCGCTGCTGCTGGCCCCCCGAGAGTGCGGCGGGATACCGATCGAGCAGGTCGTGCTCCAGCCCGACGAGATCGGCCAGTTCCTCGCAGCGGGCGTCGATGCGCGAACGATCCCAGCCCAACAGCTCGGGAACGATGCCGATGTTGCGCCGCACGGTGCGATGCGGGAACAGTCCGATCTGCTGGATGACGTAGCCGATCCGACGACGCAACTCGTGGGCAGGCAACGACCGCTGATCCTCCCCGAGGACCATAATCGAGCCGGACGTCGGCTCGATGAGCCGGTTGATCATCTTCAGGGTGGTGGTCTTGCCGCAACCCGAGGGGCCGACGAGCGCCACGATCTCACCGTCGGCGATGTCGAGCGACAACCCCCTGACCGCGAGGGTCGCCGATCCGTCGAACTGCTTGTGGACATCGACGAGCGAGATCGCGGCCGAGCCGCTGGTGGCTACGATCCGCGCAACCTAGCAGCGGACGCGGGCGCCGTCCCACGATGCGAGGCGACGCAGCAGGCTGCGCTTCTTGTCCTGGTGCTCGCGCATCCGACGCAGGATGGAGTCGAGCGCGGCGATCGCCTCGACGATGTGCGGCCCCTTGTTCAACATCACGCACTCGGTACGTTCCGCCATGGCGGCGTCGGTGATCTCGGCGCGCGACGGCAGGCCCTTCTTGGCCAGCGACTCGAGCACCTGCGTCGCCCAGATCACCGGCACGTGCGCGGCCTCACACGCCCACATGATCTCCTCTTGCACCTCGGCCAGGCGGTTGAACCCGACCTCCACGGCGAGGTCCCCGCGAGCGATCATGACGCCTACCTTCTCGCTGCGCATCGCGGTCAGCAGCAGGTCGGGCAGGTTCTCGAACGCGGCGACGGTCTCGATCTTCAACACGATGCCCGGCTGCGCGCCGCCGGCGTGCCCGCCGTCGAGCCGGTCGAGTTCGGCCTGCAACCGGGCGACGTCGTTCGGTTCGCGGACGAACGACAGGTTGACGATGTCGGCACGTCGGGCGACGAAGGCGAGGTCCCGGATGTCCTTGTCGGTCAGCGCGTCGACGGGGAGATCGGTGTCGGGCACGTTGATGCCCTTGCCGGACTTGAGGTTGGCGCCGCGCGGCCCGATCTCGGAGATCGTCACGCCGATCTCCTCCGGGCCGACGGCGTCGATCGTGCCGCCGATCCGTCCGTCGTCGAACCAGATGCGATGACCGACACGGGCGGCGCCGAACAGCTCGGGCAGGCTGCACCCGATGCGGTGGACCCGCCCACCAGGCGCCGGTGTCGCGTCGTCGAGCGATCGGGTCAGCAGCACTCGATCCCCATCGAGCACCCGATGCCACTGCTCCGTCGGCGGGATCGCCCCGACGGTGGTCGTGTCGTCACCGCCGGCTGTGCGGCAGACGAGTTCCGTGCCGGCCTCGATGTAGGTGGTCTTCGACGTCGACGCCACGCATGTCGCTTCGCCAATGCGGACCACCGTCAGACGACGCCGTGCACCACGGGCGTCGGTGAGTTCGATCTTCTCACCCGCGGTCCGTCGGGACAGCCACTCGCCGTTCGTGACCGGGATCCGCAACGCGTCGACATCGGCCGGCTGATCTGCGACGAGCCGTACCTCGGCGGGGATGGTCACGCGTCCGTGCCGATCGCGGGTCGGCGCCACGCGCATCACCGACGGGCCCGGCGTGATCGATCCCGTTCGGAGCTTGGGTCCGGCGAGATCCATCGCCACCGTGACGCGGCGTCCGTCGGCTGCGGATTGCGCACGCACGTGGTCGATCATCCTGGCCCACGCCGCCTCATCGTCGTGTGCGCAGTTGACCCGGGCGATGTCCATGCCGCTCGCCACCATCCGTTCGACGAGTCGGCCGTCGTCGGCCGCCTCGCTCGGCAGGGTCACCATGATCCTCGCCACCCTGTCGGCCGGGCACGGGCCGAGTAGGGAGGCCGCACGAGCGGCGAGCAGTTCGTTGCCCTCTCCGATCGCAACAGTGGCGTGCCCGACGGGGGAGACCCGGCCGCTCAGGGCATCGAGGATCGACAGAACCGCCTCCACCGTGGCGAGGACGTGGGGCTCGGATCGTCCGAGCGACGACAGGCCGAGCTCACCGAGCCGGCGCTGCAGGTCGCGGACATCGTGGTTGCGGAACTCCACGTAGTGCACGAGGTTCGTCGCCGATCGCCGGTGCTGCGGGTGCACGGCGGCGATCCGATCTGCCGCGGCGACCTCGGCCGCGACCATCGCTTCGCGCAGCCGGCGGAGTTCGTCGGCGATCGCGACGAGCGTGGGCGCACCGGGTCGGATCACCGTCCCCGGTTGGGTCGCCGGTTGGGGCATTTCGGCAGTTGGCTGCATCCTTCACCCGATCTTCCTTCACCCAATCGTAGAGAGGTCCGGATGAACGTGTGCTGAACGGCACACGAAATCGAGGGTCACACGACACAGTCGCCGGGCACGGGTCACACGACGAGATTGACCATCCTGCCGGGGACGACGATGACCTTCTTCGGCGTCGAGCCGTCGATCGCCGCGATCACCTTGTCGTCGGCGAGAGCGGCCTCTTCGATGCTCGCCGCGTCAGCGTCGGCCGCGACGATGATCCGGCTGCGCACCTTGCCGTTGACCTGCACCGGGAGCTCGATCGTGTCGTCGACGAGCAGTGCCGGGTCGGCCGACGGGAACTCGAGGTAGGTGACCGTGTCGGCGTGCCCGAGTTTGCGCCACAGCTCCTCGGCGACGTGGGGCACCAATGGCGCGAGCATCAGCACCATCGGCTCGGCGACCTCGCGAGGCGTCTCGACGAGCTTGGTGACGTGGTTGTTCAACTCGACGAGCTTCGCGATGGACGTGTTGAAGCGCAGCGCGTCCATCTCGATACGCACGATGTCGATCGTCTTGTGCAGCAACGTGCGGGTCGCGTCGTCGGGTGGTGTGTCGACGACGATGCACTGCCCGGTCTCCTCGTCGACCATCGTTCGCCACAAGCGCTGGAGAAAGCGGTACATGCCGACGACGTCGCGGGTCTCCCACGGGCGCGATGCATCGAGCGGGCCCATCGCCATCTCGTAGAGGCGCAGGGTGTCGGCGCCGTACTGGTCGTACATCTCGTCGGGCGACACGGCGTTCTTCAGGCTCTTGCCCATCTTGCCCCACTCGCGCGTGACCGGTTGGCCGTGATGGGTGAAGCCGTCGACCTCGTTGCCGTCGACCTCGGTCGCCTCGACGTAGATCTCGCGCTCGTCCCTGAACGCCGCTGCCTGGATGTAGCCCTGGTTGAACAACCGGGCGTAGGGCTCTTTCGAGCTGACCTCGCCGAGGTCGTAGAGCACCTTGTGCCAAAAGCGCGAGTAGAGCAGGTGCAGCACGGCATGCTCGACGCCGCCGACGTAGAGATCGACGCCACCCGGATGATCGGGGCGGACGTCGGTGCGTGGACCCATCCAGTACTCCTCGACCTCCCGGTCGACGAAGCGCTCCTCGTTGGTGGGATCGAGGTACCGCAACTCGTACCAGCACGAGCCGGCCCACTGCGGCATCACATTGGAGTCGCGCCGGTAGGTCTGCAGGCCCTCGCCGGTGCCGAGGTCGAGTTGCGTCTCGACCCAGCCGGTCAGGCGGTCGAGCGGACTCTCCGGGTTCGAGAACTCGTCGTCGGGGGCGAACGTGCGTGGCGAGAACGACTCGGTCTCGGGCAGCACCACCGGCAACAGGTCGTCGGGCAGCGAGTGCGGGCGACCACCGGCGTCGTAGACGATCGGGAACGGCTCGCCCCAGTAGCGCTGACGGCTGAACAGCCAGTCGCGCAGCTTGTAGTTGACGGTGCCCTCGCCGGCCCCGTTGGCCTGCAGCCAGGCGTTGGTCGTCGCGATCGCCTCCGCCTTGTCGTCGAGACCGTTCAGGTCGATGCCGGTCCCGGCGGTAGCCGACCCGTCTGTCGTCGTCCCGTCGATGGTGTGGCTCGCCGACGCGATGTAGGGCGCCTCGCCGACAAAGGCGACGGGCCACCGCGACGTGTCGAGGGTCGGGTCGATCCGGTGCTCGTCGAACCACGCCTGCGGTGGTTGCTGGATGGCCGGAATCGGCAGACCGAACTTGGTGGCGAACTCGAAGTCACGTTGGTCGGCGCACGGCACGGCCATGATCGCGCCGGTGCCGTAGCCCATCAGCACGTAGTCGGCGATCCACACCGGGATCTCCCTGCCGGTGATCGGGTTCGTGGCGAACGAGCCGGTGAAGACCCCTGTCTTCTCCTTCGTGTCGTCCTGGCGATCGATGTCCTTCTTCACCGCTGCGACCGCGCGATACGCGGCGACCGAGTCGGCGTGGTCCGGCGTGGTGAGACCCTCGACGAGCGGGTGTTCGGGGGCGATGACCATGAACGATGCGCCGAACAGCGTGTCGGGACGGGTGGTGAACACGGTGATGGCCCCGGCAGGGGAGTCGAAGTGCACGAGCGCGCCATGGCTGCGACCGATCCAGTTGCGCTGCATCGTCTTGATCGAGTCGGTCCAGTCGAGCAGCTCGAGATCGTCGATCAGGCGGTCGGCGTACGCGGTGATGCGCATCATCCACTGGCGCATGCTGCGCTTGAACACGGGGAAGTTGCCGCGGTCGCTGCGGCCGTCTGCGGTGACCTCCTCGTTGGCGACCACGGTGCCGAGACCCGGGCACCAGTTGACGGGCGCCTCGCTCACGTAGGCAAGGCGGTGACCGTCGACGATGTCGGCGCGCTCGCCCGAGGTCAGGTCGGCCCACGCACGTCCGTCGGGTGTCGGCCGGGCGCCGTGCTCGAAATCGGCGATCAGCTCGTCGATCGGGCGGGCACGCCGCAGCTCGCTGTCGTACCAGGCATTGAAGATCCGGGTGAAGATCCACTGCGTCCATCGGTAGTACGCGGGGTCGGTGGTCGAGATGCTCCGCCGCCGGTCGTGACTCAGCCCCAAGCGGCGCAGTTGGCGGCGCATGTTGGCGATGTTGGCATCGGTGGTGATCGCCGGATGGGTGCCGGTCTCCACGGCGTACTGCTCGGCGGGGAGCCCGAACGCGTCGAAGCCCATCGTGTAGAGCACGTTGTGGCCTCTCATCCGTTTGAAGCGTGCGTACACGTCGGTGCCGATGAAGCCGAGCGGATGACCCACGTGGAGCCCGACGCCCGAGGGGTACGGGAACATGTCGAGCACGAACAGCTTGTCGCCGCGCGCCGCAGTCGCCTGCGGGTCGGCGAGCGGGCCGGACGGGTTCGGCGTCTCGAACGTGCCGTGCTCGTCCCACCAGTCCTGCCAGCGTGACTCGATCTCCAGCGCCAGGGCCGCCGAATAGCGATGGGGGGGCGCATCGACACCGGTTGCGGGGACTGGGGAGGACGTCGTCTCGTCGTTCATACCGGCTGACCAGCCTACGCGCTGCCTCCCGACCAGCTCCGGTGGCCCCCGCCCACGCCGCCCCGTCGGGTGTTTGCGCCCCGTCGGGTGTTTGCCTCGCGTATTTCGCGGCGGAAACACCCGACGTGGCGAGCGAGCCGAATCGATCGGGCGAGCGGACGGGAGAGGAGCGAGCGGGACAGAGCGGGACAGAGCAGGACAGAGCGGGAGAGGGCGAGCGGACGGGAGAGGGCGAGCGGACGGGAGAGGGCGAGCGGACGGGAGAGGGCGACCGGGAGAGGCTGGTGAGCGGGAGAGGAGCGATCCCGGCGGCCACCGGGACTAGCGTTCGACGGATGACGTCGGACAAGCTGTCGACCATCCAACGGCTTGAGCTGGCTGCCGACTCGAACAGCGGCGTGCGATTCGTCGGTAGCTCGATGGTTGGGGAGGCCGGCCCGGTCAGGATCTCGTGGGCCGAGATCCACGACGATGCCCGGGCGGTCGGGGCGGCACTCCAGGCCAGGGGGCTCGTTCCCGGCGACCACGTGGCCATCCTGGGGCCGACCAGTCGGCAGCTGATGACGATCATCCGCGGGTGCTGGATGGCAGGCATCGCGTCGATGGTGCTGCCGTTGCCGATGCGGATGGGTTCGCTCGACGTGTTCATCGAGAGCACGCGGTCGCGCATCCGCCACGGCGATGCCAAGTTGGTGTTGGTCGATGGCCTGCTCGCCGACTTCTACGTTGCCGTCGAGGGCGATCCCCCGATCGAATCGATGCGCGCCGTCATGCCCGGTTCGCCGCACGTTCCCACCGGTGACGCCCTCGAGGCGCCGCCCCACGACCCCGAACGGCTCGTGATCCTCCAGTACACGAGCGGCTCGACGAGCGAGCCCAAGGGCGTGATGATCCCCGATCGGGTGCTCAGCGCGAACATCGATGCCGCCTGCCAGGCCGCGGAGGTCAGTGAGGGTGAGGTGATGGTGTCCTGGCTGCCGCTGTACCACGACATGGGTCTGGTCGGATTCCTGGCGCTGCCGATGACCAAGGGGATCGACCTCGTGCAAGCCGCACCGCAGGACTTCCTCGCCCATCCCGGCAACTGGATGCAATGGCTGTCGGACTACTCGGGCACCGCCACGGCGGGCCCTAACTTCTCGTGGGTGCTCGCCACCAGGGCACTCAAGCGGATGAAGGATCTCGACCTGTCGAAGCTCACGCTCGCGCTCTCCGGCGCCGAACCCGTCGATCCGAAGGCCGTCGACGCGTTCGTCGCCGAAGCATCTCGATTCGGATTCTCGCCCGGCAGCGTGTTCCCCGCGTTCGGCATGGCCGAGGTGGCCATCGCCGGCACCTTTCCGCCACGTGGTCGCGGGCTCGTGACCGACACGGTCGACCGGCTCGTATTGGAGACGCAGCGCGTCGCCAAGCCCATGGATATGGTCGACCCCGACGACCTGGCGGTGACGGCGCGTGCGCTTCCGTTGCTCGGTGTGGCCGTGCCGGGCCTGGAGATGAGAGTGGTCGACCCCGATACGCACGAGGACAAGCCCGAGCGGCACGTCGGTGAGTTGCTGTTGCGGGGCGCCTCGGTCACCCCGGGCTACTACAAGCGCCCCGATGCGACCGCCGCACTGTTCCGTGACGGTTGGCTGTGCACCGGCGATCTCGCCTATCTGCTCAACGGCGAACTGGTGCTGTGCGGTCGGATCAAGGATGTGATCATCGTCGGGGGCCGCAACGTGTTCCCGGAGGACATCGAACGCGCCGTCGGCCCGCTCGACGGGGTACGCGCCGGGAACGTGATCGCCTTCGGGATGGAGGGGTACAAGGGCAAGGAGAGCGTGGTGGTGGTCGCGGAGGTGCGTGTCAGCGACACCTCCGGCGGGCTCGACGAGATCCGTGAACGGATCCATCACCGCACACTCGAGGTGTGTGGCATCCCGCCGCGCGATGTCATGCTGGTCACACCCGGCACGTTGCCGAAGACCTCGAGCGGCAAACTGCAGCGCGCCAGGTGTCGCGACTGGTACCTCAACGAAGAACTCGCCCTGGTCGTCTGACACGGGTCGGGGAACGACCTCCAGGCGAGGCCGGGGAACGACCCCTCGGGCGAGCCGGGTCGGGGGACGACCTTCAGGCGAGCAGAGGGGCCAGGGTGTGGCCGAGGAGTTCGACCCGTCCCGCGACGTGGCCGTTGGCGGGCATGTTGACGGTGAAGCCGTCGATGCCGGGCTGCAGCATGGCGGCGAACTTCTCGGCGACCGTGTCGGGATCGCCCCAGGTGAAGTTGCCCAGCCACACGGCCTGCTGATCGTCGGGCATCGAGGCGACGTCGAGCCCGCGCCGGTTGAAGTAGGCGAACAGATCGGCCTTGGCCTCCTCGGCCGTCGGGGCGATGCAGGCCGTCTTCTGCCACGACACCGTGAGTTCGTCTCTGTCGCGGCCGAGCTGCCGGCAGTGCTCGTCCAGTGCGTCGAGCTTGCGACCGATGTCGGCCGGTGCGCAGATGATGTTCGACTCGTCGGCGTACTGCGCGACCATCCGCAACGTCTTGCGTTCGCCGCCACCGCCGATCATCACCGGGATCCTCGAGACCGGTTGAGGCTCGTTGATCGCGCCGGACATCGTGTAGTGCTTGCCCGACAACGACGCTCGCTCGCCCCGCAGCATCGGGATGATCACCTGGAGTGCTTCCTCCAGCTTCTCGAACCGGTCGGTGAAGGTCCCGAACTCGATACCGAAGGCGTTGTGCTCCAGCTCGTACCAACCGGCGCCGATCCCGAGCTGCGCCCGCCCGTTCGACACGATGTCCAACGTCGTCAGCGTCTTGGCGAGCACCGCCGGGTTCCGGTAGGTGTTACCCGTGACCAGGGCGCTGAGCTTCACGTGGGACGTCTCGCGGGCCAGAGCCGACAGCAGGCTGTAACACTCGAGCATGAACTGGTCGGGCTCACCGAGCATCGGGAGCTGGAAGAAGTGGTCCATCACCAGCACGGTGTCGAAACCGGAGGTGTCGGCCTCCCGCGCCTGACGGGCGACGGCGTCGAAGAGTTCGGCTGGACCGACCCCCGGATAGGTGAAATTGGGGATCTGATATCCGAGGCGGGTCATGCAGGCGAGTAGAACACCGTGCAAATCGCCAGTCAAGTCAGAGGACGTGACATCGACAATCCTTCGCTCGCACGGGCGTGGCGAAGCCGGTCTCGCTGCGAAGGTCCGTCAGTGGTTCGTCGGGCTCGGTGCCTGACCGGCAACCAACCGTCCGTGTCACAGGTCGGCCGAGCGGTTCGCCTCGCGGCGGATCCGATCGAGCAGTTCGAGTAGCTCGACGGACCGTGCGACCGGTCGCGGCCACGGTTCGATTCCCCTCACGGCGGCGGCGAACGCATCGACCATGCCCTCGTAGGGGTCAGCGGCGTGGGGGTCACCGGGTGCGACCTCGATCGAGCCCGACGGCCGACCCGCGCGGTCCGTCAGGGCGATGCGCCGGGCCGCCGACCCGCCGGTGTGGGCATCGTCGTCGAGCGTCGCGGCGCCCGCGGCGCCTCCGATGGTCAGCCGCTGCGAGTCGTCGTCGATGAACGAACACCGTGCGGTCGCGACTCGCCCGTCGGCCCACGTGAGCCGGACGTCGTCGGCCGCATCGACGCCGAGCGCCGTCATCGTCGCCGTCACGTCGACGGCGTCGGGTGCGGCATCCCACAACTCGATGGCCGGCCCGAGGCAGTAGATCCCGACGTCGAGCAGCGCACCGCCTCCCTGATCCGGGTCCCAGCGATAGTTGGAGGTGTCCTGTGGTGGGAGGGTGAACGTGAACGTCGCGTCGACGGTTGTGATCTCACCGAGACGGCCGCTGCGTGCCAGCGCCATGAGCGCTGTCCACCGCGGATCGAACGGCGTCATCCAGGCCTCGGCGAGCACCACGCCACCGGTCTCGGCGACGAGACGCATTCGTTCGGCGCCGGCCGCATCGGGGGCGAGCGGTTTCTCGCACAGCACGTGCTTGCCGGCGGCAACGGCGCGTTCGACCCATTCCTCGTGCATGCCGTTCGGCAGTGGGATGTACACCGCCTCGACGTCGGGGTGCCCGAGGACGGCTTCGTAGGTGCCGACGTCGTGGCGAATCCAGGGATCCGCCACCGGCCCGTGGGACGCTGCGACCGCCACCAGCCGGCAGCGTTGCGATGCGGCGAGCGTGGGAAGCACCGCGCGGGTCGCGATCATCGAACGTGCGCCGATCACGCCGAACGAGACGGGAGCGGAGCCGTGCGGCCACGCACGAGGCGTGTTCATCGGTTCGTCAGCCAAGTCGGACACGTCAGGCCGACATGAGGCTCGCCATGACCGCGCTCCAGCGGTCGGGGTCGCTCTTGTACGGGGCATAGAACGAGATGCGCTGGATCACGTCGCCGTACCGGCGGGAGAGCTCCGGCGCGATGTCCTCGGGTCGGCCGACGACGGCGAACGTGTTGAGGATCTCGTCGTCGATGAGCGTCGCCATCTTCTCCCACTCACCCTGCTTGGACAGCGCGTTGAGTTCGTCCTGGAGACCACCCCACCCGTGGATGTCGAGCACGTTGCGGTACGCGGGCGTCGAGCCGTAAAACGAGATCTGTTGACGTGTGCCTGCCGCTGCGGCGGCCATCTCCTCGTCGTTGTTGCCGGTCACCACGAACGACGGGCCGATGATCTCGAAGCCGTCCATCGTCTTGCCGACCTTGGCCCGACCGCGTTCGAGGGCCGGGATCGTGACCTCGCGCAGGTACTTCTCGGTCGTGAAACCGTGACAGATGAACCCGTCGCAGACCTCACCGGCGACTTCGGTCATCAGTTCCCCGACGCCGGCGAGGAAGACCTTCGGCGGGCCGAAACCGTCGAGGTCGGAGGCCTCTGGCGTGAAGAACGGCGTCATCAGTGTGTGGGTGTAGAACTCGCCGCGGAACTCGAGCTTCGCGCCGGTCAACCAGGTGTTCCAGATCGCCCTGATCGCGAGCATCATCTCGCGCATGCGGGGTGCGGGGTGGCTCCACTCCATCGAGAACCGCTTGGTGATGTGCGGCTTGATCTGGCTGCCGAGGCCGAGGATGAACCGGCCCTTCGAATACGCCTGCAGGTCCCACGCGGTGGTGGCGAGGGTCATCGGATTGCGGGCGAACGCCACAGCGATCGACGTACCGAGCTCGAGATGATCCGTGTGCTCGGCGGCGAGCGCCAGCGGCAGGAATGGATCGTGCGCGGTCTCCGCGGTCCAGGCGCCGGAATATCCGGCGGCCTCGACGTCCTGCGCGTTCTTGGCGACCTTGTTGAGATCGAGCCCGATGTTGCCGTCGATCTTCATGGGTGGCCTTCAGTCCTGGTCATTGAGGAAGCGTTGGATCTCGGCAGCGAGTTCGTCGCCCGACCGCATCTCCAGCCCGGGCGCATCGGCGTTCGTGCGCCCGCCCCCACCCCCACCCCGCTCCCACTGGTGAGATTGCCGTCGGCAGCGTCGTAGATTTGCTCGAGCTGGCGCAGCATCGCCAGGTGCTCGGCGTTGTCGCCGACCGACCGGTCGATGCGTTCCCGCTGGATGGCCATGTCGGCGCGCAGGTCAGGCGCCGCGATCGTGATGCCGGTCACCTCGCTCAGCCCGTCGAGGAGTGCGACCGAGGCCGCCGGATAGGCCATCGCGGCGACATAGTGGGGTACCTGTGCCCAGATGCCGAGGGCCGGGATCTTGCGGGCGTGCATCGCATGCTCGAGCGCCGCGGCCATACCGGCAGGCACGTCCACCGAGCTGCGCTCGAAGGTGATGTTGGCGAGCACGTCGGTCGACGGGGAGGAACACGACAGGCGCGGGGGGCGTGTGTGCGGCGCGGCGAACGGGTACGCCGCGAACGACACCATCTGTTTGACGTCGAGTTCGACGGCGATGCCGCTCACCGCCGCGGCGAAGCGATGCCACGCCATGTCGGGTTCGGGCCCGGTCAGCAGCAACACGTCTCGACCGTCGGCAGAACGCCCGGAACGGAGCTCGATGGTGGCCCACACGAGGTCGGTGTTGACCCCGTCGCGTAGCTCCATCGTCGGCCGCCGCGCTCGATAGTCGATGAACGTGTCGTCGTCGAAGCGCACGAGTGGAACGGTGGCACACTCGGTCGACACGGCGGCGGCGGCGGTTGCGCCGGCGCCGGCTGCATCGATCCAGCCGGTCATCATGACAAGCAGCACCATTCATATTTT
>CAVPET010000078.1:0-41226 GCA_963703525.1 Ilumatobacteraceae bacterium | reverse complement strand
CTCCACTTGGTCGGTGATGGTTCCCCAGCTGTCATCGGTACCTGAGAGTTTCACCTGCCGGCCGCCGTGTCGAGCGACCGTTGGCTTTCCCCATCGGCGGACCCGTGCCGTGTCGCTACCAGATCGATGACCTGGGACGACGCGATCGGTGTCGCTTTCCAGCGTGCCTGACTCGGACGGTCCGGGTGCCTGAGAGATTCCGGGGAGGTTGCTCCTTCGGCGTCACCGCCCCTGCGATTCCGGTGCAGGATGCTGCGTGACTCTCCCGTTCGAGTCGAATGGCGTTTCAGTTGTGACGAGAGCCTATCCCACAGCGGGCCCCTGTCCCGGTTCCGCGATGTTGCGATGAGAGTTGGCGCGACCTGTGCGCGCCCGAACTCATCGATGCGTCGACTTCGGATGTTGCGATGAGAGTTGGCGCGACCTGTGCGCGCCCGAACTCATCGATGCGTCGACTTCGGATGTTGCGATGAGAGTTGGCGCGACCTGTGCGCGCTCGAACTCATCGATGCGTCGACGTCGGATGTTGCGATGAGAGTTGGCGCGACCTGTGCGCGCTCGAACTCATCGATGCGCGACTTCGGGCGATCACGCCCGGGGGGTGGTGTTGGTGCAGGCGTCGATCGCCTTGATCAACGGATACGGGTTGACCGCACCGCCCGAGGCCGGGTGCACCTCGAAGTGGAGATGCGGTGTAGCAGCACTGCCCGTCTGACCGACGTAGCCGATGAGCTGCCCGGCCGTCACTCTGGTCCCGACGGCGATGCCCTCGGCGAAGGCGCTGAGGTGGAGGTAGGTGAAGTACGTGCCATTGTCCTGTGCGACACGCAACCCGTTGCCTGCCGTGGACCCGACGAAGTCGACGTACTGCTTGGAGATCGTGCCGTCGACCACCGCGTAGAGCTGGAGACCCTCGGCGGCGATGAGGTCGACTCCCTCGTGCAGGCGTCCAGCACCTCGCGGTGCGTGCCAGGTGTCGCCGTACCAGCACCTACCCTGCACGGGAAACGCGGTCAAGGTGACACCTTCAGCGCTGGGAGCCGCCGGAGCGGGGGCAGCGGTATGACCGAGCTTGCCCGCGGTCTGGTCATCGATCTTGCCGGTGACGGGAAGACCCTCGCGACGCTGGTACTCCATGATGGCGCCAGCGGTGCCTGAACCGAACTGCCCGTCGGCGCCGCCCGGAACCTTGATCCCCGCGTCGATGAGCGACTGCTGCAGCGCCTTGACGCGATCACCGCGTTCGCCGAAGCTCGGGTAGCCGACAGTGCCGGCCATGCCCTGGGGCTGTGTCGGGCCAGCGGATCCGAGGCCGAGAACACTCGCGTCCATGGTGCCGACCACGCCAGTCTGCTCGGTGCCGTTCACCTTCTGGAACGAGATCAGCGCAACCTTGGTCGCAGCACCGAACGAGCCGTCGGCGCCGCCCCGAAGCACGAGACCGGTCTGCAACAGGGCTCGCTGGAGGTCCTTCACCAGCGCCCCCTGGGCGCCGATCTTCAGACCCACGTACTGATTTGCGGCCACCGGCGCCGGAGCGAGGGCTCCGAGGCCGAGCTTGGTCGCCGTCGCCTCGTCGACCGATCCTGACGCGGTGAGCCCGTTGGCACTCTGGTAGGAGGTCAGCGCGGTCTTGGTGGCGGCGCCGAAGGAGCCATCGGCGCCGCCGCGTACCGCGCTTCCAGCATTGATCAGTGCCTGTTGCAGTGCCTTCACCAGCGCGCCCTGAGCGCCCATCGTCAGCCCGACGTACGGGTTCGTCGTCACGGCGGGAACAGCGGCAGGCGCCGGCTCCGATGCCGCGATCGGCGCCGCAACCGGGGTGCCGGTGAGTTTCAGCTTTGCCGCCGTCGCCGCGTTGACCGAGCCGGTCACCTCGAGGCCGTTCCATCGCTGGAAGTTCTTCACCGCGGTCTGGGTGCCCTTTCCGAACACCCCATCAGCACCGCCGGGCACGAACGCTCCCGCGGCGACGAGCGCCTGCTGCAATTCCTTCACGGCATCGCCACTCGCGCCGAGGGCAAGTTCACCGGGCGTTCCTGCGGAAGCCGCTGGTGCTGCCGGCGGGGCTCCGCTCAGTGCGGCCAGCGTCGGCGCATCCACCTCACCGGTGGCCGCAAGGGCCCGTGCCGACTGGTAGCTCATGACGGCGGCACGAGTCGAGGTCCCGAAGATGCCGTCGGCGCCACCGCGGAGCCGTATGCCAGTGGCAATGAGCGCCTCCTGAAGCGACTTCACCTGCGGACCGACAGCTCCCTGGCGCAGACCGACCGAGATGTTCAAGAGTCGGGGGGCGCCCTGGGGGAGCGGCGCCTGGCGGACGGCCGGGGCCGCGATGGCGGGCGAACCTCCGAACGACCCGAGTGCTCCGACGATCAGGCCCGCCGACACGCACGCGACCACGCCCCGCCGCGTTCGCGCGACCAGCGAGCGCGAAGGTCGGGGGACAGCGCTCGGGGCGGCATCAATGGGGGCGGCATCAATCGGGGCGACAGGGCGATTCAGTCCGGACACGGTTCCTCCTGGCATCAGCAGTGGTATCGGCTCGCCCGCCGCCGCACCCAAATCTCAACACGAGATCGAGAGGCGTTCTCTCATCTCTCGACGTCTACACGAGAGATCGTCGCGTTTCCAGCACCCCTGTGAGCAGGGGGGACGGAATCGAGAGCGCATCTTGACACGAACCACGACGAATGTCCACCGCAAGACTTGAAATGACATAACGAGGATTATGGGCGTTCCGCACACAGGAAGACCGTGTGCCCGGGCGCACGTGACGACGTGGCGTGGCTCTGGAATACTGCACGGATGCAGCTTCCTGTGGCTCCGCAACGTTCCTTTGCCAGCGACAACGCGGCCGGAGTCCACCCAGCCGTGCTCGACTCGATTGCTCGCGCGAACACCGGCCACGCACTCGCCTACGGCGCCGACGAGCACACGCGTGAATGCCTCGCTCGATTCCGTGAGCTGTTCGCCGCCGACGTGACGGTCGAGCTGACCTTCAATGGCACCGGGGCCAATATCGTTGCACTCGCAACCATGTTGGGATCGTTGCCCGGCCCGAACCACGCCGTCGTCTGCACCGACTGGGCGCACATCAACGTCGACGAGACCGGCGCGCCCGAACGCGCGCTCGCGACCAAGCTCATCGATCTCCCATGCCCGGGCGCAAAGCTGGTCCCCGAACAACTGTCCGAGCTCGCTTACCTCCAGGGCTCTCAGCATCAGGTGCAGCCCGGCGTCGTGTCGATCACCCAGGCCACCGAGCTCGGAACGTTGTACACACCCGACGAGGTCGCCGCGTTGTGCGATCAGGCGCACCGGATGGGCATGCTCGTTCACCTCGACGGGGCGCGCATCGCCAACGCCACCGCCTCCCTCGGCGGAACTGCCGCCGCACTGCGGTCGTTCACGATCGATGCCGGCGTCGACGCGCTCTGCTTCGGCGGGACGAAGAACGGGCTGCTCGGCGCCGAAGCGGTCGTCTTCTTCAACCCCGACGCCGCGATCGGAGCGAAGTACGTCCGCAAGCAGACCACGCAACTCCCCTCCAAGATGCGCTTCCTTGCAGCCCAATTCAACGCCGTGCTCACTGACGACCTGTGGATCGAACTCGCCGCGCACGCCAATGCCATGGCCACCGAACTGCACTCCCTCACCGCCGCCATACCGGGCGTCGAACTTGGGGCCCCGCCGGCCGTCAACAGCATCTTTCCCTGTCTCCCGCCCGGCGTCGGTGACGTCTTGCGTGAGTGGTGCTTCTTCTGGGACTGGGACGTCGGGCGAAATCAGGTTCGCTGGATGACCGCCTGGGACACCACCCACGACGATGTCGTGGCGTTCGCGAACGGCGTTCGAGCGGCCCTGAACGCCGGGGCCCGGAGTTGACAAGGAGTTTGCAGGACACAATTGACTCGCCATCGGATTCGTTCTACGCTCAGCACGGTTCGTGAGGCCGCCGCCACGCTCTTTCTGGGAGCACGGCCGCAGCACACGAGTCAGGGGGAACAACGAGGGCGCATCACTCACCGGGGGCGAGACATGGCTGCAATCGAACTGCCAACGGAACGCATGGCGACGGACGACGACTGGATGCGCGATGGCGCCTGCCGTGGTCTCACGCACCTGTTCTTCCCGACGGCAGCGGAACGCCCACAGGCTCGCGAGCGGCGAGAGGCCTCGGCCCGTGAGGTCTGTACGGCATGCGACGTACAGGTCCAGTGCATGGAGTTCGCCCGTGACCATCACGAATACGGCTTCTGGGGTGGCGAGTCCGAAGACGAACGTCACGCCGCCGGCTTCCGGCTGATCGCACCGATCGGCCTCCGAACCCGTACGGCGAGCTGAACCGAGCAGGTGTTCGACGTCGTCGTCGTCGGCAGTGCCAACCTCGATCTCGTCGTGCGGGCAGCTGATCTTCCCGCGCCGGGCGAGACGCTGACCGGCGACAGCTACGACGAGTACCCCGGTGGCAAGGGCCTCAACCAGGCAGTCGCCGCGGCCCGGTCTGGTGCCCGAACGGCGTTCGTGGGAGCTTTCGGCGACGACGACGCGGGCGAGCGCCTGCGCGTGGTGGCGGCCCACGAGGGCGTCGACACCTCGTTGACGCCGTCGATTCCCGGCGCCTCGACCGGCCGGGCGTTGATCTGCGTTCGCGCGCGACGGCGAGAACACCATCGTCGTCGTGCCCGGAGCGAACGCTGTCGTCGACGGACGAGACGCACCTCCCGGCAGGGTGGTCCTGGCGCAACTCGAGATTCCGATGTCGGCGGTCGTCGTGGCATTCCGGGATGCCAGGCGACGAGGGGCCACGACCATTCTCAATCCCGCCCCTGCCGCCCATCTGCCTGATCGGTTGCTGCAACTCACCGACATCATCGTGCCGAATGAACACGAGGTCGAACTGATCGGTGGTGTCGACGCGCTGCTCGCCCACGGTGTGTCGACCGTGATCGTCACCAGGGCGGCGGCCGGGGTCGATGTCACGAGATCCGGTCCTGGCGGATCCGTCACCATGTCTCGACCTGTTGTCGAGGTCGAGGTCGTCGACACGACCGGAGCCGGCGATGCATTCTGTGGCGCCCTCGCTGCCAGGCTCGCCGAAGGCGCCGATCTCGACGACGCAGTCGAGTGGGCGATCGTTGCCGCAGGCATCGCCACCACACGACACGGCGCCACCCCGTCGCTGGCGTCGCGTGACGAAATCGTCGGCATGTCGACCCGCTGAACCGCTCCCCACCACCGTCGCCGACAGGTCACCTCCCGTCGCCGTTCAGCTCACATCGGCTGCTTCAATGGAGTCGCCTCAGTCCTGATCGATACAGCTCGATGCGTTCGACGTACGCCTGGGCGGCGAGGCGGGTGTCCTCGGATCGGGCCTTGCCCGGTTTGACCGTTGCCGGCGTGCCGACGGCCAGCGCGCCCGACGGCACGTCGACATCGGCCAGCACGACCGCGTTCGCGGCCACGACGGCCCCCGAGCGGATGATGGCCCGATGCAGGACCATCGAGGCGTTGCCGATCATGACGTCGTCTTCGATGGTGCAGCCCTTGAGATGAATGAGGTGTCCGAGCACGCAGCCGTCGCCGACGATGGTCGGCCAGAACGGCGTGGTATGGAGCACCGCGTTGTCCTGAACGCTGGTGCGTTCCCCGATGTGGATCTCTCCCCCATCACCGCGCAGCACCGCTCCGGGCCACACCGAGGAGTGTGCACCTATCGTGACGGCGCCGATCACCACCGCCTCGGGGTGAATGTAGGCGTCCGCGCTGATCGTCGGCACGCGGGATCCGAGGGCGTAGATCGGCATGGTCCGGCACCGTACCCTGGGGACGGTCGAGCCGACCAACGTTGCGTCCCTCGGCCCGACCGGCGCCGGTCTCGCCGCGGTGTCGGATCGCACTGGAGAACTTCTGGCCCGACCGGATACCGTGGTCGGCCATGTCCCGCAGGATTGACATCGAACTGACGAGCGCGCTCGCCGACGGCTCTTGGACTTGGCGCGCCGCCGGAGCGCGCAAGCCGAGTGGGCTGCTCAATGGTTCCATCCTCCCCGACGGCGCAAAAGTCGGCGACGAGCTCAAAGTCGAGATCGAGCAGATGCTCGACGTTCTCGAGGTCGTGTCGGTGGTGCAGGGACGGGCGAAGGGACATCCGGACAACGTCATCGAGATCCTGCCCAGCTCCAAGCCGTTCGAAGCGGTGATCGAGACCAAGGCCCGCAAGGGCCGTGACGATCGAAGCGACAGCCGCGGTCGCGACCGGCCGAGGCGCGATCGTGACGGCCGCGGCCGTGACGGTGACGGTGACGGCAGGCGTGGCGGTGGGGGCAAGCGCGGTGACGCTCGCAAGCGTGAGGAGAGCACCGGCGAGCAGCGCGGCGCCGATGGCGAGTCACGCGGGGGTCGGCCACGTCGCGACCGGCCACATTTCGAGGCGCCCCCGGAGATCCCCCAGCGCCCGAAGCCGAAGCGCCTGCGCCCCGGGAAGGCTCGGCGTAATGCCGTGCTCGCCGACATTCCCGCAGAACAGCGTCCGATCGCCGAACTCGCCACCCAGGGTATGGCGGCGGTCCGTGCCCGGGTCAAGGAAGAGAACACCAAGCTCGAAGCCGAGGGCAAACCGACGATGCCCGAGGCCGGCGTGCTCAAGATGGCCGAGGAGTTGCTCCCCAGACTGCGTGTGGCCGACTGGCTCGACCGTGCCGAGGCCGCTCAGCGTCAGATGGACCACCTCGACCTCCGTGACCTCCGCAGCGTGATCGCCTCCGGTGACGACTCGATCGTCGCGCGCGACGAGACCGCTCGCGCACTCGCGATCGAACTCAAGGCATCGCTCGTGCGCCGCCAGGCGGAAGAACTGGAGCTCTGGATCGGTGACATCGAGGCGTCGCTCGGTGTAGGCCGCGTGATCCGTGCACTGCGACTCTCCTCGCAGCCACCCAAGGCCGGCGTGATGTTCCCGCCGGAGCTCGCTCGGCGCCTCGCCGGCGCAGCCACGCAGGCGCTCCAGCCCGATGACACGGGCGATCGATGGATTGCGGTGCTCGAAGCGGCCGCCTTCTCCCCCGTGCGCAGCCTCGTCGTTCCCAAGACCGCTCCGACGACGATCAGCGACGATCTGCGGGCCTCGGCGCTGCGGCTCGGCCCGGCGTTGCCGCAGATCGCCGCGCTGCTCGGGATCGACGTGCCGTCTGGTGCTCCACAGCCCAAGCCGCTGCGTCCGCCGACGCGCCAGGACGCCGCCAAGCGCCGGCCGGACAAGCCGGCCCCGTTGCATCAGCCGAGCCCACCGAGGAACGAGGCGCCGAAGCCGCCCGCCGAGGTCGCCACCGAGTCCACGCCCGCGACCACCGAAGCCGCCGAAGCCGCTGAGGTCGCCACCGAGTCCACGCCCGCGACCACCGAAGCCGCCGAGGTCGCCACCGAGGTCGCCACCGAGTCCACGCCCGCGACCGCCGACGAGCCTACGCCGGCGCCAACGCAGGAGGAGCCCACCGGCGCTGGGCCGCCGAGTGCACCGGAGACCGCCGTAACGGTGTGAGCGTAACGGTGTGAGCGTAACGGTGTGAGCCGTTTCGACTCGCGTCGGGTGTTCCACCTACGATCCCGGCCATGTCGGAGATCGTCACCTACGAGGTCCAGGGGCGCGTCGCCCTCATCACGCTCAATCGCCCCGAAGCGCGTAACGCGATCAACGGCGACGTCGCCGAGGCGATGGAGCGAGCCATCGACCGGATGGAGGCCGACGACGACGTCTGGGTCGGTGTGTTGCAGGCGAACACCGAGGGCCAGGACAACCCCGTGTTCTGTGCCGGCGCTGACCTCAAGGCGATCAATGCCGGCAACGTGGGCGGGCTCGGCACGACACGCGGCGGGTTCGCCGGTTTCGTCTATCGGGAGCGACGTAAGCCCGTGATCGTTGCCGTCGATGGGCTGGCCACTGCCGGGGGGTGCGAGATCGTGCTCGCCGCCGACCTCGTCGTCGCCTCGACCCGTTCCGCATTCGGACTCGCCGAGGTGAAGCGAAACCTGATCGCCGGCGCCGGAGGCCTGTACCGCCTGCCCCGAGCGATCGGTCAGGCGGCCGCCATGGATGCCATCTTGACGGGTGAGCCGATCCCCGCCGAGCGGGCATACGCTCTGGGCCTCGTCTCTCGCCTCGTCGAACCGGGTGAGGCGACCACCGAAGCGATGAAGCTCGCCGCTCAGATCACCGCTGCCGCTCCCCTGGCCGTCTGGGCGAGCCGCAAGGTTGTGCTCGCCGCCGCCGCCAACGACGACGAGACGCTCAAGAAGTTGACGAACGATGCATTCGCCGGCGTGATGCAGTCGGCAGACACCAAGGAAGGGCTCGAGGCGTTCATCGAAAAGCGCACGCCGAACTGGACGGGTCGCTGACCGGCGCCGTCGTCACCGTCGATCGACGATTGGTCAGATCACCCGGTAGGTCGTGATCAGGCGGGCCACGATGCCGGCACGCTCGTAGAGGTTCTTCGTTTGCCGATCACCGGGCAATGCCTGGCCTTCGACCGCGATGGCGCCACGAGCGCGTGCCGACTCGATAGCGGCCGCGAGCAATGCGTCACCGAAGCCGATCTCTCTGGCTTCAGGAGTGACCCAGACCTGTTCGATGCGCACGACGCCGTCGTCGCCCAGACTCGCCTCGAGATAACCGACCACGACTTCGTCGATGTGGGCCAGCCAGACATCGCGGTGGGCACAGCGCTGCGCCCACGCCGCGCCCACCGCCGGGTGCTCGACGAGCCAACGCTCTCCACCGCGCTGATCGACCAGCGCGGCGCGTGCCTCGACTTCGAGAGCCTCGAGTTGTGCGACGTCACTCGCGCCGCCGACGCACAAGCGAACGGTCGGATCGATCATCGAGCGCTCATGTCGATCGGAGCTGCTCGAGCCTGCCCAGAATCGTGCGGCGATGCCGGTGGGCCAGCTCGTACAACTCGATGGCATCACGTTCCTGCTGATCGAGCGACTCCAATTTGGCCACCACGTGCGCGGCCGACAGATGCTCGTAATCGGCGAGCACCAGTTCCTCGACGGCGAGGTTGGTCGCCGCGGATGGACCCTCGGGTGAACCGTCGGACAAGCCCTTCGATGGACCCTTCGATGGACCCTCCGCCACCGGCTCGGCCACCCGCCCGGCCGTCGGCTCTGCCGTCCCCTCTGCGGCTGGTCCGCCCGGTTCCGTCGCTGACGGAGAGGGCTCGACGACGTGCTCGGCGTACGGGAACACCGAGCGGATGTCGGAGGTGGCCCGACGACGAAGTTGTCGAACGCTTTGGTCGACCACCAACTTTCCGATGAACCGTGCCAGCGCGACCTGCTGCCTGCCACGTCTGATCACGATCGGGATCTCGTCGACGACGGCGGCGCCGAGGCCCAGCGGCGCGAGGATCACGATGTCGACGACACGCCCCACGGGCGACGGCGTGCACCGTACGCCCGTCGAACCGTTGTGCTCGGACGGTTCGACGGTCACGTGGAACTCGCCGGGTGATCAGGAAAAGATCGGACAATCGTCGTCGCCGACCGGGCAGTTCGGTGCGCTGGCGCGAACGAGTAGGAAACACGACGGGCAAAGTTGCTCGTCCTGTTGCTTCGGCTGGAGGCGCTCGGGCCCCTCGCCCCGAACGTCGACTTCCTCGTCCTCGTCGTCATCGTCGACTTCCTCGACGGTGACCATACGGTCTTTGAGAATCTTGTCGAGGTCGGCCTCGACATCGTCATCGGCGAGCAGCTCGTCGTCGTCATCTTCGTCGTCGTCGTGCTTCTTGCGTCGTGTGCGCGGCGCCACCGCGGTGACATCATCGTCTTCGTCCGTATCGTCGTCGACCACCACGTCATCGTCATCGACGTCGACGATGTCGACGACGATGTCGTCATCTTCCAGCTCGTCCTCGTCCAATTCGACGTCCGGCTCGTCGGGTTCGATCTCTTCGTCGATCTCTTCGTCGATCTCTTCGTCGATGTCGTCGTTGATGTCGTCGTTGATGTCGTGGTCAGCCATCTCGTCGCTCTGGTCTCATCGTGTCGTGGACGCACATCCCAAATGGGGCGATGCGGGCGGAGCATAGGCGCAGGCCCGCGTGAGACCGCCGACCGGTGTTGTGACAACGGTCACATGCGGTGCGTGGAAGCTCAGAGGTTCCCTCGTCGGGCCTGCGCCCGTCGCTCCGACTCGAGCCGTTCGAGTTCGGGAGCTTCGGTCGTCATATGTGACATCGACGCGGCTATCGCGTGGTGACCCGCACGCTCGGCGATCAGGCGGTGCATCTCGAGCGCGACCCGGCGGTACGACGGGTGACCCTGCGGCGACGACCGCAACTCCAACATGTGCATCGCTTCGCGGGCATTGAACTGCATCACGTAACGCATCCGATAGGCCATCGACACCGCATACGGCGCCTGCTCGGCATACTCCCCGTTCAACGCGTCGTAGAGCGCCGCTGACCGCTGCATGGCCTCGTCGAACACTCCACCGACACCGGCCGCCTCGACCAGTTCGGGACGCGTGTACCCGTGATTCGGTGTGAGCCGCTGCCACTCGATCGTCAGCATCCGATGACGCTGCATGTCACGGAATGCGCCGTAGTCACTCAGCACGTCGAAGCGGTAGTAGCTGCGCTCGAATGCCCTGCCCGGCTTGTGCCGGCGGTTCTCGCGCTCACCGACATACGCGCGCATGAGCGCGACACGGTCATCGACGCCGAGTCGACGCACACGCTCGAGCAGCTGACGCTCGGGGAGTGACGAATGTGGGTAGCAGATGGCGGCGAGGATCTTGTCTTCGGCCTCGGGGTCGAAATCGACCAGTTCGACCTCGGCGGCAACGTCGACGGGCGCCGAGCCGAACAGCGACCGCACGAGTGAACCGGTGTCGGTGCGTGTCGAGCGGAGATAGTCGCTCCAACGACCACCACGATCGGGGAGGTCGACACGGCGCAGGAAGCTGGGGATCACCTTGCGCAGCTCGTGCAACATGAGCTCGGCGTACTCGCGCGACTCCGGGAGCGGGTGTGAGCGCATCCGCAACAGCAGCGCCTCGAACGCCTGTCCCGTGCCGTAGATGCCGACATTGGAAGTGGCCGCCGCCGGCAGGATGCCGCGGACCGCGTCGAGCGCCTTGGCGCGTGTCGCGGTCCGGTAGACGAACTCGCTGTCGTCCGGATCGCGGCGGACCACCGAACGGACATGTTCGGTCACCTGCTCGGCAGCGCTGCTGTAGGCATCGAAGATGCGATCCAGATCGCCGACATACCTGGTGCCGAGCGGCCCGGCGAGCACGGCCGGGTCACGGAAGTAGCGGTACCTACCGCCGAGACGGGAGTCGTAGGCGATGTACCGCGTGCTCTGCTCGAGATAGCTCATCAGCCGACCCCATTCGAGGATCTTGGTCAGCAGATTCGAGGCCTGCTCGCAGGCGAGATGGACACCACCGAGCTGTGCGACCGAATCGTCGCCATAGTCGAAGAAGACCCGCTCGTAGAGCTCTTCGGCCCGATCGAGCCCGATCGTGGCGTCGATGCTCTGATCGCCGCGGACGTCGAGGTCACCGACGAACTCGTCGAGGAAGAGCCGCCGCAGCGATTTCGGGCTACGGCTGTAGCGGGCGAACAAGGCCCCCTTCACGACCTCGGGAAGGTTGACGAGCGCGAAGACCGGGCCGTCGAGATTGGTGAAGTACCGACGAAGTACGTCTTCCTCCTCAGAGGTGAAGGACTCGGGGACGTACACAGCCACGGCGCAAGACTCTACGAGAGTGCCACCGGCAGACCCGGGATCGCGCGACCCGCTGACCTGCGACGACATCAGCTCGGCACGGGATTCGCCGCGGACAACGCGAGCTCAGGCGTGGACGATCGCCGCATCCGGGCGGACCCGCACGGCGAGCGTTCGGGTCTGCCCGCGGCGCCTGCCGTCGACCACCACCGCCATCGGCGACGCGAACGACCATTCGGCCTCCCGTACCGAGCGAGTCGTGATCGCCGGGTGCGGGACATGCGTGCCGAGCGGGAGTCGTCGGCGAACCTCGAGGCGGTCGCGCACGCTGAGCGAGGTGGCGCCCTCGATCACTTCGACCCGGCCGTCGTTGGGATGGCCGCGGGGTGCGACATCCCACTCCCCGATGAACTCGGCGTTCATCACCACGACGACCGGGCCGAACCACCACCCACCCCGCCGCCCGCGGGAGCGCACCACCACGTGCGCGCACGCCACCAGATCGGCGTCGTCGATCGACACGTCGATCAGGTCGATGGGAAGCTCCAGCACGGTGGCGAGGTCGTGTTGCGACACGGTTCCGAATGTCCGCGCGAGATCGCCGCCGGCGACCATCACCGGCGGGCCGCCTTCCTCGCGCAGGAGGTCGGTGAGGTCGGCATCGCTGCGTGCCGTGACCAGACCGACCGGACGATCGACGATGCGGCCCCACTCGCTTCCCGGCCGCACGGTCACCGAAACGACCTCACCGAAACGACCTCACCGAAACGACCTCACGGGAGCGCCCACGGGAGCGCTCACGGGGCGGGGGCCTCGGTCGCGACCGCGCTGTCGGCGACGACGCCGCGGAATGCGGCCTCGGCTGCGGCAGACGCCGAACGTCGCGTCGAGGGCGACGGCGCCACGACCGCCAGCTGGCGCAGGATGTCGATCAGTTGTTTGATGGTCCGTACGAAGTCACCGCCGGTCAGCTCTTCGTGCGTGACGACCTCGGCGAAGCCCTCGCCGGCCACCCACGCGTGCGCAACCGCGGCGAACGTGGGGTCCGGAGGCCGATGCTCGCTCAACCCGACCGCTCGTTCCTGTGCCCGGAGCTCCTCACTGATCGCGGCGATCTGCTTCCAGCGCCCGATCACCTCGTTGGAGGAGAACCACGGCGCGCCCGGGGGTTCGGGACTGCGATGCTCGTAGACCACGACGGACACCAAGGCCGCGAGGTCAGCCGGCGCAAGATCGTCGAGCAGGCCCGCGCGGACGATCTCCACGACCAACAGATCGCACTCGTGGAACGTGCGGGCCAACATCTCGCCGGCCTCCGTCAGCCCCCACTCCTCGATGCGGACGTATCCGTATCGTGACAGCAGGTCGAGCACACGGTCGAAGTCGTGCCCGAGCGACTGGTTCTTGCCCTCGACGCGCCGTTCGAGTTCATGCACCTCGCGAGCGACACGGTCCGCCTCACCGGCGTCACGCAACTTGCTGCGGAACTCCGGGTCGAGCTCCACGGGGTGGACCGCGACAAGGGCCGAGGGCGCCGGCGATGCGCCATCCGCGCGTGAGCGCGCCGACGAACCCTTCGACGGGCGGATCTTGGCCTGGCGGAGCCGCTTGGCGACCTCATTGCGCCACTCACGGCGCTGCGGCGCGAAGCCCCCCGGCAACTGGATCGTCCCGAGCAACTCGGGGACGTCGTCGAGGTCCTCGACGCTGACGTTCAGGTCCTGTCCCGCCTTGGTGATCAACGTCAGGCGCAGCCCACCCTTGCGATTCGCCGTGGAGATCAACACCGCGGGGCCCCGATGCTTGCGGGAGTTGACACCGATCACGGCGCCGGGTCGGAAGCGGCGAACGGCGTCGTCGGTCGCACCCGCGGTTCGTCGGCGCGCGATCGCCCGACGGTCGTGTTCGACGTCTCGCGCCCGACGGAAGTCGTCGATGTCGCCGTACTCACTCTTCGCCGCGACGCGGAGTTCTTCCGCCTTCGAGCGCAGGCGTTCGAGGCGGGCTTCGAGCCGCACCACGTCGCGGTCGGCCTGGTACTGCGCGAACGACAGATTCAGGAGGTGGTGGGCTTGCGCGTTGGTATAGGTCCGGATGAGATTGGCGGCCATGTTGTACGTCGGCCGGAAGGCCGAGCGCAGATGGAACGACGTGCTGGCTGCCAGCTCGGCGACCTCGTCGAATCGCACCCATGGCGACCACAACACGACGGCATGACCGATGTCGTCGATCCCCCGCCGGCCGGCACGACCTGTCAACTGTGTGTACTCACCCGGTGTGAGCCGCTGGTGATGCTCACCGGTGAACTTCGTCAGCTTCTCGATGACGACGGTTCGGGCGGGCATGTTGATGCCCACGGCCAGTGTCTCGGTGGCGAAGACGACCTGAATCAGCCCCGCGACGAAGCACTCCTCGACCACCTCCTTCATCGGCGGCACCATTCCGGCGTGATGTGCCGCGACACCCGCGTCCAACTGGGCGAGGAACTGGTCGACTCCGAGCACGTCGAGATCGGCATCGTCGAGGCCTCCGAGGCGGGCTTCGACGATCCGCCGGATCGTGTCTCGGTCCTCCCCCGATGTCAACCGCAGTCCCGCGTCGAGACATGCCTTGGCAGCGGCGTCACACTGTGCCCGGCTGAAGATGAAGAAGATCGCCGGCAACATCGATCGACTGTCCAGCAACTCGACGGTCTCGACGCGGCCCGGTGGCCCGATCCTGCGGCGCACGGCGCCGCGCTCGCCCGTGTCGCTCCCCCGTTTCCGTGGCCCGGGACGGATCGCCGACTCGTCGAGCTGGAGCGCATCACGATTGACCCGGCCGTCGACGAACATCGCCAGCATCTGCAGGCGCTCGCGAGCGCGGTCGGCCACCAGGTACTGGTTGACCAGCCGAACCGGGCGTTGCCGTTCGACGACCGCCGTCGTCGGCCCGCGTACGGTCGTGATCCAGTCGGCCAGCTCGGCGACGTTGCTGACCGTCGCCGACAGGCACACGAGCCGAACGTGTTGTGGAAGGTGGATGATGACCTCCTCCCACACGGGGCCCCGATAGGCGTCCTGCAGGAAGTGGACCTCGTCGAGCACGACGAGACCGAGGTCGTGGATGGCCCTCGAATGGGCATAGATCATGTTGCGCAGCACTTCGGTCGTCATCACCACGATCGGTGCGTCGCCGTTGATCGCGTTGTCGCCGGTGAGGAGCCCGACGGCGTCGTCACCATGGATCGCGACGAGATCTCGATACTTCTGGTTCGAGAGCGCCTTGATCGGCGCGGTGTAGAACGCTCGTTGCCGGTGGGCCTGCGCGACGGCGATGCCGTACTCGGCGACCACCGTCTTGCCGCTCCCCGTCGGGGCGGCCACGACCACATGGTTTCCGGCGTCGAGAGCGTCGAAGGCCTCGACCTGGAAGCGATCGAGCGGAAAGTCGTACCTGGCCGTCAGCGCCGATCGGTCGGCCGGCGTGACCGACGACCGGTCGTCGTCGGTCACGCCTCGGTCGGCCGTCTTCGCAGGACGAGCCAACCGATGAGCACGGCGACGAAGTACAGGATCATCATCGGAACACCGAGCATCGCCATCGTGATCGGGTCGCCCGACGGGGTGATCACCGCAGCCGTCACCGCGATGCCGACGAGCGCGAACCGCCAACCCTTCAGCAGGCTTCTGGGTTGAACGGCGCCCACGAGTTGGAGGAAGACGATCAGGACCGGAAGCAGAAAGCCGATCCCGAACGCGAAGATCATCAGGCCGATCAGGCTCACGTAACTGCTGACCGAGAAGACCTGGCTGACGTCCGACCCGGACCACGAGATCAGGAAGTCCAACGCCTGGCCGATGGTGTAGTACGCCAACGCCCCACCGGCGATGAACAGCGCCATCGACGAGACCACGAACGGGATCGCGTACTTCTTCTCCTTGGCGTTCAGGGCCGGGACGATGAATCTCCACACCTGCCACAAGATCACGGGGAGCGCGAGGATGATTCCTCCGTACATGCCGATCCGCAAGCGTGTCGACAGGCCCTCGGTCGGGCTGAAGATGAACAGTTCCGGGTCGCAGAAGTCGGCGCCCTTGTCCTTGCACAGTTGCTTGTACGGCTCGAGCAGGAAGTCGAGCACCTGGTCGTAGAAAGCGACGATGATCACCATGCCGACGGTGACGGCGAGGGCCGACCGGATGATCCGGGCCCGCAGTTCGCCGAGATGCTCCGTCAGGGTCATCGTGTCGTCGGGACCCTCCGGAGCTTGTGCTTCCTCCTGGTCGGTGGTCACGACTTGGAGCCCTCGGCGCGCTGACGGCGTGTCGGTGGCACCACGACGGGTGATGCAGTGGGAACCGGTGGCGGCGGCGCTGCTGCTACTGCTACTGGTGGTGGTGGCGGTGGTGGCGGCGGCGGCGGCGACATTGCCGTCGTCCTCGATTCCGGTGGCAGCGGCGAGCTGAACGCGGGCGTGGCTGCTCCCGTCGGCCGCGTCAAGGGCCACGGCGTGGGTTCAGGCGCCACCGCGACGGGGGATGCCGCCTCCGTCGCGGCGGTGTGCTCGAGGCGGCGCTCTGCTTCGGCTTCGGCGACGAACTTGCTCGGGTCGACGGCATCGCGAACCAACGAGGCGGTCTCACGCATCTCTCGCATCGGCTCGTCGAGCGCGGATTTCAACTCCGTCTGGAAGCCGTTGCCCATCTTCTTCAGTTCGGCGTAGGTCTTGGTGAACTGTCGAATCGCGTTGGGAAGCTTCTCGGGCCCGAGCACAACGAGCGCCAGGATCAGGATCACGATGATCTCGCTGCCCTGGAGATTGAACACGCGCGCAGTCTACGGGCCTGGCATGATCTGCCGGAGTGCAGCAACGACTTCCCTCCCTGCTCGACCCGCCGATCGCGTTCGCCCATCGGGGGGCCCGTGCCCATGCGCCCGAGAACACGATCGAGGCATTCGAGTTGGCATTGCGGCTCGGAGCGACCGGCCTCGAAAGCGATGTCTGGCTGACCGCCGACGGGGTTCCGGTGCTCGATCACGACGGCGTGATCAAGCAGGGGCTTCGCCGGCGCCCGATCGGTGACTACCGTCGGGCCCAGCTTCCCGACCACATCCCGTCACTGGCCGAGGTGCTCGACGTCTGTGGATCCGGCTTCGACCTGTCGCTCGACGTGAAGGATCCGCTGTCGGCTCCGGCGGTGATCTCCGTGGTCACCAACCAGGATCCCGGCATGCGTGAGCGGCTCTGGCTGTGCGACACCGAACTCGACCGTCTCGTCGCGTTGCGCCCGGCGTCCGATGGGGTCCGGCTCCTGCAATCGACGCGTCTCGACCGCCTGAGGGAAGGGGCCGAGCGGCGCGCCGACACGCTGGCGGACGCCGGCATCGATGGCATCAATCTCAACCGCCGCGACTGGAATGGCGGCCTCGTGGCGCTGTTCCACCGATTCGGGCTGGTGACGTTCGGCTGGGACCTCCAGTACGAACACGAACTACGTGACGCGCTCCGAATGGGGCTCGACGCGGTGTACAGCGATCACGTCGACGTGATGATGGATGCGATGAAGGCTGAGATCGGCTCGATCTGAACCCGCCGGGCTCCGTCTCAGAGCCACTGCCAGTCGGATCGTGGCCAGAACACCACGAACGCCCGGCCGACCAGGTCGTCTTCGCTGATCGGCCCGATCGCGCGGCTGTCCTGTGATCCGCCGCGGTTGTCGCCCATCACGAACACGTGGTCGTCGGCGATGAGCAGCGGCGGGAAGTTCTGCCCACAGTTGTTCAAGCCGACCACTTCCGGGTCGAGGTACGGCTCGATCAACGTGCGGCCGTCGATCTTCACCTGACAGTTCGTCATCTCGACGGTCTCGCCGGGCAGCGCGATCACCCGCTTGATGAGATCACGCTCGGATGCGCCGGTCACCTCGTGGAGGACGACGACGTCGCCGCGATTGGGGTCGTGCAACCGGTACGACAGCTTGTTGACGAACACCCGGTCGCCGGTCTCCAACGTCGAGAACATCGACGAGCCCTCGACGACGAAGTGGGCGAGCACGAAGGTGCGCACCGTGAACGCCACGAGGAGGGCAACGGTGACGACGACGACCCAGTCGAAGACGGCACGGGCACCCGGCGGCAGCCGACCGGTGGTCTCGGGGCGAGGCGGCTCCTGCGGTGGAGCTCCGGATCCGTCCGGTGGTGCAGGCGTGCCGAGATCGGAAGTCACGAGGGACTCACGGTACCCGTCGCGGCGATCGTCGCGGCGGCAGACCGCCGTCGCGCGGCCACCCCTCAGAGGCTTTCGATCAGGCGTTCGACCCGCTCGTCACGGCTCTTGAAGGGGTCCTTGCAGAGCACCGTGCGCTGCGCCTGGTCGTTCAGCTTCAGATGCACCCAGTCGACGGTGTAGTCCCGTTTGCGTTCCTTGGCCCGCTTCACGAACTCGCCGCGTAGCCGGGCACGGGTCGTCTGCGGCGGGACATCGAGCGCGGTGTCGATGTCGGCGTCGTTGCAGATCCGCTCGACCATGCCGCGATCCTGCAGCTTGTAGAACGGGCTGCGCTCTCGCGACACGTCGTGGTACTGCAGATCGAGCAGCTGCACCCGGGCGTGGCCGAGCGGCAGGTCGTGACGGGCGCGGAAGGCCTCGATGAGCTTGTACTTGATGACCCAGTCGACCTCTCGATCGAGCAGGAGCGGGTCCTTCTCGATCGTGGTGATGCAGTGTTCCCACATCTCGAGTGCCCGCTGTTCGAGCGGCGGGAAACCCTGCGAGTCGGCATAGCGCAGGGCACGGTCGAGATACTCGCGCTGGATGTCGAGCGCGCTCGACCTCACGGCCGTTGGCGAGTCGCACCGTGCGTCGACACGTCATGTCGTGGCTGATCTCGCGGATCGCGCGGATCGGGTTCTCCAGCGTCATGTCGCGCAGCACCACGTTGTTGTCCTCCAACATGCGCAACATGCAAGCGGCCGCACCCACCTTGACGAAGGTGGAGTACTCGCTCATGTTCGAGTCGCCGACGATCACGTGCAGTCGGCGGTATCGCTCGGCGTCGGCGTGGGGTTCGTCGCGGGTGTTGATGATCGGGCGGCTACGGGTCGTCGCCGACGACACGCCCTCCCAGATGTGCTCGGCGCGCTGGCGCGATCGAGTACGTCGCTCCCCGGGCGGTCTGGAGGACCTTGCCCGCGCCCGTGTAGATCTGCCGGCTGACGAAGAACGGGATGAGCACCTCGGCGTAGTGGGCGAGGTCGTCGTCGCGGTTGGTGAGGTAGTTCTCGTGGCAGCCGTACGAGTTGCCTGCCGAGTCGGTGTTGTTCTTGAACAGGTAGATGGTGCCGCGGATCGATTCCTCGGCGAGACGCTGCTCGGCGGACTCGACGAGCTCCTCGAGGATTCGCTCGCCCGCCTTGTCGTGCACCACGAGGTCGTACAGCGAGTCACACTCGGGCGTGGCGTACTCGGGATGAGAGCCGACGTCGAGGTACAGACGGGCGCCGTTCTGGAGGAACACGTTCGAACTCCGGCCCCATGACACGACCTTGCGGAACAGGTAGCGGGCGACCTCGTCAGGACTCAGCCGCCGCTGCCCCCGCAGCGTGCAGGTGACGCCGTACTCGTTCTCGAGGCCGTAGATGCGACGCTCCATCAGGCCGTCAACCTATCGAGCATCCACGACCCGAGGGGGAAGTTCTGTCGGAGCACTGCGTCGGCGGGAGGTAGCCCACGTCGCAGCCGAACACCGACGAGCCGGGACCGCAAAGAAACTCTAATCTGTCGCGATGAGCACGACGCCTGCCAATTGGCACCCCGATCCTGTCAACCGTCATCAGCTGCGCTACTGGGACGGCGCAAACTGGACCAAGCACGTCAGCGACAACGGGGTGACCGGTGTTGATCCCCTGCAGCCCAAGGGCCTGGACCGCATCGACAGCTCACTGACCATCGGCAAGCAGCACGACCCCACCAAGATCACCGACCAGGTCAGCGGCACCGGCTATCGCGGCGCCAACGTAACCGGCGCTGCGTTCCAGGGTGACGGCAGCATCTTCACCGAGCCGGTCCTGGTGGTGAACCAGAAGGCCAAGCTGATCGAACTCAACAACCAGTACAGCGTGTTCAACTCCCAGGGTCAGCAGCTCGCCTCGGTCAACCAGGTGGGTCAGTCCGCGGCCAAGAAGGCGCTGCGCCTGATCAGCAACTTCGATCAGTTCATGAGCCACAAACTGCTGATCAGCGACAACAGCGGCGCCCCGTTGCTGCAGCTGACCCGGCCGGCCAAGCTTTTCAAGTCGACGATCATCGTGTCCGACGGCGCCGGCGCCGAGATCGGTCGAATCGTGCAGGACAACGTGTTCGGCAAGATCCACTTCACCCTGCAGGCTGGCGGCGACACGCTGGGCTCGATCAACGCCGAGAACTGGCGGGCGTGGAACTTCCGCATCGACGACCACACTGGTCAAGAGGTCGCCCGCATCACCAAGACGTTCGAGGGCATCGCCAAGGCGATATTCACCACCGCCGACAACTACGTGGTGCAGTTCCACACCCAGCTTCCCCAGCCGCTCCTGTCGCTGGTGGTGGCCGCAGCACTGTCGGTCGACACCGCCCTCAAGCAGGACGATCGCTGAATCCCCAACGGGTCTGATGATCCGGCCCCGCTGACCGATCGCCGATATCGGGGCCGGGGGCGCCGGCGCAGGGTTCGGTTGCGCGACCATTCGGCGGCAGACTTGGCGATCTGGGTCTTCCACGACCCGCAGACCACCGGTGGTGGCGGTGGAGTCTTGTGTGGTGGGGCTGAGCAGCTCGTTCCGCTCACCCCTATCCCGGCCCTGTCGTCCGTTCACGCCGCGCGGAAGCGAAGTGTCGATCCGGGCCGGGCCTGGGCGACGATGGCAACGTCGTCGGGGTCGACGACGGCGATCACGGGATAGCCGCCCGTGGTCGGGTGGTTGGCGAGCATCACGATCGGCCCGCCCGACGGGGTGATCTGCACCGCTCCCTCGACCAGGCCCTCGCTCGGCATCTGTAATGGCACCGACGGATCGAGCGGGAAGATTCCGGCCGCGAGCCGCACGCCGACGCGGCCGACGTCGCTGGTTACCAGCCAGTGCCGGCTCGTCAGGACGACCAGGCCACCGCTGAACCACTCCAGCCGCGGACCTTCCCAGATGCGAACGAGTTGCTCCGGCTGTCGCAACGGGGCATGGTCGGCCACGAGATCGGTCAGCGGATCATCACCGACGCCGAGCTCGATTCCCGAGACGATCGCCGGAGGGCCCAGACCCGACAAGGTGTCGTGGCTACGCGAACCCAACACCGGCTCGACGTCGATGCCGCCACGAACTGCCAGATAGGCCCACATCCCGTACGGCGCCGCATCGACGCGAAGCCGCTCCCCCGCCCGCAACGTATGACGTACCCCGTCTGCGCTCGTGGCGACGATCACGGCACGGAGAGCCTCGACCACCAGCCCTCTGGTCGTCTCCAACGTCGCGGCATCCGCCGGGTTGCCGACGAGCCGGTTGACGAGCGCGTGAGCCCGACGATCCACGGCTCCGGCCCTCGGGACACCGAGATGCGCGAGGCCGTGGCGACCGAGATCCTGGATCGTCGTCCCCCAGCCCGCGTCGACGATCCGGAGTGCTCCGCCGATCATCGCTCGACACGACGGAACCGGACCGTCATTCCCGGTCGCAGCAGCGCCGGGTCTTTGCGGCCGGCGTCCCAGACGGTCGCCGTCGTGGTGCCGAGCAGATGCCAACCGCCGGGCGATGGCGACGGATACACGCAGCTGTACCCAGCGGCGACGGCGACGGATCCCGCCGGCACGTTCGTGCGCGGCGTCGCCCGCCGCGGGAGATGAAGCGCCGGGTCGAGCCCGCGCAGGTACCCGAAGCCAGGGCTGAACCCACAGAACGCCACCGTGTAGACGCCGGCCTCATGGCGTTCGATGACCTCCTCGACCGCGAGACCGGTCCGGTCGGCAACGTCGCCGAGGTCATCGCCGTCGTACACGACGTGGATGGTGACGGCGTCGCCCGGCGTGTCGTCGCGAAGCTTCGGCACGACGAAGTCGAGTTGCTCACCGACGGCTGTGCATGACGATCGGTCACTGCGCACCAGCACGGTCGTCTCGGCGGGCACGATCTCGCGAACCCCCGCGACGCCGAGCGCGGCCAGCCCGTCGGCCCAACCGATCGGATCCGCGAGGTCTTCGACGATCCAGGCAGTGGGACCACACGGACGTCGCCGCATCTCGGATCGCGTCGCCCGGCCCCGAACGATCAGCGCCGCTCGTCGGTGAAACGGAAGACATTGACGCCCGCGGCGTCGAGCGCCGCACGGATCGCCCGTGCGATCTCGACCGCGCCGGGAGTGTCACTGTGGATGCACAGCGACCTGGCGCGTACCGTCACGACGGTCCCGTCCGCAGCGACGACCTCGTGGTCGACCGCCAGCCGCACAGCGCGCTCGGCGATCTCGTGAGCATCGGTGAGGACGCTGCCGGGCTCCCGACGTGCGACGAGACCTCCGTCGGGCCGGTAGGCGCGGTCGGCGAACGCTTCGGGAACGGACTCCAGCCCGGCCGCCTCGGCGGCCATCGACAGCTCGGAGTCGGGGAGGCCGAGAATCATCAGCGACGAGTCGTACTCGACCGCAGCAGCCACAACCGCGTCGGCAAGCGAACGCTGCGTCGATGTCGCGTGGTACAGCGCACCGTGCGGCTTGACGTAGCAGATCCGCGAGCCGCACACCTGTGCGAACGCGTCCAGTGCGCCGAGTTGGTAGAGCACCGTGTCGCGCAGCTCGTGAGGTTCCATCTCGACGTACCGCCGACCGAACCCGACGAGGTCGGGATACGACACCTGCGCGCCGATGGCCACGTTCCTGCTGACGGCTGTCGAGCACGTGGCCCGCAGGACGCTCGGATCGCCGGCATGGAAGCCGCACGCCACGTTCGCGCTCGTGACCCGGTCGAGCATCGCGGCGTCGTCACCGAACGTCCGCGCTCCGAATGACTCGCCGAGATCGCTGTTCAGATCGATGGCGACCACGTCGGGACCGTCCGTCGTTCAGCTCAACGCCGCGCTGAGCTCGTCCAACGACAGCCGGTGAAAGCAGCGGCGGCCATTGGTTCGGCAGAGTTCGGCGACTTCGAGATCGGCTGCGGGAATCTGGCGGTCGACTCCCCCCAGCGCGGCGATACCGACCTTGACGGCGGCCGCCCGATCCAAGCCGTCGGACCAACCCTCGACGAGGCGGGCCTTGATCGCCTCGGCGTCGCCGCCGATCGCCGCGATGTCGCGCTCGTCGATGACCGTGCCGTCGTAGAGGATGTGGAACATCTGGTCGCCGGCCGGCTCGAGGCCGACCTCGGCAACCAGGATCTCGACCTCCATCGGTTTCATCTCGTGGGTGAAGATCGTGCCGAGCATCTGCGCGTAGCTGTTGGCGAGGCTGCGCGGCATCGACGTCGTCGCGCGAGTACTGGATAGCCCTTGAGATCGGCGGCCCGGACACCGGCGACGCGGAGCTGATCGAACTCGTTGTACCTGCCGACGCCGGCGAACGCGATCCGGTCGTAGATCTCGCTGACCTTGCGCAGCGTGTCGGACGGGTTCTCCGCGACGATCACGATGCCGTCGGCGAACCGGACCGCGACGAGCGCCGCGCCCGCGGGCGATGCCCTTGCGCGCGAAGTCGGCCCGATCCTTCATCATCTGTTCCGGGGCGACGTAGAACGGCATGGTCATCGCGCGCGCACCTCATCGACGATCGCGGCGAATCGCCGCTCCAGGTCGTCGTCGTCGAGCCGGGTCCAACCTTCGGCATCGATGGTCGCGACGATGGGATAGATGCCTCGCAGCGATGTCGGGACCCCCGGTGGCCGAGTCGGCATCGGCGGCCTCCCAGAGCGCTCGTGCGGCGAGATTCACCGCCTCGTCACGTTCGAGGGTGTCGCGCCGAACCGACCTTGATGACCGTGCCGGCGTGCAGGCTGCCCGAGCCGGTCGCCACGTAGTCGCGTTCCTCGTAGCGCCCGCCGGTGGCGTCGTAGTCCCACAGCCGGCCGTTGCCGCGACGAAGGTCGTAGCCGGCGAAGATCGGTACCACGACCATGCCCCTGCATGGCCGCCGGCAGATTGCCGCGGACCATCATCGACAGCTGGTTGGCCTTGCCCTCCAGGCTGAGCGTCGACGCCTTCGACCTTCTCGTAGTGCTCGAGCTGGAGCTGGAACAGTCGGATCATCTCGATCGCCGGGCCGGCGGCGCCGGCCATGGCCACGCCGCTGTATCGGTCGGCCTCCACGACCTTGTCCATCGAGCGATGGGAGATCAGGTTCCCGGCAGTTGCCCGACGGTCGCCGGCGATCACCACGCCGCTCTGGTAGCGCAAGGCGACACAGGTGGTCGCATGGGGAACCGAGAACTCCCGCATGAGGTCGCTCGAGCCCGATGTCGGCATGTTCGTCGACGGGTGCAGACCGACCCGGCGCAGCAGTTCGGGAAAGTTGGATCCGGGGTCGTCACCGATGGTCGAACGATCGGCATCGACACGGATCACTGACCGCCCTTCTGCACGTACGACTTCACGAAGTCCTCGGCGTTCGTCTCCAACACCTCGTCGATCTCGTCGAGCAGGTCGTCGAGTTCGGCCTTCAGCTTCTCGCCGGTCTCGGTGACAGCAGGAGCTGCCTGATCGACGTGGGTCGATTCACGGCTCGTCGTCGGCTTGGGCTTCTGCGTGCGTTCTGCCATCTGCGGGTCACTCTCCCTTCGATTGCGTCGGGTTCGATTGTCGGGGGTTCGATTGCGATCGTCAACTGTCGCCGAGACGTTCGAGTAGTTCACGGGCGGTGTCACTCTGTGTCGATCAACGTAGCAACGTGGTCGGCAGTGCCGCGGAACGGTTCCATCATCGGAACCCGCCGGAGCGGATCTCGGCCGACGTCGAACACGAGCGAGTCCCAGTTCGCGGCGACCACGTCGTCGGGATACTTCGCGAGGCAGCGGCCACGGAAGTACGCCCGCGTCGTGGTCGGCGGATTCGTCATCGCCGCCACGGCGTCGTCAGGATCGACGATGGTGTCGAGCCCGGCGCGTAGTGCCAGGCAGCGATCGGCCCGAAGGTCGTGGTACTGCAGGTCGATCGCTCTCAGCTTCGGCGAGCCGGGTGCAAGGGAATAACGCTCGGCGTACCCGTCGACGAGGCGGCGCTTCGCCACCCAGTCGACCCAGTTCGCCACCGAGTCGGGGTCGGTCTCCAGGCCACCGAGCACATGTTCCCAACGTTCGAGCACGTCGAGACCCACGGTGTCGCCGACGCTCGCCAGGCCGTGCGACTGCTCGTACTTGCGGGCTCGCTCGAGCAGACCCCACTGGATCTCGATCGCCGTGGCGCGGCGGCCGTCACGCAACATGATCGTCTGACGCAACGAGGGGTCGTGGCTCACTTGGCGGATCGCGGCGACCGGGTTGCCGAGGACCCATTCGTCACCGAGCGCATCGTCTTCGATCATCGACAGCACGATGGCCGTCGTGCCGACCTTGAGGTACGTCGCGACCTCGCTCATGTTGGCGTCACCGACGATCACGTGCAGACGGCGGTACTTCTGTGCGTCGGCGTGCGGCTCGTCACGGGTGTTCACGATCGGTCGCTTCAACGTGGTCTCGAGCCCGATCTCCTCCTCGAAGAAGTCAGCTCGCTGGCTCAGCTGGTAGGCGACGTGATCGTGCGGTCGTCCGGGCAACTCGCAGCCGACCTTGCCGGACCCGCAGAACACCTGGCGGGTGACGAAGTGCGGGGTGACCTGGGTCGTCATCCGCCCGAACGGGAGCTCCCGAGCGAGCAGATAGTTCTCGTGGCAGCCGTAACTGTTGCCCTTGCCGTCGGAGTTGTTCTTGTGGACCACGATCTCGGCGCCGTGCGGGCAGGATCGTCCGGACGTGGATCATCGACTCCCGAACGATCTCCTCCGCGGCCCGATCCCAGATCACGGCCTCCATCGCCGTGGTCACCTCCGGTGTCGAGATCTCCGGGTGGGCGTGGTCGACGTAGTAGCGCGCGCCGTTGGTGAGCACCGCGTTCACGAGGGTCGTCTCGACCTCGGGGGCGATCCCGTCGTCGAGGGAGAACCCGCGGGCGTCGTTGGCCGGCTGTTCATCCTCGAAGTCCCACCCGATGCGGCCACGCTGACGGGCGGTCGCAGCCACGTAGGCGTTGATCAACATCGACGATGCCGTGACCGGATTGTTCTCTCCCCCGCGCACGACGATGCCGTACTCGGTCTCGAGCCCGCACACCTTCGGCAGTGCCATCACCGCAACCTATCGGAGCTGATGTGCACTGGCGTGTTCAGGTCACCCCAACTCGACCGCGGCCGGGCGTGATCGTCCGGGCGCCGTCACAGCACTTCGAAGCCGAGCCCGGCATGCTCGATCAGCTGATCGAGGAAGATGTCACCGAGCGCACTCGCCGGGGTCCAGAACCCGCCGGCGACATCGTCGTGGGATCGTTCGAGCAGGCACACCGCAGCCTCACCGAGGACTTTGGACGTCGAGCCGTACCCGGGATCCTGGTCGCCGGTCACCTTCGTCAGGATCGTGTCGCCCGTCGCGGTCCGACCGTGGAAGCGCAGCTCGAAGCACCCGGCGCGCTGCTTGTCCACGCTGGGCCCCTCACCCGGGTCGGGAAGGGCCCGCCCGAGCAGCGAACGCATCGGCTTGAACCCGGCGGCGCCCATGACGGCGGCCATCGCACCGCTGATGCCGTACGCCTTCGCGCGACCGGACATTCCGTCGCCGGTCATCGTCGCCTCGCCGTAGGTGAAGTCGCCACCCCACGGGTAACCGAGCAGCGCGTGGCCGCGCAACACGACCCGGGTGTTGGTGGGCGCCATGACGAACATCGTCATCCAGCTACCGAAATCGGCGTCGTACTCCGGCCAGGTCACACTCGGTTGGTCGACCCCCGAGCGCTGTCCGGCCGGTGCGAGCGCGTAGGGGTTGGTGAGCACGTGGCGTAGCGACGGATCCCGAGCGGTCTCCTCGATCAGGTTCATCATGCTCGCCGCGGTCCCGCCGCTGAAGCCGCCCTTGGCGCTCTTCACACCCATGCGGATCGAGGTGCACGGCGCGCCGAAACGCTCGACGGCCTCATGCTGCGTGAAGCACACACCGAGCTCGGACGGCACCGAGTCGAACCCGCACGCATGGATCACCCGGGCGCCGGTCTCGACGGCACGCTCGTGGTGCTGATCGATCATCTTCTGCATCCACTGCGGCTCCCCCGTCAGGTCGCAGTACCCGATTCCGGATTCGACGACGGATGCGATCAGGTTCGAGCCGTACAGCGCGTAGGGGCCGACGGTCGACACGACCACGCTGGTCGACCGCGCCATCTCGCCCAGCGCATCGGCGTCGGCGGCATCGGCGATGATGCGCGGTACGTCGGCGCCGGTCGCAGCCGCGACCTCGTCGAGCTTGCCGGCATTGCGACCGGCGATCGCCCACCGCAGATCACCATCGGTGCCGTGCCGTTCGACCAGGTATCGACACAGGATCTGACCGACGAAGCTCGTCGCTCCGTAGACGACTATGTCGTATTCGTGTCGGTCGTGGTCGTGTCCGTCACGATCGGATCGGCCGGTCGACATGTCGCGACGCTAGCCCTCGGGACCGGTAGAACATCGTGCGTGCACCCCGTCGGGCTCACAGGTATTGACCGGTCTGCACCCGTTCGATCGCCCGGCCGCCGACGCCCTCGTCCGCTTCCGTCTTGGACACGAGCGTGCGGATGAACACGATCCGCTCGCCCTTCTTGCCCGAGATCTTCGCCCAGTCGTCGGGGTTGGTCGTGTTCGGGAGGTCTTCGTGCTCCTTGTACTCCTGCTTGATGGAGTCGATGAGATCCTGGGTGCTGACTCCCTTGTCACCCCCACCGATCACACGCTTGATCGCCAGCTTCTTGGCCCGCCGGACGACGTTTTCGATCATCGCTCCCGACGAGAAGTCCTTGAAGTAGAGAACCTCCTTGTCGCCGTTCTGATACGTGACCTCGAGGAAGCGGTTGGCCTCGTCCTCGCGATACATCTCGGTCACGGTGGCCTCGATCATGTCGTCGATCGATTCCCCGGCCGCGATCGGGATCTCGTTCGTCAGGTATCGGGCGAAGATCGCACTCGCGGCCTGTGCGTTCGGCCGCTCGATCTTGATCTTCACGTCGAGCCGTCCGGGCCGCAGGATCGCGGGGTCGATCAGGTCCTCCCGGTTGGTGGCGCCGATCACGATGACGTTCTTCAAGCCCTCGACGCCGTCGATCTCGGCGAGCAGCTGGGGAACGATCGTGGACTCCATGTCGGAGCTGATGCCCGACCCGCGGGTCCGGAACATCGAGTCCATCTCGTCGAAGAACACGATGACCGGCCAACCCTCGTCGCTCTTCTCCCTGGCCCGTTGGAACACGAGCCGGATCTGCCGTTCGGTCTCACCGACGTACTTGTTGAGCAGCTCGGGGCCCTTGATGTTGATGAAGTAGCTGCGGCCCTTGCCCTCACCGATCGTCTCGGCGACCTTCTTCGCCAGGCTGTTGGCGACCGCCTTGGCGATCAGCGTCTTGCCGCAGCCCGGGCGGGCCGTAGAGCAGGATGCCCTTCGGAGCCGGTAGCTGGTGCTCGGCGAAGAGGTCCTGGTACAGGAACGGCAACTCGACGGCGTCGGCGATCTGTTCGATCTGGTCGTCGAGACCGCCGATGTCGGTGTACGAGATGTCGGGCACCTCCTCGAGCAGCAGGTGCTCGACCTCGGGCCGTGGCAGCTTCTCGAGCAGCAGGTTCGAGCGCATGTCGAGGCGCAGGTGGTCGCCGCTGCGGATGTGGGTGCCGCGGATCGCGTCGGCGAGCTCGCACACCCGCTCCTCGTCGGCGCGCCCGACCACGACGACGCGCACGCCGTCATCCATGACCTCCTTGACCGTGACCACCTCGCCGGTGATCTCCGGCGATCACGTGCCAGCACCACGTTGAAGCTCTCGTTCAACACGACCTCGGCGCCGCGGTCGAGCAGCTCGTGGTCGATGTCGGGATGCAGGGCCGACGCGCATCTTGCGACCACTGGTGAGGATGTCGACGGTGTCGTCGTCGTTCTTGCCGACGACGACGCCGTAGGCCGACGGCGGTTGGGAGAGTTTGTCGACCTCGTCACGCAGGGTGGCGATGTGCTCGCGCGCCTCGCGCAGCGTGTAGGAGAGCTTCTCGTTCTGTCCGATCGCCTGTGCGAGCTGACCCTTCGTCTCGAGCAGTCGCTCCTCGAGCGAATGAACCCGGCGGGGCGCGTCGGCGAGCCTGCCCCGGAGATGAGCGATCTCGTCGAGCAGCGCACCGATCTCAGTGGAGTCGGACGGACCGATCTCAGTGGAGTCGGACGGACCGATCTCAGTGGAGTCGGACGGACCGATCTCAGTGGAGTCGGACGGACCGATCTCAGTGGAGTCGGAGCGACCCGGGTCGGGATCGGCCGGTCGCGCGTCACCGTCATTCGCCATGAGCCGAATGTACACGCGGGGCGGGAAACATGTTTGCACGTACTTTGCCGTGTAAACTCAACTCGCATGAGGGAAGCCCGATTTCTCACTTGATTTCTCGTCCGGCTACGCATCCCTCACGGCTACTCACCCCCACAACTATTCAAGGAGCTGCAACTGACATGAAGGTCTGGATCGATCAGGATCTGTGCACCGGCGACGGACTGTGCGAGGAGATCGCACCCGACGTGTTCACGTTGCTCGACGACGGTCTGGCCTACGTGGTCGAAAGCGGCAAGATCTTCGCCGAGGCCAAGGGCAGCACCCAGGGCGCCGAAGGCCTCGCGGAGATCCCCGATGGTCAGCTCGACGCCGTCATCGAAGCCGCCGAGGAATGCCCCGGCGAGTGCATCTACATCGAACCCTGACCCTGGGTTCGAGACTCCGCAGCGCTCGTTCTCGTCGAGCCCAGCGCCTCTGACGCCATACGACGAGCGTTCACCTCCGATGTAGCGTCCACCTCCGATGTTGCGATGAGAGTAAGCGCGACCTGTCCGCGCTCATCCTCATCGCAAACCGGGTCCGAGCTGTTGCGATGAGAGTTGGCGCGACCTGTCCGCGCTCATCCTCATCGCAAACCGGGTCCGGGAGCAGACCGGGTCCGGGCGGCGTGTCGCGGCGGGCGATCGGCTACGGCTGGTTGCGGCCGAGGAACCTGGCGACGCTCAGGAATCCGGTGTGCGCGACCATGCGATGGTCGGGCCGCACGGCCTGGCCCTCGATGTGCCATCCACGGTGCAGCACCTCGATCGTTCGCGCGTCGATCCACTTGCCCTTGAGCGACTCGCGCACCTGTGCCGCTTGCGTGATCGATGGCGTGTACGCCACGAGTATCCCCCCTGCCGACAGCACGCCTTCCGCGTGCGGCACGACGCTCCATGGTTCGGGCAGGTCCAGCACCACCCGATCGAACGGGCCGTGGGCCGGGTCGATGCCCTCGTAGCTGTCACCAATGTGTATGTGGTATTTGTCGAGCGCGGAGGCGCCGAGAAAGCTCTCGACGTTCTTGCGGGCCCGGTTCGCGAAATCCTCGCGGATCTCGTAGCCCACGATCTCCGCGCCGTACCTCAGCATCGTCATCGAGAGTGCCCCCGAGCCGATGCCACTCTCGAACACCCGCACGCCCGGGCCGATGTCGGCCAACATGCAGATCGGGCCGAGATCCTTCGGATAGATGACCTGGGCGCCGCGAGGCATCTCGACGACGAAATCCTCGAGCGTGGGCCGCAGCGCCGTGTACTCGGCGCCCTTGGTCGAGCGGATCACCACACCCTCGCGCCGGCCGATGATGTCGGCGTGCGTGACAAAGCCGGCATGACTGTGGAACTCACCCCCGTCCGTGAGATCGATCAGGTACCTGCGCTTCTTGGAGTCGAGCAGGAGCGCCTTGTCTCCCGCTGCGAACGCAGCGATCATCGTCGTCGTCCTCGTCCGCCGAGCACCAACTCGACGGGCACCGGTTCGATGGAGCGGGCCTTGTCGAGCAACCGGCAGAACGCGCACACGTCGCCGGGTGTCGGCGAACCGCAGCGTTCGCAGGTGTTCAGGCCATCGACGGCGGCGGTAGAGCTGCCTGCGAGCAGCGGGGCCATGCGTTCGAGGAAGCCCAGATAGAACGATGCCTTCGTGCCCGGCGATGTGGTCTCGAGGGCGTTGAGCGCTGCCTTGTAGCCGAGATGACGATTCCCCTTCGCCATCGGACACTCCTCGACGAGATAGTCGATGCCACGGACCACGCACCACGCCGCCGTCTCCCGCTCGGTGAGCCTGACGAGCGGCTTCACCTTCCTGGGAAAGCCGTGCGCCGCCGGCAGCACGGGCAGCTGGCGGGCGAGGTAGTCGATGTCCCAGCGCAGCGTGTTGCCGAACAGCACGGCGGCCTCGTCGTCGAGGTTGTGGCCCGTCACGACCACGTCGTACCCGCCATCGAGGGCCGCCTGATCGAAGAGGTGCCGCTTCGAGAGCCCGCATGCCGAGCAGGGGACGCGCCCCGTCGCGACCGAAGCCGTCGGGACGTCGTAGCCGTAGTCATCGGTCAGCTCGATCACTCGGAGGTGCAGCCCACGCTCGTCGGCGAAGCGTTGCGCGTAGCCGCGGCTGTCTGTCGAGTAGTCACCGATGCCGAGCCCGATGTAGAGCCCGTCGGCCTGGTAGCCGGCCTCGACGAGCATGTCCCACACGGCGAGTGAGTCCTTGCCGCCGCTCACCGCGACGAGCACCCGATCGTCGGGATCGAGCATGTCGAAGTCGGCGATGGCCTTGGCCATCTGTCGTCGGCACAACTGCTGCAGATGTTCGGCGCAGAAGTGTGCGTTGTGCCGCGGCAGGCCGATCACCGCCGGTTCTCTGCACACCTTGCACTTACTGCCGGCGGCGGTCACGCGGCGCCGCCGGAGATGACGGGACGGACTTCGATTCTGTCATCGTCGGCCAGGCGAGCATCACCGGGCACCAGCGTGCCGTTGCGGATCACGAGATGCGACTCACGTTCGAGGCCGAGTTCCTCGAGCAGACGATCGACCGTTGGTGCGCCCGGCACATCGATCTCGCGCCGCGGGTTGCGCAGCAGGACCTTCACGGACGGAAGTTCGGATCCTGGAGCTCGACACGGGCCTCGTCGCGAAGCTTGGCCTTGGTGAGGCCCGACTCCTTTCGCTGCTTGCGCGTCGTCGGCGGGTACGAGGCCACGCGGACGGAATGACCTACGCCGATCCGATAACTCGCCACGCGCTCGTGCTCTCGACCGAACGCGCGCTCCAACGGGCCGCGCAGGATGAGCAGCACGGCGATGATTCGCCAGAACGCGCTCGTGCCGAGCAGACCCCGTGAGATCGCCTGACGCCGGATGACGACCGACGGTCGCCGCGCCCGCGGGAGGACTTCGGCCAGGCCGAGCAGGTTCAACAACAACCTGCGACGCTTGAGCAACGACGAGGCCCGGAAGATGCCGGACATCAGATCCGTCGGATCTCGACGATGGTGCTGCGCTTCTTGCCGGAGCGCCTCCCGAGGAGGAAGAACAGCACGAGCAGCAGAATGCCACCGGCTGCGGCGAGGCCTGCGAGCGCGGGCTTCGTGTCGTCGACCGCACTCCGCACCTCGCCTTGCAGGGAGCGGAACTTCTGCTCGAGATCGGCGGGTGTGATCTTCGTGGTCGAGTTGGTGGTGGCCATCGTTCGGACTCCTACTTCGGTTCCTTGTGGAGAGACGTCTTGTTGATTCGTAGCAACGTGACGACGAGCAGCGCGACGGCGATGAGCAGAGCGATCAGATACGACAGCCACGACAGCGAACCGCTCGACGAGCGATGCCACTCCTCCTGCAGGAGCCGGAGAATCCCGATCAGGACCATGACGAGGCCGAAGCCGAGGCAGAGCGCCCCACCCACGCCGAAACCGATCCAGCGACCCACGCCGCGCAGCGGGTCGATCGTCTCCTGTATTGCGTACGCCTTGACGACGTCGATCAACTCGGGAATCGAGGTGTCTTCGATCTTCTTCGATTGGCGCAGGTGGCTCTTGCTGTCGGGCACGGTCTCCGTTTCTATCACGAAAGGCGGAACTTCAACATCGCCTCGACGTCGTCGAGGATCTCGTCGAGCACAAGGAGACGAGCGATCGGCCCGGGAGCTGCGAGCAGTCGAAAGCGGTCGGCGGGCCCGACGGGCGCGATGGACGCGAGCTGGTAGGTGGCAGCGAGAGGGTCATCGGAAATCTGCGTCCCGGCCAGGTCGACGGGTTCCTCGCCCAATTCCGCGGCGAGAGCAAGCGCGGCCCGGACCCGTGCGTGGGCCGCCGCAACACGCACATCCAAGCTGTCGACATCCGGATCGTCGTCGGGCCAGTCGTCGACGTCGGCGAGTGGGTACGGGTCGTCGGGCAACCATGTGTTGACACGGATGCGACGGGTGCCCACGGCGATCAGCGCGTACCGCGACTCGTCGAGTGCCTCGACCCTCATCATCTGGGCGACCGTGCCGGCCATCGCTCGTTCGTCACCGCCTCCGGCCTCTCGCCCACGAGTGATGAGCACCTGCCCGAACTCGGGCGCCCCATCGGCCTGCAGGCAATCGATCACCATCCGGCGGTAGCGGGGCTCGAACACGTGCAGCGGGAGCAGACCGCCGGGGAGCAGAACGGAACCCAACGGGAACATCGCCATGACGGCCATGCGGCAACCGTAAACCCGCCCTCCTCCGTGTGCTCAGCGGGGCCGGAGTTCTGCTGCGTCGGGCCCGCCCGGATACGTGTCGAGGCGGTCGGCGAAGGCCAGCCACAGTGGCTCGAACTTGCGGTCCACGGTGATGTCGGCAGCATTCAGGATGAGGACGAACTCGACAGTGTCACCATTCGCCGCCCGGAGGTAACCCGACAGTGCCTTCACCGCCGGCGGGTCGGCGTCGAACGGGCGATTGTCGAGGGTCCCGGTCTTGGCGGCCAGTCGGCCCTCGACCGAGGCGCCGACGAACTCGTCGAGCAACGTGCCCGATCGGCCGGCGACCGCGAGCGCGTCGGCCAACGGGCCCCCGGAGGAGCGCTGCAACACCGCGAGGAGCGCGGCACACGTCAGACGGTTGTCGGCGCTGAGGCCGGAGCCATCGAGGGGACGGATGCCGTCCATCGGCACACCCCACGAGCGCAGCGTTCGATCGAGCGCGTTCAGCCCTGCCGTCCGTGACCCCTCCCCCGCGTCGACGACGCCGATCTCCTTCAACAGCATCTCCGCAGTGTTGTTGTCACTGGTGGTCAGCATCTCGGCGATCACGGCCGAGAGGGGCGCCGAGCGGACCGCGCCGATCTCCGTGGCGGCAGGATCTGCCGCGCCGACCCCGGACCCGTCGCTCACGTTGATGCCACGGTTCCCGAGCAGCCGTACGAGTTCGCGGGCTGCTGCTTCGTTCGGATCACGCTGCCTGCCCGAGCGGCCGAGGATACGCGAGTCGTTGACCAGCAACGCGTCGTACGGGCCTGCTTCGACGCCGGCGATGCCGGGCGCCCACGAGTCGACGGCGAACTCGTCGTCGTAGCGACTGCCGTCGCCGATCACCGAGCCGCTGATCCCGGTGATTCCGGCGGCTACGAAGGCATCGGCGAGCTGATCGAGTGAGGTGACGTTGAATGCCGGAAATGTGTCGTCACCGATCGGATAGTCATCGGCGGTCAGCAGCGGGTCGCCGCCGCCGATCAGGAACACGTCGCCATCGACGACACCGTCGACAGGCACAGGGCCCGCCGCGGTGGTCGTGAACTGGTAGTCGGCGCCGAGAATCTCCAGTGCCGCCGCCGCGACGAGCAGCTTCTGGTTGCTGGCCGGGATGACCGGTGTCGCCTCGTTGACACCGGTGACGGCACGACCGTTCACCGACACCGCCGAACATGAACGCTCGTCGAGAAACCCGTACACCGGCTCGACCTGCTCGGCGAGCCGGTATGCGTTCGCGACCGAGGCCACTTCGCCAGGCGCGCGCCGGTAGCTGAAGATGCTGGTCGCCGGCACCGGCGACACCTCGCCCGACACGTCGCTCGACACCTCGCTCGACACCTCGCCCGACACCTCGCCCGACACCTCGCCCGGAGCAGGCTGTCGGGGCGCCGTGGCCTGCGGCGCCTCGGCGCTCTCGTACTCGTCCGCCTTCGTGTCCGACCACAGCAGCAGCGCCGTCAGTCCCGCGGTCGGAACGATTGCGATCAACAGCAGCACCAGCAGCGGCGTCCTCGGATACCGGATCGGCGCGGCGACCACATCGAAGCGCATTCCCATCAGCGCACTCCCAGATCCGCCGGCGTGGGGCCTGTCGGATAGCTCTCCAGCGCGTCGGCCAACGAGTTCCAGACCGGTCGGTACTCACTCTGGTCCGAGATCGTCGGCCCATTCAGGACGAGCGCGTACTCGACGGCAGAACCTCCGTCGACGGTGACATACCCCGCGAGGGCCTTCACCGCCGGAGGGTCCGTGTTGAATGGGGGGTTGTTGAGCGTCCCGGTCTTGCCGAGGAGCCGGCCGGCGATCGGATGATCGACGAAGACGTCGGAGAGTGTTCCGGTCTGCCCCGCGACCGGGAGCGCCGAACCGATCGGGCCATCAGCGTCCGATCGTGCGAGCACGGCGAGCAGCGCCGTGCACGTGACTCGATTGTCGGGGCTGAGACCGGACCCGTCGACCAGGCTGAGCGGTTCGGTGCCGACCGCCCATCCGGCCAGTGTCCGCTCGACACCGGCGAGCCCTGCTTCACGAGTTCCGGCGCCGGCGTCGTCGAAGCCGAGTTCCTTGACTATCAACTCAGCGGTGTTGTTGTCGCTGTTGCCCAGCATCTCGGCCACGACGTCGGTCAACGGCGCGGATTGGATCGATGCGATGGGGGCGGCGGTTTCCGGCGCCCCGCCCGTGGTTGCCGATCCACTCACATCGACTCCACGCTCTTCGAGCATCCGCAGGAACTCGCGTGCCGCTCCCTGCGCGGGGTCACCCGATTTCAACGGGTCGCCGAGCACTCGTGAGTCGTTCGCCATCAGGGCGTCGTAGGGGCCTGCCTCGAGCCCGGCGACGCCGGGCCCCCACCCGGGAGCGAAGTATTCGTCGTCGTACCTCGATGCGTCGCCGACAACGTCACCCGTCACCGCGGTGACACCCGCCGCCACCACGGCATCGGCAAGCCCCTCGAGGCGCGTCGGTGAGGTCACCGGATACCGCTCGAGGTTCGAGGTCGGGTACCAATCGGAACTCAACAACGGATCGCCCCCACCGACGAGGAAGATGTCGCCCGCCACGGCGCCGTCAGTCGGCGCGGCGTCGGCCACGACGCTCGTGGTGTACCGGAAGCCTTCCCCGAGGCGATCGAGCGCAACCGCGGCAACCAGCAACTTCTGCGTGCTCGCCGGGATCACCGGCAGGTCGGCATTGCGCGAGGCGACGGGTTCACCATCGACCGACACGGCGACACAGGACCGGTCGTTCATCGTCCCGGCAAAGGGCTCGACCTCGCTTCGGAACGCGTCGATCGACAGACCACGCGACACGATGGTCGGCATCCGGCGCATCGTGAACAGCGGGGACGACAGCACCGTAGACGGGGGCAGGCTCGGAGCCGAAGACACCGGCGGCGCGGGTTCGGTGTCCTCGGTGTACGTGTCGGCCCAGCGATGAGTCGCGAAGAGCAGCGCGGCAGGCAGCACGACCATCGAGGCCAGCACGAGGATCGGGCCCGGTCCCCGACCCTTCCGGTTCGGCGGGCGACGAGCGGTACGACGTTGCGGCGGTGCCGTCACCGTGATCTCGATCTCCGGAACGCCGCGTCACGTACGAGATGCCCGAGCGCACGGGCCGCTCGTTCACCGCTCGGGTAGCACAGATGCCCGCCGGCGCGCACGGTGGCCGGCCCCGCGTTGTCGGGGTCCGCCATGGCAAGCTCGGTCGCAACGAGGATCGGCTTGCCGGTGTCCGCGCTGAGTTCTGCGGCGGCCCGCGCGAAGCGCGCATCCTGCCGCTCGTGGTAGGCGACGATCCGTTCGAGACCGAAGTCGGGATAGAAGCGGCCCTCGCGCATCATCCGCGCCTGGTTCGACTGGATGCCGATCCCGAGATGGATCACCGCATGGACATCAGGGTGACGCGCGATCAGCTCGAGTACCTCGGGGATCGTGTCGCGGGTCTCTCCACCGGCACAGTCGACCGGGTTGTTCCGGCTCCAGCGCGGGGGCAACTTGGCGTCGATTGCTGCTCGCAGGTCGGCGGGGAGGTCCATCAGAACGAGGTCGCGGTTCCTCGTGATCGCGTCGGCGGTCACGACGCCCCATCCTCCCGCAGTCGTGAGCACCACGGTGTTCGGACCGGCGGGAGCGGGCTGCGTGGCAAAGGTCGCCGCAACCTCGAACGCTTCGATCACGTCGACTGCCCGTGTGATGCCGGCGGCACGGCATTCACCGTCGAAGATCCTGTCGTTGGCTGCCAGCGCGCCGGTGTGGCTCGCTGCTGCGTGTGCACCACCCTCGGTGGCGCCGCCCTTGAGCAACACGAGCGGTTTCAGGGCGGCGGCCGCTGCGAGGCGATCCATCACGCCGCGGCCGTCGACGATCCCCTCGATGTAGGCGAGCCCGACCTTGGTGGCGTCGTCGGAGGCGTACCAGGTCAGGTAGTCGGCCACCGTGACGGCGGCGGCATTGCCGGCAGACACAGCCCGGCTGATCCCGACTCCGGTCATCCGGGCGAGGTTCATGAAGGTCGACACGAAGTTCCCGCTCTGGCTCGCCACCCCGATGTGCCCGGCGGGGGGATACGGGGCGACGATCTGCGCGCACAGGTCGACGGGGGTGCTGACCACGCCCTGACCATTCGGACCGGCGAGCAGGATCCCCAACTCGTCGGCGAGCGCGACGAGTTCGCGCTCCGCTGCCCGTCCGTCGTCGCCTGCTTCGGCGTAACCCGCCGAGGTCAGGAACGCGGCGCGGACGCCCTTGGCCGCGCACGCTCGTAGCAAGTCAGGGTTGGCGGCCGCAGGCGTACACACGAACACGAGGTCGATCGCGCCATCGGGAAGTTCGGCGATGTCGGCGACGGTCTCGATGCCCAGCACCACCTCGCCCTTCAGGTTCGTCCCGAACACACCGCCTGTGTAACCGGCGACAAGGAGATTGTGGAGCGACACGAAACCGAACTTGCCGGGGTGGCTCGATGCACCGGTGACGAGCACGCCGCGCGGTTCGAACAGGGCGCGGAACTGTTCGTCGCTCGGCGCTCTCCGGGCGACCGGTCGAGCAGGACGACGACCCTCGCCGTCCGGATCGAGTTCGACCAGGCCGTCGACCGCGACGACGGATCCGTCAGGTCGCACGATCAGCGGGTTGATGTCGACGCTGACGACGTCGGCCCGGCCGGCGGCGAGCCGCCCGAGTCCGATGAGCACCTCGCCCAGAGCGGTTCGATCCACTGCTGATTCGCCACGGAACTCACCCAGCAACGCCTGCGTGGCGAGTCCGTCGATCATGTCCTGCGCCATGGCGGAGTCGAGCGGGGCGGGACGAAAGACGACATCGGCAACGGCCTCGGCCAGGATCCCACCGACGCCGAGCATGACCGTCGGCCCGAACTGCGGATCACGGACCACACCCGCGATCAACTCCCGGTTTCCCGAGATCATCGGCGCGACCAGCACCGACACTTCGCCATCGTCGGGACCGGCCGATGCGAGCAACTCCTGCGTCGCGCGTTCGACAGCGGCGCGATCGCCCAGTCGGAGGCGGACCAGACCGCGTTCGGTCTTGTGGGCGATCGAATCACCGTTCAGCTTGGCGACGGCGGGGTAACCGAGGCGATCAGCAGCCTCGCCCGCCGAGAAGACGTCGTCGACGCACGCTTCGGGAGCGAGCGGCACGCCGTGGTCGGCGAGCAGCGCCTTGGATGCTCGCTCGGAGAGTGTGACCGGATCGTGCGCCGCGGCGTTCGTCGACGGGACGGTCGGCGGGTCGGTCAACGGGTCGGTCGTGCTCACCATCGGTCGAACCGTATCGGTGACGAGCGGTCCGCTGACGGCATCGCGGGGACACGCTGTGCTCGGTCGAGGGGACCCACGCGGCACGCACGAAGCTGCCCCCGGTCAAGCAGTGCCCACCGGGATCAGCGCGGCGCCGAAGAACTCGATGATGTGTTCGCTGCGTCGTTCGAGTGCCGCCGGGGAGAGCGGATTCTCGTCCAACAGACCTTCCAGGAACGGGGCGTCGGAGAAGTAGCTCAGCAGGGCCCCGTATCCGGTGAGCAGCAATTGCTGCGAGTTCTGCTGGCGGAACGTACCGATCGCCATTTCCCGACTCAGGTAATCGACCGCCTGGTCGAACATCGGGCGCATGACGGCCGCGAGATCGATGCCGAGGTGCGACCCGCCGTCGATCGCCTCACGCCGCATCAGCGTGACGTAGCTCGGGTTGTCAGCGAAGAATGCGAACCCAGCGCGCAGTACCTGCTCGACCTTCGGCCAGCCGGTGGCCGTCGACTGGATGGCGTCGGTGAGACGGGCGAACCAGTCCGACAGCAGCCGCTCGAACACCTCGCCGTACAGCACTTCCTTCGACGCGAAATGATGGAGCAACGACTGGCGTCGGATGCCGACCTCGGCGACGATGTCGTTCAGCGATGTGCCGTTGTAGCCGTCGTGGGCGAAACACGCGAGCGCTGCGTCGAGGATCTGGTCTCTCGTCGACCGCTCCTCGACGACAGGCCCGACGACAGGCCCGACGACAGGCCCGACGACAGACGGGACGCGCTCGTCGACGACGGGGGGATCGTCGGTCATGGCCATGGGGCACCAGACGCTAGCCGTCACTTGCCCGGCGCGTGCCGGAAGCGTGCCCTACCATCGGCGAACGACCGGCCGGCCACGGAGCTCGAACCACGCCCCCACCACGCCCCCACCACGCCCTGACCACGCCCCCACCACGCCCTGACCCACGTTTGCGTCGGGATCTTGCGCGGACAGGTGCGCGAAAATCCCGACGCAAACGTGGGTGAGCAACGGTGAGTGCGGCTCAGGCGGCGAAGTTCGCCGACGCGAACTCCCAGTTCAACAACTTCTCGACGAAGGTCTCGAGGTACGCCGGGCGGGCGTTCTGGTAATCGAGGTAGTACGCGTGCTCCCACACGTCGACGGTGAGCAACGGCGTCTTGCCGTGCTTGAGCGGCGTGTCGGCGTCGTCGGTGTTCATGACGGCCAGGCCGTCACCGTCCTTCACCAGCCAGGTCCAACCGGAACCGAAGTTGGCCTTGCCCTTGTTGACCAGCTCCTCCTTGAAGGCCCCGGCGCTGCCGAACGCGGCATCGATCGCCGCCGCGAGAGCACCCGACGGATCGCCGCCGCCCGATGGCGTCATCGAGTTCCAGTAGAACGTGTGGTTCCAGACCTGGGCGGCATTGTTGAACAGGCCACCCGGCTCGGCATCGAGCACGATCTGTTCGAGGCTCTTGTCCGTGTGCGGGGTTCCGTCGATCAGACCGTTCAGGTTGGCCACATACGTGGCGTGGTGCTTGCCATAGTGGAAGCTGATCGTGCGCGCCGAAATGTGCGGGGCGAGCGCGTCGTCGGCATAGGGCAGCGGGGGAAGTTCGATGGCCATGACTCTCCTTGTAGTTGGAACGACGACAACCGTACTACCGGCGCCTCAGAACCCGCACCTGGAGGTCGGGCCGGTCGAACACGCGACTCGTCCTCGACACTCCGCGCAGCCGTAACCTGGCACGGTGCCCGACCGATCCGAGATGCAGATCGTCTCCGCGCTGTTCGTCGAGAACTTCGAACTACGACAGGCGCCCGGGCCGTCCACCCGCATCGATATGACCGGGGTGATGTTCTCACAGGCTGCGGCGTCTCCCGTGCCGTTGACGCTCACACCCCACCTGGTCGGCTTGATCTACTGTCCCCAGGACGGATCGGGCAGCGGCGTGTTCGAGGTGGTGTTCCGTCGGGGGCTCGACGAGGACAGCGAGCAGGTCGCGCGAAACGTCAGCCCTTTCACGGTCGAGCCCGGCAAGTTCACGTACCGTCTGGTGCGCGGCGAACTCGAATTCGACGGCTACCACACCGTTTTCGCTCACTGCCGAATCGACCACGGACCCTGGTTGGTCGTACCGTTCACCCTGCTGCCACCGCAAACAGCCGATGGAGACAGGGCCTCAAGCATGAAGGAGTCCACATGAGCCAAATGAGCCAGGGGGGTCGACTCGCAGCCAAGGCACTGAAGGCCGCCGGCGTCGAATGCGTCTTCACGCTGACCGGGGGCCACGTCATGGGCATCTACGACGGCTGCCTCGACGAGGGCATCAAGGTGGTCGATGTTCGTCATGAGCAAGCCGCAACTCACGCGGCCGACGCGTGGGCTCGTCTGAACCCGGGGCGTGTGGGCGTGGCGATCCTGACCGCCGGCCCCGGCG
>CAVPET010000077.1:0-16741 GCA_963703525.1 Ilumatobacteraceae bacterium | reverse complement strand
CCATGGTCGCTACTCCCTGTCGTTTTCATCCCGAGTCCGGCCTCGGGGCTAGATCCAACCAAGTCGCGTCACTCGCCCCCGCTCGATCCGAGCCCCAGTCGCCCAACGCGTGAGGCCCGAATCGTGACCCCCCAGCGTCACCGGCGCGGGTCGCCGGAGTCCTTCGCAACCCTTTCGCCCGACCGAACCGCCGGACACCCGACGCACAGGTCCGGGGACCGGGGGGGCCGGCATCCCGCTGCCGCACCGCACTCCCCGTCCACAACCCCGTTATTCCCTGGCAACCTCGGCACGCTGTCCTCTGCTTCTCAAGTCGCGGTTCTGTCATCCGTCGCGATCTCGTCCAGCCGCCCGCGTCCAGCCCCCGGGCGTGCCTCTTTCGGTGCGCTACTGCCACGAACTCACACAAGCGAGTCCTCACTTCGTATGACCACACTCGAAACCGGCACAGAAACGGCTCCCACCGACGTTCCAGTTGACACGTCGGGGTCCGACCCCAACCCACCAGCTCACCGCGGCTCGGTCACGGTGCAGCCACCCCGGTGGCTGTCGTCGACCGACCACAAGCTCATCGGCCGGCTCTACCTCGTCGGCGGCCTCATCGGGCTGCTCGCCACCGTCGTCGTCAACGTCGTGCTCGGTGTCGAGCGCATCGATGGTGGTGACCTCGCCTTGGACGACGCAGTCGCGCAACTCTTCGACGCGCAGCGCGTCGGGCTCGTGTTCGGTGTGGCCATCCCGCTCTCGCTGGCCGTCTGTGTCGCCGTCGTGCCGCTCCAACTCGGTGCGCGCTCGATCGCCTTCCCCCGGCTGGCGGCACTCGGGTTCTGGCTCTGGCTCGGAGGCCTGATCCTCGACATCGTCGCCCTGGCGGCCGACGGCGGCACGCTCGGCGGCGACGCCGACATGGTCGGGCTGTTCATCGCCGGCCTGGGCCTGATGGCCATCGGTGTCACGGCCACTGCCGGGTCGATCGCCACGACGGTGCTCACCACCCGCGCACCCGGCATGACGATGCGCAGGGCGCCGTTCTTCACCTGGTCGGCGCTCATCACCTCGATCGGGATCATCCTCGTGATGCCGGTGTTCCTCGGCACGCTCGTGTACCTGTTCCTCGATCACCGCAACTCGCGCTCCGCCTTCGGCGGCAACAGCGGCATCTACGTCTGGGCCGGTTGGATGTTCACCCAGCCGGCCACCTACCTGTTCGCCATACCGGCGGTCGGCGCGTTCGCCGAGGTCCTCCCCGTCGTCTTCAAGCGTCGCACGGCCGCTCGCGGGGTGATGATCGCCGGCCTCGCGTTGATCGGCGTCGCGGCACTCGCCGCGGTGACCCAGCAGGACGTCCAGCGGCTCCCCTGGTCCGGGAGCCAACTCAATCTGGACAACCTGGGCAACAAGTTCGACAACCTCGTTCCGTTCACCTACTTCAACATCCTCCCGCTGCTCGGCATGGCCCTCGTGCTGGTGATGGGCCTGGTTCTCGCGGTGCCCCGCAAGGGCGTGCGACCGAACGTCACACCCAGCTTCGCCTTGTCGTTCTTCGGCTACGGAATGATCCTCGTCGGGATGCTCGGCACCGTCCTGTACGCCATCGACGACCTCGCGTTGCAGGGCACCGTGTTCGAAGAGGCCTCGCTCGTCTATGTCGCCTACGGCACCGCGCTCGGCATCATGGGCGCGGTCGTCTACTGGGCGCCGAAGCTGTGGGGCCACGCCCCGTCCGCCGGCAAGGTGGCGCCGCCGGCCGTTGTCGGCCTGCTCGGCACGGTCCTCGCGACGTTCCCGCACTACATCGCCGGCTTCCTCGATCAGCCCGCCGGCGCCGTCTACGTCGACGGCGACCTCACGATCTGGAACGTCCTCGTGCTGGTCGGGCATTCACTCATGGCCGTCACCGTGATCGCGTTCATCGGGCTCCTGATCTCGGAGAATCGGGCCGGAGCCAAGAGCGCCGGCGACGATCCGTGGGACGGCCACACGCTCGAATGGACGACCACGTCGCCCGCGCCGGGTGACAACTTCATCGAGGCGCCGCTCGTCCACTCCGCCGAGCCGCTGCTCGACCTCAAGGCTGCCGCCGGCGGCGCCCCGACCGACGGGAGCACCAACTGATGTACGCACTTCCGCCAGGGCCCAAGCCCCCTCCAAAACGTCAGATGCTCGTCGGAGTGTCACTGGCTTCGATGTCGATGATCATGCTCACCGGCGGGATGCTCGCCGTCTGGCTCCTCAAGCGGACCGAAGCGCAGGACGCCGGGACCACGTGGCTGCCGAGTGGCGTCGTCATCCCCGAGGTTCCCTCGAACGTCATGCTGATCGCCTTCGTCGGCCTGTGCGTCTTCGGCCAGTGGGCGGTCTGGTCCGCCAAGCGCGACGACCGCGGCCACACGGTGTTCGCGCTCGGCGCCACGGCGCTGATGGCCCTGCTCATCATCAACGCGCAGGTGTACGTCTACAGCCAACTCGATCTGGGAATCGCCGACGGTGTCTATCCCACCATGTTCTACGCCGTCACCGGAATGTTCATGGCGTTGATGATCATCGGGATGGTGTTCACCACCGTCACCGCCTTCCGCTTCATCGGTGGCCGCAGCCAGGACGACGAGATCGTCGTCGCCCACGCCATCTACTGGTACACCACCGCGGCGGTGTACGCAGCCGTGTGGTTCGTCGTCTACGTCACCAAGTGAGCCACTGACATGTTCACCACCGGTACCAAGTTCCTCCTCGGTTCGACCGTCGTCGCAATCATCGCGGCGATTGCGTACGGCCTCACCCAAGACGGTGTGATGGGCACTGTCGGGCTCGTCTCGGCGGCGACCGCACTGGCGTTGCTCACCGGCGTCAACCTCTACACGCGGGACGCGAACGTGATGGTCACACCCGGCCTCGTGGCCGAGAACAGCGCAGCCGCTCAACTCGCGCCGCAGTTCAGCATGTGGCCGTTGGCGTTCGCCGTCGGCGGGGTCATCGTCACGGTCGGTCTCGTCACCTATCCGGCCGTCTTCATCCTCGGCATCGTCGTGTTGTTCGCGGCGGGCGCCGAGTGGCTCGCACGGGCATGGGCCGAGCGGGCATCGGCCGACAGCGTGCACAACGCAGAAGTCCGCAGCCGGATGGCGAACCCCTTCGAGTTCCCGTTGGCCGGCGCCATTGCCATCGGCGTCATCGTCTACTCCTTCAGCCGCATCATGTTGTGGCTCTCGAAGACGAACACGGTGCTGGCGTTCGGCATCCTGGCGCTCGTCGTGCTGTCCCTGGCCTTCCTGTTCGCCTTTCGACCGAGCATCAAGTCGCGAGCGATGGTGAGCGTGATCACCATCGGCGCGATCGCCCTGGTCGCCGGCGGTGTCGCCGCCGGTATCGACGGCCAGCGCGTCATCGAGCCGCACGAGACCACCGCAGGCGCCGCTGCCGAAGGCATCTGCGAAGACCCGGGCGCGACCGAGGCCGACGAGGACGCCTCGCAGAGCGTGGCCGCATCGGCCAGTGTGGCGGCGGAGATCACACTCGACGAAGCGGGCAACCTCACCTACGACGTCAACGGGCCGATTCCCGAGGGCCAAGAGGCCGTCATCAGCCTGCCCCGTTCCAACCCGAACAACATCATCTTCGTCAACAACTCGAACGACGACCGGCGCCTGTCGGCCGATCTGGGCACCATGGTCGTCACCGGCGCGAGCGGAAAGGACGAAGAGGTGCCGAACCAGCAGTGCACGACGCTCGTCGAGCCCGATGGCAAGCAGCTGATCACCCTCTACGTCGCGCAACCGAGCGCCGTGTTCCCCGACGGGTTCGGATTCTTCGTACCGGGCGTCGACTCGGCCACCCTCGAATTGGTCGTGTCATGAGCAAGGTGGCAACGAAAATGCGGAAGAGGACAACCGCGAGTACGGTCGGCGGCGTGATCACGGCACGACGAATCGCGCTGCCGGCGGCCCTCGGTCTGCTGGCCGCCGGGTGTGCCAGAGACGCACCACAGGACACGTGGCAGCCGGCCGGCCCGAATGCGCAGAAAATCCAGGACCTGCAGTACCCGGTGTTCATCATTGCCGGCGTCGTCGGTCTCATCGTGTTCTGCGCCGTCGGCTTCGTGGTGTGGCGCTACCGCGACCGCGGCCAGGCGATCCCGGAGCAGACGCACGGTCGCCCGGCGCTCGAGATCGGTCTCACGATCCTTCCCGCATTGATCCTCATCGGTATCACGATCCCCACGATCAGCACGATCATGGACCTCAACAAGACGAGCGACACCGAGTGCATCGTCAACGTCACCGGCCAGCAGTGGTGGTGGGAAGTCGACTACCCGGTCCAGGAGGGCTGCGGTGGCGTGTCCGACGTCATCGTCACCTCCGGCCAGATGGTCATCCCGGTCGGGACGCCCGTCTTGGTCCGTGGCACCAGCCGTGACGTCATCCACTCCTGGTGGATCCCCAAGCTGAACGGCAAGCGTGACATGGTGCCCGGTCGCGTGCAGACCAACCGGATCGAGGCCGACGAACCGGGCATCTACGCCGGCCAGTGCACCGAGTTCTGCGGGCTCTCCCATGCCAACATGCGCATGGAGGTCGTCGCCATGACCCCCGACGACTTCGAGGCCTGGAAGGCGAACCAGCTCGAGAAGTACACACCTCCCGAAGCAGGCACCCAAGCAGCCGCCGGCGAGGCGCTGTTCGTCGCGCAGTGCGCCCGCTGCCACCAGGTGAACGGGCTCGACGATGCCAACGGCAACCCGATCGTGTCCCGACCCGACCTGTACGTGTACTCGGGCGTGGCGCCCAACCTGACCAACCTGATGACCCGCAACACCTTCGCCGGCTCCTCGTTCGATCTCCTGATTCCCGAGTGTCGAGCCGAGGTCTGGCAGGCCCCGCCCGACGAGGTCGGCCCCGAGTACCTGAAGGGCGTGACACCCGAATGCCTGAACTCGGCCAAGTTGCGCCAGTGGTTGCGCAATGCGCCGGCCACGAAACCGATGTATGCCGACCCGACCAAGTTGGACGAGACCGGTGGGCTCTATCGCGGGATGCCGTACCTCGGCCTCAGCGAGGAACAGATCGACCAACTCGTCGACTACCTGCTCGAACGCAAGTGATGGGAGCCCGATAACCGATGGCCATCGTTGAACGCCCCGTCGAGACGCCGAACGTCGTCGTGCCGGGAGGGCCCGCACTCGTCGCCACCCCGTCGTCGTCGTTCGGCTACTTTCGTCGCCCGGTGCAGACGACCGGTTGGCGGTCGTGGGCCTTCACCGTCGACCACAAGAAGATCGGCATCATGTACGGCGCCGTGGCGATGCTGTTCTTCGTCGTCGGCGGGCTCGAGGCAAGCCTGATCCGGCTCCAGCTCGCTCGGCCGGAAGGCACGATCCTGTCGGCCGACAAGTACAACCAGATGTTCACGATGCACGCCACGACCATGGTGTTCCTCTTCGTCATGCCGATGGCAGCCGCGTTCGCCAACTACATGATCCCGCTGCAGATCGGCGCCCGCGACGTCGCCTTCCCCCGGCTGAACGCACTGAGCCTGTGGACGTTCGTCCTCGGCGGCATCTTCATCAACTCGTCGTGGTTCCTCGGCGGCGCCGCCGACGGCGGCTGGTTCATGTACGCCCCGAACAGCTCCACACCGTTCTCGCCCTCCGACGGTGTCAACTTCTGGACCCTCGGCCTGCTGATCACCGGTATCGCCTCGCTCGTCGGCGCGATCAACCTGATCGTCACCGTGCTCAACATGCGTGCACCCGGCATGACCCTGATGAAGATGCCGATCTTCACGTGGATGGGTCTCGTCACGCAGTTCCTGCTGCTGTTCGCCATGCCGGTGATCACCGTGGCGTTGTTCCTGCTGCTGTTCCAGCGGAACTACGGGGCCAAGTTCTTCTCCGTCGCGGACGGCGCCGACCCGTTGCTCTGGCAGCACCTGTTCTGGATCTTCGGCCATCCCGAGGTGTACATCATCGTGCTGCCGTCGTTCGGCATCGTGTCGGAGGTGTTGCCGGTGTTCTCGCGCAAGCCATTGTTCGGCTACCCGTTCGTGGTGTTCTCCGGAGCGGCGATCGGGTTCGTGGGGTGGGGCGTGTGGGCGCACCACATGTTCGCCTCGGGGCTCGGGCCGATCTCGGTTGCCGTCTTCTCGGTCTCCACCATGGCGATTGCCATCCCGACCGGCGTGAAGATCGTCAACTGGACGCTCACCATGTGGGGCGGCAAGTTGTACTTCTCGACCGCCATGTTGTTCGCGATCGGCCTGATCATCGAGTTCACCATCGGCGGCCTCTCGGGCGTCACGCACGCGGTCGCCCCCTCCGACACCCAGCAGACCGACACCTACTACATCGTCGCCCACTTCCACTACACCATCTTCGGTGGTGGCGTGCTCGGGCTGTTCGCCGGCATGTACTACTGGTGGCCCAAGATCTTCGGCAAGATGCTCAGCGAGAAGTGGGGCAAGGCGAACTTCTGGTTGATGATCGTCGGGATGAACCTGACCTTCGGGCCGATGCACATCCTCGGCCTGCAGGGTCAGCCACGCCGCATGTACATCTGGACAGAAGCCCGTGCCGGCGACGGATTCTTCAACCTCGGGTTCTGGAACCTGGTCTCCTCCATCGGCACCGCCGTGTTGGCCTTCGGGGTCCTGCTGTTCCTGGTCAACGTCTGGGTCAGCCGGAAGGGCCCGCCGGCGCCGCTCGACCCGTGGGACGCCCGCAGCCTCGAGTGGATCACCACGAGCCCGCCCAAGCCGCACAACTTCGACCGGACACCCACCGTGCACACGCTCGACGAGTTCTTCCACCGCAAGTACGAAGACGTCGGTGTCGGCGACGCCCACGACTACAAGCAGGTCATGACCGGCGCCCAGGTCGTCGCCGAGGAAGAGGCGAATGCCGATCCGCACATCCATCTGCCGTCCCCGTCGTACTGGCCGCTCGTGCTCGCGATCAGCATGCCGATGATGGCCTACGGCGTGATCTACAGCACGCTGCTGATCATCGTCGGCGCGGCGATCGCTGTTGCCGCCATGTTCGGTTGGGCCCTCGAGCCGTCCACCGCGCCGGAGACCGACTTCGACCCACCACCGCCGGGCGGCGGCGAACCGAGCAAGGAGCCGGCGGCCAGTGTCTGACACCACGATTACCGCACATGACCTCGACGGTGGCGATCTACCTCACCACGAGGACCCGGCAGCCATCCAACCCGATGGCGACGACGTCGACCATCTCGGGATGCCGCACCACACGTCAACCGGGTTGTCGAACACCAAGTTGGCGATGTGGCTGTTCCTCGGCTCGGAGTGCCTGCTGTTCGGCGGGCTCATCGCCACCTACATGCTGTACCGCAACCGGCAGGGCGATGCCGTCGGCCCGGATCAGCTGTGGGACATCCCGTTCACCTCGGCGTCGAGTTTCGTGCTGCTCATGTCGTCGCTCACCATGGTGCTCGCGGTGTCGGCGGCCAAGCGCCAGGACGAGCGCAACACCCGTCTCTGGTTGATCACCACGGCCAGCCTCGGTGGGCTGTTCGTCGCCGGCCAGGTCTACGAGTTCACCACCTTCTACCGCGAGGGCCTCGGCTACACCACGAGCTTGTTCGGTTCGAGCTTCTACACACTCACCGGCTTCCACGGGGTTCACGTCTCCATCGGCATCATCATGCTGATGGCATTGACGATCATGCTCGCCCGTGGTCGTGTCTCCGGCGACAAGTCCGAAACGGTGGAGATGATCGGGCTGTACTGGCACTTCGTCGACATCGTCTGGATCATCATCTTCACCCTCGTCTATCTGATTCCGGCCTGATCATGAGCACCGAGACGACAGTCAACGATCCCCACGGCGCCGGTCAGCCGGACGGCGGAACGCACGCCGGGGCGTCCGATTTCACGTATGTGAAGATCGCCCTCGCGCTGATGGTGCTCACCGGGGCCGAGATCGCCGTCAGCTATGCGGACATCGGCGCGCTGATGGTCCCCGCGCTGCTGGTGATGATGGCCATCAAGTTCTTCACCGTGATCCTGTACTTCATGCACCTCAAGTACGACAACGTGCTGTTCAGGCGCCTGTTCTACGCGGGCCTGTTCCTGGCCATCTTCGTCTACACGGCCGCACTGCTCACGTTCCACTTCTTCGAATGAACCGGTGACGGCAGTCGAGATGTTCGCTCAGGCCGCCGTCGACGAAGGGCTCCGCTACCAGTGGCACCCGGAGGTGTGGCTGCTCGTCGCGTTCCTCACCGGCGCCTACATCTACATGGTGCGGGTGATCGGTCCCCACGCCGTACCGCAGGGCACGCCGCCCGTCACCCGAAAGCAGACCTATTCCTTCGTCGGCGCGATGACGATGCTGCTCGTTGCCAGCGACTGGCCGTTGCACGACATCGCCGAGGAGTACCTGTACTCGGCGCACATGACCCAGCACATGATCCTGACCTACTTCCTGCCGCCGCTGGCACTGCTCGCCACGCCCGAGTGGCTGCTGCGGGTGCTGGTCGGCGAGGATCGTTTCCACCGTGTCGTGTCGTTCCTCTGCCGACCGGTCGTCGCAGGGGTCGCGTTCAACGCCGCCGTCATGGTCGTCCACATCCCCGGCGTGGTCAACGAATCGGTGACGAACGGGCCGCTGCACTACGGCCTCCACGTGCTCGTGGTGACGCTCTCGCTGTTGATGTGGATGCCGGTGCTCGGCCCGTTCCCCGAGTACCACATGCAGCCGCTGGGCAAGTGCATCTACCTCTACTTGATGTCGGTCGCCCCGACGATCCCGGCGGCGTGGTTGACGTTCGCCGATGGCGCCGTGTACAAGGTCTACGACAAGCCGTACCGGATGTGGGGGATCAGCGTCACCACCGACCAGCAGCTCGCCGGGGCGATCATGAAGCTCGGCGGTTCCATCTTCCTGTGGACGATCGTGGTCTTCATCTTCTTCAAGCGGTTCGCGAGCGGTTACAAGGACGAGCACAACTATCGGCGGGCGGGCGCGATTCCCAGCGCCGAGATCGTCGGCAACGACGACGTGACGCTCACCACCGCCGACGTCGAGCGTGAGTTCGCCCGCACGGCCGTTGCGCCGGCCGATGACGGGGCCGGCTCTGCGTCCTCGGTCGTTGCCACGGCCTCGGGCGCCGCCGATCCGGCCGACTAGCGCTCACCGGTAACGTGCGCCATCGTGATCGATCAACGACTCCTGCGCACCGACCTGGCCGGGTTGGAAGCCGCCCTTGCCCGTCGCCGCCGACCGGCGCTGCTCGACGACGTCCGTCGAGCAGCAGACCTCGATGAGCGCCTCCGGTCGATCACCCGGCGACGCGACGAGATTCGGGGTCGCGTCAACACCCTCTCGAACGAGGTCGGCGCCCTGCGCCGCGCGGGTGACATCGCCGCTGCCGAGGCGCTGCAGGCGCAGAGTCGCACGCTCGGCGACAGCGAGAGCGCGCCGGCAGCCGAGCACGCCGCACTCGAGGCGGAGCTGCACGACGTGCTCCTGGGGATCCCCAACCTTCCGCATCCCGATGCGCCCGACGGCGCCGGTGAGGCGGACAATCCGGTGGTCAAAGGCCCGATCGGCCTGCTGACCGCATACCCCGACCATCAACGGGCGCCGCACTGGGATGTGGCGACCGAGCTCGGCATTCTCGACAACGAGCGAGCGGCGAAGATCTCCGGCGCGATGTTCACGATGCAACGTGGCGCCGGCGCGACGCTGAGCCGTGCGCTCTGTCAGTACGGCCTCGACCTCAACGCGGATGCCTTCGAGGAGATCCGCCCGCCGTCGCTCGTGAGCACCGCGACCTTGACCGCAACCGGCCAGTTGCCGAAGTTCGCCGACGACGCCTACGCCATCGAGCGCGACGACCTGTGGTGCATCCCGACTGCCGAGGCGCCGCTGACGTCGATCTACGCCAACGAGGTGCTCGACGAGCCGGATCTCCCGATCAGGGTGATGGCGCACAGCTCCTCGTTCCGCCGCGAGGCCGGATCGGCCGGCCGTGACACACGGGGGATGTTGCGGGCCCACGAGTTCGACAAGGTGGAGATCCTCGCGTTCGCCACACCCGAGCAGGCGGCCGAGCTGCTGGTGGAGATGACCGCCCGCGCCGAGCGGGCCATCGCCGGGCTGGGGTTGCCCTACCGGATCATCGAGATCTGCACGGGCGACATGGGCCAGAGCCACCATCGGAGTTTCGACATCGAGGTGTACGCGCCGGGCGCCGACGCGTGGCTGGAAGTGTCGTCGATCAGCTGGTTCAGCGACTACCAGGCGCGGCGCGGCAACATCCGCTTCCGCCGGTACGGGGCGGATGGCCGGCCGCTGAAGGGCACCGAGTTCGTGCACACGCTGAACGGCTCGGCACTCGCCGTGCCGAGGGTGTGGGCCGCGATCATCGAGAACTACCGCAACGAGGACGGCTCCGTGACCATCCCCGACGTGTTGTTGCCCTACATGCGCGGCATCGAGCGCATCGGCCCGCTCGACGCGGGCCGCTGACGCCGCTGCGAACCATGGCTGAAGAACCGACACCGCCCGTCGTGTCGCCGCCCGTCGTGTCGCCGCGTGTCGTGTCATCCGGTGGCGACGTGCTCCGAGATCGACGCGTCCAGTACGAGACGACCGGTCTCGACGTCGGCGATCTCGACCCTGATCCGGTGGGGCAATGGCATCGGTGGCACGACGAGGCGATGGCGGCCGGCGTCGCGGAGCCGAACGCCATGACCGTGGCGACCCACGGAGCCGATGGGGTGCCCGACGCACGCATCGTGCTCGTCCGAGCTGCCGACGCGGCGGGGATCGTCTTCTACACGAACTACGAGGGCGCCAAGAGCCGCCAGCTCGCCGCCGATCCGGTGGCTGCCGCGGTGTTCGCGTGGTTGGACCTGCATCGCCAGGTCCGCTTGCGGGCCCGTGTCGGGCGCGTGTCCGACGCCGAGAGCGACGAGTACTTCGCGTCGCGGCCGCGAGCCAGCCAACTCGGCGCGTGGGCGTCACCGCAGAGCGAGGTGATCGCTGATCGGTCGCTGATCGAGGAGCGCACCGCCCGCTTCGACGCCGAGTTCGCCGGTGTCGAGGTTCCACGTCCGGCGAACTGGGGCGGCTGGCGGCTCGTGCCCTTCGAGTGGGAGTTCTGGCAGGGGCGTCCCAGTCGCCTCCACGACCGCTTCCGTTACCGCCGCCTCGGCAGTCTCGCGGTCGACGGCTGGCACATCGACCGCCTCGCCCCCTGACAGCGGCATGCTGACCTGCGAGGTTCAGCCGCCGGGCCAGCTCGAGGCCGCCTCGACGAGTCCGCCGATCAGGGCCTCGGTGTGGGGTGTGAGCGCCGGCCCTTCCCAGTCCCGCCACAGCGGACCGGACCCGCGGACGCCGGGCGGCAGTTCGAGCTGCACGCCGCAGTGCTTGGGCAGGTTGACCGGGTTGTGGGGATGTTGGCCGCGTAGCTGCGGGGGCATCGCCTCGATGTCGGTGATGACGTCGTAGGCCGGGAGCCAACGCCGCAGGGCGGCGCCGACGTGCTCGGCGAACACACGGTTGGCGCCGCCGAGCAGCAGTGCCCCGAACAGGCCTCGCCGGCCGAACCCGTGCACGGTGATGACGATGTCGACGTGCTCGACGAAGGCGGCGAGCGAGTCGGACTCGGCGGGTCGCACCTTGGTCGAGGGCAGGTGCTCGCGCATGCCGGCGGGTTGGACGACGGCGTACAGCGAGGCCCCGGAACCCGCCGCCGCAGCCGCGGCGATCACATCGGTCATGGCTTCCAGCGCACCGCCGTGGTAGGCCATGAACCCGACCCGGCTGCGCAGCTCGACGACTTCCTCCACCCCCGGCCTCGCGAGCAGCTTGGCGAAGGCCGTCATGTGGCCATGATGCCTGGCTACAGATGCCGGGCCACCGGTCAAAGCGCCTCATCTCCTCTACGCTGATGTCGATGCTGGTCTGGATGGATCTCGAGATGACCGGTCTCGACCACACCCGCGACGTGATCGTGGAGATCGCCACGTTGATCACCGACGACGAACTCACGATCATCGCCGAAGGTCCTGACCTCGTCATCCACCAGCCCGACGACCTGCTCGCCACAATGGATCCGTTCGTCCTGGAGATGCACACGCGCTCGGGGCTGCTCGAAGCGATCAAGTCCTCGGACGTCACGCTGGAGGCTGCCGGCGCAGCAACGCTGGAGTTCATCAAGCAACATGTGTCCGAGCCGATGACGGTGCCCTTGTGTGGAAACTCGATCGGCACCGACCGGAGGTTTCTCGCCGCGTATCTCCCCGAGATCGAGGACCACTTGCACTACCGGTCGATCGACGTCTCCAGCGTCAAGGAACTGGTGCGGCGTTGGTATCCGGCAGTCGACGCGGAGCGACCACGAGGGCACGGCTCGCACCGAGCCCTCGACGACATCCGCGAGTCGATCCGCGAGATGGCCTATTACCGGCAGCGGGTCTTCGTCGACCCTGCAGCCGTCGCGGCAGCGGCTGTCGCGGACACGGCCGACACGAGCACGGCCGGCACGAGCTACGACCGACACGACTACGGCCGACACGAGCACGGCCGGCGGATCAGTCCGGTAGGTCTTCAGGTAGGTTCCCGCGATGCGCGCTGTCGTTCTCCCGTCGTACGGCGGACCCGAGGTCCTCACCATCGCCGAGGTGGCCGACCCCGTCGCCGGCCCTGACGAGATCGTCGTCGCCGTCGCCCACACCGCGCTGAATCGTGCCGACATCCTGCAACGCATGGGTCTGTACGCGGATCCTCGTCATCGCCACCCCGAGATCCCCGGGCTCGAGTACGCGGGAACCGTGGCCGCCATCGGCGCCGAGGTGCACAACTGGGCGATCGGCGATCGGGTCATGGGGATCGAAGCGGGTGGCTGCTACGCCGAGCGGGTCGTCACGCACAGCCGTCAGGCCGTGCCGATCCCTGCCTCGATCCCGACGGCGGATGCGTCGGCGATCCCCGAGGTGTTCCTCACCGCGTGGGACGCGCTCGTCGTACAGGGCGGTCTGACCAGTGGGCGGTGGGCGCTGGTGCACGCCGGGGCATCGGGTGTCGGCACTGCGGCGATCCAGATCGCGAAGGCGATCAATGCGCGCATCGTCGTCACCTGTTCGGCGGGCAAGGCCGACGCCTGCCGCGCCCTCGGCGCCGACCTGGTGCTCGAACGCAGCCCGGCTGATTGGCTGCGCGGTCTGCGCACCGCGCTCCCCGACGGTGTCGACGTCGTGCTCGACGTGATCGGCGGGGAGGAAGCAGACCGTAACCTGCAGGCCACCCGCATGGACGGCGCCATCGTGCAGGTCGGCCTGATGGGTGGCGGCGTCGCCCCCGTCAACATCGGCCTCATCCTCGGCCGCCGGATCACCTGGATCGGCACCACCTTGCGCACACGACCGCTCGAGCGCAAGCTGGCGTTGTGTCAGCGGTTCATCGCGGAGGTGGTCCCGCTGTTCGACAACGGATCACTCGCGCCGATCATCGACTCGCGCTTTGCGTTCGAGGAGATCGCCGATGCCCATCGACGCATGGAGTCCAACGCCAACGTCGGCAAGATCCTGATCGACCTCTGATCGACTCTCTGATCGGCCCCCCGATCGTCAGACCGAGCTGGTCGAATTGCGATGCCGAGCACGCCGGCTGAACCAGAATCCGATGCCCAGGATGACGAGCGCCGCGACACCGGATGGCAACCACGGCACGACGCTTGCCTCTGCCGGGGAGCCGTAGGCGAATGAGATGGCGCCGACCATCACATCGCCGTCGGTGACCGATGGGGCGAGGTACCGCACGATGTAGGAACCCTCGTCCTCCAAGGGGTCGAACTCGATCATGGCCGTCGTCGACGAGGTGACGGTGGTGGTCGAGGGGATCGGCGTCTCGCTATTCGGGCCGAACAGAACGATCTCGACGCCGCCGCCGACCCCGCCGCCAACCCCGCCGCCGACCCCGCCGCCGATCTCGGCGCCGAAGTCGATGGTGACGGTGTCGATCGGCTCATCGACGACCGAACCCGACGCGGGATCGGACGACGCGATGCCCTCGTGCGCCAGCGCCGTGGACACGACCCCGGCGGTGGCGGAGGCACCGATGATCACTGCCACGATCAACTGGACTGCACGAGCGTGCCGGCAAGCCATGTCGACAGTCAATCAGGCCGAACAGCAGCGTCGAAGCAATCGTCGACTCGGCCCCGTGCCGACAGGCGTCCGGCCGATGGCGAACAGCCAGAGATCGATCCAGCTCACGCCGTCATCTTCCCCGAAACTGCGCCGGCATCCGGAAACTGCGCCGGCATCCCGAAACTGCGCCGCTGTCTCGAAACTCCCTTGACCGAGCCGGCCTCGCCGTGGTTTCCTGGTGACCGGACAAACCTCGAACACCGAATGCCGGGTTACCGAATCACCGAATCACCGAATCACCGAACCACCGAACGAGGAAGGGACGACCGATGATCGATTCAGTCACGCTCTCGACGCCCAGCGGTCGTGCGCGCTCGTCGTTCGCCACGAATTGCCATGCGACTCGTTGCCATGCGACTCGTTGGCAGGGTGGTCGTTGGCAGGGTGGTCATGCCGTTTCGGTTCCCGGCGCAATGGGCTACTCACCGATGACCGTGACCGCCAAGCGGAACGCACCCGGCGCCCCATCGGGAGGTCCGACGTAACACCGACGTCAGATCACCTCGTTCGAGGCCGCCGGGTTCCACAGGACCCGGCGGCCTTTGCTGTTTTTCACCCCGCACACCGCTTCACCCCGCACACCGGCAGCACTCACAAAGGACCGACATGCACACGAGCACACTCACTTCCATCGCCACGTTCACTCCCGTCAGCCCGCTCAGCGGTCAGGAATCAACCATGAACTCGATCATCGACGAACGCAGCATCGGGCTGCTCGGGCAGCGGCCATCGGTCGATGCCGAGCCCCGCGAGCCCGACAGTCCACCCGAACCCGTGAGCCCACCCGGCGTCGACAGACCAATCCCGCAGCGCGCGCCCGTGGCGCGGTGCGCCGATGGCCACGGCACCATGACCGGGCTGTTCTTCTCCGACAACATCATCGACATCGCGAGGGCCAAGGCGATGTGCGCGCTGTGCCCATTGCGCGAATCGTGTCTCGCCGACGCCATCGAACGTGAGGAGCCCTGGGGTGTCTGGGGCGGCGAGCTGCTCTCGGGCGGTCGGATCATCGCCAACAAGCGCGCCTGCGGCCGCCCGCCGACGCGTCCGCGCCCGGAGATGATCATCGACGAGCTGGGCCCGGTCGGCGTGGTCGCCTGACAGTGAGCGGTTCGGCTCCATGATCGCTCGACGGGTGTGATCAGTACGATTCGAGGCATGAACATCGCTCGTCCGCGGCTCCTCATCGGGTCGCTCGCCGCGGCGGTGCTGCTGATCGCCGGATTCGCCTGGGCGCAACGATCCGGTAGCTCCGACGACGGCGAGTTCGACGCAGTGCTGGACGACTCCCAGGCCGTGGTCACCTTTCCGAACGATGGGCTGACGAACGCCCAGGTCGAGGGTGATCCGTTCCCCGGTGCGGTGTTCCTCGATCGCGACGGCAACGAGGTGACGTCGGCCGACCTGATCGGCGAGCCGCTCGTGGTCAACCTCTGGTTCAGTTCGTGTGCTCCGTGTGCGAAGGAACTCCCCGAGTTCGCCGCGATCGACGCCGAGGTGGACGACGTGCGTTTCATCGGGGTCAACACCATCGATTCGGTCGAGGTGATGGAGCAGTTCGCAGGTGAGCGCGGGGTGAAGTACGAGATGCTCCGTGATCAGTACGCCGAGCTGGTCGACGGCGTCGGCGCCGTTGCGTTCCCGATCACGCTGTTCGTCGACTCGCACGGCACGATCATCGATCAGACCGGCGCCCTCGACGCCGACGAACTCCGCGACAAGGTCGCGAACCTGCGCGCCGTCGAGGGTCTGACATGAGCCTGTCGTTCATCCGCGGCCTCGTTGCCGCGGTGAACCCCTGCGGGTTCATTCTGTTGCCGACGTACCTCATGTACTTCCTCGGCATGGAGGGGCAGCGACCCGGCACGCAACGCTCCACGCTGCGGCGTGCGCTGCTCGTGAGCGCCGCGCTGTCGGCGGGCTTCCTGCTGGTGTTCCTCATCGCCGGGCTCATCTCGTACAACTTCACGAGCTGGATCAACGAGAACTCGAAGTACGCAACGGTGGCCATCGGGGCCGCGCTGGTCGTGCTCGGTGGCGCCATGCTCCTGGGTTACAAGCTGCCGTTCATGACGCCGAACATCCGCACCGGTGACAGGACCGAGCGCACGGTGAAGGCGATGTTCGTGTTCGGCATCGCCTACGCCATTGCCTCGATCGGCTGCACGATCGGTTTGTTCATCGCCACCGTGTTCAGCACCGCCGGCCGCGACGGCATCGTTGCCGGTGTCGGCAACATCGTTGCCTACGGGGCGGGAATGGCGTTGCTCGTCAGCGCACTCACCGTAGCCCTCGCCTTTGCCAACACCGGTTTGCTGACGCTCCTGCGCTCCGGTCTGCGGTACGTCGACCGCATCGCCGCCGGCTTCGTGATCATCTCCGGGCTGTACCTGATCTGGTACTTCTACTGGGTCGACATCCACGAGATCGGTGACCCGGTCACAGATTGGGCGCTCGGGCGTCAGGCCCGGGCAACCGCCTTGCTCAACGATCACTGGCAGGCGGTCGGGGTCGTCCTGGTGGCCATCGTCGGCGCCGCGGTCGCCTACGTGTGGCTCGGACC
>CAVPET010000076.1:0-4646 GCA_963703525.1 Ilumatobacteraceae bacterium | reverse complement strand
GCCATTGCTGCACATCACGGACTTCGGGATCACCGTTCGATCGGACCCGTTCGTGGTCAAGGGCGAGGCGCTGTGGGCCGAGCACCACTGCGTGGATGCGATGGCGCAGTGGTCGATCGGCAACGAGACGTACGCCTCCGCGATCGAAGACCCCGACGAAGCGCTGGGGCGCGCCTACGGCGACCGCACTCCGATCGCGTTCGATCTCGAGTGGTATGCGACGGGCGAGGCAACACAGCCGGCGCCGACCGCTGACCGGGGCGGGGCGGAGTTCGGCTACGAGCAGGTCGGTGTCGTCCACGGCTCGATCGAGATCCACGGTGAGACGACCGTCGAACTGATCGAGGCGCCGGGGCATCGCCGGCACCGATGGTCCACGGGCGTTCCGGCGATGCACCCCGACGGCGGCCCCGACGGCGGCCCCATCGTCGACCTCGGACCCCTGGTGCTGCCGGAAGCCGTCGCTCACACTGGAGTGCGGGCGCCGTTCGCGTTCCCCGACGGCAGTACCGCCGACCTCGTCCTCACTCCTCGCGGGTGGGCCCGGCGAGCACGCCCCCGGCGCGCTCGGCCCTGACTCCTGCGCTCACCTGATGTCCGGCGTCACGTGCGCCCGCCGGCCTGCGGCTGATCGACGGTTCCCGGTGTCAGCGACTCACACACCGTGACGCACCCGGGTTCTCGACGATCGAGGCGAGGCGTGCCCGGCATCACGACGGAGACCTTCACGGGCGGCGCGTTCACCCGCAGGTCGGTGATCAACGCCCCGTGGCTGCGACACTGGCGCCATGGCGTCCGCGAACCGCACGAACCGCGACATCCTCGATGAGTTCGAGGCCGAGCGCCGGCGACGCCCGACGTATCCGGTCGTCGTCGTCGAGCTCGGCATGGTCGTCGAAGATCGGGCGAGCGGGTACTGCGGCGACGTCGTGCGCTGGAGCGCCGAGGCCGTCACCCTCCGAGATCGCGGTGGGCGCCTGCGACACTTCGGATGGAAACCGGGCGGCTTCCTGATCGACGGCACGCCGACGACGCTTGTTCGTGCGGCCACCATGGCGACGGCGACCCAACGCGTCACCGCGTCAGGTTCCGTCGCCGGTGACGGCAGGGCGCGGGTCGCCCGGGCGAGCCGCATCTGGGTCGAGGGGAAGCACGATGCCGAACTCGTCGAGCACGTGTGGGGCGACGACCTGCGTGAGCTGGGTATCGTCGTCGAGCCGATGCATGGCGCCGACGAGTTGGCGGCCCTCGTGGCCGGGTTCGCTCCCGGCCCGACCCGGCGGCTCGGGGTGCTGCTCGATCACCTGGTGCCCGGCTCGAAGGAGACCCGCATCGCCGAGACGGTGCGTGATCCCGACGTCCTCGTGACCGGCCATCCGTTCGTCGACGTGTGGGCCGGCATCCGCCCGAGGGTCATCGGCCTCGACGACTGGCCCGACGTTCCGCGTCACGTGGGAGGCAGCGAGGTCGCGTGGAAGCAAGGTGTGTGTGCGGCGCTCGGCGTGCCGTTCGACGGCTTCTGGCCACGCCTTCGCAATCAGGTCAAGACGTTCGCCGACCTGCGCCCCGAGTTGGTCGGCGCGGTCGAGCGACTCATCGACTTCGTCGGCGAGTAGGCGGGGTCGATTGGGCGCCCTCGATGTGGCGCAGAGTAGCGTCACGCCCATGTCACAAACGTTGGATCGCGGGCCCGTCTCGGGCACTGCGGCGAAGACGCCGAAGAAGAGGCGACCGTTCCTGGTCGATCTCTATTCGACGTCGGTCGGCAAGAAGTACGTCATGGCCATCACCGGGATCATCGGGATCGGTTTCGTCTTCGGGCACATGGTCGGCAACCTCAAGGTGTACTTCGGCGTCGTGGCCGACGGTGGCGGACGGGCCTACGACATCGACATCTACGGTGAGTTCCTCCGCGACCTCCTCGTTCCGATCCTGCCTCGGGGCTACTTCCTGTGGGGCATGCGGATCGCGTTGATCGCGGCTGTGCTCCTGCACATCCACGCCGCGTACTCACTGACCGTCCAGAACCGCAAGGCCCGCCCGGTGAAGTACCAGACCGCACGTGACTACCAGGTGGCCAACTTCGCGAGTCGCACGATGCGGTGGACCGGCGTCATCGTCGCCCTGTTCCTCGTCTGGCATCTCGCCGATCTCACCTGGGGATGGGCTAACCCCGACTACGAGCGCGGGGCCGTCTACCGCAATCTCGACGCCTCGCTCTCGCGCCTGCCGGTGGCGATCCTGTACGTCGTCGCCAACATCGCGCTCGGGATCCATCTGTTCCACGGGACGTGGTCGCTGTTCCAGTCGATGGGGTGGAGCAACCCCCGCTTCAACAGGTGGCGCCAAGGGCTCGCCGCCGGGGTCGCCACGATCATCGTCGTCGGCAACGTCTCGATTCCCGTCGCCGTGCTGGCGGGGATCATCGACTTCGATCCCGCAGCCGTCACCGTCGACCAGGAGGCCGGTTCATGAGCATGACGCTCGACTCCAAGATTCCCGACGGACCGCTCGCCGACAAGTGGGAGAACTACATCGCCGACGAGAAGCTCGTCAACCCGGCCAACAAGCGCAAGTTCAAGATCATCGTCGTCGGCACCGGCCTCGCCGGAGCGTCGGCCGCCGCGACGCTCGCCGAGCTCGGCTACCAGGTCGAGGCGTTCACGTTCCACGACTCGCCACGTCGGGCCCACTCCATCGCTGCGCAGGGCGGCATCAACGCGGCGAAGAACTACCAGGGCGACGGCGACAGCGTCCACCGCCTGTTCTACGACACGGTCAAGGGCGGCGACTTCCGTGCCCGGGAGGCCAACGTGTATCGCCTCGCCGAGGTGTCGGTGGACATCATCGACCAGATGGTCGCCCAGGGCGTGCCGTTCGCGCGCGAGTACGGCGGGCTGCTCGACAACCGCAGCTTCGGCGGCGCCCAGGTCAGCCGGACGTTCTACGCCCGCGGCCAGACCGGCCAGCAGCTGCTGATCGGCGCCTACCAGCAGCTCGCCCGCCAGATCGGCCTCGGCAACGTCAAGTTGTGGAACCGCATGGAGATGGTCGACGTCGTCAACATCGACGGTCGTTGCGCGGGCATCGTCACCCGCGACCTGATGACCGGCGAGTTCTCGTCGCACTCTGCGCACGCCGTCGTGCTCGCCACCGGCGGCTACGGCAACGTGTTCTACCTGTCGACGAACGCCATGGCCTGCAACGTCACCGCTGCGTGGCGGGCCCACCGGCGTGGCGCGGCCTTCGCCAACCCGTGCTACACGCAGATCCACCCCACGTGCATCCCACAGGCCGAGGACTTCCAGTCGAAGCTCACATTGATGTCGGAGTCGTTGCGCAACGACGGCCGGATCTGGGTGCCGAAGAACCCCGACGAGACCCGTTCTGCTGCCGACAGTCCCCGAGGCCGATCGTGACTACTACCTCGAACGCATCTACCCGAGCTTCGGCAACCTGGCGCCACGCGACGTGTCGTCACGGGCGGCCAAGCGCATGGTCGACGCCGGCCAAGGCGTCGGGCCGCTGAAGAACGGTGTCTACCTCGACTTCTCCGAGGCGATCGGCCGGCTCGGCAGGCCCACGATCGAAGAGCGTTACGGGAACCTGTTCGAGATGTACGAGCGCATCACCGGCGAGAGCCCGTACGACATGCCCATGCGCATCTACCCGGCCAGTCACTACACGATGGGCGGGCTGTGGGTCGACTACGAACTCATGACCACCGTCCCCGGTCTGTACTGTGCCGGCGAGGCGAACTTCTCCGACCACGGAGCGAACCGTCTCGGCGCCTCGGCGCTCATGCAGGGCCTGTCGGACGGCTACTTCGTGCTGCCGTACACCATCTCGAACTACCTCTCCCAATGGCTCAACAAGCCGATCCCCGACGCGACCCACGATGCCTTCGCCGCCGCCGAGGTCGAGGCCCGCGAACGCTTCACGGGCTACATGTCGATCGGCGGCACCCGTGGCCCCGACCACTTCCACCGCGAACTCGGCAAGATCATCTGGGACTACTGCGGGATGGACCGCAATGCCAACGGTCTCGGCAAGGCACTGTCGGAGCGGACCCCGCTGCCGTACCGTTTGCGCCAGGACCCGGGGCCGTGGAACGCGCTCGGGCGGATCAAGTTCATGTTCCCGAACGGCCATGACGTCTACCTGCACGACACCCCGGCGCGGGCGCTGTTCGAGCATGCCGAGCGCGGTTTCAGTTCCGGCTGCATCCGGCTGCAGGAGCCGCTGGCGCTGGCCGACTGGCTGCTGGCGGACGACCCGCGCTGGTCGGCGGAGGCGCTGCGCGCGGCCATCGACAGCGGCGACACGCGCACTGTGAACTTGCGCGAGCCGGTGCCGGTCTACCTGCTGTACTGGACCGCCTGGGTGGACAATGACGGGACAGTACAGTTTCGACGCGACATCTACGACCGCGATGCGCCGCTGGCGGCGCCGCTAGCCGCACCGATTCAGGGAGATTGACGTATGGGCCGGCACTCTTTCGGTCACTGGCTGGCGCGTTGGCTGTGCTGCGCTGTGCTGGGCCCGGCCGGCGTGATGCCGGCACTGGCGGCGCCGCTGCAGTTGGCCATGTTGACGCCGGCATCGGGCACCTCCGGTGGTGCCGGCTTCAGTGTGCGCTGGGGCAC
>CAVPET010000075.1:0-15828 GCA_963703525.1 Ilumatobacteraceae bacterium | reverse complement strand
TGATCGCACGCGCCGACGATTGCGTCATCCGGGCGACGACGGCCGTGGGAATCGTCGCGGACCACTGCGAGCGCCTCATCGTGTCGAGATGCCAACTCGACGGGATGCGCTGGGACGTCGGCATCGAACTGGACGGTGGGGCCGATCACGAGATCGATTCGTGCACGATCTCCGATCACCTCTGCGCCATCCGGGCCAGCGACACCACCGGCGCCGTCGTGCGCGGTTGCACGATCCGGGGCCGCTGGTGGGGCGTGCACCTCGAGCGAACCGAGCGCGCCCACGTCCACGGCAACCGGGTGACGTCGACGATGCGGGCGATCGACGTCGATGGCGGGACACAGGCGCTGATCGACGGCAATGCCGTGTTCGACGGCGACAGCGGATGTCTGCTCGAGCGGGGCGCATCGGGTTGCCAGGTGAGCGGCAACTACTGGGAGCGATGTCGGATCGGTCTGCTCGCGTGGGATGCGACCGGCCTACATCAGCAGGACAACCTCGCGATCGAACTCCACGAAACCGACCACGCGACCATCACCGGCCCCTGAGTTGAGGCCTCCACGCCGGGCCCTCCACGCCGGGCCCCCACGCCCGGGCCCCCACGCCCGGGCCCCCACGCATCAACTCCGAGGCATCAACTACGGAACAGGCTCGGCGGTGGCCTCGGCGAGTGCCGCGAGTCGGGTGATCGTTGCCGCGAGGCCGGCATCGAGTTCGGTGAGGCCCCCCACCGCATGGGTCATGAGGTGGACGTGCACACGCCCGGGATACCGCAGGTCGATGTCCGGATGATGCATCGCCGCTTCGGCCGCGCGGGCGATGTCGAGCACCAGCGTCGCCGCGGCCTCGTACGTCTGCAGTCGGTACACGACCTCCAACCGGCCGCTCTCGACACGCCAGTCGGCGAGATCGAATCGTGCGGTGAACTCCTCGTCGCTGAGTCGTGTCGGCATGCCCCGACCGTAATCGAGCGGCGATGTGCGGTTGCCGGAGACGTGGCGACGGGCCGCGCCCGAGCAGCGGACGTTCAGGATGCCATCGAGCGGCGCTTGGCTTCCCGGGCGCGGTTGGTCGGATCGAGGTCGGCCTTGCGCAGACGGATGTTCTGCGGGGTCACCTCGACGCACTCGTCGTCGGCGATGAACTCGAGGGCACCCTCGAGCGACAGCACCCGGTGCGGCGTGAGCTTGACCGTCTCGTCGGCCGACGACGCACGCACGTTGGTCATCTTCTTCTCGCGGCAGATGTTGACGTCCATGTCGCCGGCGCGGGAGTTCTCGCCGACGATCATGCCGCAATACACCTCGGTGGCCGGGCCGACCATCATGGAGGCACGATCCTGCAGGTTGATCATGGCGTAGGTGGTGGCCGGGCCGGTACGGTCGGCCACCAGCACGCCGGACTGCCGCGAGCGGATCTCGCCGGCCCACGGCTCGTAGCCGTCGAAGGTGTGGCTGATCACGCCGGTGCCACGGGTCTCGGTCAGGAACTCGGTGCGGAACCCGATCAGTCCGCGGGCCGGCACCAGGTAATCGAGGCGCACCCAGTCGGAGCCGCCCATGTTCTGCATGCGAGCCTTGCGGCTGGCGAGCAGCTGGGTGACGGCGCCCAGATGCTCCTGGGGGACGTCGATCGTCACCCGCTCGACGGGCTCGTGGACCTTGCCGTCGATCTCGTTGGTGAGCACGACCGGCTTGCCGACGGTGAGCTCGAAGCCCTCCCGGCGCATCTGCTCGACGAGGATCGCCAGCTGCAGCTCGCCTCGGGCCTGGACCTCCCAGGCGTCGGGACGCTCGGTCGGCAGTGACCCGGATCGACACGTTGCCGACGAGTTCGGCGTCGAGGCGGTTCTTGACCAGCCGCGCGGTCAGCTTCTTGCCCTCGCGGCCGGCGAGCGGCGAGGTGTTGATCCCGATCGTCATCGAGCCAACGCCGGCTCGTCGACGGTGATCACCGGCAGCGGCCGATCGGATTCTCGGGGTCGGCGAGCGTCTCGCCGATGAAGATCTCCTCGATGCCGGCGACGGCGACGAGGTCGCCCTGGCGCGCCGCGTCGACGGGTACCCGGGTGAGATGTTCGGTCAGGAACAGTTCGGCGATCTTGGCCCGGGCGATCGTGACCGTCACGCTTACACCACGCGACCGACTGGCCCTTCTTGATCTCGCCCTCCATGACGCGCAGCAGCGCCAGGCGACCGAGGTAGGGCGACGCGTCGAGGTTGGTGACCCAGGCCTGGAGTGGTGCACCCTCGTGGTACGTGGGCGACGGGATGTGGTCGAGCAGGATCTCGCACGAGTTCGGTGAGATCCTTGTCGCCGCCTTGCCCCCGCGCCACGATGCGGTGCGGCTTCGTCGAGATCGAGCGTCGCCCAACCGTCGCGGCCCGAGCAGTACACGATCGGGAACTCGACCTGGTGTTCCTTCGCGTCGAGGTCGAAGAAGAGTTCGTAGACCTCGTCGATGACCTCGGCCGATGCGGGCGTCGGCACGGTCGACCTTGTTGATCACCAGGATCACCGGGAGGTTGCGAGCGAGCGCCTTGCGCAGCACGAAACGGGTCTGCGGCAGCGGCCCCTCGGCGGCGTCGACCAGCAGCACGATGCCATCGACCATCGTGAGGGCACGCTCGACCTCGCCCCCGAAGTCGGCGTGGCCGGGTGTGTCGACGATGTTCAGCGTGGTGTCGGTGCCAGTGCGCGGATCGTGCCAGACGAGCGAGGTGTTCTTGGCGAGAATCGTGATCCCCTTCTCACGTTCGAGGTCGCCCGAATCCATGACGCGATCGACGACCTCCTCGTTCGAGCGGAACGCCCCGGACTGGTGGAGCATCGCGTCGACGAGGGTGGTCTTGCCGTGGTCGACGTGCGCGACGATCGCGAGGTTGCGGATGTCGGAGCGATGACGCACGTGCGATCGCCTGGTCAGCGGGTCGTCGGGCACGTTCGACGGCCGTCGGGTCGTCGAGAAGGATCTGGTCGTGGGGGGACACGACATGCCACGCTATCGCCGTTTCACGAACGAACGATCGACCGGTGGTCACCCGCCGGCCTCAGTGCCGCGTGTCGGTGCCGCGTGTCGGCGCCGCGCGTCGCACTGCCTTGTTTGGCAGAATCCTCCGCGACGAGCCGATGACCGGATCGACGAGGGCAGATGACCATGGATGATGACAAGCTGAATCGCAGCAATGTCGACTGACTGCGCCCCATGACACCGCCGGAGCGCATCGCGCCCAGCGCCCACACCGGACTCAGCGAGCAGGAAGCCGCTCGTCGTCTGGCGGCAGATGGTCCGAACGTACTGCCATCGGCCCGCGGAAGGCGGCCGCTCGTACGGTTCGCCACCGAGCTGGTCCACTTCTTCGCGATCATGCTCTGGGTAGCGGCGCTGCTGGCATTGATCGCGGGCTTGCCGACGCTCACCGTGGCGATCGCCGCGGTCGTGATCCTCAACGCGCTGTTCTCGTTCATTCAGGAACGCCGCGCCGATCATGCAGCAGAGCGTCTCCGGGTCCTGCTGCCGACCAGGGTCACCGTGCGTCGCGACGCCCGCTCACGCGTCATCGAGGCTGCTGGGGTCGTCGTGGGCGATGTGCTCGAGTTGGACGCCGGGGACCGGATACCCGCCGACGGGACCGTGCTCGAGACGGAAACGATGATGGTCGACACTTCGATGCTCACCGGGGAGAGCGGATCGATCCCTGTCGAGACGGGCGGGGCAGTGTTCGCCGGGACGTTCATCGTCGAAGCAGGCGGCGACGTCCTCGTCACTGCAACCGGTGCTCACACCCGGCTCGCCGACATCGCCGCGCTGACATCCGCGACCGAGAAACCCAAGACGCCCCTGACTCACGAACTCAGCCGGGTGGTATACACGATCGGGATCATCGCGCTCGCCGTCGGCGGCAGCTTCTTCCTGGTGTCGTTGGGTCTCGGGCAGTCGGCAGCAGACGGGCTCGTGTTCGCGATCGGGGTCACCGTGGCGCTGGTGCCCGAGGCAATGCTTCCGACGGTCACGCTGTCACTGGCCTGGGGAGCCGAACAGATGGCGGGCAGGCAAGTGCTCGTCCGCAATCTCGAAGCGGTCGAGACGCTGGGGTCGACGACGTTCGTCTGCACGGACAAGACCGGGACACTCACCCGCAACGAGATGACGATCGTCGAAGCGTGGACCGCCCATGGCACCGCCGTCGTCGCCGGCCTCGGGTACGGGCCCGACGCCGGCGTCGTGCTGTCGGATCCCGCGGCGCGGAGCGCGATCGAGCGTGCGGCCCTCACTGGTGTCCGGGCCTCAACCGGATTCGCCACGCACGAGCCGGCAACGGGATCCTGGACCGCTCACGGTGAACCGATGGATGCGGCAATCGATGCATTCGCCCGTCGCCTCGGGCTCGACACCGATGCGTTCCGAGCGGACAGCACGCCGATCGCCGAGTTCGGGTTCGACGCCCACCGCCGCACCGCCGGGGTCGTCATCGACGGTCAGGCAATCGTCAAGGGCGCCCCCGAGGCGGTCCTGCTCCTCTGCGTCGACGCGAACGACGACGCGCTCGCCGCGTTCGAGGCATTGACGTCGAGAGGGCTGCGGGTGCTCGCGATCGCCGGCAAGCCGTGGGACGGCTCGGTTCCCCCACATCGCGACGACATCGAGTCGGGTCTCGAGTTGTACGGACTCGTCGCTTTCGAGGACCCACCACGCGAGGGCGTCACCGAGGCGCTACGGGATTGTCGTCGCGCCGGTGTCCACGTCGCGATGCTGACGGGCGATCATCCTGCAACGGCGGAGGCGATCGCCGACCGGATCGGCCTGCTCGGCCCCGACCGTCTGGTCCTCAGCGGCGACGCCCTGCCGGCCGACGATGCCCTCCTCGGCGAGTTGCTCGACCACGACGGCGTCGTCGTCGCCCGTGTCACGCCCGAGGACAAGCTGCGCATCGCCAAGGCGCTACGCGCCCGTGGCCACGTCATCGCGATGACCGGCGACGGCGTCAACGACGCACCCGCCTTGCACGAGGCCGACATCGGCATCGCAATGGGCGTGTCGGGTACCGACGTTGCCCGCGAAGCCGCCGACCTCGTGCTCCTCGACGACCATTTCGCGAGCATCGTGGGCGGCATCGAACAGGGTCGGGCCACCTACGTGAACATCCGGCGCTTCCTCACGTACCATCTCACCGACAACGTCGCGGAACTCACCCCGTTCGCCGTCTGGGCCCTGTCGGGTGGCCGGTTCCCGCTCGCCCTCGGCGTGCTCCAGATCCTTGCGATCGACCTCGGCACCGACACCCTGACCGCAGTTGCGCTCGGCGCCGAGCCCCCTGGCAAGCACATGCTCGACGGACCCCCGATCTCCGGGCGGCTCCTCAACCGAACCGTCGCCCGGCGCGCCTTCGGTCTCATGGGACCGCTCATCGCCGTGATGACGATGGTGGCCTTCATCGTCTCGATGGTCGTCCTGGGTTGGCGGCCGGGCGATGATTTCCCGACCGGTGACCATCTCGCGATGGCCTCGGGCGCTGCGTTCATGACCGTCGTTCTGGGTCAGACGGCGAACTCCTTCGCGTGCCGGAGCTCGTCTCGATCCCCGTGGGAACTCGGCTGGTACACGAACCGCTATCTCTGGCCCGCCATCGCGTTCGCGCTCACATTCGCGCTCGCCGTGCTCTTCATCCCACCGATCGCCGACGAACTCGATCAGGCGAATCCCCCATGGCAGGGCTGGCTCGTGGCGGTCCTGACCTGGCCGATCGTCATCGTCGTCGATGTCATCGACAAGTACCGCCGACGGCGATCGTGACGGTCAGGTTCCGCAATCTCCACGTCGTCCGCGCCGACTAGGGCGGCCGGGCGTCGGCCAGTGGACGCCTGCGGTGGCGACGGTCTACGGTCGGGACATGAAGTTCGGCTTCGTCGTTCCGTGGGGCGACGCCGACGATGTCGGCGAACTCGCCGCCGCCGCTGAGGAGGCGGGTTGGGACGGGCTGTTCGTCTGGGAACCGGTCTGGGGTGTCGACGCCTGGATCTCGCTCGGGCTCGCCGCCGTTCGCACGTCGAGGATCCGACTCGGCACGCTGCTGACGCCACCATCGCGCCGCCGTCCATGGGAACTCGCCAGTCAGGTCGCCACCGTCGACCGCTTGTCCAACGGGCGGGTCACGTTGTCGGTCGGGCTCGGCGCGCTCGATTCGGGATTCGAGACGTTCGGCGAGGAGTGCGACAAACGGCTGCGAGCCGAACTGATGGACGAGTGCCTCGACATCGTGTGCGGCCTCTGGCGTGGACAGCCGTTCAGCTACGACGGCCGCCACTACACCGTGGCCGCCACCGAGTTCCCGACGATCGGCCACACCGTGCAGGACCCACGGGTGCCGATCTGGTGTGTCGGCGCTGTCGGTCGGGACAAATCGATACGTCGAGCCCTGCGTTGGGACGGGGTGATCCCGCAGGTCCTCGACGGCAGTTCTGCCCGTCAACCGGATCTCGACGACGTGGCAGCGCTGCGCAACCGTGTCGACACCGAATTGAACGGCCGAGCGTTCGACATCGTCGTCGAGGGGACGATGTCCGATCACTCCCCTGCCGCCTATGCCGACGCCGGGGCAACGTGGTGGATCGAATCGATGTGGGACGCGATGAGCGAACACTCCCCCGTCGCCGCCGCGTACGATCGCCTCGCCCAAGGGCCACCGGGCTGACGGGCTGACGGGCTGACGGGCTGACGGGCGAGACGCAGTCCGATGGCCTTGGCCGCCCACGCGACGGCCCGGGAAGCGGATGGATCGACCGTGGCAGTAGGTTCGAGGCTCGTGAGTGACGACGTCGGCTGGAACTTCGCTGACCTCTGGGAGGCGATCGCCGTGCAGATCCCGGACGCGCTCGCCCAGCAGCAGGGTGGCCGGGCGAGCACGTGGGCGGAGTTCAACCGGCGAGCCAACGGGGTGGCCGCACCTTGCTGACCCCGGAGTCGGCGGAACAGGACAAGGTCGCCCAGTACCTGTACAACTCGCCCGAGTATCTCGAGTCGGTGTTCGCCGCGTTCAAGGCCGGGCTTCGCCGTGGTCAACACCAACTACCGCTACGCCGCCGACGAGCTCGTCTACCTGTGGGACAACGCCGACGTCACCGCCGTGGTCTTCCACGGCACGTTCGGCGACCACTGCGATGCGGTACGCGACCGCGTCCCGCGAGGTGCACGCCTGGCTGTGGGTCGACGACGGCAGCGGCCCGTGCCCCGACTGGGCGACGCCGTACGAGGCGGCCGCCGCGGCCGGTACCGACGCGACCGTCGTGGTCCGCTGGGGCCGAAGCGGCGACCACCTCCTCCTGCTCTACACCGGTGGCACCACCGGCATGCCCAAGGGCGTGATGTGGCGCCAGGACGACCTGTTCGGCGTGCTCGACGCGAACAACACACAGCGGCTGCCGCCCGAGCAGGACCTCGCCGCGGTCGCCGGGTCGCATCGTGACGCTCCCGGCCCGCGCAACCTGCCGGCGGCTCCGCTGATGCACGGCACCGGACTGTTCAACGCGCTCAGCAACCTGATGATCGGCGGCTGCGATCACCACGATGGACGGTCGCCACTTCAGCGCCGAGGAGTTCCTCGACACCGTCGCAGTCGTTCGGCATCAAGTCGACCTCGATCGTCGGCGATGCCTTCGCCAAGCCGATCCTTCGCGCCCTCGACGCCGAACCCGACCGCTGGGACATCTCCAGCCTGAGGGTGATCGTCTCGTCGGGCGTGATGTGGTCGAAGGAGACCAAACAGGGCCTGCTGCGTCACAACGACCGGCTGATCATGGTCGACTCGCTCGGGTCCAGCGAGGCGATCAGCATGGCCACCAACACCACGACGGCCGACACCTCGGCCGCATCGTCGAACAGCGCGACGGCGCGTTTCGAGCTCGGCCCGGTCACCCGCGTCGTGACCGACGAGGGTCGCGACGTGATTCCCGGGTCCGGCGACCTCGGCCGGGTTGCGCTGCGCGGCCGTACGCCGATCGGTTACTACAAGGACGAGACGAAGTCGGCGCAGACATTCGTCACGATCGACGGCGAGCGCTACTCCATGCCGGGCGACTACGCCACGGTGGAAGCCGACGGCAGCATCACGTTGCTCGGACGCGGGAGCCAGTGCATCAACACCGGTGGTGAGAAGGTGTATCCGGAGGAGGTCGAAGAGTGCCTCAAGCTTCATTCCTCGGTCGCCGACGCGGCCGTCGTCGGTGTGCCGGACGACATGTGGGGGCAGGCGATCACCGCGCTCGTCGAGCCGCACCGTGGGCTGACCATCGACGCCGACGAACTGATCGCCCACGTCAAGCATCGACTTGCCGGGTACAAGGCCCCGAAACGGGTCATCACCGTGCCGACGCTCCGGCGGGCGGCGAATGGGAAACTCGACTACAAGCAGCTCACATCCGACGCCGTCGGGCGCTCTGACGCGTAACCTCGATGGGGTGAACAGCAACGGCGTCGTGGGCCGAGGCGACGTGATCGGGTTCGAGTGGCGGCACCATGCCGGTGTGTTGTTCGACCTCGACGGCGTGATCACACCCACGGCCGAGATCCACGAGCTTGCCTGGGGGATGCTGTTCGCGGCGTACGGCTACACCGAGGCGGACTACCTGGCCCACATCGACGGCAAGCCGCGCTACGACGGAGTGCGGTCATTCCTCGCGTCGCGGGGCGTCACCCTCCCCGAGGGCTCGCCCGACGATCGCCCGGGCGACGACACCGTCTGCGCGCTCGGGAACCGAAAGAACCTGCTGTTCAACGAGATCCTCGAGCGGGAGGGCATCGCCCCCTACCCGGGCTCGCTGGCCACGCTCGAGTTGCTCGAACGGCTCTGCGTTCCGGCCGGGATCGTCTCGTCCTCGAAGAACGCCCGGTCCGTTCTCGATGCCGCCGGCCTGTCGGCACGCTTCGATGTCGTGGTCGATGGCGTCGTCGCCGCCGGCCGGGGGCTCGCGGGTAAGCCGGCGCCTGACGTCTTCCTGTTCGGCGCCGAGCTACTGGGAATCGAGCCGCGCCGGTCGGTGGTGGTCGAAGACGCTGTCTCGGGAGTTGCCGCCGGGGCTGCAGGTGGATTCGGTGTCGTGATCGGCGTCGACCGCGGCGCGGGTGCGGCCGGCTTGCTGGAGCACGGCGCCACGTTCGTCGTCACCGATCTCGCCGCGCTCCTGCCAACCGACGACGTGGTCGACACCGACCGGAGGGACCGAGGCGCGACATGAACCACCAACCCGTGCCGACCGGGCTCCCGACGAGTCGCTTCCCCGTCGATCCGTGGCGGCTCATCGAGCGTGAGTACTCGGGCGACGACCTCGGGACCACCGAGACCATCTTCGCCCTGGGCAATGGCTATCTCGGCATGCGCGCGAATCCCGAGGAGGGCCGCGAAGCCCACAGCCACGGCACGTTCCTCAACGGATTCCACGAGACATGGTCGATCCAGCATGCCGAGGACGCCTTCGGATTCGCGAAGACCGGCCAGACGATCGTCAACGTTCCCGACGCGAAGATGCTCAAGCTCTACGTCGACGACGAGCCGCTGCTCCTGGCGACCGCCGACCTCGACGCCTACGAGCGGACACTCGACTTCCGCTCGGGTGTTCTGACACGCGACCTGATCTGGCGGACGCCCGCCGGAAAGCGGGTGCGGGTCTTCTCCCAGCGCATGGTCAGCCTCGTCCATCGTCACCTCGCAGTGATGACCTTCGAGATCACGTTGCTCGACGCGGCCGCGCCGGTGGTCGTCTCGTCGCAACTGCTCAACCGGCAAGACGGTGAGGACGAGTACCACGTCCGAGCAGCATCGCTCGGCGAAGGGATGGACCCGCGCACGGCGCGCAAGTTCACGAGCAGGGTCCTGCGGCCACGTCTGCAACGCGAGGAGCACAACGAAATCGTGCTCGGCTACAGCTGCGCGAATTCGGCGATGACGCTCGCGTGCGGCACTCGGCACTCCGTCGACACGCCGTGTCAGGTCGACGTGAGCACCCAGATGTCCGCCGATCTCGCCAAGACGGTGTTCACCGCGCGCGCCACGGCCGGTGACCCGATCCGTATCACCAAGCTCGTGTCGTATCACTCCTCCACCGGCGTGCCCGCCGAGGAACTCGCCGACCGGTGCCACCGGACCCTCGATCGAGCGGAGAGCGACGGCGTCGAGGCGCTGTTCGCCGAACAGCGCGAGTGGCTGAACGACGTTCTGGGCTGCGAGCGACATCCAGGTTCGCGGTGACGATCAGATCCAGCAGGCCGTCCGCTGGAACATCTTTCAGCTCGCTCAAGCGTCGGCACGGACCCAGGAGCAGGGCATCGCCGCCAAGGGCGTCACGGGCGGCGGCTACGACGGCCACTACTTCTGGGACACCGAGGTCTACGTCGTGCCGTTCCTCGCCTACACGACCCCGAGGCGGCTCGCAAGGTCGTCCGCTTCCGCTGGCACGATGCTCGACGCCGCCCGCCACCGCGCCACCGAGATGAGTCAGCTCGGAGCGCTGTACCCGTGGCGCACCATCAACGGCGAGGAAGCGTCGGCCTACTACGCCGCCGGCACCGCGCAGTACCACATCAACGCCGCGGTCGCGTTCTGGCGCTTCGGCGCTACCTCGAAGCCACCGGCGACGTCGACTTCCTCGCCCACGAAGGCGCTGAGATCCTCGTCGAAACCGCACGCTTGTGGGCCGACCTCGGGTTCTATTCCGCCAATCGGTCGAGGACCTTCCACATCCATCGCGTCACAGGTCCCGACGAGTACACCACCGTCGTCAACGACAACACCTACACGAACGTGATGGCGCGGTTCAACCTGCGCTATGCGGCACGGACCGTTCGATTCCTCGCCGAGTGGAGCCCCGACGCGTTCGACCGGCTCTGCCGCCGCACGAATCTCGACCTCGGCGAACTCGACGAGTGGGACGCGGCAGCCGACGCGATGTTCATCCCCTTCGACAACGAGCTCGGCATCCATCCGCAGGACGCGTCGTTCCTCGAACTCGAACCGTGGGACTGGGATGGCACCCCGCCGGAGAAGTACCCGCTGTTGCTCAACTTCCACCCGCTCGTCATCTACCGACACCAGGTGTTGAAGCAGGCCGACGTGGTGCTCGCCACATTTCTGCGAAGCGAGCACTTCTCCGCGGATCAGAAGAGGCGCAACTTCGACTACTACGACCCGATCACGACCGGCGACTCGTCGCTCTCGGCATGCGCCCAGGCGATCGTCGCCGCCGAAGTCGGTTACGACCAACTCGCCCTCGACTACTTCCACCGTGCGCTGTTTCTCGACTTCTGCAACTCGCACGCCAACACCGCCGAGGGTGTGCACGTCGCGTCCGCCGGCGGAGTCTGGGCGGGACTCGTCCACGGATTCGCGGGCATGATCGAACATGGCGACCATCTCGAGTTCACACCCCGCCTCCCGAAGGCGTGGGACGGCCTCACGTTCCACCTCCGTCGCCATGGTTCGACGCTGCGCGTCGACCTCGATCACGACTGCTGCACCCTCACCGTCGTCGACGGGACCGGTGTTCCGATCTGCGACGGGGGCGCCCACATCGTCGTCACGTCCGCCGCCCCGTACGTGATCCACGCGTCGTCCTGATCGCGCCCGGCAGGCAGGGTCGGCGGACTTCGCCACGGCAGGCCGGGCCTTCGCGCTCGACGATGCCGGCACGGTTTTCACCCGACGACCGGGCCGCCGGTAGCGTCGCCGCCCATGACCGAATCCTCCAAGGAAAACGTGACCAGGCAAGAACTCGGATTCGACGGCAAGGTGGCGATCATCACCGGCGCCGGCGGTGGCCTCGGACGTCAGCATGCACTGATGCTGGCCGAGCGCGGCGCCCTGATCGTGGTGAACGATCTCGGTGGCTCCGTCGACGGCACCGGTAGCGACAAGGGCGCCGCCCAGCTCGTCGTCGACGAGATCACGGCCGCCGGCGGAGAAGCCGTCGCCAACACCGACTCGGTCGCCACGCCGGAGGGCGGCAAGGCCATCGTGCAGAGCGCCGTCGACGCGTTCGGCAAGGTCGACATCCTGGTCAACAACGCCGGCATCCTGCGCGACAAGGCCTTCCACAACATGGATCCCGAGCTGATCGACCCGGTGATCGACGTACACCTGCGTGGCGCGTTCAACGTCACCCAACCGGCCTGGCTGATCATGCGTGAGCAGGGCTACGGGCGCATCGTGTCGACGTCGTCGGCCGCCGGGATCTTCGGCAACTTCGGCCAGGCGAACTACGGCGCCGCGAAGATGGGCCTCGTCGGGTTCACCAAGGTGCTCGGCGTCGAAGGCGCCAAGCACAACATCAAGGCCAATGCCATCGCGCCACTCGCCCTCACCCGGATGACCGAGGACCTCCTCGGCGGTCTCGGCGACAAGCTCGACCCGGCCCTCGTGTCACCGCTCGTCACCTGGCTCACCCACGAGTCGTGCGAGTCGACCGGCCGCGTGTACTCCGTCGGAGGTGGTCGCGTCGCCGAGGTGTTCATTGCCGAAACCGTCGGCTACACGAACACCTCGGGCCTCACCGCCGAAGATCTTCGCGACCACTGGGACACCGTCACGAACCGGGAGGGCTACGCCGTGCCGGCCGGTATCGCCGAGGAAACGGCGCTGTTCCTCAACGCCCTGAAGTAGGGCTTCGCCGTGAGGTAGGGCTTCGCCGTGCATCAGAGCTGCGCCCGAGGGCGAACACGGAGAGCCCCGCGGGGAGATCGACCCGCGCAAGCAGCGCACGCTCACCACGTGCGGCGACGCCGAGTACCCCTCCGAGGCCTCCTTGGTGACGGTCGAGATCACTGGCGGACTCACCTCGCTCGAACATCGCCTTTGCCGCGGCCGGCGGGACGAGAAACGAGTAGGCCCCCGACGATCGCTCGACCGTCAGCCCGGCGCCAGTGAGCAGATCGGACATGTCACGGCGCGAGAACCGCCGCGCCGAATGCGTGACCCTGTCGTGAGCGCGACGGAGCCGACGGACGCCGGGCTCCCAGAGGCACACGACTCCTCCCGGGCGAACGACGCGTGCCAGTTCCGCGACCGCCGCGTGAGGCTCGGCGATCGACTGATGACAGAGCACCGTGACGCAGAGCACGACGTCGAACGACGCTGTCGCGAACGGCAGCCGGACGGCATCCGCGGCGACGAAGCCGAGCGAGGAATGACGCTCGCGGTTCAGGTCGAGCGCGAGCGGTTCGAAGTCGCTGACCACGAGTTCGCCGTGTTCGGCGAGCCAGGCGCCAGTGGCCCCCGTTCCTGCGCCCACGTCGAGGAATCGGCCACCACGTCGAACATCAGCGGCGAGGATCTGCTGGAGCAGCCGGCGCGTCGAGTCGTACCACCAGTGTGAGTGCTCCACTTCTGCCATCCGGCGGTACTCCTCCACCTCCACGTGTGCTGCGACCTCCTACTATTCGCCGGGCATGGCTTCAATCGATACGAAGGCTACGCGTCGACCGAGTCGCGCCGAGGCCATGCCGGGGCTCAGGCACGCGTTTTCGTTCCGGGCGGTGATCCTGCCGTGGCTCATCGCCCGCGTGCTCGTGGTCCCGATGCTCATCGTGAACGCGCCGCCCCGGGGCGGAGTGCAGCCGGCGCGGCTCCTGGCGATGGACGGGGGCTGGTTCTACGCCATCGCGTTCAACTGGTACGACCGCCACGACGGCACGGGCGGGATCGCCGAATACCCCTTCTTCCCACTGTTTCCGGCGGTCGGCGGCCTCCTCATGCGGCTTGGCGTCCCGTCGACGGTTGCGCTCGCCGGGCCGGCCTGGGCCGGCGCACTGGTGGCGATGGCCGGTGCACGACTGCTCGCCGCGCGGCACATCGGCGAGGGAGCGGCCCTCCTCACGCCCTGGGTGATCGCACTCGCGCCGGGCGGCCTGAGCCTCATCCTCGGATACTCCGATTCCTTCTACCTCGCCGCGCTGATCTGGGCGATGCTCGCTGTCGGTCAACGGCGCTGGTGGCTCGCCGGAATACTGGCAGGCATAGCGACCGCGAGTCGCCCCAACGGCGCCATCGCCGTGGTTGCCGTCGTCGCCGTGGCGCTCGGGCTCAGGGCCAGTCGTCGCCAGTTGGCCGCGCTCGTCGTCCCATCGATCGCCTTCCTCGCGATCTGGATGGCCTACCTCGGCACGACCGCCGGCGATCCCCTGCTGTTCTGGACAGCCAAATCGGAGTGGGTCGAGATGACCTTGGCAGAGTTCGTCACCGATCCCCTCCACCAGCGGCTCGCTCTGTTCCACATGGCGTGGTTGGCGGTGTTCATGACGCCGTACCTGATGCGCGTGCGGCGCCATCCGCCGGCTTGGTCGCTCGTCGTGATCCTCGGAGTGATGCCGGCGTTGGCGCTCGGTGTCGTCGGCGTGTCCCGCTACGCGATCCTGGCGTTCCCGCTTCCGATCGCCACGGCGGAGGTCCTCGCTGAGCGACCGCGATGGGTCCGGGCAGTCGCTCTCGCAACCTCAGCGGTCGCCCTGATGGTATTCGCGAGATTGGTGGTCACGAAGTCGTGGGTTCCCTGACTCCCGACCAGCCGGATTGACCTCGTCGCGGCCTAGATTGCCGCGTCATCATGCGAGCTGAACATTCCGTCACCGATCATTCCGTCACTGATCATTTCAGCACCGTGCCATTCGCCGGCCGGCGCTGCGTCGTCACGGGCGGTCTCGGCTTCATCGGATCCAACGTCGTTCGACACCTCGTCGAAGCCGGGGCCGATGTTGCAGTCGTCGATGCCCTGGTGCCGCAGCACGGTGGCGCACGCTCCAACATCGCCGAGGGCGTCGAGCTCCTCGTCGCCGACATCGGCGACCCCCAGGTCGCCGGGATCGTCGATGGCGCGGACGTGATCTTCAACATCGCCGGTCAGGTGAGCCATCGGGCATCCATGGTCGATCCGCTGCGCGATCTCGATCTCAACGTCCGCAGCCACCTGCTCTTTCTCGAGACGCTGCGACGGGTCGCTCCCGATGCCGTCGTCGTCCAGACCTCCACGCGCCAGGTGTACGGCCGGCCCCACTACCTCCCCGTCGACGAACTGCACCCGACCAATCCGGTCGACGTCAACGGTGTGGACAAGCTGGCATGCGAACAGCTCCACCTCATCTACTCCAGGGTGCACGGCCTGCGCGCGACGTCGCTGCGGTTGACCAACGTGTACGGGCCGCAACAGCACCTCGAACGTGAGGGCCTCGGCTTCCTCCCGCTGTTCATCCGGCTGGCGCTGGCCGGCGAGGAGATCTCGCTGTTCGGTGACGGGTCGCAGGTGCGCGACTGCCTACACGTCGACGACGTCGTCGACGCGCTGATGCGTGCGGCAACGTGTCCGAGTGCGGCCGGGGAGGTGTTCAACCTCGGGCACGCCGAGGCGCTCCCACTATCGGAGATCGCACAGTTGACGATCGCCGCCGCCGGCGGCGGCAGCACGGTGCGTTGCGTTCCATGGCCCGACGAACTCGAACGCATCGACATCGGCAGTTTCCAGGGCGACTTCACCAAGGCGCGTGAGATGCTCGACTGGACACCGCGGATCCTGTTCGCCGACGGGATCGCGTCGACCGTGGCGCAATATCGAGCCCGCACATGATCCCGTTCCTCGATCTGACCAGGCGCCTCGCACGCTACGAAGCAGACTTCCTCGAGTCCGTCAGGCGGGTGATGCGATCGGGCATGTTGCTACTCGGTCCCGAACTTTCCGCGTTCGAACGCGAAGCTGCCGCCATCCTGGGTGGCGCCCATGTCGTCGGGGTCTCCAGTGGTGCGGCGGCCCTGCAACTCGCCCTCGAAGCGCTCGGCATCGGGCCCGGTGACGAAG
>CAVPET010000074.1:0-4938 GCA_963703525.1 Ilumatobacteraceae bacterium | reverse complement strand
ACGTATCGCTATGCGCTGGTCGTGGGTCGCCATGACCACCGTGGTGCCGGTCTTGTTGATCCGGTCGAGCAGCCGCATGATGCCCTCGCCGGTCGCCGGGATCGAGGTTGCCGGTGGGCTCGTCGGCGAGCAGGATCAGCGGCCGGTTGACGAACGCCCGCGCCACCGACACCCGCTGCTGCTCGCCACCGGACAGCTGGTGGGGAAGCGGTCTTCCTTGCCGGCGAGACCGACGAGTTCGAGCACGGCGGGGACCTGCTGTTTGATGACGTGCGATGGCCGACCGATGACTTCCTGGGCGAAGGCGACGTTCTCGAAGACGTTCTTCTCGAGCAGCAGCTTGTAGTCCTGGAAGATGTTGCCGATGTTGCGCCGCAGGTGCGGAACACGGCTCGGCGGCATGTCGACGATGTTGCGTCCGGCGACCCAGACGGCGCCACGTTCGGGCCGATCCTGGCGGTTGAGCATGCGCAGCAGCGTGCTCTTGCCGGAGCCGGACGGGCCGACGAGGAACACGAACTCGCCCTTGGCGACGTCGAAGCTCGCGTCGCGTACGGCGACGACCTCGGTCGAATAGCTCTTGGTGACGTTCTCGAGTCGAATCATGGTCGGTCAGCTTCACCGAAGGGCCACCGAAGGGTACCGCTCGCGCCGCGTCGCGTGACGGTCACCGACCAGCGTCGGGCCGAGCAGCCGCACTCGACGGAATCAGCGCTGGCACGGCGCATGCGGAGGTAGCCCTCCACGAACTCGTCGATGTCACCGTCGAGCACGCCGGTGACGTTGCTCGTCTCGATCTCGGTACGCAGGTCCTTGACCATCTGATACGGCTGCAGCACGTAGCTGCGGATCTGGCTCCCCCAGCCGACCTGCGCCTGCTTGCCGGCGATCGCGTCGAGTTCGGCGGCTCGATCCTCTTCGGCCTTCGCCGCGATCATCGCCGTCAGCCGGCCCATCGCCCGCTCCCGGTTCTGCAGCTGGCTGCGCTCCTCCTGCGAGCTGGCCACCAGCCCGGTCGGTTCGTGGATGAGCCGCACCGCCGACGACGTCTTGTTGATGTGCTGGCCACCGGCGCCCGACGCGCGGAACACCTCCATCCGGATGTCGGACTCGTCGATGTCGATGTCCGACGTCGTCGAGCAACGGCCACACCTGAACGGCAGCGAACGACGTCTGGCGGCGGCCCTGGTTGTCGAACGGGCTGATGCGCACCAGTCGGTGTGTGCCCCGCTCGGCGCGTCATCAAGCCGTACGCATAGCGACCGCGATGGTGACCTCGGCCGACATGATCCCGGCCTCGGCGCCCTCGGACACGTCGTTCAGGGTGATGGTGAAGCCGCGCCGCTCGCACCACCGCTCGTACATGCGCAGCAGCATCTCGCGCGAAGTCCTGCGCGTCGACGCCGCCGTCCTTGGCGTTGATCTGCACGATGCAGTCGCACTCGTCGTGCTCGCCGGTGAACAGGCTGCGCAGCTCGAGCTGATCGAGCCGCTGCCCGCGATCGCGGCGATTGCGTCGTCGATCTCGGGTTCCTGAGACTCGTCGTCTTCCTCGCGCGCCAACTCGTGGAGCACCTCGACGTCGGCGAGTTGCTCGGTCAGGTCGTCGAACGTGGTGAGGTCGTCGCGGATGTTCGCGTACTCGGCGTTGAGCTTCTTGGCCCGTTCCGGGTCGTCCCACAGCGCCGGGTCGGCAATCTCGGCTTCGAGCACGGCGAAGCGCTCGCGGTTCTCGGCGATCGACAGATACGTCTCCGCCTCGTCGAGGCGCCGCCGGACGTCGCGGAGGTCGGAGGTGAAGTCACGCATGGGTCGCGGTACGGAGCGCTGTCAGGACGCGCCGTGGCACAGCTTGAACTTCTTGCCCGACCCGCACGGACACGGCGCGTTGCGCGGCGTCTTGTCGAAGTCGTCCTTGACGATGGTCTGCTGCTTGCTGGGCGTCGCCGGCGGCGGGCACCGCGTCCGGCGGCAGCGTGCCTTCGGCAACGGCAGCCCGAGCGACCTGGTCGAACCCACCGATGTCGGCGTCGTCGGAGGAGCTGGTCTGCACGTTCTGCACGGCGGGGGTCTGCACTGGCCTCCGGGGCCCTGATTCTGCACGACCTGTACGTGCATCACGTACTTGCACGAAGTCCTGGGCGATGCCGGTCATCATCGCGCCGAACATCTCGAAGCCTTCGCGCTGCCACTCGACCAGCGGGTCCTTCTGGCCCATCGCCCGCAGGTTGATGCCACCCTGCAGGTAGTCCATCTCCTCGAGGTGCTCGCGCCAGCGCTGGTCGATGATGCGCAGCATCACCTGACGCTCGACCTGGCGCAACACGTCGTCGCCGAGTTCCTGCTCGCGACGCGCGTAGTGCTCGGTGGCCTCGGCCATGACCAGGTCGTAGATCTCGTCGGTGTCGCCGCACTCGGCGAGATCGTCGTCGGTGATCGAGTTCGGCCAGTACGAGGTCAGCTCCTTGTCGAGCCCCTCGAGGTCCCACTCGTCGCTCGGCGACCGAGGCGCAGTGCGTGGCGATCAGCGAATCGACGGCTTCGGCGAGGTACTCCATGCGCGGCCGAGCGCAGGTCCTCACCGTCGAGGATCTGGTCGCGGCGCCTGTAGATCACCTTGCGCTGCTCGTTCATCACCTCGTCGTACTTGAGGACGTTCTTGCGGATCTCGGCGTTCTTGGTCTCGACCGTGGTCTGCGCACGCTCGATGGCCTTGGTGACCATCCTGGCCTCGATCGCCTCGTCGTCGGGCAGCGCCCGGCCCATCACGTAGCTGAGCGCACCGGTGGCGAACAAGCGCATCAGCTCGTCGTCGAGGCTGAGGAAGAAGCGGCTCTCGCCGGGTCGCCCTGGCGGCCCGAACGGCCACGGAGCTGGTTGTCGATGCGGCGACTGTCGTGACGCTCCGAGCCGATCACGTACAGCCCGCCGAGCGCCGCGCACCTCGTCGCCCTCGGCGCTTGCACAGCTCGGAGTACTCGGCGAACAGTTCGTCGTAGCGACGCAGTGCCTTGTTACGAGCCTCCTGGTAGTCCTCCGGCATCTGCTCGAGCGGAACCGGCAGCTCGTACTCGTCGACGATGCAGGTCGGGCGTGTAGCCCTCCTTGAACACGTCGTGGCGGGCGAGCCCCTCGGGGTTGCCGCCGAGCACGATGTCGACACCACGGCCGGCCATGTTGGTGGCGACGGTGACCGCGCCGAGACGGCCCGCCTGGGTGACGATCTCGGCCTCACGGGTGTGCTGCTTGGCGTTGAGCACCTCGTGGGGGATGCCGCGCTGGCTCGAGCAGGCGACCCAGGTATCTCGACTCCTGCGACGCTGGCGGTGCCGACGAGGATCGGCTGGCCCTTCTCGTGGCGAGGCTCGATGTCGTCGATGATCGCCGTCGAACTTCGCCTCCTCCGTCTTGTAGATCAGGTCGGACTGGTCGATGCGCGCGAGCGGGCGGTTGGTGGGGATCGGGACCACACCGAGGCCGTAGGTGTTCATCAGCTCCGCTGCCTCGGTCTGGGCGGTGCCGGTCATGCCGGCGAGCTTGTCGTACATGCGGAAGTAGTTCTGCAGCGTGATCGTGGCGAGGGTCTGGTTCTCCTCTTTGATCTTCACGCCCTCTTTCGCCTCGACCGCCTGGTGGATGCCCTCCGACCAGCGCCGGCCCTCGAGGATGCGGCCGGTGAACTCGTCGACGATCTTCACCTCGCCGCCCTGCACGATGTAGTCCTTGTCGCGCTTGTACAGCTCCTTGGCCTTCAGCGCCACGGTGAACTGGTGCACGAAGTTGGCCTGCACGTTGTCGTACAGGTTCTCGACTGTCGAGTGCGGCTTCGACCTTGCTCGATGCCCTCTTCGAGCGGCACGACGACGCGCTTGTCCTCCTCGACCTCGTAGTCGACGTCGCGCTGGAGGCCGCGCACGATCGACGCGAAGCGGTAGTACAGCTTGGCGGCGTCGGCGACGCGACCGGAGATGATCAGCGGCGTGCGGGCCTCGTCGATGAGGATCGAGTCGACCTCGTCGACGATGCAGAAGTTGTGACCACGCTGCTGGACCTTGTCGTCCTTGCGCTGCGCCATGTTGTCGCGGAGGTAGTCGAAGCCCATCTCGTTGTTCGTGCCGTAGGTGATGTCGGCCTGGTAGCTCTGACGTTTCTCCGCCGGCGCGTGGCGATACCCGGGGATGATCAGGCCGACTTCGAGACCCGAGCCAACGGTGGACCTGGCCCATCCACTCGGCGTCACGACGTGCGAGGTAGTCGTTGACGGTGACGAGGTGGACGCCCTTGCCGCTGAGACCGTTCAGGTACACGGGCAGCGTGGACACGAGCGTCTTGCCTTCGCCGGTCTTCATCTCGGCGACCCAGCCGAAGTGCAGTGCCGCCCCGCCCATCAGTCTGCACGTCGTAGTGGCGCTGGCCGATGACCCGGGTCGGCCGCCTCGCGACGTGACGGCGAACGCCTCGACCAGCAGGTCGTCGAGGTCTCGGCGCCGTTGTCGAGGCGCTGGCGGAACTCGTTGGTCTTGGCCTTGAGGGCGTCGTCGGACAAGGCCTCGATCTCGGGCTCGAAGGCGTTGATGTCGGGCACGATGCCTTCGAGCGCCTTGATCTTCTTGCCTTCACCGGCGCGGAGGATGCGATCGAGAATGCCCATGCGGCCATCCAGCCTACCGGTGCGACGCGAGCAGACAGGTCAGGCGACGAGTGTCGGCCGCACCGGCGCGAGACGACGGCGGCGACCCGTCTTGGCGCTGCGCGCAGGCGTGGAGGCAACGGCGTAGAGACGGGGCTCGTCGGCGCCGGCGTGACGGAGTGCGGCGGCCGCGGCCCGCATGGTTGCACCCGTGGTGACGACGTCGTCGACGACGATCACCCGACGCCCGTCGAGGCCGGGGCGGGCGACGAATTCGGGGCCGTTGAGACGCTCGACGCGGCTGCGGC
>CAVPET010000073.1:0-23392 GCA_963703525.1 Ilumatobacteraceae bacterium | reverse complement strand
CCGTCGTTCGCTGTGATCGCGTCCGAAGAGTGGCCAAGGTCGCGAGTGACACGACCAGGATGGCAATCGATGCCTCGTGCTGTCGGGTCAGCCCGTTACCGATGCGCGGCAGCCAGATGGACGCGATGCTGCGCACCGCCGCCACCGCCAGGACCGTACCGACGACGATCTGACTGGCCGCGACACCGCGACGCTGGGCTCGTCCGATGAGGAGCGCCGCGGCGACCGCAGCCACAGCGACAGCGAGGCCGACGGGGAACATGCGTTGGGCGAGGCCGTCCGGTCGCAGCCCGATGGAGCTGATCGGCCCCGGGCAACCGTCGCGGGCGATGCACGTGGCCTCGTAGCTCGCCCATGCGGCGAGCCCTGCCGGCGCCAGCGCTGCCAGACGAACCATCGGGCGGACGTTCTCACGCGTTGCGCGGAACCACAGCCATCCGATGCCCGCTGCCAGCCCGGACCAGAACTCGACGCCGCTGCGGATGATCAGCAGATCGTTGAGGCTCGTCAGGCCGCCCGGGTTGTCGAGCGCCACTGCGGTGAGCCGACCCACGGCGAGGCCGATGGCGAGCGCCCCACCAGCGGTGTCCAGCAAGCCCTGGGGGACCGCCGAGGGCGGCCGGGGTTGAACGAACACGGCGGGGAGCACGACGAGCACGATGACCGAGACGAGCAATCCCACATCCCTCACGAGCGGAGATCCTCAAGATGGACGCCAGCCGCTGCTCGGTCAGCGCGCCGACGACGGTCGTGCGCAGCGTCCCCTCGGCGTCGAAGACGTAGGTGGTCGGAAAGCCGCGGAGCCCGAGGCGTGAACGGATCTCGCCGGAGCTGTCGAAGATGTTCGGGTAGGTGACCGAGAACTCCTCCATGAAACCGACAGCACCCGAGGGCGAGTCCTTCGAGTCCACCCCGAGGATGACGACCTCGTCGCCATGTGCCTCCCACGCGTCCTTCGAGCAGGGGGGTCTCCGTTCGGCACGGCGAGCACCACGAGGCCCAGATGTTGACGATCACCGGCTTTCCGCGCAGCCCGACCAGCACCCCTTCGAACTGGTCTGCGGACAGATCCTTCAGCTCGCCGGCGGCCGGGATCGTCAGCGGCGGGCCTGACGCCTCGAAACTGGCGCTCTGGCCAGGTCGGCTGACGGCGAAACCGACGAGAGCCAGCAGTCCGACCGCCGTCGCCGCCTTCACCCACCAGCGACGACGCATCGGTGCGGGCGTCTGGGGCTCCGCGGCGGCGAACACCCCAAGATTCTACTACACGATGTAGAGGATTCAGTCGAGGCAGAGCGCTGCGACCAGCCCTCCGAGGTGGTGGAGCTGAAACGCGGCGAGGACCGCCGTCGCGAAGATCGCCAACCGGATCGCCGCGATCTCCACCGAACGCGGTGGGCCGGCCGGTGGCGCCAGGAGAGCGGCAACTCGTGCCGGCACGCCGAGACCGGCGAAGCTCAACGCCCCGGCAGGACTCACGTTGTGCAATGCCACCTTGCCCAAGGTCAGCGCGACGACCCGGCGGCTGCCGCAGTGCTCGACCGCGGCTTCGTCGGCCCACCGCTCGAGGGAGAACCGGAGGCGGCGGGTGAGTGGGCGTACCAGCGGCACCGTCGCCGAGGCCAGTTGAGCGACGAGGAGGTAGCGGTCATGGCGGTGGTGGCCATGGGCCCGTTCGTGGGCGAGCACGACCTGCTGCTCATCGTCGTCGAGCAGGTCCGCCAGGCCGCTCGAGAGCACGACATGGCCGCTCCGACCGGGAAGCGTGAACGCGAACGGCCGGCTGTGCTCGACGATCTCCACCGAACCGCCCTCATCGTGGCGCAACCGTCGGTAGTTGCGCAGGACCCGTCGTGCTCGGAGAAGCCCGGCAGTGCTCACCGCGAGCGCCGGAAGACCGGCCCAGGAGGGAATCGGCTCGCGCACGCCGAACGCCTCGGCGCACCATTCGAGTCGGCCGTTGAAGAGAGGAAGGTGAGCGAGATACCCGAGTGAGATGATCCACAGCGTCGGCGCGGCAGCGACGAGGACCACCCCGAGGGTGACCACCACGGTACGTGCAGCCAACTGCGGTGGCAGTCGTCGATGTGCCGCCGTCACGATCACGGCGAGCAGCGCGGCGATGCCAACCGGCGCGAGCAGTGACGCAGTCATTCGCGCCCGACCTTGTCGAGCATCGCTCGCAGCGCCTTGGTGTCCTTCTTCGACAGGCTGCCGACGAACCCGGCGAGCACCTGGTCTCGGTCGGAGGCGCCGGAGAGCACTTCGCTGATCCGCCTCACCGCGAGGCCCGACTCGTCGATCGCCGCCTCGTAGGCAAACGCCCGACCTGCCTCGTTGCGATGTACGAGGTCCTTCGTGTGAAGACGACCGAGCACCGTGGCCACGCTCGTGTAGGCGAGCTTCGATGACAGCAGGTCGCGAATGTCTCCCGGCTGCAGCGGATGGTCGGCTGCCCACAACACCGACATGATCTCGTGCTCCAACGCACCATCCGGCCGTCTCGTCATCACACACCTCCTACGCATCCAGGCTAGCGAGGCAGGGTGCAGACGGCCCGGCTTCGCGACGACCGCGCCAGAGGACTTCGACAACGCGTCGTAGAGTTGTTCCGTTGACCACGACCGTGCTCGTCGTCGAGGACGAGGTGAAGATCCGCGACCTCGTACGTCGCTACCTCGAGCGCGAAGACCTGGCCGTGATCACGACGGGTTCGGGGGCCGAGGCACTGTCGATTCTCGACCGCGGTGGGGTCGATCTCCTGGTGCTCGACCTCAACCTGCCCGATGTCGCCGGCGAGACGATCGCCGCAGAGTTCCGTGGTCGTGTTCCGATCGTGATGTTGACGGCGAAGTCAGCCGAGGCGGATCGGATCCACGGCCTGGAGCTCGGCGCCGACGACTACCTGACCAAGCCGTTCTCGCCTCGCGAGCTCGTGCTGCGCGTGCAGGCAGTGCTGCGGCGGAGCACGAACGCCGCCGGCGCGTCCTCGGTGGCGACCTTCGGTGACGGTCGTCGGGCGATCGACGAGGCTCGGCACGAGGCGACCATGCACGGGGAAGTGGTCGAGCTGACGCCGACGGAGTGGTCGCTGCTCAGGGCGTTGGCATCATCGCCGGGTCGTGTCTTCTCCCGAAGCGAGCTGGTCAACCGGGTTCGCGGGTAGGAGTTCGAAGGGTACGAGCGCACCGTCGACTCGCACATCAAGAACCTGCGCCGCAAGATCGAAGCAGACCCCCACGATCCGAGCGTGGTGGAGACCGTGCTCGGCGCCGGGTACCGGCTCGGCCTGGCACGGGACAAGGCTTGACCGTGGCGCGTGGCCCGCTGCTGGGCCCGCTGGGCATCCGGCTGTCGCTGGCGTTCCTCTCCGTTGCCCTGGCTGCGATCGGTGTGTTCGCCGTGCTGACGATGATGTCGGCGCGCAACGAGGTCGCCGGGCTCACTGACCGTCAACGACAGGACGACCTCACGGCCACCGCAATCGCCGCAGGTGACGCCTACCAGCGGGCGGGGGCTGGGTCGACGCCGATTTGACGGGCGCCGCTGCCGTGTCGGCGCGCAGCCAGGCAACGCTGAGCATCGTCGACGCCAACGGTGCGGTGATCGCCGCACCGACCGATGCGCTCGCGACGATGCTGGTGCAGATGCACGGCATGGCCGCCGCCGAGACCCCCAGAGGTGACCCGGTGTCGGTGGCCGTGGTGGTCGACGGTCGAACGGTCGGTGCGGTGATGCTGCGCTTCCCGACCGAGGCGATGGAGGCCGAACGCCACGTCCGCGACGCCCTGGAGCGAACCGCGCTCATCGGCGTGCTGATCGCCTCCGCTGTGGCGCTCGTCGTCGCCCTGTACGTCTCCATGCGAGTCACCCGGCCCGTCACCGCCCTCACGACCGCGGCGGGCGACCTGGCCGGCGGCCGACGCGACACCAGGGTCGACACCGACGGCCCTGGAGAGCTGCGCACGCTCGCCGAGGCGTTCAACGAGATGGCCGACCACCTCGACCGCGAGGACCGGCTCCGTCGGAACCTCGTGGCCGACGTCGCACATGAGCTGCGCACACCGCTCGCCATCCTCCAGGGCTCGACCGAAACGCTGCTCGACGGTGTGGATCAACTGACGCCGGACGTGTTCGGCTCGCTCCACGACGAGGTCACCCGTCTGCGGCGGCTGGTCGGCGACCTCGAGACCCTCGCCGCAGCCGAGGCCGCCGGTCTGCGCCTGCGATCCGAGCAGGTCGACCTCGCCGACGTCGCCGCTGCTGCCGCCGACCTCCTTCACCCCCTGGCGGACGACCGCACGATCACCCGGACCGTCGAGACGCGTGCCGCACCGGTGATCGGCGACGCCGACCGCCTGCACCAGATCGCGGTCAACCTGATCGCCGACGCCGTGAAGTTCACCCCGGCCACCGGCTCGATCACCATCAGCACGGACACGGACGGATCGTCGGCACGCTTGCAGGTCGCCGACAACGGCCCCGGCATCCCGGAGCAGGACCTGCCGCACGTGTTCGAGCGGTTCTGGCGAGGCGCGAACGGCGACAAGGCCGGCGGGAGCGGCATCGGCCTCGCCGTCGTCGCTGAACTCGTCACCGCCCACCGTGGCACGGTCACTGCGGAGAACCTTCCCGGCGGCGGCGCTCGCCTCACCGTGACGCTGCCGGCAACACCCCAGGCATAGCCCGGCATGGCGCCGGAAACCACGCCGCCCGCACACCGCCTCCACCTGAACTCCACAAGCGAGGCGCACCGTGGTCCTCGTCACAAGGAGGCAACCAAGAACACACGTACTCGCATGCTCAGCCTGATCGGCGCCACGGTGGCGTCGGGCGGCCTGGTGCTGGGACTCGCATTCGCCGGCGCCTCGTCTGCTCGCGGCGCCACCCCGACTACCCCCACGATGCACTCGATGATGCTCGAGATGACGGAGGGCACCGCCGCCGACGACATCCTCGTCGCATGCGACGAGAACCACGATGCCATGGCCGGCTCGATGACCAGTATGCCGATGCAGGACCAGTCGCAGCACGAGACACATCACGGGGCCGGGTCATGAGCCACCGCCACCACCTCGTCTACGCCGTCGCTGCGATGGGCCTGGCCGTGTGGCTCCTCGCGACAGGCGGCGGAGGCGCCGCGCTCGCCGGTGTGAACCTCGCCCTGCTGATCTGCCCGCTGGTGATGGGATTCGTGATGTGGCTGCTCATGCGGCAGCCACCCGCGACCGGGCGCCAGAGCGAGACCGAACCGCACGACGACCACGCGCCGGCCGGCCAACGATGAATGCCAGGTCATGGGCGACGATCACCGGGCTCGAACTGGCGGCTCCGGAACACCGGCGACGACGCCATCATCTTCGGCGATCCACACGTACAGGTGAACGAAGGCTGCTGGGACAAACTCCGCTCTCGACCTCGCCGACGGCGGCGACTTCAGGGACTGATCAACGATCGCGAGTGTCGAGTCACGCAACGACGGTGACGTCGACGCGCATGCCGGCTTCCCAGTGCCCGGGCTCATGACAACCGATGATCGTGGAGCCGGGTTCGTCGAACGTCATCGTCACCTCGGCAGCCGTGTCGGGCTCAAGGAGCGGATCGCCGTCCGTGTCAGCCGTATCCATGCCGGCCGTGCCCACCGGCATCGTGCTGTCACCGGACATCTCCATCCCGCCCATGTCGACCATCTGGTCGGCGTGGGCTTCCTGTGCCGCCTCATCGCCGAAGATCGCTTCGTGCCGGACCGTGCCGCTGTTCGTGAACACGAACGTGACCGTCTCGCCGGCAGCGATCTCGAGCGATGCGGGCTCGAAGGCGATGTCGACCATCTCGATCTCGATGACTCGCGGATCAGATGACGGATCCGACGCCGAATCCGACGACGTGCCGGCAGGACCAGTCACGGAGTCCGACACCTCGTCGGATCCCGAAGCGCCGCCGTCGTCGGAGCCGCATGACGCGAGCGCGAGTGCTACGGCGATCACGCCGGCCAGTGAGATGGATCGAGTTCGGGGCTTCACGAGGGCCTCCATTCCGGGTGGGACATGTATCGGAGCTTCTCAGTGTCGCCGGAGTTGACGACGATGAGTGGACGGGATATATGACACAGTGTAGTTGCTCCCTCTCGCCGTCCCCCGTCACCTCGGACGTGCCCGCTGCGGATGCGGTTCCACCGTTGCGCTCGTCATGGCGACCGCAAACGTCATGGCGACGGCGACACGCTCGTGGCCGGCGCCGTCGTGGCGGTCGGCGGCGGCAGCGCCGGGGTGGTAGTAGCGGGAACGGTCGTAGCGGGAATGGTCGTAGTCCGACACGATCGTCGACGGTGTGTTGCCGAACCCATTACTACGACATAATGTAGAAGTTGTGTATCCGCCAATGAGTCGTCGCACCTTCATTGCAGCAGGGGCGTCGGTGGTCCTGCTCGCAGGTTGCCCCGATCCGAACAGTCATCGCAGCCCGCCGTGAACTCAGCGGCAGGCAACCGCGCTGTTACTGACGTCGTCGCCACCTATCGCGCGGGCCCCGTCGAGTTCGATCTCGCCGGGACGATGGTCTCGACATGGGGATACGCCGGTTCGCTTCCGGGCATGCCGTTGCGGGCGCGGGCCGGTGATCTCGTGGAAGTGACAATCGACAACGCGCTGGAAGAGGCGACGTCGGGTGGGGATGCCTCCGGATGGATCGACCGTGAGCGCACAACCCCCTGACGCTGCCCACGACACCCCTCCGAGGGCCAATCCCCCCAGCGCGGCCGAGCAACGATCCGGCAAGTTCATCGTCGTCGCGTTCGTCACGTTTGCCGCAGGCATGACGCTTTATTTCGCGCTGGGCATGCCCGGAATGGACCACGGGGCCGATTCGACGATGAACGGCATGAACATGAACTACGAGACGTCACATCGACTGGTGGACCCTGCCGACTTCGAGTCAGCCCTCGCCGACCCCGACGCGGTAATCATCAACGTGCACATCCCCTACGACGGTGAGATTCGCGGGACCGATCTCTTCATGGCGTTCGACGACATCAACACCACCGTGCTACCGAATGACCGCGCGACGCCACTGCTCGTCTATTGCAGGACCGGCAACATGTCCACGATTGCTGTCGATCGTTTGGTCACACTCGGCTTCACCGACATCGTCGAACTCGACGGCGGCATGAACGCATGGCAAACCAGCGGCCGCACCCTGGGCGAGGTTTCGTAGGGCACGGCCCAAACGTCGGCGGTCACCCCGGAGGTGAGGTGACCGTCGCTGGGCTGGTCGAAACCGGTGCGGTCGACGGCGCCGGCGTCGGAAGAGTCGTGACGGCGTGAGCCTTTTCCGGCAGCGTCGTCGAGGGCGTGGTGGTGGTGGTGGTGGTGGTGCTCGTCGTCGTCGTGCTGGTCGACGTCGTCGTCGTGTAATCCGGATCCGGGTAGTCGAAGGTCGGCACCTGCGCACCGTACGTCTCGGGTTCTTCGACACCATCGAACACGTAGACGAGGTCGCCGTTGGCGACGAGGGAAGGAAAGTAGTCGGCGATGTGCATGGGGATCCGAACGCATCCGTGTGATGCCGGCCGGCCCGGCACGTTGGACGCGCCATGGACGGCGATGCCGTAGTTGAAGTAGACCGGGTTCCACAGTCGACCGAGCTTCGAGTTACGCCAACCGTCGACCCGACGCTCGAAGTGGAAGACCCCGCCGGGCGTCACGGCGATCCCACAAATTCCTTGTTCGCTCTGCGTGCCGTCGTCGTTGTCGACGGTCACCACGTCACACCACTCTTCTCCGGTACCACTCGAGACGTGGGTGATCAGCCGAGCAACGTTGTCGACATACAACACTGCAACCTGTTCCGGGAGGACAACCTCGAGATGCGTGCCGGGAACTGAACGTCGGGGCCGAACTTCGATCGCTTCGTTCATCCGTTGCCACATAGCCGCAGTCACGATGCCGGTCACTTGATCCAGTTTGACGTCGAGGATCAGTTTCTCGAACGCCCACACCGACCGCTGCGTCGCAGGCCCGAACTGGCCGTCGGTCGGACCCGGATCGAAGCCCAGCACGCGCAAGCGATCCTGCAGAGCTGTGACCTTGGCGCCGCTCGTCCCTGGCGTCACATCGTGATCGAACACAACCGGAGAAACAGTCGTCGGTACCGGTTCGGCCACCTCGGCCACTTCGCCCGCAGCGCCCGGCGCCGCCGGTGTCGGTGTCGGTGTCGGTGTCGGTGTCGGTGTCGGTGTCGGCGGTACCGCCGGCTTGGGCCCGCTCCCTCGGACCTGCGAGTACACGATGAACGGTACTGCCAGTACGGAACCGGCGACCAGCAGCCGCCGACGCGTATGACGTCGCGCGGTCGGCTTCGTGCGATTCATTCGTCGTCACGCGAACTCCGCGGCCGGGGCGACGGTGGCGCCTCGTCAGGAATTGGACCGAGCCGAACCCGGTCCACAATCGGAGAGACGACCGATGCAATGACGACGACGCCGGCGACCCACTGATTGAGTCGAAACTCACCGAATTCGTGAGCTGGGTCGACCCTGAGCCCCTCGATCACGCCGCCGGCGGACAGATTCTCGTCTGAGATCTCCAAGGCCCACGGGAGCGATGTCGTTCGCCCGTACAGTTCCTGATTCCGCCAGTTTCCCCATCGGTCGATCGATGGCCCCAGTGGGATGGCAGGTGCAACAGCCCACACTGCAATCGACTGCATGTCGTCGTTCGTTCCCGATCCGGCCCGCTCGAGGCGACGGCCGGCGAGCCAGGTTGCGGCGACAACTCCGAGTGCGATCTTCAATCCGTAGGCTCTGATCCGGAGTGGCCCGACAACGAGCGTTCCGGTGGACGGGCTCGGTATCGAACTGAGCACAGCGATCATTGACCCAGTCTACTACGACACACTGTCGTATCCGACTTGTCGACCCCGTTACCCGAGTCGGCAAACCGCGCGCACGTGGAGGTAGGGATTGACTGCTCTCCCACCGCCGGCGTGCACTTCCCGCGTGAGCGTCCTCGCCATACACGTACATACGACACTTTGTAGTAGATTGCTCGGAGTCACTACGAGAATCACGAGGAGCATACATGCCGCCGCCGAAGCGCCGAACGCAGGGTGGTCAGCCGATCAACGAAGGCCGAGCGACGCGAGCACTCGACGACACAACGCCGGTTCAGCTCCTGCCGGACCACGACGAAGTCCGGCCGCTCACCCATACGCGGTCGCCCAACAAGCCCAGTAGCGCGTCACGATCGGTGGGTTCGTCGCAGCGCTACACCCCGCCCGTGCGTTCAGCCCGCTTTCGGGCCACGTGGCACCGACTCGTCGGAGCGGGGCTGCTCGTGGTCGGTGTTCTCGTTGTCATTCTCAACGACGTGATGCGTCTCCAACCCGACCTGACCTTGCTCCCAGGCGGACACAACGAGCTGTACCTCGTGGCAGGCATGGCCAGTGCCGCCTACTCGACCTGGTGGTTCGGCTGGTTCGACCGAAAGCGTTGAGCGGGGCAACTCACTACCTGAGTGGTGTGGTGGGCCCGGGGCTGACAAGCAGGGAACGACACCTTGGGTTCAACCCATCCAGCGCGGCCGACTCACACCCTGAACGTCGACTCTTCGGTCGGTCATGTCCCCGGACCCAACACCCACGCTACGACCGTTGCGGACCCAATGAAAGACCCGATCGCTCTGCAGGCACTTAGCGGGGGTCACCGGGCGCCATCCGACCACAACTGGTGTGTAAGCCCCAGGTGATCGGCGGCGCACAGGCTCAGCGGCGGAGGCCTTGCAGGAACTCGCGCAGCGGTGCGGCGAGTTCGGGATCGTCCAGGCCCAACTCGATCGACGACGTGAGGAAGCCCAGCGGGGTCCCGGTGTCGTGGCGTCCCTCCGAGGAGACCACGGCATGGAACGGGGATCTCACCGCTTGGGCGCGGAGCGCGTCGGTCAGCTGCAGCTCGCCACCACGGCCGGGCCGCAGACGCTCGATCTCGTCCCACGCATCCGCGGTGAGCACGTAGCGCCCGGTGATGACGAAGTTGCTCGGCGCCTCATCCGGCGACGGCTTTTCGACCAGGTCCTTCACGGCGATGACGCCGTCGGCGGACAACTCGCCGGCGGGATCGATGACGCCGTACGAGCTGACCTGATCGCGGGGCACGTTGACGACGGCCACGACGCTGCCCCCGGTCGACGCGCACACACCGTTCATCTGCGCGAGCAGTGCCGACGAGCCCATCAGCTCATCGGGCAGGAGCACCCCGAACGGCTCGGCGCCGACTGCCTCGCGGGCGCAGCCGACGGCGTGTCCGAGGCCCTTGGGCTCGTCCTGGTAGACGATCGTGGCCCGCCAGTCACGCCCGATCGCCCGAAGCCGTTCGGCCAACGCGACGTTGCCCCTGTCCTCCAACGCGCCGATCAGCGCGTCGTCACGCTGGAAGTAGGCCTCGATGGCCGGTTTGGAGCGACTGCTCACGACCACGATGTGATCGACCCCGGCTCCGAGCGCCTCGTCGATGACGATCTGCAGCGCCGGGCGGTTGCCGATCGGGAACAGTTCCTTCGGGACCGCCTTGGTCGCCGGCAGGAATCTCGTTCCCATGCCGGCGGCGGGAATCACGGCGCTGCGGACCTGCATGGGTCGGACGATAGCTTTTCTACTTCGATGCCTACCTACGTGTACAAGTTCGTCGACACCGGCGAAACGATCGAGATCCAGCAGGCGTTCACCGACCCGACCCTGACCGAAGCCGCCCACCCGGACACCGGCGACGTCATGGCCGTCAAGAAGGTGTTCACGCCCGTCGGGGTCACCTTCAAGGGAAGCGGATTCTTCAAGACCGACAATCGCGGCAAGAAGTCCAAGGCCGAGTCGAGTTCCGCAGATGCGAAGCCCGGCGAGGTGAAGCCCGACAAGACATCGACATCGAGTTCGGGTGGTTCCTCATCGACCGGCTCGTCGAGCGGGACATCCGATTCCCCGAAGACGTCCGACAGCTCGAGCAGCACCGGCTCGACGAAGACCGGCACGTCGCCCACTTCGTCGAAGACTCCCTCCTCGGGTTCGAACACGACGTGACGCCGCGCTGATGCTCATCCCGCTCGCCGATGCCGCATCCGACCTCGCCGCCGAGATCGGCGTGTTCGGGGGCTCCGGCTTCTACGAGTTCCTCGACGACACGACCGACATCGAACTGTCGACGCCGTTCGGCCCACCGTCGTCACCGGTGAGTGTCGGAACCCTCAGCGGCCGCCGGGTCGCCTTCATGGCTCGACACGGCCGCGATCACGCCTTCGCCGCCCACCGCGTTCCGTTCCGCGCCAACGTCTGGGCGATGGCGTCGCTCGACGTGCGCTCGATCATCGCGCCGTGCTCGGTCGGCTCCCTCCAGCCCGACCTGCATCCCGGTGAGTTCGTCGTGGTCGACCAGCTCGTCGACCGCACCAACGGGCGCGCCGACACGTTCCACGACGTCGGCTCGGACGACGGGCTGCCCGGCTCCGACGGCGCGGTCCACCACCAGAGCTTCGCCGAGCCGTACGACCCCGGTGTCCGACAAGCGCTGATCGACGCCGGCGCCTCGAGCGGGTTCACCGTCCACGATCGGGGCACGATGGTGGTGATCAACGGGCCGAGGTTCTCCACCCGCGCCGAGAGTTCGTGGTTCCGTCAGATGGGCTGGCACGTCGTCAACATGACCGGCTATCCCGAGGCCGTACTGGCCGCCGAGGCGAACATCCCCTACGCCACGGTGGCGCTCGTCACCGATTACGACGCCGGTGTCGACGGCCACGAGCCCGTCACGATGGACGAGGTGCTCGCCGTGATCGGCCGCAACGTCGCCGACGTGCGGCAACTCATCGCCGCCGCGCTCCCTGCCCTTCCCTGACCGGCCTGCCCCGACCGGCCTGCCTGACCCGACGGTAGCGTGGCCGCACCGGCTCCTCCCTCTGGTCAGACGACCACTGGAGGCACCATGAACCTGAACATCGCCGTCAGGGCGCGCCGGCTCCTCGTCAGGCACCCGTCGATCTACTGGATTGCGTGCCTGGCGCTCGCGCTCGGCGCCGGCCTGATCGTGCATCGGCAACTCGACGCGCTCGACGACGCCCGCAACTCCTGGCAGACGACGCGGACCGTCTGGGTGGCGACCTCCGACCTGGCGCCGGGCGACGAACTTCGAGTGGAGCGTCGCGAGGTCCCCGCCGCCGTCGCCCCGCCGAGCGCGATCGATGACGTACCCGCAGCCGCCGTCGCTCGCCAGCGTGTCGCCGGCGGAGAGGTGATCGTGGATGCCGACGTCACCTCCGCCATCGGCCCCGCGGCGCTGGCCGAACCGGGCACTGCGGTGGTCGGTATCGCCACCGACTCGATCGGCGGCGTCGCGATCGGTGTCGATGTCCAGGTGGTCGCCGAAGGGGTCGTGCTCGCCGATCGTGGCCGCGTCGTGGCGACCGGCGATCAATCGATCTTCGTCGCCGTCGATCCGCACGTCGCGGCGGCGGTCGCGGCAGCAGCCCATGCCCACGTCGCCTCGCTCGTGTACCTGCCGTGACCGTACCTGCCGTGACCGTCATCCGCGCCACCGGCCGGGCCGACGCACCGTTACATTGACGCACCGCCGGGCCGACGCACCGCGGGGCCGGCGCATCGTTAGGTTGAACGCCATGTCCACGGTGTTGTCGTCGCGCTACGAGCTCGGGGCGATCATCGGCGCCGGTGGATCGGCGCAGGTCCGCGAAGGCCGTGACGTGCTGCTCGATCGTCGTGTCGCCGTCAAGCTGCTCGACGCCCGGGCGATCGACGCTGCCGACCCCGCCGGTCACGCCCGATTCCTGCGTGAGGCCCGATCGTCGGCACGGTTCACCCATCCCAACGCGGTCGCCGTCTACGACGCCGGCGAGGACGACGGATCGTTGTTCCTCGTGATGGAGCTGGTCGAGGGTGGCACCCTGGCGCAGCTGATCGCCGATTCGGCCCCGCTCGCCGACAATGAGGTCACGCGTCTCGGCGGCCAGATCCTCGATGCGCTGGGCGCCGCCCATGCGGTGGGACTGGTGCACCGCGATGTGAAGCCGGCCAATGTGCTGCTCGACCGCGCCGGCAACGTCAAGCTGGCCGACTTCGGCATCGCCAAACGCTTCGACGAGCTGTCCGACCACCTCACGACCGATGGCCTCGTCGTGGGTACCCGTTCCTATCTGGCGCCCGAACAGGCAGCCGGCGAAGAAGCCGGCCCGGCGACCGACCTCTATGCGGTCGGGGTCGTGCTGTACGAGATGGCGACCGGAACCCGTCCGACACCGATATCCGTACGTGCCGCGACAGCCGCCGATGCCCGGTTGCTGCGACCCGACCTGTCGCCCGCGATCGCAACGACCGTGATGCGCGCGATGGCCGCCGACCCGCGGCAGCGTTACGCCTCGGCCGCCGACATGGCCGTTGCCCTACGGGCCCCCGCGTCGGGGTCGAACGACACCGCCGTGATGGACGCGCCGTACGCCATGACCAGCGCGATGGCGCCCGATGTCGCTGGTGGGTACGACGCTCGGGGTGCGCGACGGTGGTGGGTCGCCGTGGCGCTGGCCGTCGCCGTGCCGGCCGCCGGGATCGCTGCGTACTCCGCCGGCCGAGGCGACGACACCGCCGACCGGATCGCTCCGGCTACCGCGCCCGTCACCGTGCCGACCGACCTTGCGCCCGCCACCCTCCCGGTGGTCGACCTCACCGCCGCGCCACCATCCGATACCGCGCCTCCGACCAGCCCGCCGGTCACGAGTCCGGCATCCGGTCCGGTCATCCCCGAAGATCTCTCCGCGTTCGTCGAACTACTCAGGTCGAACCCGGAAGCCACCGGTGCGAGCAGCGCCGAACTCGCCGACCAACTCGAGAAGTTGGCCGACGGCAGCGACAGGCCACGAGGCGGCGAGCAGCGGCTGCGCCGCGACATCGACAAGTGGGTCGACCAGGGCAGCCTCGACCCGGCCATCGCAGCCGCGGCGATCACGTACCTCGACAGCTGATCCCCACGGGCACGCTCACCGCGCAGCAGTCGAGGGAACGATGCGCGACGACCACGGTCGGGGCTCGTCCCAGTGGTGACCCACCACCGTGCCCGCTCGGAGCGAGGCGAGGAACTCCGCCGGCGTGTGGAAGTCGTCCATCTCCACGAAGGCTGCACCGAGCGCGTCGGGGACGTGCGCGTCGCTCCCCGCGCCGTGCGCGAGCCCGAACTCCTCGGCGAACTCGACCGCCCGACGGTTGAGGCTCGGCAACGAGGTCTTCGCGTTGTGCACCTCGAGCGCGTCGACCAGCCCGGCGCTCGCCAACTCGCGCAGCGCGCGTTCGGACAGATTGCGGCGCATGGGGTCGAACGGATGCGGCACGTAGACCAACCCACCCTGTTCACGGATCGCCCTGGCTGCAACGAGGTGGTCGATTCCCGTCGGGACTCGCTCCGTGAGGAACAACCCGATGATCTCACCCGCCGCCGTGCGCAGCTCCTCCCCCACGATCACGCGACACGGCAGCTGATCGGCCAGCTCGACGGCCCCGCCGATGGCGTTGTGGTCGGTGATGCACAGCACGTCGATCCCCGACTCGGTGACCGCCGCCGCGATCTCGTCGGGTGTCGTGGTCGAATCACCGCTCCACATGGTGTGGCAGTGCAGGTCGACGCGCACCTGCCCGCCCGGCGATCGATCGGCGAGGTGCGGGTGACGGGCGATCGCATCGTCGGTCGGCTGTGCCACGCGCACGACGTTACCGCGCCGACGTATCGCGCCGACGTGGCGCGACCCTGCATCACACGGCCTCGCCGGCGACGACGACGTACGACGTCAGGCGCCGGACATCGTGACGTCGCGGATCACGAGGCTCATACCGGCCGCGCGCATCGGCAGCCAGTCGAGATCGCCGCCGACTTCGACGATGTCGAGCAGCATCCGCTGCAGTGTCGAGGCGATCGTGAACTCACGCACCGGTGCGCCGACGGCGCCATTGGTGATCAACAGCCCGGCGGCGCCGGTCGAGAAGTCGCCGCTGATCGGGTTCACGCCCGAGTGCAACCCCTGCATCGACTGCACCAGCAGGCCGTCGTCGACGTCGGCGATGAGTTCGTCCTGCAGGCGCGTGCCGGGTACCAACGACAACGCCAGACAGCCGACACCCGGCGTTCCGGCGAAGCCGGAACGCACCGCGTTCCCGGTCGACACGGCCCCGGCGCGGCGGGCCGAGTACGAGTTGTGCACGAACTGCTCCAGCACGCCGCCGTCGATCAGCACGTTGCGGCGCGCCGCGAGGCCTTCGCCGTCCACATCGGTCGCCGTGTAGGCCTTCGGGTTCGTCGGATCGTCGACGAGTGTGACGAGCGGTGATGCCACCTGCTCACCGAGACGGTCGCGGAACAGCGAACGACCCTTCACGACGGCTTCGCCGTTCAGCGTCGAGGAGATCACACCGAGGAACTGTGCGGTGACGAACGGATCGAGCACCACCGTGACGCGCTTGCTCGGCGGCTTGGTGGCGCCGAGCAGCCGGGTGGCCCGATCGGCGGCCTCCCGCGCCGCACGCTCGAGGTCGAACTCCTCGGGCGAGCGGCCGACCGAGAACCCGAAGCCGGTCTGCGTCTCGGCGGCGTCGCCCTCGCCTTCGTCGGCGAGCGTCGACACCGACACGTAGCACCCGTTCTCGCGACCCGACGTCCGGATACCTGTCGTCGTCGCCACCGCTGATTCGGCGTAGGCGTCGGCGTAGTTCGAATCGTCCACCCGGATGCGGGGGTCGGCGCCGGAGGCGAGCTTCTCCAACTGCTTGGCCAGATCGATCTTCCGATCGGTGGGATACGCGGCCAGGTCGTCGTTCCACAGGGACTGTTCGGTCACCGGCACGCCATCGGCCTCGGCCAGCGCGGCGTACTCGTCGACCGTTCCGAATTGGACGTTGTCGCGCGCCTGAGCGAGCACGTCGGCGATCGCCTCCGGGTCGAGGGTGCCCGCGTAGGCGAACCCGGTGCGGCCACCGTTGATCACCCGGATACCGACCCCCTCGCTCTGCGCCGAGACAAAATGCTCGACGTTGCCCTCGTACACGCGGACCTCCGTCTCGCCGCCGCGTGACACGAACGCCTCGATCTGTTCGCCGGCCGCCGCCTGCGCGACGACACGGTCGGCGATGACCTGCAGTTCTGATTCGAACGCGCTCACGACCGTGCCCCCTCGGACCGCGCCCGCCCGGACCGTGCCACGTCGGACCGTGCCGCCATCAGACCGTTCCGCCGATGGTCATCGACTTGACGCGCAGCGTCGGCTGCCCGTCGCCGACCGGCACGCCCTGGCCGTCCTTGCCGCACGTACCCGGGCTGCCCATCGAGAAGTCGTTGCCCAGCATGTCGATGTCCTGCGAGCACCGTCGGGCCGTTGCCGATCAGGTTGCCCTCCCGGAGCGGTTCGGTGATCTCGCCGTTCTCGATCAGGTACGCCTCGGTCATACCGAACACGAAGTCGCCCGTCGCCGTGTTCACGCTGCCGCCGCCCAGCTTGGCGACGTACACCCCGTTGGGCGTCGACGACACGATGTCGTCGGGATCGTCGGGACCATCGAGCACGAAGGTGTTGGTCATCCGCACCATCGGCAGGTGCTGGTAACTCTGGCGGCGGCCGTTACCGGACTGCGGGCGACCCTGCTTGCGGGCGCGCAGGTAGTCCCACATGTAGTCGGTGAGCACACCGTCGTCGATCAGCACGTTGCGCTGGGTGACGTGGCCCTCGTCGTCGAAACCGAGCGTGCCCCACTCGCCCGGCATCGTGCCGTCGTCGACGAGCGTGACGAGCGGCGAAGCGACCTGTTGGCCGACCTTGCCCGCGTACACGCTCGCGCCCTTCTGGATGTGGTCGGCCTCGAGGCCATGCCCGCACGCCTCGTGGAACAGCACCCCGCCGGTCCCGTGCTTGATGACCACCGGCATGGCGCCCGAAGGCGCCGGGCGGGCACGCAGCTTGGTGATCGCCTGGCGTGCCGCCTCACGGGCCAACTCCTCCACGTCGACGGTGTCGAAGATCTCGAAACCGAGCGTGTGACCCATCGACTGGTAGCCGGTCTGCATGCCGGTGTCGCCGTCGGCGACCGCGCTGATGCGCAGCAGGGTGCGCACCACCTCGTCGTCGGCGAGCACACCGTCGGTGTTGGCGATGATCACCCGCTTGTGGCTGTCGCCGTAGCCGGCCGACACCTGCACGATCTCGGGCGCGTACGAACGGGCGGCCTCGTCCATCAGGGTCAGCAGCTCGACCTTGGCCGCCTTGGCGACCGACTCCGGATCGCGTTCGATCGAGTTCGGACGGTGCGCCGGCGACGCCGTCAACGCGATGGTCCGCACGCCTCCGCCACCCTGGCTCGCGGCTGCGGCGGCGGCCGACGCCGCCCGTTCGAGCCCGGCCTCGGACAGGTCGGACGTGTAGGCGAAGCCGGTCGTGTCGCCCGCGACCACTCGGATGCCGGCGCCACGGTCACGGCCGCTCGACACCTGCTCGACGCGACCGTCGTCGAGCCCGGCAGACGTGGAACGCTTGTCCTCGGCGTACACCTCGGCGAAGTCGGCGCCCGTGCGCACTGCCCGGGCAAGAACACGTTCGAGAACATCGGCGTCGATCACGAGCGGCATTCTACGGCGGCGTTAGCGTGGTATCCCGTGGATCTCGAACCCGGGTTGCGCGGCGACTCCAAGCTCACCGTCACTCACGCCGATACGGCACGAGCGCTCGGCTCCGGCGATGTCGACGTGCTCGGCTCGCCCCGCCTCATCGCGCTGTGCGAGGAGGCCTCGGTGCGGGCGCTGGCCGGCGTCCTCGACCCCGGGACCACCTCGGTGGGGATGCGGGTGCAGTTCGATCACCTGCAACCGACACCGGTCGGCGCCGTGGTGACCGCCGAGGCGGTGCTCGAACGCATCGACGGTCGGCGGCTCGTGTTCAACGTGTCGGCATCCGACGCCGGTGGCCTGGTTGCGGCCGGAAAGATGACGCGTATCGTCGTCGATCTCGATCGCTTCATGGGCAAGTGCCGCTCCTGAGCGCTCCCGCCGAATACGCCTGCCGAGCATGCCCGTCACCTGAACATGTCCGCCGACCCGTTCGCAACGGTCCCGCAAGGTGGCAATACAGTAGGGCCGATGCAGGTGGCCGAGCCAACGGTGGCACCGGAACGGCAGCACCGTTTGTACTGGTGGAAAGAGGCGTTGATCGTCGCTGTCTTCTACGGCGTCTACTCCTGGACGCGGAACCAGTTCGGATCGAACAAGATCGCCGCCGACGGCATCCCGGAGCAGGCCTTCACCAATGCGGTGCGGGTGATCCGTCTGGAGAAACTCCTCGGTCTGTTCCACGAGCAGACCCTGCAGGAGCGGTTCCTGCCGTACACACGGTTCATTCAGTTCTGGAACACCTACTACGGCGTCGCGCACTTCGTCGTGACCCTCGGCGTGTTCGTCCTGCTGTTCGTCAAGCGCGCCGACGTGTTCCCGCAGTGGCGCAACACGCTCGCGGTCATGACCGCCCTGGCGATCATCGGGTTCGCGTTCTTCCCGCTGATGCCGCCCCGCCTCCTCGACGAGCCGTGTCCAGGGGCCGAAACCGTGAGCTACGGCGGCGCGTGCATCTACAGCTCGCAGCGGCCGCCGGACGGCTGGGGTTTCGTCGACACGCTCGCCGACGTCGGTGGCCCGTGGTCGTTCGACTCCGGCACCGTGGCCTCGATCTCCAATCAGTACGCGGCGATGCCGAGCCTCCACATCGGCTGGTCGACGTGGTGTGCGGTCGCCGTGTGGCCGCTGCTGCGCCGTCGATGGACGAAGGCCCTGGTGTTGCTCTATCCGGCGGCCACCCTGTTCGGCATCGTGGTGACTGCCAACCACTTCTGGATGGATGGCATCGGCGGCCTGGTCGTGTTCGGCGTCGGCGCACTCATCGGATGGGGTCTGTATCGCTGGAACCAGGATCGCCTCGACCGACGACACATCGCACTGTCACGCAGCGACCCCCCATCAGCCGTATCCTGATGTCACAATGAGTCAGTTGCGTTTGAATCCACTGAACGGGCGGTGGGTGACCATCGTGCCGGACCGTTCGAGGCGGCCCAGCGACTTCGCGCCGCGCGATCGCTCGATCGAGTACGACACCGACCGCCCTTGTCCGTTCTGTCCCGGCAACGAAGAAGCCACCCCACCCGCAATCGAGACGACCGAAGCCGATGGCACCTGGTCGATGCGGGTCGTCCCGAACCGCTACCCCGCCTTCTTCGGCGACGACGCGTTCGCCGTCCACAACCTCGGCCCGGTCTTCGTGAAGGCCGAGGCGAGCGGCATCCACGAGGTGTTCGTCTACTCGCCGGAGCACCGCGGGGGGCTGCATCTGCTCGACGACGCCCACGCGGGTGAGTTCATGTTCCTTCTCCGACGCCGCCTGCTGCAGCACGCGGAGCTCGGGTTCGTGCGCTACACCCAGGCGATCGTGAACCACGGCAGTGAAGCGGGAGCATCGATCGCCCATCCGCACGGGCAGATCCTCGGGTTGCCGTTCGTACCGGGCGAGATCCTCGACGAGGAAAGGGCGTTCGCCCGGTTCGCCGGGGGATCGCTGCTCGAGACGACGATCGAAGCCGAACTCGCGGCCGACGAGCGTGTGGTGCTGGCCGACGACGACGTCGTGGTGATCTGCCCCTTCTGGAGTGGCGTTCCCTACGAGATGATGATCGTGCCCACCGAGCGCCAGTCGCACCTCCAGCACGCCTCCGACCAGTCACTCGCCGCGGTCGGCCGGGCCATCCGTGACACGATCGCGCACCTGCAGAGCGCCTTGGGTGACGTGGCGTTCAACCTCGGTTTCCACACCGCCCCCCACCAGCACACCGGTGAGTACCACTGGCACGTCCACATCTGGCCGGTGCTCGTCACCCAGGCCGGCTTCGAACGCGGCACCGGCGTCATGATCAACGTCGTTCCGCCCGAGGAAGCCTGCCAGACACTTCGCTCCGTTCGCGCTCCGGCGTGAGCGATGTCGCTGTCTCGATCGAGATCAGCGCGTCACCGCAGAACGTCTGGGCCGTCGTCGAACCCGTGGAGAACCATGTCGACTGGATGGCCGACGCCGTGGCGATACGGTTCGAGAGCGAGCAGGAACGCGGCATCGGGACGACCTTCCTCTGCGACACCAAGATCGGGCCGATCAGGCTCACCGATCGCATGGAGATCACCGAGTGGGCGCCGGCCGTCGATGCCGGCGACGGCCGGCCGGCGACGAACGGCGCGATGGGTGTACGCCACAGCGGCATCGTGACCGGCTCCGGGGTGTTCACGATCGAGGCGCTCGCCGGCGGCGCCCGAACACGGTTCACGTGGTCCGAATCGCTCGAGTTCCCGTGGTACCTCGGCGGACGGATCGGCGAGGTGGTCGCCGGTCGCATCGTGCTCGGCCCGATCTGGCGACGCAACCTGAACAAGCTCAAGGCGCTCGTCGAAGCGCCCTGACGTTTCACCCGACCGCTGAGCGATCTCAGCCGGGCGAGCGGCCGGCGAGCCAGATCATCGACATCGGCCCGACGTCGAGCACCGCAGAGGTTCCGAGCTGCTGCCAGGGCGAGTCGTCGACCGCGTTGACCACGTCGGCGTCGGCGCCGCGGTGGCCGCTGCCCCAGAATGCCGAACCGTCGGTGTCGAGCACGACCTGCCAGTCGCCTCCCCATGGGAGCCCGACGCGGTAGCCGGGCCGTGGGAGCGGCGTGAAGTTGGCGATGCACACGACCGCCGCGGCGCCGTCGACATCCCAACGAACGAACGCATAGAGGCTGTGATCGGCGTCGTCGGCGTCGAGCCACTGGAATCCGCCGGGCTCGTCGTCCCGGCGCCAGAGTGCCGGCCACTGGTCGGCGACGGCGTTCATCGCCTGCAACGCATCGTGCACTCCCCGGTGCGGCGCGTGGTCGAGCAGGTGCCACGGCAGTTCCGCCGCGTCGTTCCATTCCTGCCACGGCGCCATCTCCGAACCCATGAACAGCAGCGGCGCCCCCGGAAGCGCCCACTGCCACGCGAGGAGTGCGCGCAGCCCCGCGAAACGCTGCCAGTCGTCACCGCCCATCTTCGATAGGAGGCTGCCCTTACCGTGCACCACTTCGTCGTGGCTGAGCGGGAGGACGAAGCGCTCGTCGTAGGCGTAGAGCAGCGCGAAGGTCATCTCGTGATGATGATGTCGTCGATACACGGGGTCGAGCGACATGTAGTCGAGCGTGTCGTGCATCCAGCCGAGGTTCCACTTGTGGCTGAACCCGAGACCGCCCGCCGACGTCGGCGACGTGACACCCGGCCACGCCGTCGATTCCTCGGCGATCATCAACACGTCGGGGAACTCCTCGCCGACGACCGCGTTCGTCTCGCGGAGAAACGCGATCGCCTCGAGGTTCTCCCGGCCACCGAATTCGTTCGCGATCCAAGCTCCCGAACTGCGCGAGTAGTCGAGGTACAGCATCGAGGCGACTGCGTCGACCCGCAGACCGTCGATGTGGAACTCGTCGAGCCAGTACAGCGCGTTCGCGACGAGGAAGTTCCGTACCTGGTTGCGGCCGAAGTCGAACACGTAGGTGCCCCACTCCGGGTGCTCACCGCGGCGCGGGTCGGGGTGTTCGTACAACGACGTGCCATCGAACCGGCCGAGGCTCCACTCGTCACGCGGGAAGTGTGCGGGCACCCAGTCGACGATCACCCCGATCCCCCGTTGGTGCATCGCATCGACGAACCGGCGCAACCCTGCGGGTTCGCCGAACCGCGCGGTCGGCGCGAAGTAGCCGGAGACCTGATATCCCCACGACCCACCGAAAGGGTGTTCCGCTATGGGCAGCAACTCGATGTGGGTGAAGCCGAGTGATTGCACGTGATGGCCGAGTTGGGCCGCCAGGGTGTCCCAGTCACCGACGCCCCGTCGCCACGAACCGAGATGCACTTCGTACGTGCGCATCGGCGCCGTGCCACGCACCGTCGCGCCGCGTCGCGCCATCCACTCGTCGTCCTGCCAGTCGTGGCGGCTCGCCGACGGAACGACGCTGGCGTCACTCGGCGGCAGTTCGGTCTGGCGGGCCAACGGGTCGGCCTTGCGCAACGTGTGCCCGTTCGCGGTCACGATCTCGAACTTGTAGCGATGGCCGGTGCCTGCCGCCGGCGCCAGACCCGACCAGATACCCGTCGGCCCGCCGGCATGGATCATGTGGAGTGGCTCGGCCGTCCACCCGTTCCAGTCTCCGACGACCGACACCATCGAGGCGTTCGGCGCCCAGACGGCGAAGCGGACACCGTGGGCGTCGCCGTTGGCGTCGACGACCAGACCCTGGGGCCCGAGCAGCTCCCACAGCCGTCGGTGCGTGCCCTCGCCGAACAGATGCAGGTCGAGCTCGCCGATCGGTCGTGCCACGGAAGTCATCGCAACCAGAGTAGAGCGTGGCCGGCGCGACGATGCGCGAGCGGCCGGGCCGAACGAATCGGTCGCGGTCCAGCCACGAGTGGGCGAGCAGTCCACCGGGCGAGCAGTCCAGCGGGCGAGCAGTCCAGCGGGCGAGCAGTCCAGCGGGCGAGCAGTAGGGTGCCCGGCTGTGCGAGTGTTGACGTTGTCGTGGGACTTCCCCCCGCGGGCCACCGGGGGGACCGCTGCGCATGTCGACGGGTTGACACGCGCACTGGCACGGGCCGGCCACGACGTCGTCGTGCTGACCATCGCCGAGCGGATGACCATCGCCGAGCGGACCGACGAGAGCGAGCAGCCGGAGGTGACGACGGCGTCCACCCCGACGGCGCCTGCGTCTGCCGGCAGCGTGCGAGTGCTGCGCACGCCCGTCGACCTCCCGTGGCTCCCGCCGGTCGAGGTGGTGGCGCGCACCGCCTCGGCAAATCATGCGTTCACCAAGCTGGGGGCACAGCTCGCGGCGCACGACGCCGGATTGGCCGGCTGGCGACCTGACATCGTGCACGGTCACGACTGGCGAACCGGTTGGGCCGCCGACTCCCTGGCCACGCTGTTCCAGGCTCCGTTCGTGCTCACGATGCACGGCGCCGAACGGATGCGCCACGGCGGCCAGCTGCCACTGGGGGATCCGACCGACATCAACTCGATCGAGTGGTGGCTCGCATTCCAGGCCGATCGATTGATCGCGCAGACCCGCTTCATGGTCGAGCAGCTGATCATCGGGTTCGAACTCGACGCCGATCGCGTCGTGCGCATCCCGAACGGCATCGATCCCGCGAGCTGGCAGCCTCCGCTCGACGACGTCGCCGAACGCGAACCGCTCGTGCTGTCCTGGGGGAACGTCCAGTACGAGAAGGGCTTCCAGGTGCTGGCGCGGGCGATGCAGTTGGTGCGCGGCCGCGTGC
>CAVPET010000072.1:0-11868 GCA_963703525.1 Ilumatobacteraceae bacterium | reverse complement strand
CACATGGCGGGGAATGTCGCGGTCCCACAGCATCGTGAAGTGCGGCTCGACCATCTTGTCGACGGCCGGCAGGTTGAGCCAGATCTGGAACAGCTCGGTGGTGTTCGGGCCGTCGCGGTCGAGCAGTGGGAACATCTCGGCGTGTTGGATGCCACGACCGGCGGTCATCCATTGCACGTCACCCTGCCCGTAGCGTGCCGCCGCGCCCATCGAGTCGGCATGGTCGATGAGGCCCCGGCGCACGAACGTGATGGTCTCGAACCCGCGGTGGGGGTGGACCGGAAATCCGGGCACCGTCGAGCCGTGGTACATGCGCCACCCGTCGACGGGCTCGAAGTCGTTGCCGATCGATCGTCCGTCGAGTGACGCCATCGGACCGAGTTCGGCGTTGCCGGCGGGGTAGTGGTCGAGGTGGTGGACGCAGAACAGGAACGGGTCGAGCGTCGGCCATTGGAAACCGAGCGGAACGGTCTGGATGATGGGCGAACTCATGATGCCATGATACGTGTGAACAAGATACTTGCGGGCACAATTAAATGCTCGGAACGTCGCCGCCTGTCGACGTCGTGGCCGCGTGGGAAGTAGAACGACGAGATGAGCGTGCGCGGGATCCGGTCGTGGCTGCCCGGCCTCGATGCCGCGGCGGGGTACGACCGCGCCTGGCTGCGCAACGACCTGATCGCCGGGGTGGTGCTGACGGCGCTGCTCATCCCCGCCGGGATGGGGTACGCAGAGGCAGCCGGCCTACCCCCGGTGAACGGTCTGTACGCCTCGATCGTGCCGCTGCTCGCATACGCGCTGTTCGGCCCGTCGAGGGTGCTCGTGCTCGGGCCCGACTCGTCGCTCGCGCCGATCATCGGCGCGGCCATCCTCCCGCTGGCGGCCGGCGACCCCGAGCGCGCCGTCGCGCTCGCGGGGCTGCTGGCGATCCTCATGGGCGTGTTGCTGGTGCTCGGCGGGGTGTTCCGTCTCGGATTCGTCACCGACCTGCTCTCCAAGCCGATCCGGGTCGGGTACCTGAACGGCATCGCGCTGGTCGTGATCGTCGGTCAGCTGCCCAAGCTCCTCGGCTTTTCCGTCGAGTCCGACACGTTGCTCGGCGATGTGCGGGGAATCATCGACGGCGCGGCCGACGGGCTCGTCGACCCGACGGCGTTGGCCATCGGTGCGGCGTCGCTGCTGGTGATCGTCGGGTTGCGGGTGGTGGGCAGCCGGCTGCCGGGCGTGCTGGTGGCCGTGGCCGGCTCGATCGTCGTCGTCGCGCTGATGGACCTGAGCGACGAGATCCCGATCGTCGGCGCCCTCCCCCGAGGGCTGCCGGCGCCCGCACTCGGGGGCCTCGAATGGGGTGACGTCGGATCGCTCATCGGCCCGGCGTTCGGGATCGCGCTGATCGCCTTTGCCGACACGGGTGTGCTGTCACGCGTGTTCGCTACCCGCCACGGCCAACACCTCGACGGGAACGACGAGATGCGCGGTGTCGGCCTCGCGAACGTGGCCGCCGGCGCTTTCGGGGGTTTCCCGGTGGCGGGGTCGGCGTCACGGACCCCGGTCGCCGAGCAGGCGGGTGGTCGCAGCCAACTCGTCGGGGTGACCGGCGCGTTGTCGGTCGTCGTGTTCGTCGTGCTGATGCCCGGGCTCACCGGGTACCTGCCGTCGTCGACGCTCGCGGCGGTGGTGATCGTGGCGGCGACGAGCCTGGTCGACGTGCCGGGCGTCGTTCGCCTACTGCGGATCAACGTGGTGGAGGGGATGTTGTCGATGGCGGCGTTTCTCGGTGTGGCGCTGGTCGGAGTGTTGGAGGGCATCGTCATCGCGATCGGGCTGTCGCTCATCGCCTTCGTCGATCAGGCATGGCGGCCGTACCGGGCAGAACTCGTTCGCATCCGTGGAGTGCGCGGGTACCACGACGTGGCCCGGCATCCGGAGGGCGAGCGCATCCACGGTGTGGTGATCGTGCGGTTCGACGCCCCGCTGTTCTTCGCCAACGGCGGGATGTTCGACGACTACGTGCGCTCGGTGGTCGCCCGGGCCGGGCCGGACGTGCACACGGTGATCCTCGCCGCGGAGCCGATCACCAGCATCGACACGACGGCGGTGGACGAGTTGTTGGAGCTCGACGACTTCCTGGCCGCGGCGGGCATCCGGCTCGTGTTCGCGGAGATGAAGGGGCCGGTGAAGGACCGGCTCGCGCGCTACGGGCTCGTCGGTCGGTTCGGCCCCGAGCGCTTTGCGCCGACGATCGGCGCCGCCGTCGACGAGATCCTCGGTCGCCAGCGAGACGACATCGGCCACCCCTCCGACCGCGAGTGAGGCCGGCGCCGTGACCGCGGCTACAGCGGGGTCGCGCCGCCGGTGTGGTGGTAGGCGGCGATCTTCGGGCCCGGGACGTAGCCGGACTCGATGGCGTCGATGCGAAAGCCGCTCTCGGAGATCAGGGTGGGAATCGGCCGGTTCAGATGACAGCCGCCGGCGACCCGCGTCCAGATCGGGTCGATCCGGCGCTGCCAGGTGCGCACCGATTCGTCGGGCGCCTCACCGTGTTCGCAGAACAGCAGGCGACCGGTCGGCTTGAGCACGCGGCGCATCTGGGCGAGCGCGGTGCTCCAGTCAGCGATCGTGCACAGCGTGAAGGTGAGCACGACGGTGTCGACGCTGTCGTCGTCGAGGGGGATCTGTTCGCCGGGCAGCCCGAGCCAGCGGACGTCGAGATCGTCGGCGGCGATTCGGGAGGCGGCCTTGCGCCGCATGCCCTCGGACGGCTCGAGGCCCCACACCATCTCGACCTTGCTGCGATCGTAGAACGGGAGGTTCAACCCCGGGCCCATCCCGACCTCGAGCACGCGCCCCTCGGCGAGCGGCACCACCTTCTTGCGCTGGTGGCGGATGTCCCTGCCGCTGCATGCGCAGTTGATGAGATGCGGGAGCACGTACGTGTCGTAGAGGCCCATCCCCCAAGTCAATCCGATGTCCGTCGTGTCCGGGCATCCGGACGCCCCGGCAGGCCGGGCACTCGGACGCCGCCGGATTTCCCAGGTCGTATGGTGTGTGTCGTGGATCCGGACGGCGACGAATCGACGACACTCCCCGAACGCGACTACGCCCGCTACCCGTCGCTCGTCGACCGCAGCGTGTTCGTCACCGGCGGCGCCGACGGGATCGGCCGGGCGATCGTGCAGGAGTTCATGCGCCAGGGCAGTCGCGTCGGGTTCTGCGACATCAACACCGATCGCGGCGCGCAGGTCGTCCGCCTGGCCGAGCAGTCACAGCCTCGGCACGTGCCGCGCTTCTACGAGATCGACCTCGTCGACATCGCTGCGTTGCGTGCCGGTATCGCCGCGGCACAGGTCGATCTCGGCGGCATCGACGTGCTCGTCAACAACGCCGCCAACGACGAGCGCCACGACTGGGCCGACATGTCGCCCGAGTACTGGGACGACCGGATGGCCACGAACCTGCGCCACTACTTCTTCGCGATCCAAGCGGTTGCCCCGCACATGATCGAGCAACGCGCCGGTTCGATCGTCAACATCGGCTCGAGCAGCTACATGATGCAGGAGGACTTCTTCCCGGGCTACGCCATCGCGAAGTCGGGCGTCGAGGGCATCACCCGCACGATGGCACGCACGTTCGGCCCGTACGAGGTCCGGGTGAACACGGTGCTGCCGGGTTGGGTGGCGACCGAGCGTCAGCTCGCCCGCTGGTGGACTCCCGAGGGTGAGGCGCGCACGCTCGCCGACCAGGCCATCAAGCGTCGCATCCTCCCCGACGAGTTCGCGCAACTCGTGCTGTTCCTGGCCGCCGACGACGGCGCGGCATGCACCGCGCAGAGCTTCCTCGTCGATGGTGGGCGCTTCTGATCGACGGCGAGTTCGGCGCGGCCGCAGGACCCGAGGTCGCCGCCGCCCGACGCCCAGAGGACCGCTCAGAGGACCGCTCAGAGGACGAAGCGCATCGCGCTGACCAGCGCGCCGGGGAGGCGATGGCTGGTGGTCGAGCGTTCGACGTAGGTCGACGGGTCGAGGAGCATCTCGGCTTCGTCGGTGAGGCCTTCGAGCCGGTCGCCGAGCAGGTGGTAGGCGGTGTCGTCGAAGCGCAGCACGTTGACCGGTGCGACGATCTCGCCGTCGTCGATCCAGAACGTCGCGAAGCGCGTCATGCCGGTTGTGCGGCACGCGGCCCGGTCGGAGAAGTTCAGGTACCACAGGTTGCCGACGAAGATGCCCGTGCCGAGCGCCTCGCTCACGGTGGCCGTCGGCACGGCGCCCGGCGTGATCGCCAGCGACTCGGGGAACTCATTGTTCGACGCGCCGTTCGTCGGCACGCCGTACTCCTGCGCCGAGCGCGGCGACACCAACGTCTGGTCGTACCTGCCGTGGGTCACGAGCGCGACGGTGTCGGGGCGGATGAACCCGGCGGACTGGAAGTTCGGGGCGACGCCGCCCGCGGTGTCCTCGGTGATGTTCACCAGCGGCGACAGGGACGCGTCGCCGGCGATCATCCGCAGCAACGGCGTCTGGCGGGTCTCGTGGGCCCGCAGCCCGAAGGCGCCGTACCACGAGATCAGCTGGACGAGTTCCTCCATCGCCCGCGGCGCGAGGTAGGTGCGGTAGTCGCCGGGTGACAGCTCGACGGGCGCGCGTTCGAGCGCGGCGAGCTGACGGGTCGACCAGTCGACCTTGCGGGCGAAGGCGTCGTCACTCCAGTCGAACCCGGCGTAGAGGTTCTTCGCCGCCTTGTCGGCGCGCAGGTAGAAGCACCAGTCGAGGTTGAACGTGGCAGTCTGGAACCAGTTGCGCTGCCCGAGGCTGTTGGCGAACCCGCTGTAGGTGTCGCCCGACGCGTAGATGCCCACCAGGTCGCGTCCGTGGCCGGCGGAGCGGATGTCGGTGAGGGCAGCCTCGGGTTCGGGGATCGCGCCCCGCTCGATCCGCTCGGTCGAGGTCGGTGTCGTGTTGTAGAGCAGGAACGGGTCGTCGGCGACGAGGCGGCGCTGGTCGCGGAGCTGCGCCAGCAGGGAGGTGATGCGGGCGTCGTCGACGGAGCGGTCGCCGGTGAGTTGGATCGCGCCGCCGACGTGACGACGGCCCTCGATGAGGTCGACGGACAAGCGGCGCTGGTCGACGGTGCCGGCTTGGCGGACGTCGTTGTTGTTGAGGCGGATGAAGTCGGTGCGTTCGCCGGTGACGTTGGCGAGCAGCACCTCGTCGCCGACCAGTCGGGACGTCGCGGCGGTGATCAGCTGGTCGAAGTACGTCTGGTCGTCCGGCGCGCTCGACGTCACGCCGGCGGATGGCGTCGCGCCCGCGGATGGCGTTGCGCCGGCGGATAGCGTCACGGCGTTCACGCCTCGCCGCCGAACACCTCGACGTCGGCGAACAGGCACGCGGGCGACGCGTGTCCGGTGCCGACCATCTGGTTGAGCTCACCTTTGCCGCAGTTCGGCGTGCCCATGACGGTGAAGCTGTCGGCGTCGGCGACGCCGCGCAGGCTGCGCCAGAACGTGCGCGAGATTCCCCGGTACCCGGGGTTGCGCACGGCGCCGACGATCTCGCCGTCGATGATGCGCTGCCCGTACTCGCAACCGAACTGGAACTTGTTGCGGCTGTCGTCGATCGACCAGGAGCTGTTGGTGTGCAGGTACACGCCGTCGTCGATCGAGGCGATGAGCTCGTCGACGGTGGAGTCGCCGGGCTCGACGTTGAGGTTGGCCATCCGGTCGATCGGCGGCCGGTTCCATCCCGACGCCCGGGAGTTGGCCACGCCGGGCAGCCCGGTGCGGGCCTGCGAGATGGCGCCGCCGAGGCCGCGTACGAGGATGCCGTTGTCGATGAGGCGTCGGCGGGTGGCAGGCGTGCCGTCGTCGTCGAATCCGTAGCTCGCGAGCTGGCCCGGCACGGTCGGGTCGAACGTGACGTTGAGCAGCTCGGAACCGTACTGGAACGTGCCGAACATGTCGGGGGTGACGAAGCTGGCGCCGGCGTAGTTGCGTTCGTCGCCGAGGATGCGGTCGAGCTCGAGCGGGTGACCGATCGATTCGTGGATCTGCAGGATCATCTGGTCGGGCGCGAGCAGCACATCCATCGTGCCGGTCGGGCAGTTCGGGGCGTCGAGCAATTCGAGCGCCTGGATGGCGATGCGCGAGGCGGCGTCGCCGAAACCGAACCGGCCGAGCACCTCGGCGCCGCCCTGCCCGCAGAATGCGTGGCCACCGAACGTCCGGCTCTGTGTATTGGCGCCCTCGTTGGCGACCGCGCCGAGGCCGGGGTACACGAAGCGAAAGTGTTGCTCGATGCGCCCGCCGCCGGAGGTGACGAGGAGCGTGTCGACGTCACGTTTGACGAGCGATGCGCTCCAGTCGACGATGCGTTCGTCGATGCCGAGCAGCCGGGACTGCTGTTGGAGGAGTTCGAGCCGGTCGTCGAGCGGGAGGGTGTCCCAGTCGACCTCCACGGGCGAGCGGTAGGCGCCCACGGCGTGGTCGGGTGGCGGCGTGGTGGTGACCATCGCCCCGGCGGTGATGGTGGCCCAGTGCCGAGCACGCTCGACGGCGGCGGCGAGCCCGGCGTCGCCGAGGTCGGCGGTGGCCGCGTAGCCGAGCCCGCCGGCGTTCCAGACGGAGATCATCACGCCGGTGTCGTACTCGGTGAAGATCGGCTCGAGTTCGTTGCGCCGCACCCGCAGGTGCTCGGAGCGCTCGTCATGGAGTCGGGCCGACGCGTAGTCGACGTCGGTCGGCAGTGCCCGGCGGAGGCGGTCTTCGAGTGCCGGTGACTCGATCAGCAGGTCGGTCATCCCGAGAGGTTACGGGGTCATCGGCGACGCTCGCGCCGACGCCCTCTGCGGCCACATCGGCTTCGGATGGGTCCGGGGCTTTCGCCCCTGGACATTTCGTCGCCGAACGACTTGTCTGGTGGCGGGGCCCGGTCTCCGCCGACTGGGCCCCAACCGTAGAGAGCTTCGAGAGAGCTTCGAGAGAGGACGTCTGATGAGAGCCCTGCAACTGACCGACTGGAAGAGCGCCCCCCAACTACGGGAGGTACCGGACCCCGAGGCAGGGCCCGGCGAGGTGGTGATCAGGGTCGGCGGCGCCGGCGCGTGTCACTCGGATCTGCACGTGATGGACGAGTTCGAGCCGGGCATGATGCCCTACGCGCTGCCGTTCACGCTCGGCCACGAGAACGCCGGTTGGGTCCACCAGATCGGCGCCGGCGTCACCGGGGTCGAGGTGGGTGAGCCGGTGGCCGTCTACGGCCCCTGGGGGTGCGGGCGATGTGACCGCTGCCGCCGCGGGATGGAGAACTACTGCGTGCGTGCGGCCGAGATCGGCGCCGCCGGTGGTGGCCTCGGCCGCGACGGTGGGATGGCCGACTACATGCTCGTGCCCGACGCCCGCTTTCTCGTGCCACTCGGCGATCTCGATCCGGTCCAGGCGGCGCCGCTGACCGACGCTGCGCTGACCCCCTACCACGCCATCGAGCGGTCACGGCACGCGCTCGGCGCCGGTACGGCCGCGGTGGTGATCGGCGCCGGCGGGCTCGGGCACATGGCGATCCAGATCCTGCGCGCGATCACGCCGGCGACGATCATCGCGGTCGATCAACAGCCGGAGGCGTTGGCGGTGGCCAAGGAGGTCGGCGCCCACCACGGAGTGCTCTCCGGGGCCGATGCGGTCGCGCAGATCCGCGAGCTGACGAAGGGCCAGGGCGCCGAAGTGGTGCTCGACTTCGTGGGCAAGGACCCGACGCTGCGGTTGGCGGCGGCCTGTGTGCGCACGCTCGGTCACCTGACCATCGTCGGCCTCGGCGGCGGGACCCTGCCGGTGAACTTCTTCGGCGTGCCGTACGAGGCGTCGGTCGCCACCACCTACTGGGGCAGCCTGCCCGAGTTGATGGACGTGATCACGCTCGCCCGGCAGGGCCACATCCGTGCGCACGTCACCGAGTTCGCGTTGTCCGACGCCGTGAGCGCCTACGACCGGTTGCGCAAGGGCGAACTCCGCGGCCGCGCCGTCATCCGGCCCGGCTGACGCCCCGCGACAGGCGTCGCGGTGGCCCGCGGACCAGGTGCGGGTCAGGCCCGGCCGAGGTGCGGGTCGGGTGCGGGTCAGTTGCGGGTCAGTTGCGGCAGCGACACGACGCCGAGCTGGTCGAGCAGTGCCCGCGCCCGGCGGTGATCCTCGGTGCGGTCACGGCCGGTCGCCGCGCGAACCTGCCCGCGCATGATGAGCGTCAAGGCCACCTCGTAGTCGCATCCGATCGACTCGCCGATCGCCAGGCAGCGGTCGGCCAGCTCCTCGGCCTGTTCGTACTCACCCGTCACGAAGTGGGCCCAGGCCTTGCTGCGCAACAGCATCGCCTCGAGCAGCGGGTCGCCGATCTCGTCGGCCAACTCGAACACGGGGCCGGCCGCCGCGGCTGCTTCGCGACCGTTGCCGGCGAGCACCTCGCACTCGAGTTGGAACGTCTTGGTCTCCAGCACGAAGTGCGACGCGCCGATCTTTTCGAAGCGCTCGACGGCCTCGGCCAACATCTGCCGGGCGATGTCGAACTCACCGCGCCGTGCGTGCAGGCGCCCGAGGTAGCTCGTGGCCACGGCGACACCGACCTCGTAGCCGGACCGACGCCAGGCCCGCAGCGCCTGGTCGAACAGCCGTTCGGCCTCGTCGAGGTGGCCCTGGTCGGACAGGATCTCGGCGATGTTGTTGGTGGCGGTCGCCGCGCCGATCACGTCACCGACCTCTTCACGGGCCAGCCGGCTGCGCTCGTAGTAGTCGCGCGCCTCGGCCCATCTGCTCTCGTCCTTGGCGTCGACTCCGAGGTTGTTGAGCACGTTGGCCTGGCCGACGAGATCGCCGAGCCGGTCGAACAGCTGCAGCGGCAGCGCGCGGTACTCGGCCACCTCGGGCCGGCGGAGCACGCCGTAGCCGATCATCAGCAGGTACGAGGCGTGGGCGAGCATCTTGTCGTCGTCGAACTCCTTCGCGAGCGCCTCGGCGCGATGGGCCCACTCGATGCTGTCGTGCAGGCGGCCCTGGCGGAACCTCACCCCGGCGTAGGCGAGGGCGAGCTCGCCTTCGGCCACCTTGGCCCGCGTGGCGTCGAGCCGGGTTGCTGCCGACAGCCCCCGCCCGTACCAGCGCAGTGCCTGGGAGTACTTGGCCTGGCGTTCACGGATCACGCCTTCCTTGCGCATCAGGCGGACCGTGCCGGCGGGGTCGCGACGTGTGCGGCGGGCCAACGTGAGGGCATCCTGGGCCCGGTCGAACTGTCCGTTCAGCTCCAGTGCGTCGGCCATCGACTCCGCAACCGCCGACACCGCTTCGGGCTCGGGCCGATGGGCGGTCGGCACGTCGAGCGCCCGCCGGTAGAAGTCGGCTGCCTCCGCGTGGGCGTACTTGCTCTGGGCCCGGTCGCCGGCGATGACCGAATACCTCCACGAGCGGCTCCAATCGCGGGCCTCGTGGAAGTGCAACGACAGCAGTTCCGACGACGACACCCAGTCCTCACCTGCGCGCCGTTCGATCACGCGGCCGACGTCGCCGTGGATCTGACGCCGTCGCCGGAACGAGAGACCGTGATAGGCGACGTCGCGGTACAGGCCCTGCTGGAAGTGGAACACGGCGTTGGAGCCGTGGGTGAGGAAACCGGACAGCGTCGCCCACCGCGCGCGGGTCGCGCAGCTCGATGTCTCCGGTGGCCTCGGCCAGCAGGTGGGTGTCGATCACCGATCCGAGCACCGCCGCTTCCCGCAGGAGCAGGCGGTCCGACGCGCTGAGCGTGTCGATTCTCGCGGTGACGAGCGCTTCGATGGAATCGGGCGTCGCCGCGTCACCGCCGATTCCCGAGCGGACGAGTTCGAGCAGGAACAGCGGGTTGCTGACGCGTCGTGCGATCAGGTCGTTGAGGTCGTCCTCGTCGAAGCGGTCGTCGGCGGCGAGGATGGTGCGGGCCATGGCGGTCATGTCGTCGGCGGTGAGCGGCCCGACCTCGACGGTGACGACGTTGTCGGCGGCGCTGAGGAAGCTCTCGTGGTCGCTCCTGCGCAGTCGCGAGCAGGAGCCACGGACGGCTGGTGATCCGCCGTGCCAGTGCGGCGAACAACTCCTCGGAGGCCTCGTCGAGCCGGTGGGCGTCGTCGACGGCGAACACGACCGGGCCGGCGACAGCAGTGGTGAGCAGGTCGACGACCACCGTGCGCAGCTTCGCGGCGCGGTTCACCGGGTCGATGCGCTCGACCTCGGGGCTCATCGGCACCTCGGCGCCGAAGGCGATGCCGAGCAGTGGCAGCCACGGGATCATCTCGGGTGCCCTGTCGATCACCCAGGTCGCCATCAGCCGGCCTGCGGACCCCGGCGAGGCGGAGCGGTCGATGCCGGCGAGATCACGCAGCATGGTCGACACGGCGAAGTACGGCGTGCGCCGGGAGTAGAGCCCGCCCCGCGCGCGCAGGACCGTGACGTCGTGTTGGTCACGGAGCAGTTCGGCGACCAGCCGGGTCTTGCCGATGCCGGGCTCGCCGACCACGTCGACGACGTTGCCGTGACCGTCCCTGGCCAGGGCGAGCTGATCACGAAGGACGGCGAGCTCGGTGTCGCGGCCGATGAACGCGATCTCGAAATCAGCGCCTGCCGGTGTCCGCCCGGCGCTGTCGTCGCCTTGTTGTCGGCCGACCAGTCGACGCGTGGATGGGTTCGGTCTTGCCCTTCACGGTGAAGGGTTCGAGCGCTTCGAGTTCGAACCTGGTGGGCACGAGATCGAGCACCGCGGCGCTCGCCACGAGTTGGCCGGGCGCGGACTTCTGCATCAGCCGGGCAGCGAGATTGACGGTGTCGCCCATCACGGTGAACGTGCGCCGCCGGTCGGATCCGAGGTCGCCCATGAACACGGGGCCGCGGTTGAGCCCGGCCCGGATCGGCAGGTCGATGTCGGCCGCGAGGAGTTCGCGTGCGGTGCGCACGGCGGCGTCCTCGTCCTGGCCGGTCGAGCGCGGGGCGCCGGCGGTGAGGATGATCTTGCCGCCGCCGGCGTACACGTCGCTTGCCAGCCAGAACACGCCGTGGCGCGCGGTGGCCTCCTCGGTGGCCGTGGCCAGGGCCTGGAGTCGCTCGTGGACGGCGCCGGGCCCCTCGGCGGCCATCAGGTCGTCGACGCCGCCGAAGAAGACGAAACCGACCGTGACCGTGCGGTGCTCGGCCACGATGCCGGCCGCGGTCTGGTCGATCAGCCAGCCGGGAACGAAGGTCTCGATGGGCTCGTCGGCGGCGGTCGGGGTATCGGGGCGCAGCGCGGTGATGGTGGGTACATGGTCGAGGACACGACCGTGCGGGGTCGTCGCGCCGAGCAGAGTCGGGTCGAGGTGTGCGGCCGCCTCGTGGCTGAGCAGGATCTGGCCTCGTTCGGCGGCGCCCTCGCAGTTGACGGTGGCCGACATGCCCGGGCCGACGACGAGCAGTTCGCGATGGCCGGCGTCGACGAGGTGGAGGTCGAACGTGCCGGCGTGGACACCCTGGGAGATGCCGAGCTCGATGCGTTTGACCAGCGACGTCGACCACCGTCGTTCGATGAGGCGGCGCATCTGGATGCATGCCGCGGCGGCGCGTTCGGTGTGTTCCCCGCCGGTGAACAGCACGAGGAGCGCGTCACCACCGAACTTGAGCACGTCGCCGCCGTGCTCGTCGATGATCTCGATCATCCCGCCGAAGCACTGGTTGAGCAGGTTGGTGAGCTCCTCGGCGCCTTCTCGCCCGTAGGCGGTGAGCCGTTCGGACAGCGCGGTGAAGCCCGAGATGTCGGCCGACACCAGCGCGCCCACGACGTGACGGTGCGGCGGTTCGGTGGCCGACCAGTGCCGGACGAGGTCGGGGAC
>CAVPET010000071.1:0-17761 GCA_963703525.1 Ilumatobacteraceae bacterium | reverse complement strand
CATGTGATGACACTTCGCGGCCTGTTCGAGCTGAGCGGTCGGCGTGAGCCGATCCCCATCGAGCAAGTCGAGCCGATCGAGTCGATCGTGGCGCGGTTCTCGACGGGAGCGATGAGCTATGGCTCGATCTCGGCCGAAGCGCACGAGACCCTCGCGATCGCGATGAATCGCCTCGGAGCGAAGTCCAACACCGGCGAAGGTGGCGAGGACGTCGATCGACTTCACGATCCGCAACGGCGTTCGGCGATCAAGCAGGTGGCGTCCGGGCGCTTCGGAGTGACCTCGGAGTACCTCACCAACGCCGACGATCTCCAGATCAAGATGGCCCAGGGCGCCAAGCCCGGTGAAGGCGGCCAGCTCCCCGGTCACAAGGTGTACCCGTGGATTGCCGCAACCCGGCACTCGACACCCGGTGTGGGTCTGATCAGCCCGCCGCCGCATCACGACATCTACTCGATCGAGGATCTCAAACAGCTCATTCACGACCTGAAGAACGCCAATCCAGCCGCCCGGGTGCACGTCAAGCTCGTTGCCGAGTCCGGGGTCGGCACGGTCGCCGCAGGTGTGTCGAAGGCCAAGGCTGATGTAGTGCTCATCTCCGGCCACGACGGCGGCACCGGTGCGAGCCCGCTGACATCACTCAAGCACGCCGGTGGGCCGTGGGAGCTGGGACTCGCCGAAACCCAGCAGACCCTGCTGCTGAACGGCCTACGAGATCGCATCGTCGTGCAGACCGACGGGCAGTTGAAGACGGGCCGCGACGTGGTGGTCGCGGCGCTTCTCGGCGCGGAGGAGTACGGCTTCGCCACGGCGCCGCTGGTCGTGTCGGGCTGCATCATGATGAGGGTCTGCCATCTCGACACGTGCCCCGTCGGTGTGGCCACCCAGAACCCCGAGTTGCGCGCCCGGTTCACCGGTCGCCCCGAGTTCGTGGTGAACTTCTTCGAGTTCATCGCCGAGGAGGTCCGCGAGATCATGGCGCAACTCGGCTTCCGGACGATGCAGCAGATGATCGGCCACGTCGAATGTCTCGACGTCCGCCGGGCCGTCGATCACTGGAAGGCATCGGGGCTCGACATCGGCCCGATCCTGCGAGTGCCGGAGAACCCGTACGGACAGACCTTGACCCAGAGCGTCGGCCAGGACCACGGCCTCGACGAGGCGCTCGATCAGACGTTCATCGCGTTGGCGCAGCCCGCGATCAACGCCGGCCATCACGTGTCGATCGACCTTCCGGTGCGCAACGTCAACCGTACCGTCGGCACGCTGCTCGGCCACGAGGTGACCAAACGGTGGAACGGCGCAGGCCTGCCGGACGGAACGATCGACATCACACTGACGGGGTCGGCCGGGCAGAGCTTCGGGGCGTTCCTGCCCCCCGGTATCCAGATGCGCCTGGTGGGTGACGCCAACGACTACCTGGGCAAGGGTCTGTCCGGTGGCCGCCTGATCGTGCACCCCCACCCGTTTGCGACGTTCGTCGCGGAGGAGCAGGTGATCGCCGGCAACGTGATCGCCTACGGAGCGACGAGCGGCGAGATCTTCCTGCGCGGTGTGGTCGGCGAACGGTTCTGCGTGCGCAACTCGGGCGCGACGGCAGTGAGCGAGGGCGTCGGCGACCACGGCTGTGAGTACATGACCGGTGGGCGGGTGATCGTGCTCGGCCGCACCGGCCGGAACTTCGGCGCGGGCATGTCGGGCGGCATCGCCTACGTCTACGACGTCGATGGCGACTTCGCCGGCAAGCTCAACTACGACATGGTCGCCCTCGACGAACTGGTTGCCACCGATCACGACTTCCTGCGCACGACCATCGAACGTCACCGGGCTCTGACCGGCTCGGCGGTGGCGGCTCGCGTGCTCGACGGGTGGGTCGACGAAGTGCGTCGATTCCACAAGGTGATGCCGGTGGACTACAAGCGCGTGCTCACCGTGATCGACGACTCCAAGGCCGAAGGCCTTTCGGACGAGCAGACGATCGAGCGCATCATGGAAGCGGCACGAGCATGAGCTTGGCGAGCTTCGAGCGTTGCGGCGTTGCCGACAATCCCACGGGAGGTGTGCATGGGTAAGCCGACAGGGTTCCTCGAGTGGTCGCGGTCCGGGCCACAACGACGTCCCGTTGCGGTGCGACTGCGCGACTGGAAGGAGGTCTATGAACCGTTCGACCGCGGGGAACTGAACCATCAGGCGGGTCGCTGCATGGACTGCGGTATCCCGTTCTGCAACAACGGTTGTCCACTCGGGAACCTGATTCCGGACTGGAACGACCTCGTGTATCGCGACCATTGGCAGGATGCGATCGAACGGCTGCACGCGACGAACAACTTTCCGGAGTTCACCGGTCGGCTGTGCCCGGCGCCATGCGAGTCGGCGTGCGTGCTCGGTATCAATCAGGACCCGGTCGCGATCAAACAGGTCGAGGTGGAGATCATCGATCGCGCGTGGGGCGAGGGATGGGTGCTGCCCCAGGTGCCATCGGTGCGCACCGGCAAGCGGGTGGCAGTGGTCGGCAGCGGGCCCGCCGGGCTGGCAGCTGCCCAGCAACTCACCCGGGCGGGTCATGAAGTCGTGGTGCTCGAACGATCCGATCGAATCGGCGGGCTGCTGCGCTACGGCATTCCCGAGTTCAAGATGGAAAAGCGCCACATCGACCGCCGCATCCAGCAGATGGAAGCGGAGGGGACCGAGTTCCGGACCAATGCAGTCGTCGGCGACACCGTCGACATCGAGGTGCTGCGTGCGTCACACGACGCAGTCGTCCTGGCGTGCGGGGCCACGGCGTGTCGGGATCTGGCGATTCCGGGACGCGAACTCGACGGGATCCATCAGGCGATGGAGTATCTCCCCAGTGCCAATCGCGTCCAGCTCGGCGACATCGACCGATCACCGATCGATGTCGCGGGCCGGCATGTGGTGATCATCGGGGGCGGTGACACCGGCGCCGATTGCCTCGGCACGGCGCACCGCCAGGGGGCGGCATCGGTCACCCAACTCGAGATCATGTCGCGTCCACCCGACCAACGAGCGCCCGGGAATCCCTGGCCACAGTGGGCCACGGTGTACAAGGTCACGTCCGCCCACGAGGAGGGAGGTGAGCGCATGTACAGCGTCAACACCGAGCGCTTCCTCGACGACGGCGCCGGTCGGGTCAGAGCTCTCGTCCTGCACGAGGTCGAGTTCGTCGACGGCTCGTTCACGAAGATCGAAGGAACCGACCGCGAGCTGCCGGCCGACTTCGTCTTCCTGGCCCTCGGCTTCCTCGGTCCGGAACATGGTTCGTGGCTCGACCTCCTCGACGTCGACTACGACGCGCGAGGCAACGTGGCTCGTGACGATCGTTACATGAGCTCGCAGCGGGGGATTTTCGTCGCCGGTGACATGGGCCGTGGGCAGAGCCTGATCGTCTGGGCGATCGCCGAGGGTCGGGCATGCGCAGCCGGCGTCGACGCGTTCTTGATGGGCGAGACGCGTCTGCCATCACCGGTGCGCCCCACCGACCGTCCCCTCATGTGACCGGTTTGCCCGTGACCGGTTTGCCCGTGACCGGCTGCGATGAGGATGAGCGCGACCCGTGCGCGCTCGTCCTCATCGCAACTCGGGTGACGGTGGCTGTGATGAGTTCGAGCGCGACCTGTGCGCGCTCATCCTCATCGCAACTCGGGTGACGGTGGCGACGTGACCTGACGTCGCAGGCGCGCTACCAGCGCATACGCTTCATGGGATGTCGTCATTGACCACTCATCGTTCGACTCCTCGGGGCGCCCGGCGCCTCGCAGCGGTCGCCGGCCCGGTCGTGGCCGGCGCACTGCTGCTCGCGGCCTGCGGCGGGTCCGATGGAGGCGCCACGCAGTCGACGGTCGATCTGAGTGAGGCATCGACGGCGTTCATCGTGCGCGAGCCGGTCACCACGCCCGCTGCGGAGGCCGTCGTGGTCGCCGATTCCACGACGACGGGCTCGCAGGACTACACCGTGCAGAGCGGCGACTATCCGCTCAAGGTCGCCAATCAATTCGGGGTGTCGCTCGAGGAGCTCATCGCGTTCAACGAGTGGGCCGGCGCGAACGAGTTCCCGTTCCCCGGGACCGTGATCAAGATCCCGCCGGGTGGCACCGTCGCCCCAGCGGCGGACACGGGAGCTGCGGCGACAACGGGAGGCGCCGCCGCCACCACGGCACCACCAGTGACGATTCCGCCGGCCGGCGACAACTGCGCCGCCGGCAAGTACACGATTGCCGACGGTGACTACGAGGGGAAGGTGGCGGCCAAGTTCGATGTCACGGTCGACGCCCTGCGCTCGGCCAATGCCAACACCGGCGGATACAGCTCGTTCTACCCGGGCCTCGAGATCGTGATCCCGGCCAAAGCCGACTGCTGAACCGAGACGGAGCGGCCCGTCATCGGGAATCGGCCCGATCGGGCCGCTGCTCGACGCCGCTGCTCGACGCCGCTGCTCGACGGCGTTCACCGGAGGCCTTGGAACACGAAGTTGATCTCCTTGACGACGTCCATCGTCGCGCTCCCCGCCGCCGAATACCGGTGGCCGGGAAACAGGATCGTGTCGTCGGGAACCTCGGCGAGACGGCGCAGGCTCTGGGCCATCTGTGCCGGGTTCGAACCGGGTAGATCGGTGCGGCCGCAGCCTTCGAGGAACAGCGTGTCACCGGCTACGAGCCGGCCGTCGACGAAGAAGCACTGGCTACCGGGTGTGTGCCCAGGCGTGTGCAATGTTGCGATCTCGATCTTGCCGACGGTCACGATGTCACCCGACTCGTGCTCGACGAGATGATCGGCGCTCACCGCGGTCGATCTCGTCACCCACTCCGATTCGTCACGCTGGACGTGGATCGGGCAGTCGACACGCTCGAGCAGTTCTGCGATGCCCTCGATCGTGTGGCCCATCATCGAGCCGCCGACGTGGTCAGGGTGATAATGCGTGACGAGGACACCGGCCACCGTCATCCCGTCGGCTCCGACGGCCTCGATCAGCTCGTCCACGGCATAGGCGGGGTCGACGAGCACGCACTCCCCGGTCGAGCGGTCCCCGATCGCATACACGAAGTTGACCATCTGGGCCGCGAGCGGGTCATCGACGGCGAAGTCGCGCCCGGACAGCAACTGGCGGAAGTAGAGGTCGGTCTCGCTCATCGGCCTACGCTCGGCTGCATGTCGACGTTGAGGGACGGTGTGATCGGGACGGGGATGACGAGGGTGGTAGGGACGGGGATCACGAGAGTGGTGGGCATCGGCGCCATTCTCGCACCCGAACCGCGGGCAAGCTGACGCGATGAACGAGACCGCACCCTTGACAGAACCGCTGACCGGGCTCGTCACGGGACAACGACTGGTGTTCGGAGGCGACCGTGTGGCAATCGTGGGGGAGGAGTTGGCGGAGGCGTTCGAACCGGGGGACCGCCTCGTCATCGTGCAGTCGACCGGTGCGCTCCTGCACATCCCGGCGGCCGAGGCGGCGATCGTCGACCGTTCGGTGTCGGCGGCCGGCGAGGGTTTCGCACGATTGGCGACGTGCGACGACGCCTCGATCTCGGAGTTCTTCGAACACTTCGCCCGGCGACTCGACGACGACGCCTCGTTCGAGCCGATCGCGTCGGCCAACGCGGCCGACGTCCGCCGGGCCGCCGCGGCCGGGCGCTCGACGACTCGTCTGGCGTTGGACGATGCGATGCGCGGTGACATGGCTGCCGGCCTGCGAGTGTGGCGTGACCAGCCCGCGAGCCGCGGCGTGTCCACCGGGAACGTGGATCACCAAGGTTGGTCAGTCGAGTCGAGACGAGCGCCCCTGGGGGTCGTCGGATTCGTCTTCGAGGGTCGCCCGAACGTGTTCGCCGACGCATGCGGGGTGGTACGAACGGGCAATGCCGTCGTGTTCCGTATCGGCTCCGACGCGCTCGGCACGGCGCGCTCCATCGTCGAGCATGCGTTGAGCCCGGCGCTCACCGCGGCCGGGCTTCCGCTGCACGTCGTACAACTCGTCGACTCGCCGTCTCGCGCCGCGGGGCACGCGCTGTTCGACGACCGTCGGTTGGCGCTCGCAGTGGCCCGCGGGTCGGGCGCGGCGGTGGCGGAGCTCGGCGCCGTGGCGTCCCAGGCCGGTACGCCCGTCAGCCTGCACGGTACGGGCGGCGCCTGGATGATCACCGGGGAACATGCGGCGAGCGAGGACGTCCGCCTGGCCGTCGAACATTCCCTCGATCGCAAGGTGTGCAACACACTCAACGTGTGCGCGGTCCCCCGATCGCGCGCCGGCGAGCTGGTGCCGGTCGTCATCGCCGCTGCGGATACGGCCGCGGCAGGGCTCGGCAGCGAGGCCCGGTTCCATGTCGTGATGGGCTCGCAGGCCTGGGTGCCGTCCGAGCGGTTCGAGCGGATCGTCCAGATCGAGCGGAGCGCCGGCCGGGTGAGCGAACCGTCGGCGTCGTTGGCGCCGATCGAGGCGCTGGCCACCGAGTGGGAATGGGAGCGCTCCCCCGAGTTGTCGATCGTCGTGACCGACTCGGTCGAGCAGGCCACCACCCTCGCCAACACCTACAGCCCGCGGTTCATCGTCTCGGTCGTGACCGCGGACCGCGAGGAGTTCGAGCGCTGCTATCAGGCGCTCGATGCACCGTTCGTGGGGAACGGTTTCACCAGGTGGGTCGACGGTCAGTACGCCCTCGACCTGCCGGAGTTGGGTCTGTCAAACTGGCAGTCGGGTCGGCTGCTCGGTCGGGGAGCGATCCTGTCCGGCGACAGCATCCACACGGTCCGTCACGTGGCAACCGTCGAGGACCAGTCGACACACCGTTGACCACAACCGCTCCTCGTATCGCCCGCGTCCGGAATCGTCGGGCTACATCCACACCCCGCTGAGGTCGACGATCACGTGGGCCCACTGTGACGACGTCACGCAGATGGCCCCGTCGGAGGACAGCTTCACGATGGCGCCGTTGGCCACCGGCGCCCAGTCGACGTAGTTCAGGTTCGACACTCCCGAGGATGCATCGCACGGGACCGCCTGCAGGAATCCGCCGCCCAGCGCGTCGAGTGCGACCAAGTTGACCGTGGCCGCTCTGGCCCCTGCCGGCACACCGCGTGTGCCGGCCACTTGCACCCGCCGGACGACTCCCGGAGCGAGCGGTTGGCCGTTGGCCGCCGGATTGAGCTCAGGCTGGTAGCTGCGGGTGTCGGCGATCCGGATCGGGGAAAGCGGCAGGAACGAGTACCCGGCGGTGTGACCGAACCATCCGGTGATGTCGACGATCACATTTGCGTTGACGTTCGTGGTGACGCAGATGGACCCGTCGGCTGCGGTCGGCACGATGACCGAGTTCGCCCGCACGCCGCCGGTGTTGACATTGACGTTGGACACGTTGGGCTCGTTGACATCGCAGGGGTAGACCTTGGCGAACCCGGCCCCGGCCGCGTCGGTGATCGTGACGTTGAGGGCGACGGCGTCAGCGCTGTCAGGAGCGGGACTCGCACCGCCCTCGACGACGATCCTCGTGGTCGATCCGGCCTGGAAGGCACTGCCACGACGGCTGTCGAAGAGACGAGTCGGGTCGACGGGGACGAACTGCGAGGCGCCCGACGGGGCGACAAAGCCGTTCACGTCGATGATGACGTGCGCCGAGCCGGCGGAAAAGAGGCACAACGCACCCTTGTCGAGCGGGATGATCGCCTGGTTGGCGATCGCTTCGCCGGCGCGGTAGTTGAGTGTCGACACCGACGGTTGGGCGCTCGAGCAGTCGTAGGCGGTCAGGTAGCCGGGACTCTGGGCCTCGGCAATCGTGAAGTTCGCGCTCACGGCGGTGATGTCATCCGGCAGGCCTTGCCGGCCCGCGATCTGGACCCGTACGGGTTGCCCCGCCGGCAGTGGCCAAAGTGTCTGGGCGATGCGGGAATCGGCGAATCGGAACGGGCTCACCGACTGGTACCTCATGGCGGTACCGAGCACCGTGGCTACAGCCGGCGGCGCCACGGTGGGAGCGAAGACGGCGTTGGGGTCGACGTTGAACGACCAGCCGGCGTTGCCCCCGTTGGAGTTGACCGACACGTTGTAGGTACCGGTGCTGAGCGGCGCGTCCGGCACGACGACGATCGCGTTGTCGCCTCCGAGAATCGAACTGGCGACCCCGTCGGTGTTCGATCCGGTCAACACGCACGTGGTGACCGGCCCGTTCGGGCCCGACAGGGAGGCGCTCGCCGACGTGACGTTGGCCGGCATGAGGGCGATCAACGGCAGACCGACGGTGCGGCCCGTCCAATTGCAGAACGTGCGCGGGTCGGGTGATTCGGCGACGAACCGTGTGAGGCTGGTCGTCGCGCCGTTCCCCGGGAACACGATGGGCGCCGACGGCTTGGGGCCACTCCAGTTGTTGCCGCGGACGACGTCGAGGGTGCCTGCCGACTTCCACGATGTCGTCGACGGGTTCGGCGGGCTCGTGCACTGGCCGTACGACGATTGGGTCAGGTTGGCGCGCAGGATTCCGATGGCGTGGAACGGTCCTGACATCCACAGGTCGATGTGGCCCTTGGCGCTGGCAGTGGAGGCGCTCGACACCGCGACGTTGGCGGCATTCCCCGCCGCATCGCCGTCGACGGTGTAGCCGGGTGTCCCGCTGGGCTCGTCGTGGGCGATACCGTTGAGCAGCATCCAGCAGGAATGGTTCGCCGTACCGCTCGCCCACGCCCCGTTCTCCGAGACCGCTCCGAGGCCAGATTGTGAGCGGTAGGTGTTGAGCACCGCAAGCCAGTCGTTGGGGTCCACCCCGGCGGCCTCTACGGAACTCGAACCGGCGTCGGACGCGACGATCGCCAGACACGACAACGCCGCGACGAGGCCCGCGGTGAGGCGAGTGAATGGGCGGCTACGTCGTGACGCGGAAGCGGGCATGATTTCTCCTGCGGAAGGTCGTGATCAACGAGACCCAACGGTCCCGTATCTCTTGATCGGCGCGTCAGGAGCAAAACTCAAACGACGATGATGAAAACTTCACGAAACCCAGACACTCCGTCACGAACTACGCCACTTCATCGGTGACCCCACCATCTCGCCATGACCCCGTGATCCCATGACGCCGTTTCCGCCTCCCGCGGCCCCGCCGAGCTTTCCACCCCCCGGTAGTTCGGAGCGTGCGCTCGCACGGTCGGTCGGCCCTTCGGCGCCACCGGCGCGGCCCGTTTTCGCTCCCGAGCGGCCGCCCGCGCCCACGTTGCCGATCCCTGCCGCCATCGGCGCAATCGTGGTACTGACGGCCTCGTTGCTCGCGTCGAAGTACATCCTCGACGCGATCGTCGACTTCGAGTGGCCGGTCGTCGTGTACGTGGCAATTCTCACGACGATCGGCTATGGGCCATCGGTGGCCTGGTGCCTGTACACGAGTGGCCGATGGGGGACGGGCAATCTCGGCGGCGACATCGGTCTGCGGCCTCGGTGGGCCGACGTCGGTTGGGGGCCGGTCATCTGGCTGGCAGCGCTCGGAGTCCAAGTCGGCGTCGCCGCCCTGGTCATCGGGCTCGATCTACCGATGTCGAACAACACCGACGGCATCTCCGAACTGCAGACCGACCGGACCTATGTCGTGTCGATCGTCGTCACCGCGGTGATCGCCGCTCCGATCGTCGAGGAGATGGTCTTCCGAGGTGTCGTGATGCGGGGGCTGCGCAGCCGCCTTCCGGCAGTTCTCGCGATCGGGGTGCAGGGAGTCCTGTTCGGTTCGGCGCACCTCGATCCCGTGCGTGGCCGGGGAAACATCGGTCTCGTCATGGTGTTGTCGGCCGTCGGGATCGCGTTCGGTGTCGCGGCGACGCTGTTACGACGCATCGGTCCGACGATCGTGGCCCATGCGATCTTCAACGGCGTCGTGCTCGCCATCGTGCTCACCGGGGTGGCCGACCGTCTGCAGGATGCGGCCATCCCGGATCGGTCGGGCTCGGATCGGTCGGGCTCGGATCGGTCGGGCTCGGACGCGTCAGGCCTCGAAGAGATCACGGTTGTCGATCAGGCGTACATCACCGATCCGCACGGCGGCGGCGATACGCAGACGCCCCGGGTGTCGATCGTTGTCGTCGATGCCCGCGACGGGTGACAGCGAACTGCTGTCGAACACCTCGACGTAGTCAATTGTGGCCAGTGGTTCGGTCGCGATGACGGCCGTCGCCGCCGCGATGATCTCGGCCGGGGTCGTCGCGGTTGAGCGAGCGAGCGCCACGGCGGCATCGAGTGCTCGGGGGATGGAGGCTGCCGCCGCTCGGTGGGTCGCGTCGAGGCGCATGTTCCGGCTCGATCGTGCAAGACCGTCGGATTCACGCACGATCGGATATCCGATGATCTCGACGCCGAGGTCGAGGTCGAGCACCATTCGTCGGATGACCGCGAGCTGCTGGAAATCCTTCTCGCCGAAGATCGCCAGATCGGGCTGCGCTGCGCCGAACAGCTTCGTGACCACGGTTGCCACGCCGTTGAAGTGGCCCGGACGTGAGGCGCCCTCCATTCGGGCCGCCATGTCGCCGGTGGAGACGGTGGTCTGGAAGCCCGGTGGGTACAGCGCCGCTGCCGTCGGCGCGTAGACAGCGTCGACACCACACTCGGCACACGAGGCGGCATCGGCCTCGATCGAGCGTGGGTACCGGTCGAAGTCATCGGTCCGGTCGAACTGCAGGGGGTTGACGAAGATCGAGACGACCACGACGTCGGCCAGCTGCTGCGCATACCCGATGAGCTCGAGGTGGCCGCGGTGGAGCGCCCCCATCGTCGGCACCAACCCGACCGAGATGCCCGCCCGATGCTGCGCGTTCGACCATTGCCGCATCTCCTTCGGGCCCGTGAATGTCACGGTTCGGTGCGATCGCGCCGGTGGGGTCATCGTCGTCTCACGGATGGGCACAGGTCGAAGTATGCGGGGAACGGGCCGATCGACGACGCGGCCAGCACGGCATGCGTGCACGCCGCCGCGAAGGTGGTGGCTGCGGCAACCAGCAGCTGATTCAACGCACTGCTTCGTGAGCCGTCGGTCTGGAGGCGACTCGCCGCGTGCGGCAACTCGGCTGCGCCCGTCGCGAGGGCGAAGATCGTGTCCCCGTCGAACATCGAATGAGCGGGTCTGATCGCTCGAGCGAGGCCGTCGTGGGCAACCGAGGCCAACTTCGAGGCCTCGGCCTTGGACAGTCGGGCCGACGTGGCCACGACACCGATCGTCGTGTTGAGATGAGCGGGCGGGGCGTCGATGGCCCGGAGCATCCGTCGATGCTCCCGCGGCGTCGGTGGATGATCGACGAGCCCGCTCGGCGCCCATGGCATTGCCGTGGCCGGGTCGACCACCGAGCCGCTCGCGTTGACGACTGCCAACGCGCCGACCGTGATCTCGATCGGCGCCTCCTCGGCGCCGGCGGGGACCCGAATGACGGTGCTCGCGGTGCCGACGCCACCCTGGAGCCCTCCGGCCCTCGCTCCGGTTCCCGCGCCGGTCGCGCCCCAGTGGTGCTGGTCCGAGCGGGCATTCCGCGCCGCTCGCAATCCGAAGCCGGCGTCGGGACGGTTCGCGAAGGCGCCGCCGCGTCCGAGGTCGAAGATCACCGCGGCCGGCACGACGGGCACCACACGTGCCGGGGTCACATCAATGGGCCCGATCGGGAACCCGAGTCCACGGCCTTCCAACCATGACATCACACCGTCGGCGGCCGCGAGGCCGTAGGCACTCCCACCCGTGAGGCATACCGCGTGGATCCGCTCGATGAGGTTCTGAGCGTGCAGGGCATCGGTCTCGCGGGTGCCGGGTCCGCCACCGCGGACATCGACACCAGGCGTCGCGCCGCCGGGCACGATGATCGCCGTTGTTCCGGTCTGCCAGCCTCGGCCGATGCGCTGGTGATGTCCGACCCGGATCCCGTCGACGTCGGTGATCGATCCTGACGGAGTCTCGCTGCGGATCCTGAGGGCCACGGGGACGAGACTAGGGAGCCGAGGGCCTCCGCGACGCAAGGAGCGATCGGGACAGCCGGGGCAGTCGTGACTACGGTTGCGGCCGGTGCTCGATCGGCCAGAACTTCCATCCACTCCGAGTCGGCGACTCGGAGCGATCCTGAAGCGGGTTGCCGGCGAGGTCGTGCAGTCGGGCTGGGAGACGGCCGTCGAACTCGGAGCCATCGGGCCGGATACCCGCCGGGGCCGCCGCTTCGGCGCATTCGGGCGCCACAGCGTGATCTGCTTTCCGACCACCGCGTTGTTCAACGAGCAGTTCATCCACATCGGCGCCGGCACGATGTTCGGCCCACACATGACGTTGTCCGCCGGAATGGCGCCCGGCCAGCAGATGGTCTCCGACAAGGTGATCACGATCGGTGACCGTTGCCTGTTCGGCAAGGGCTCGGGCATCGTCGGGCACTTGCGCATCGAGATCGGTGACGACGTGTGGACCGGTCATCACGTCTACATCACGGACCAGAACCACGGCTACACCGATCTCGACCTGCCGATCTCCCGACAGGTCATGCCCGAGCGCGAGGTCTCGATCGGCAGCGGAAGTTGGCTGGGCCACGGCGCCGTCGTCCTGCCCGGCGCCACGATCGGCCGGCACGTCGTGATCGGAGCGAACAGCGTGGTCACGGGGACCATCCCCGACAACACCGTCGCCGTCGGTGTGCCGGCGAGGGTGATCAAGACGATCGCCTGACGACAGCCGCACAGACTGCCTTTGATCGACCGAGCGATCACTCTGGCAGATGGGCTCAGAGGGCGGGGCTGTTCAGAGCAACGGAGCGGTTCAGAGCACCGAGCCGCGTGGCGGAGCGCAGCTCGGCATCTCGTTGTCGCCGGCGAACGTCTCGATCCGCTCGGTGATCGGGATGCCGTTCACCGCTGTCTCGGTGAACGGGCCGTCGACTCCGGAGCGGAGCATCTCGGCGTAGCTGTACCGATTCTCCAGGAGGATCCGGTAGTCGGCCTCCCAGTCCGGGACGATCGCCAGGCCCTTGTCGTCGGTCGGCATCACGGTGACGACGTCGTCGAGCATGTTCGACAACAGGTCCGTCGACTGCACGACGAGGTCGGCGCGCGCGGTGAGATCAGGTGATGCCTGCGCCTCGAGCGCACGCAGTTGCGGATCGACCGCGGCACAGATCTGCTCGGCTCGCGCCGCCCAGGCCGGGTCGCCGACCTTGTTGACGGCGGCTTTCGAAGCGAAGAACAGTGCCCAGATCCAGAACGCCGCGAGGCCGCCGATGAGCACGACGACCACGACTCGTACGAGCGGGTTCCTTCGCGGTGGGTCTTGCGATCCGTAGTCCGCGATCACTTCCGCGGGCATCGTCACAACCGAGGACGCTACGGGGTGATCACGCTGGTAGAAACTCGGGCGTGAGCCCCGAGACCGTTGAGGAGGCCATCGGCGCGCCCGGGCGTGGTCGCGCCCGGCGCAACGTGGCCTTCATCGCTTCGCTCGTGCGCGTCCATCCCCGGTACTTCGCCATCGCGGTGGGTGGGGCAGCGGTCTTCGCGATCTGCACGATCCTGTCCAGTTTCGCGATCGGCTGGGTGATCGACAATGTCATCCTGCCGCGGTTCGAGGACGGCAGCGTGGAGGCGACCACTGTGCTCACCGGTGTGGCCATGGTCGTCGGGATCGGCATCGTGCGAGCCGCCGGCATCGTTGTTCGTCGCAGCTACGCGGGCATCTTGATGTGGAGGGTCGCGCAGACCTACACCAACGACGTGGTGGCCCGACTGGTTCGTCAACCAGTCCGATGGCACGCCCGTCGCCCCGACGGTGACCTGGTGCAACGGGCAGGCATCGACACCGAGGCGACCGTGGCGGTCCTCTCGCCGATTCCGTTCGCCACCTCCACGGTGCTCATGATCCTCGTGTCGACGGTCTGGCTGTTCACCATCGACCTCGCCATCGGGCTCGTCGCAGTCGTGTTGTTCCCGGTGCTCGTCGCCACGAACGTCGTCTACGAGCGGGCGGTGTCGGCCCACTTCACCCGCGCCCAGGATCAGCTCGGCGAGTTCTCCGCCGGCGTGCACGAGAGCTTCGAGGGCGTCCAACTCGTGAAGTCCTACGGCGCCGAGGAACGCGAGACCGGGCGTCTCGCTGTCCTCGCCGAACAGGTCCGGGTGTCGCGGGTCAGGGCAATCCGGATCCGGAGCTGGTTCGAGGCGCTGCTCGATGTCATCCCCTCGTTGGCCAACATCTTGCTCGTCGTGATCGGCGCGCTGCGGATCCAGTCGAGCGATCTGACGGTCGGGGAGTTCTCCAGCGCCATCTTCCTGTTCACGCTGCTGGTGTTCCCGTTGCGCCTCATCGGCTACGCGCTCTCCGAACTGCCGCGCTCGATGGCAGCATGGAATCGGGTCATGGCGGTGCTCGACGAGCCGCTGGAAGCCGACCCGCTGGACGCGATCGAGGATGCCCCGGAGGGCGTCGGTATCGAACTTCGTGCCGTGTCGTTCGGGCACGAGGGCGAGGATCTCCCGACCATCACCGACATCGATCTCTCCTTGCCGACGGGGACCATCACCGCCCTCGTGGGCCCGACCGGTTCCGGCAAGAGCACCATCGTGATGCTCGTCGCGGGGTTGATCGCCCCGACCCGGGGCTCGATCCGCCTGGTGCGCGGCACGCGGTCGGTGGTCTTCCAGGAGGCCTTCCTGCTCGGCGGGAGCGTCAAGGACAACATCCTGATGGGCGCCGACGTCGGCGATGCGGAGGTGTGGGATGCGCTCCGGCTGGCTGCCGCGTCCGATTTCGTCTCCCAGCTGCCCGCCGGGCTCGACACGATCGTCGGCGAACGTGGCGTGAGCCTCAGCGGTGGCCAGCGTCAACGTGTCGCACTTGCACGAGCGCTCGTGCGTCGGCCCGACGTGCTCGTGTTGGACGACACGACCTCGGCCCTCGACCCATCGACCGAAGCGATCGTGCTCGACAACGTCCGGACGCATTTCGCTGCTGCCTCGGTGCTCATCGTCGCATCTCGTCCGTCGACGATCGCGCTCGCCGACGACGTCGTGTTCGTCTCGGGTGGAGTGGTCGCTGCGCACGGCCGGCACGACGAGCTGATGAAGTCGCAGCCCGCGTACCGAGAGCTGCTCGAAGCCTTCGAATCCGATCGTTCCGACGAGGCCTGCGGACGTCGTGAGTCCTCGGAGAGCGCCGGTGTGCCGTCATGAACACGGTCGACCCCACACTGATCGCTCGCGCCGGGACCATGGCGCCACCGAGCCAGGACTCCGCCGCCCGTACGATCGGGCGCGGCCTGGAGACTGCGCCGATCCTCCGCCAGGGCCTGGGTGTGACCTGGCTGCTGGCAGCCGTCGCCGCCGCCGGGCGGGTCGTGGTCCCGATCCTGATCCAGCAGGCGATCGACCGGGGTATCGACGACTCGGGCGATGTGCGCCTCGAGGTGATCGTCCGGATGGCCGTGGCCGGCGCGATCGCCGTCGTCATCTCCGGATTCGCGTTGCGCCAAGCTGCGCTGCGGCTCGGCGAGCGCAGCGAACGTGCGCTCTACGACCTCCGAGAGCGACTCATCGGCCACATCCACCAACTGAGCCTCGCCACCCACAATGACGAGCGGCGCGGCGGCCTGGTGTCGCGAGTCACGAGCGACATCGAGACGCTCGCCCAGTTCTTCCAGTGGGGTGGGTTGGCCTGGCTCCTCGACGGCACGCTGATGTTGATCGTCGCCGCGGTGATGCTCGCGTACAGCTGGCAGCTCGCACTCGTGGCGTTCGCCGTTTCGATGCCGTTGGCCTTCGTGCTCCGAGCGGTGCAGTCCCGGCTCGTGCGCGCCTACGACGCAGCACGGCAAGCGAACGGCAACATGCTCGGTTCGATCGCCGAGGTGGTGTCCGGTACCGCGACCATCCGCGCGTACGGGGCGGGCGAGGCGCTCGAGGACCGTGTTCAGGAGGCAGTCGAAGCAAAGACAGCGGCGCAGGTTCGAGCCTCGTTGATCGGCGCGTTCCTGTTCCCGTCCGGCGAGATCTTCTCCGTGCTGACCATCTCTGCTGTCGTCGCGCTCGGCGTGTGGATGGGGCCGTCGAGCAGTCTGACTGCGGGAGCGCTGGTGGGATTCATCTTCCTGACCTATCGCTTCCTGGAACCGATCGCCGAGTTCACCGAGGTGCTCGATCAGACCCAGAATGCCGTTGCCGGGCTGCGCCGTGTGCTGGCGGTGCTCGACCTTCCGATCGGTCCGCCGCCGGCGACCGACCCGATTCCGCTGCCTGCCGGAACCTTGCGCATCGACATTCGCGACGTGACGTTCGCCTACCCGAGCCGCGGTGACCAAGGCAACGATGCCGCCGTACTCGCGCACATCGACGTCATGATTCCGGCCGGCCAACAGGTGGCCGTCGTCGGCTCGACCGGGTCCGGCAAGACCACGCTCGGCAGACTCATCGCGCGGTTTGCCGATCCGACCACCGGATCGATCGAACTCGGTGGCGTTGCGTTGCGTCGGGTCGACCGAGCCGAACTCCGCCGGCGCCTCATCGTGGTGTCGCAGGAACCGTTCCTCTTCGACGGCTCGGTCGCGGCGAACATCGCCTTCGCCTCCGAGCACGCCACGCCGGCCGATGTCGAGCGTGTGGTCGACGAACTCGGGGTGCGTGACTGGGTGGAGTCGTTGTCCGAGGGCTTGAAGACCAATGTCGGTGAGCGCGGCGATCAGCTGTCAGCCGGCGAGCGCCAACTCGTCGCGTTGCTCCGCGTCGGGCTCGCGGACCCTGACGTCTTGATCCTCGACGAGGCGACATCGTCGGTCGACGCGCTGACCGAGGCACGGGTGGCTCGGGCGCTCGAACGCCTGGCTGCCTCCCGCACCACGATCGCCATCGCCCACCGGCTCTCGACTGCCGCCCGCGCCGATCGTGTCCTGGTGCTCGAGCACGGCCGTTTGGCGCAGGACGGTCATCATGACGACCTCATCGCCCAGGACGGTGCGTACCGACGCTTGTACGACGCCTGGGTCTCGGCGACGTCGCTCTGACGTGTCGTGCCGTGACGGATTCACGGTTGGACGTCGAGACCGAACGGTAGGGGTCCGGTCACCGACGTGATCAGGCAAGCGACATCGTCGAGCTGGACGTGACGGGTGAGTTCGAACGTCGCCACCTCGCCGGGGGCGACATCGTCGACGTCTGCGCGCGCCGACCGGTGGGCGTTGTCCGTGCCGACGCGGGTGAACGCTACGGTCACGGCGAAGTCTGCGACATCGTCGTCGAGGTTCTCGATCTCGCCGGTCATCGTCGCCGTCGAACCCTCGAGTTCGCACGAGATCACTCGGGTGTCGTTCGCCGCGGGGTTGTCGTAGCGGTCGAACGCGTCGATCACCGCGAGGGTGAAGACGACGCCGACGATGCAGAGCAACCCGCCGAGGAGACCGGTCGCGAGCGCAGTCACGGCGAACGCGTTCCCCGTGCCCAGCCGGCGCGATCGGGCCAGGGCGATCGCGCCAAGCACCACGGCCAGCAGCGCGCAGATCGCGCCGACCATCACGATGAACGGCAGCCATGCGATCGTCACCGCGACGATGCCGAGGATCATCGCGGCGATCGCCAGTCCGTTACGCCCGGGCCGGTCGGGCGAAGGGCCGTTCGTCGCCGCCGGGGAGGATCCCAGCGGATCGACGAAGCGGGCGCCGCCGACGGCGACGTCGGCCGTCCAGGTGTGCCCGTTGTGGAATCGGAACTCGAACCTTCCGGCAGGGTCCGGGTACCAACCCGGCTGGTGCTCCTCGCCGGCCATGTCGACGCAAGCTACCT
>CAVPET010000070.1:0-18624 GCA_963703525.1 Ilumatobacteraceae bacterium | reverse complement strand
GGTCCCGAACCCTCCCAGCGCGGCAGGACGCGGCCGTTCGCCACCAGCGCAGCCGTGGCGGCATCGACCTCGACCCCCGAGAGCGCTCGGACAGCCGAGGCGACGGGCAGCAGCACACAGTCGTCCGGCGCAGCCGCCTCGTCGATCGTGAACGTGCCGACCCGCGTTCGGCGCAGCGATCGAAGGTGCGCGCCCCCACCGAGCAGCGCTCCGAGGTCGGCTGCGAGGGTACGGATGTAGGTGCCCGCAGAGCACTCGACCTCGATGCGCAGCACCGATGGGTCGTCGGTCGGCCACACGTCGAACCGGTCGATTCTGACCTGGCGAGCTTCCCGCTCGATCTCGATCCCCTCCCGCGCCAGTTCGTGCAGCCGCTTGCCACCCACTCGAATGGCCGACACCATGGGCGGGATCTGCTCGATCGGCCCCGTCAGGTGGTCGTCGACGACGCGTCGTGCGTCATCGACGGTCACGCCGGCCATGTCGTGCACGGCGGTGACGTCGCCCGCGGCGTCGAGCGTGTTCGTTTCGACGCCGAGCACCACCTCGCCGACGTACTCCTTCTGCGTCATCTCGACGAAGCGCAGGAGCCTCGTCGCCATCCCGACCGCCACGACCAGCACGCCCGTCGCGTCCGGGTCGAGCGTGCCTCCGTGGCCGACCCGGCGTTCACCGAACCGGCGGCGAAGCATCCCGACCACGTCGTGACTGGTGACCCCAGGCGGCTTGTCGACGATGGCCAACCCATGGGTCGAGGCCGACTTGCGCCGCGCCATCAGACGGCGTCGCCCTGTCCGTCGCGCTCGATTCGGTCGCGGTCGGCCCGCAGGATCTCATCGATCCGCTCCGCCGACCTGATCACCAGGTCGGGTCGGAACTCCAGGATCGGTGTCTTCTTCGCCCGGATCTGACGGGCGATCGCGGACTGCAGCCGGATGCGGTGCGCCCCGAGCGCCGCGAGGATCTCGGCATCGCCGTCCTCACCGTCGAGCGAATCGAAGAACACGATCCCCCGGTTGAGTTCCGGGTCGACGTCGATCGCGGTGATCGACACGAGCGACAAGCGTTCGTCGTCGATCCGCACCAACTCGTCGGCGATGATCTCCCGCAGCGTCGCGCCGACCCGTGCACCACGCGGGTACTTCGGCGAGCTGCGCGAGCTGCTCCTACCTCCTCCACGTTGCCGTCCAGCCATGTCGGCGCTCCCTTCTCGTCGTCGTTCTGTCGTCGTCGTTCTGTCGTCGTCGTTGTCGTCGCCGTTGTCGTTGTTGTCGTCGTCGTCGGTGAGCCGGTCAGGCGAAATCCGGCGCGAGCCGATTGGACCGTTTCAGTTCGGCCATCCCCGACATCGTCGCCAACGTCTCCACGGCATCCCAGAGCTTCAGCGCCTCTCGTCCCTTCGGCGCCTTGGAGATGACCGGCCCGAAGAAGCTCGCTTCCTCGTCGGCGTCCGGGTGGAACGTCAGAATCGGCGTTCCGACATCGCGCCCGGTTCGGCTCAGCGCGAGTTCGGTGTCGGCCCGGATGTGGTCGTCGTGCGAGTCATCCTCGGCCGCCTCGACGAGGACGGCATCGAATCCGTTCGCGCCCAACAGCGTTGCCAGGAAGCCGAGGGGATCGGCGGCCATCTCCTCCTGCCGGCGCTCGACGTGCAACGCCGTGCCGAGTGCGGTGTACCAGCGCCCGATCGCGTCGGCGCCTGCGCCCTCGAGTTGTTCGGCACCCTCGCGTTGAGCGGCGCCGAGCCGGATTGCATCGGCGACGCGCAGGCCCTGCTGCCCGCGGTAGTGCCCTGCCCGGTACTCGGGCGTGTACCACTGCTTCGCGTTGTCCTCATTGAGGTTCCACAGCGAGATGAACCGCCAGTTGACCGTGTAGGAACGCTGCGCGGCGACGTTGTTCACCCACCTCGATGTGATCCACGCCCATGGGCAGACGGGATCGAAGAAGAATTCGAGGTCGGCGGCCATCATCGCCAACCTAGCGGGAGTTTCCGGGCTTGGGGGTGTGTGGGGTAGTGTTTGTGCTGGTCAGAGCCTGTTTTCGGGTGTTTTGGGGTGTAGTACCTATGTCAGCGTTTCGGTGCGTAGGTGTCGAGGTTGAACAGGTCGTAGAGACGTTGTTGGGTGGGGTCGATGTCGGTGAGCATTCGTCGGGCGCGGGGGCGTCCGCGGTCGCCTTGGTAGAGCAGCACGGTTTCTTGGATGCCGGCGAGGGTGCCGAGCAGTTCGCGCACGCTGAGGTGGAGGCCGTGGTGGTCGGCGTCGCGGACCATGAGCCTGGCGACCATCAGGGCGAGCACGCAGTAGAAGGTGTGGACACGGATTTTCTGGTCGGTGTGATGGAACATCGGCGAGAACGACACGACGGTGGGGTCTTTCATTTGGCGGAAGTCGGCTTCGACGACTTCTTGGGAGCGGTAGTCGGCCACGATCTGGGCGGTCGAGGCGAGGGTGGTGTTCTTGTCGGTGAACAGGATCCGTTTGCCGAACAGTTCGGCTTCGAGCGCGGCGCGTGCGGCTGGTTTGGTGCGGAACGTGAGGCGCAGCTCAGCGGGGGTGTCGCCGGTGAGGTTGGTGGAGATCACCCGTGACACCCAGCGCGGCTTGACGATCGCGGCGATCTCGGCTTCGACTCGGTCGCGAGGCTTGCGGGTGTGTCCGCGGGCGAGGCGGGCGGCGAGCGCGGACAGTTGGCGGCGGGCCTTGGCGATCGTCTGGTCGAAGCCCCGGGACTGCTTGTCGTGCAGGTTCTGGGAATGGCACACCACGAGGCGCCGCTCGACGCCGAACACGGCCTTGGTGGTCTCAAAGGCGGTCAGCCCCGGGAACGCTGTGGGGTTGACGGTCCGGTAGCGGCTGTGGGCGACGGCGAGCAGGTCGGGATGATCCGACGGTGGCAGCGATCCAACGAAGTGGAACGGCGAATCGGTGAACAACTCGAAGTTGTCTTGTGAGTTCTGGCCGGCGTCGAACACCAGCGTGAGCCGGTCCGTCCCGCCGACGTCGTCGCCGTCGCGCAGAGTGTCGAATCGGGCGGCGAGTTCGTTGACGATGGTCGGGAACTGGGTGACGTCAGGTTTGTTGCCGGGGTAGGCGTGGGACACGAGCGGGATGCCACCGTCGACGGACACGACGAGTCCGAGCCCGACGATCCGCAGGTCGGAGCGCTTCTGCTTGCTGTGGCCCCGCTGGGCGATCGGAGCCCGATCGTTGCCGGTGTCGATCCAGGTCGCGAAGTTCGTCATGTCCAACACCAGCCCCGACACCTCGACAGCGAACACCTCGATCATGCGGGCCACGACGCGACGTTCGATCTCAGCCAGATCGGACTCGTTGATGGCGTCCATCGCGTCCCAGAACCGGCGATGATCCAACGCGGTGGCGGGCAGTTTGACCCACCGGTCGCCGGCGGTCGTGCGCCACCAGTCCGAGAACTTGCGTTTCGAGCACGGATCGACAACCCGATTCAACGTCGCCAACGCGATGTAGGTCCCGACCGTCGCGGGGCTGTGACCGCGAGAACCGACCACGTCGTCGACGATCTCGGCGACACCGAGCCGTTCCAGTATCGACCACACCGCGGCCACATCCCCGAATGTCAGATGGCGGGTGCGGTCCGGCTCACCCGGACCGGCTTCGGACAGTCGTGCGGCGATCTCGTCGGCTGAGCCGAGGTAGCGCTGCGACACGATCCGGGGCTTTCCGTCGACCCTGGCGGACTCGGCCAGGTAGTAGTAGGTCTTGCCGTTCTGCTTCTTCCCGATGATCGAAGTCATACATATAGGTAATACACTATCCGACACCAAAACGCGAGCCCATGACCAGGACAAACGCGCTGGTCACAGAGTTATTTCAAAGAAACCTCAGAACGCCCCGAGGCGACCTCAACGGCAAAGCCCGGAAACTCCCGCTAGAGGTTGCCCCGCCGCGAACACCCGATGTTTCCCCGCCGTCTCCCCGCCACGTCTTCCCGCCACGTCTTCCCGCCACGTCTCCCCGTCGGCGCGCCGCCACGTCTTCCCGCCACGTCTTCCCGCCACGTCTCCCCGTCGGCGCGCCGCCACGAACATGCCCTCCGATGAGGATGAGCGCGCACAGGTCGCGCTCGAACTCATCGCAACTGATGGATCGTTCCCGACGATGAGGATGAGCGCGCACAGGTCGCGCTCGAACTCATCGCAGAGGGTCGGGGTCAGCGGGCGGGGTCAGCGGGCGGGGTCAGCGGGCGGGGTCAGCGGGCGGGTCGGCGGGCGGGGTCGGCGGTCGGGGTCACCGATGGTGGCGACCGGTGACGGTGGAGCGACCGAGGAGGGTGCCGGCGGCGAAACTTGCGCCGGCGATCCCGACGGTCACGACCGAGACCGCGGTGCGCCGGATCACCGACTTGGTCCGTTGGCTGAAGATCACGATCGGCCAGCCGTTGCGGCGGGCGTGTCGTTCGAGCCTTCCGTCCGGGTTGACGGCGACGGGATGGCCGACGGCCTCGAGCATCGGGAGATCGCTCGCCGAGTCGCTGTACGCGTAGCACTGCGACAGGTCGTAGCCGTGCCAGTCCGCGAGTTCGCCGATCGCCTCGACCTTGCCGGCGCCGTAGCAGAACGGGCCGTCGAGTTCGCCGGTGTACAGCCCGTCGACGACGACGCTGCGGGTGCCGATGCCCGATGTCATCCCGAGCGAATGGGCGAGCGGCTCGACGATCTCCTGCGGCGCGGCCGACACGATGTAGGTGTCGCGGCCGGCGCGGCGGTGCTGGTCGAGAAGCCGACGAGCCTCCGGGCGCAGGCGGGCCAGGAGCCGCGGAAGCACCTCGGAGTTGAGCGCCTGCAGGTCGCTCTGCTTCATGCCGGTCACGGCTTTCAGGATGCGGGCGCGGACCTCGTCGGTGGTGCCATCGCTCGCGCCGAGCAGCTTGAACGTCGCGGCCCCGACGGCATCGCGCGCGAACTCGCGGTTCGGGATGATCCCGGTCTTGCGTCCCTGGAGGGCGAGGGTGAACGCCGAGGAACCCGAGATCAGGGTCCGGTCGAGGTCGAAGAAGGCGGCACTCGGGCCGGAACCCGCGACGCCGACGTACTCGCTCAACGATCCGCGCCGTCCCCGTGAGTGCCCGGCCCGGAGGTGGGTCCGACCGCGGACCCGGCAGCGGACCCGTGACCGTCCGGTCCGGCAGCAGGCCCGGAGGTGGGTCCGGCCGCGGACCCGGCAGCGGACCCGTGACCGTCCGGTCCGGCAGCAGGCCCGGAGGTGGGTCCGGCCGCGGACCCGGCAGCGGACCCGTGACCGTCCGGTCCGGCAGCGGGCTCGTGACCGTCCGGTCCGGCAGCGGGCTCGTGACCGTCCGGTCCGGCAGCGAGTCCGGCAGCGAGGGCGACCGCGAGCGCGTAGACCTCACGCTTCGGCCGTCCGAGCCGGGAGGCGACCGCCGCCGCGGCGTCTCGCGTCGACGACCCGGCCCCGAGCTCGATGCGCAGCGCGTGCCGAATCGTCTCATCGTCGGCCGGCGTGTCATCGACGGGGGCGCCGGCGAGGACGAACACGTACTCGCCGCGGGGCTCTCCGATGTCGATCGTGCCGAGCGGCCCGCGCACGACCGTCTCGTACAGCTTGGTCAGCTCACGTGCCACGACCACCATTCGATCACCACCGCACGCGTCGCGCAGGTCGTCCAACGTGCGTAACGCACGGTGGGGCGCCTCGTAGATGACCGACGTGCGGGTCTCCGCGGCGATCTCCGCGAGGCGGGCCACCCGCTCGCGGCCCTTGCGCGGCAGGAACCCCTCGAACACGAAGCGATCGGTCGGCAGCCCGCTGATCGTGAGCGCCATGATCGCGGCATTCGGGCCGGGGATCGCGCTGACGGTGTGGCCGGTGTCGATGGCCGCCCGCACGATCCGCTCACCGGGATCGGAGATACCGGGCGTGCCGGCGTCACTGACGATCGCCACCTCGCCGCCGCGGGCGAGCACATCGAGCACGTCGCCGATCCGGGCGACTTCGGTGTGGTCGTTGCAGATGGCGAGTCGCTCGGCCTTGACACCGGCGTGCTGGAGCAGCAGACCGGTCCGCCTGGTGTCCTCGCAGCAGATCAACTTGGCGTGGCGCAGTGTGTCGACGGCGCGCGGCGGCAGGTCGCCGAGGTTGCCGATCGGGGTGGCAACGAGCCAGAGCGTGCTCATGCGTCCGGCAGTTCGTCTGGCAGTTCGTCCGGCAGTTCGTCCGGCCGTTCGTCCTCGGTGCGCACCTCGATCACGTCGCCGACACGCAGGCCCCAGCGGGCGAAGGCTCCTGCCTGCGCTTCGATCACCGTGCGGGCACGGCCGACCGGAATCCCCATCCGGTTGCGGTGCATCTGGATGGTCTTGACGACCACGCCGTCGGTGTCGAGGTACGCGACGTCGATCGGGAACCGCAGGCCGATCGTGTGGATCCAGCGGCACGGATCGATCACCAGCGCGCCCTCGATGTCGTCGCGTTTGAGCAGGCCGCGCCTGCGGTCGGCGCGGTTCCGGGTCACCTGTGCGGAGGCCAGGACCCTCGCATCGCTGACCAACCACGGCATGTCCGAAGCATGCCAGATCGCAACACGGCCCTGACATTCAGTCGTGCCGCAAGTCGTGCCGCAAGTCGTGCCGCAAGTCGTGCCGCAAGTCGTGCCGCAAGTCGTGCCGCAAGTCGTGCCGCAAGTCGTGCCGCAAGTCGTGCCGCAGCCGTGCCGCAAGTCGTGCCGCAGCCGTGCGTCAGTCGTGCGGCCAGTCGCGTTGACAGCAGTCGTGCCGCGTCGGCGTGCTCCGGCGTGCTCCGGCGTGCTCCGGCGTGCTCCGGCGTGCTCCCGGCGGGCTCATCGACGGTACGCGGGCACGTGCGGTACCGTCCGGGCGGTGTCCAGCCCGGTGGTGTTCGAGTTCGTCGGTGTCGACGCCGGCCCGGTGGGGTCGCCGATCCTGTCGCAGCTGAACATCGACGTCCCCCTCGGCGGGATCACGGTGCTGGTGGGCGCCTCGGGGTCGGGGAAGTCGACGATGCTGCGCCTGCTCAATCGGCTCGACGACCCTTTGGCCGGTGAGGTCCGATGGGGTGGGCGGCCCCTGACCGACTGGGATCCGACCGAGCTGCGCCGGCGGGTGGCGATGGTGTTCCAGCAGCCGGCGGTGTTCGCCGGGACGGTGCTCGAGAACCTTCGGGTCGCGAAGCCCGATCTGTCGGTCGATGCGGCGGCTGCGGCCCTCGGCAGGGTCGACCTCGGCCGTGACCTGCTCGATCAGGAGGCGTCGACACTGTCGGGTGGTGAGGCGCAACGGATGTGCCTGGCCCGGTCGCTGCTCACCGACCCCGAGGTCGTGCTGGCCGACGAACCGACATCGTCGCTCGACGTCGACGCGCGTCGCACGCTCGAAGACCTGGCGCTGTCGCTCGCCGCGAACGGCGTCTCGATCGTCTGGGTGACCCACGACGTCGAGCAGTTGCGGCGGCTCGCCGACCATGTCGTGGTGATCGCTGCGGGTCACGTGGTGGCGTCGGGCCACCTTGCCGATCTCGATGCCTCCACCGACCCGGTCGTGCGGCGGATCGTCGGTACGCCGCCGCGACCCGATGGGTCGTCGTCGTGATCGCGGGCACGGTCGCGATCGTGATCACGACCGCGGGCACGGTCGCGACCACGACCGCGGGCACGGTCGAGCAGGGCGACATCGGCGCCGCTGGGCTGGCGGCATCGGCGATCCTCGTCGCCGTTGCCGTCGGCATCTCGATGTGGCGTCGGCTGGGCCTGGAGCGCAGCCTGCTGTGGGCGTCGGCCCGGGCGATGGTTCAGTTGCTGCTCGTCGGGGTGGTGCTGAAGGTCGTGGTCGATCCCGACTCTTCGCTGTGGTGGTCGGTGCTGTGGATCGTGGTGATGCTCGTATTCGCAGCGTGGACGACGTCGCGTCGCGCCCCGGAGGTGCCCAACGTGCTGGCGTTGTCGCTCGTGTCGTTCGCGGCGGCGGCGCTGGTGACGCTGGGCGTGCTGTTCGGCTTCGGCGTCTACCCGATGGAGGGCCGCACGCTGGTGCCGCTCGCCGGGATGGTGGTCGGCAACTCGATGGCGTCGACGGTGTTGGTGTCGCGCCAGTTGTTGATCGTGGCCACCGAGCAACGAGGGGTGATCGAGGCTCGCCTCGCGCTCGGGTTGTCGGCGACCGACGCGTTCCGACCGCAGTTGCGCCAGTCGTTGCGCACGGCGCTCGTGCCGCAGATCGAGTCGACCAAGGCGGTCGGGCTGGTGTTCCTGCCGGGTGCGATGGTGGGGCTGATCCTCGCCGGCGTCGATCCGGCCAATGCGGTGAAGGTGCAGGTATCGGTGATGTACCTCGTGCTCGGCAGCGTGGCGACCACGACGGCGGTGATGAGCCTCGGTATCTCGAGGGAGCTGTTCACCCCGGCCCAGCAGCTCCGGCGCCGCCCGGACTCGACGGAGCGTTGACGAGCGCGCCGCCGGCGAGCGCGCCGCCCGGACTCGACGGAGTGTTGACGGGCGCGCCGCGGCGAGCGCCCTTCCGACGAACGCATCGCCGGCGAACGCGCCACCGGCGACGGCCTATGCGGTGAGGTCGGTCTACGATGCCACCATGTTCCTCGCGTGTGTGATCGTGTCGGTCCTGTTGGCTCTGGTGGCGTTGGGTTCGGCGGGCGGCAAGCTCACCGGGGCCGCGCAACCGATGGAGACCCTGGAACATGTCGGCGCCGCCGGCATCGTCAGGTGGCTGGCCTGCCTCGAGATCGCCGGGGCGATCGGCCTGATCGTCGGGTTGTTCGTCGCACCGATCGGCATCGCCGCGGCATCGGGGCTGGTCCTGTACTTCCTGGGCGCGGTCATCGCCCACATCCGGGTGAAGGACCCGATCGGCCAGATGATGCCGCCCGCGGTGCTGATGTTGGTCGCGGTCGCCGCGCTCGTCCTGCGCATAGCGACCGTGTGACGCCGATCATGCAATGTCAATCGTTTGACGTCGATCGTGCAATGTCGATCGTTTGACGTCGATCGTGTGACGCCAACATGGTCCCGGCAAGCAAGACGTGAACACACAACGAAAGGATCGTCATGAGCAACAAGGCCGTCATCAGTCTGTCAACCGGTCTCGAGGACGCCGAGAAGGTCACCGTCGCGCTGCTCGTCGCCGTCGGCGCGGCCGAGACCGGACGCCCGACACTGATGTTCCTCACCAAGGAGGCGGCGCGACTCGCCACACGGGGCGTCGCGATCGGCACCGCGTGTGAGGGCTGCCCACCGATCGCCGACCTCATGGCGCGTTACGTCGCCGCCGGTGGCCGCTACCTCGTCTGCCCGATCTGCTTCAACTCGAAGCACCTCGACGAGGCCACCCTGATCGAGGGCGCGAGCATCGGCGGCACCATTCCCATGTGGGAGTGGATCGGCGACGAGGCCGCCACGACATTCAGCTACTGATCGCCGCCGCCGGCGAGTCCGAGTCCGAGTCCGGCGGCACCGGCGGCACCGGCGGCACCGGCGGCACCCTTGAGACCGGGTTCGACCGGTCGCTCTGGCCGTATCCCCACGCATCGACGTCGACGTTGATCATGCGGAAGCGCTGACGCCGCCGTTCGTGGACGAGACCCTGCGGAGCAGCTTGCACCTCGACGGCGCGGGCTTCGATCGCCGGGGTCAGGTGCCCCACAGGCATTGAGCTCGGCGGTGGCATGGCCAGCGCACGTCGGAGGTACTCGGTTCGCGAGAGACCGACCCGCTGGGCTTTGCTGTCGATGGCGGCGATGACGTCCTCGGGGACGTCTCCGATGAGAATGTCGGTCACGGTTCCTCCTTCTCGATCTCACGGGATATCACCGGCAGTCGGTGTGAAGCCACCACCACACACGTGGAAGCCAGTCACGCCCCTGGCGCATGGAATCGGTCGTGCGTAGAGCCTTCCCGATGATCTGAGTACAGATCGTATGATCTTGTTTCCGATCATCGACGGAGTAGGATGACTACCAATGGATCTGGGCTCCCCCGTTCTCGACGTCGCACCCGCCGTCCGTGGCGCTCTGCTGCAGGTGCTTGCACGGCTCGAACAGCCGGTCACAAGGCGGCAGCTCGCCGCTGCTGCCGGCGTCGCGCCAGGTAACGCCAGCGCCGTCGTCGGGGAGCTCATCCGGAGCGGACTCGTGAGCGAGACAGTCGCCGGTCGATCGTCGATGGTCGTGCTGAACCGAAACCATCTTGCGGCTGGGCCGTTGCTGGCTTTGGCGGGTCTGCGAGGCGAGCTGATCCGGCGATTGCGCGAGCGGCTCGCGGCGTGGCCCGACCTGGATGGCGCCTGGCTCTTCGGTTCCGTGGCTCGCGGCGACGCCGACAGCGACTCGGACGTCGACCTGCTGATCGTCGCCGACGACCTCCAGTCACCCGACCTGCACGAGCGTCTGTCGCGCCTCCAAGCCGACGTTCGCTCGTGGACCGGCAACGACCTGCAGCTCGTCGAGCACTCGCCATCGTCGTGGCGGAAACTCGTCCGCTCCAAGAACCCGCTTGTCCAGCAGATCCGGCTGGACGGAATTGCGCTGGCCGGTGACACCGCGTCGTTTCCGGGGCGACAACGATGAGTCGGGGAAAGGGCGCCCGGAAGCCGTGCGATATGAACCAGGCGCGGCGGCGCCTGGTCGACGCGCGCCAGTTCCTCGAAGCGGCCGAGCTGCTCGACGCACCAGACGTCGTCGCTACATGCGCGATCCACGCCGCGATCGCCGCTGCCGACGCGATCACCTGCCACGCGCTCGGCGAGCTGTCGTTGGGTGAGGCCGCATGCGATGCGCGCCTGGATGAGCGACGTCGGCAGCTGTTCGATGCAGGTCGCCTCGATGAGCGTCGCGTCGTGGAGCGCGTCGTACTCAGCCAGCTCGGCTTGGATGTCGCCGAGCGTGCCGCAGAGGGCCTCGAGCTGTAGCTCGCGCGTCTCGGGTTGCAGCCCGTCGGGCAGTGGCGTGCGCTGCAGTTCGCCGAGGGTGTTGCGCGGTTCGTCGGCACGGCTGCGGGTGATCTTGTACTGCCGCTCGTTCTTGATCATCGGCTGGCCTCCCGCCCACAACACAACATAACGGTTGTGTCGATGGGAGGTCGGTTCGGCGTCACACCCCTCCTGCAGAGTGTCGACCACGAGGTGGTGCTTCCGCCTCGAGCAACGGGTGATCGCCTGGCACCGGTACGTCTCCAGGCCTGGGTTTGGTCCCTGCCCCGGTCCGCCGCGGCAACTAGTTTCTGGAGGGCGCCGCGATGAGTGGAACCCGTCTGGCATCGGGGCGCCAGATGAGCCTCGACTTGGACGAAGGAGCGTGTACGGAGGTGTTTCAGATCGACGAGTCCGGCCAGCATGGCGAGGTCTTCACCCGCCGTTGGGTCGTCGAACTGATCCTCGACTTGGCCGGCTTCACGGCCGACCGAGACCTCGCCGCGATGGTGGCGGTCGAGCCGTCCTGCGGCGCAGGAGCGTTCTTGGTGCCCATGGTCGAGCGACTCGTCGAGTCCTGCCGCTTGCATGGGCGGTCGCTCGATGAAGCGAGGTTGGCTCTACGCGCCTTCGACCTTCTGCCGGTGAACGCCGAGCTGGCTCAGAAGGCGGTCGTGAAAGTGCTGACGGACGACGGCATCGAGTTGGCGCTTGCGAATGACAGCGCAGCGTCCTGGGTGCGGTGCGGAGACTTTCTGCTCACAGACCACGGCGACGGCGGCGTCGATTTCGTTCTCGGCAATCCGCCGTACATTCGGCTCGAGGACGTGCCCGCCGCTCGGGGCGCCGCATATCGGCATGCGTGCCCCACGATGCGCGGCCGAAGCGACATCTTCGTGGGGTTCATCGAGACCGGCCTTCGGTTGCTCGCGCCCGAAGGGGTTCTCGGGTTCATCGTCGCCGATCGCTGGATGCACAACCAGTACGGAGCCGGCCTTCGAGATCTCGTGTCAGCGGACTTCGCCGTTGAGGCGGTCGTGAGCATGCACGACGTGGCCGCCTTCGAGGAGCCGGTCTCGGCCTACCCGGCGGTCACGATCATCCGACGATCGCCACAGTCGACAGCCGTGTTGGCTAACGCGAAGAAGTCGTTTGGCGAGAAGGACGCCCGAGCCTTTCTGAGGTGGTCGGGGTCCCGCAGCAAGCGCCTCAGCTCGCCATCGGTCAGCGCGGCGAAGCTTCCGACGTGGTTTGATGCCAGCGCATCGTGGCCCTCCGGCGACCCCGCGAACCTCGCCCTCATTGCAGATCTCGAGCGTCGGTTCCAACCGCTCGAGTCGCAAGCGACCGGCACCCGCGTGGGTATCGGCGTCGCCTCAGGTGTCGATGAGGTGTACCTCACCAAGGACAGGTGCCTGGTCGAGGCCGACCGGCTGCTGCCGTTGCTGATGACGCGAGACACGAACGACGGTACGGCTGACTGGTCAGGCACGTACCTCGTGAATCCCTGGCAGGACGGGCAACTCGTGAATCTCGCGGAGTTCCCGCTTCTTCGCGCCTACCTCGAGTCACATGCTGCCTCTGTCAAGGGCAGGCACGTCGCGCGGACCAACCCGGATCGCTGGTTTCGGACAATCGATCGAGTCGAGCCCGGCTTGCTCGAGCGTGAGAAGCTCGTCATCCCGGAGCTCAAGGCCTTCATCCAGCCGGTGCTCGACTCGGGCCAGACCTACCCGCACCACGGTCTTTACTTCGTCACGTCGGATCAGTGGGACCTCGAAGTGCTCGGAGGTCTGCTGCTGTCGGACATCGCGGAGCTCTTTGTCGCCACATACTGCGTGAAGATGCGCGGCGGGTGCTACCGCTTCCAAGCGCAGTACCTCCGAAGGATTCGCGTGCCGGACCCGACGTCGATCGCCAAGCGAGATCAGGCGGTCTTGAGGCGGGCATTTCGGAACCGGGACCGAACGGTGGCGAGTGCCACGGCACGGCGGCTCTACGGCGTCGACGACTCGACTGGCCGGCAGTAGGGCTATGTCGAGCAGCCTCCCGAACTACGACGACCGCGTGCACGCCGCTGTCGTGGAGTACTGGAACGTTCGTCGAACACAGGCAGAGCGATCTCGGGACCTCGGGGTCGTGAACACCGGTCTCCGCGCGGAGGTGACCGGCGGGCGACACATGAACGCGCTCGAGTTGCTCTTGGTAGAAGTGCTCGTCGATGCCGGAATCCCAGCGAAGATGCTTCAGGTCAAGAAGCGTCCGGTCCCCGGCTACTTCCGCAGAGACAAGAGCTGGGACGTCGTCGTCACGGTGGGCGATCGGGTGCTCGCCATCATCGAACTGAAGTCGATCGTCGGTTCGAATCCGGGTCAGAACTTCAACAACCGAACGGACGAGGCGCTCGGCCAGGCGATGGACGTGTGGAAGGCCGTAGAGCGCGGGATCATCGTCTCGCCGCTGCGACCCTGGCTCGGATATCTGATGCTCATCGAGGACAACGACGCATGGAACCGACGTTCGGCGGCGCGGCGGCCGGTGTGGCCATCCGATCCAGTGTTCGTCGAAACGAGCGCTGCCGAGCGCGCTGCGATCTTCTTCGATCGCATGGTCCGAGAGCGGCTTCTCGACGCTGCCTGCGTAGCGCTCGCGCGAAAGACGGACGGCAACGTGAGGTACACGCAGGAGACCCTGTCGTTCCAGGCATTCGCTGCCGCGATGTTTGGCCGGTGCCTGCAGTTCAAGGTGACGAACCCAGACCTCGATTGGGACGTGTAGTGGTCCGCTCTCACGCCTGATTGATCCGGCTGAGTCTCGCGTCGACTTCACACAGTGGTCGAGCCTCGTCGCTGTCAGTTGGACGGAACTTCCTTCGTGATGAGCGGCCGGTAGACCGCCGGCGGAGTGACGGAGATCGAGGGGCTGCGCGGCGCATCGGAGACTCCCGCCTGCTCGAGTGTCGACATCAGGGAGACGGCCATCTCCTCTACCTGAAGACGATCGATGCCGCGGCTCGAGCTCGACTGGCCAAGGGGCAACGACGCCGTTGCCTCCGAAGCGAACCGGCTGACGATGGCCACGACCGTCCAGGCGCTGGCGCCGGCACCGTAGCGACCGAAGAGGGCTTCCCGCTCCGGCTCGATGTACTCCGACCTGTCGAGCAACAGCCCACCGAAACTGCAGTCGCTTGCCGTTGGCCCGCAGGGCATCGTCCGCATCCAAACGCCACCGCGGAGCAGGCCGCCGATGAACTTCCCCATGATTGGAAGGGCATCCGCCGGCATGCCAGATCCAAGGAGCTCCTGCTTCTTAGCAGCTGCCTGCTTCGGGGTGGTCCGCTTGTTCACGCCGCCGCCCTGTGCTGGCTGTTGTCGGATGGCTGCACTCGCGTCGCTGAAGACGGCCGCCAGATCCGCGAACTGATCGAGCTGAGACATCGTTTGCTCGAAGTGTCGTGGGTCGATGAATCGGGTTGCTCCGGTGACGCGGATGACCTGTGAGACCTCGAGCTGACTCTGAAGCTCACCGCTTCGCCATGCGTCCTCCCGTCGTGCCATTTCGGTCACGTCGGTGAGCAGCCCCACAGCCTCGGCGGCTTCCTCGAAGAGAACGAAGGTGAGATCGGTCAAGGACCTCGTCTCCGTTGTCTCGCTGTTCTTGCCCGAGCCTGCGCTCAGCCCGAACGGCGGAATACCGAACGTCCCGCCGAGGCTTCTCAGCCGCGCACTCTTGTCCTCGACCAACTGAGGGGCGCCACCGGCGACCTGGGCGAGAAGTGACCTGACCCGGCCGACATCCACGTACAGGAAGTCCCGGACGATCGGACCGGGGACCACGGAGTCATCTGCCATGCGTTGATCATCGCGGATCGGGTCGTGGTCGGTGCGTACACCGATCGCAATCGACGAGCGCGACGACCCCCCGCGACCGGCGTGGTCCCGGATTGGTCCTTCTCAGGTCCTTCCTCCAAACGAACAGGGCGAAACTGAACGCACCTAGAAGGACGCAAACGACCAGTTCAGAGGCACTGCGACCGAAACGTCGCAGATCGCGAAACCCCTGCTACACGTTGAAGCGGAACTCCATGACATCGCCGTCCTGGGAGATGTAGTCCTTGCCTTCGACCCGCATCTTGCCGGCGTCCTTGGCGGCGTGCCACGATCCGAGCGTGAGCAGCTCGTCCCACTGGATCACCTCGGCGCGGATGAAGCCACGTTGGAAGTCGGTGTGTATCCGCCCGGCACATTCCGGGGCGGTCGAACCCTCGTAGAAGGTCCACGCGCGGGACTCCTTCTCGCCGGTCGTGAAGTACGTCCGCAGCCCGAGGAGGTGGTACGCGCTGCGCACCATGCGGAACAGCGCTCCTTCGCCGAGGCCGAAGCCCTCGAGGATCTCGGCCCGCTCGACGGGGTCGGTGATCGCCGCGGCCTCCGCTTCGAGTTGGACGCACATCCCGATCACTTCGACGTTGTCGCCGGCATTGTTGAACTCGTCGGCGACGAGGGCCTCCATGTCGGGGATCGAGTCGATGTCGTCCTCACCGACGTTGACGACGACCAGCACCCGGCGGTTGGTGAGCAGGAAGTAGGGCGCGAGCGCCTCGCGGACGTCGGCCTTGAGGCCCGCCCGGTAGAGCGGCAAGCCTTCGGCCAGGGCCTCGAAGGCGATCTCGAGGTTGGCGGCTTCGGCGGCCATCGCCTTGTCGAGTTTGGCAGCACGCTGGGTCTGGCGCAGGCGCTTTTCGACCGTTTCGAGGTCGGCGAGCGCCAGCTCGAGTTCGACGATGCGGAGGTGTTCGAGCGGGTCGGACGGGCCCGTGATGTCGTCGTTCTCGAACGCCCGCAGGACGAACACGATGGCGTCGACCTCACGGATGTTGGCGAGGAACTTGTTGCCGAGGCCCTCGCCCTTGCTGGCGCCCTCGACGAGCCCGCCGATGTCGACCACCTCCACCGCCGCGTGCACCACGTTCTTCGACTTGGACATCGCGGCGAGCCGGTCGAGCCGATCGTCGGGCACCTTGGCGACGCCGATGTTCGGGTCCTTGGTGGCGAACGGGTAGGGAGCGGCGAGCGCACCGCCGCCCGTGAGTGCGTTGTACAGCGAACTCTTGCCCGCGTTGGGGAGACCGACCAGGCCGAAACGTTCCATGAACCGACCGAGGCTACCGAGCGCCTGGTGCACCCGACCCGGAGCATCCGACCGACCCGCCCCGAAGCACCCGACCCCGGAGCACCCGACCGATCCGCCCCGACCGATCCGCCCCGGAGCACCCGACCCGGAGCACCCGACCGATCCGCCCCGACCGATCCGCCCCGACCGATCCGCCCCGACCGATCCGCCCCGACCGATCCGCCACGATCCGCCACGCCGTGAGACGATTCGGGACGAGGGGTACGATCGGGCCGATGGTGACACCGTCCGGATCCGGGCCGATGACCCCGGAGCAGGCGTTGCTGCGGGTCATCCACTGCCTCGACCGAGCGCACGACACGGGCTTCAAGGCCAAGGCATTCGCCCGGGCGCTCGACGTCGTCCGCACGACACCGCCCGACGAGCTCGCGGCCCGGGCCGCCGATGACACGCTCACCGAACTCGACGGGATCGGGACGTCGACGGCCACCGTGATCACCCAGGCGCTGGCGGGCGACGAGCCGACCTACCTCCGCAAGGTCGAGGCCGAGTCGCAGGTGTCGATCACGCCGGCGGGTCAGCGCTACCGGGACGCGCTCAAGGGCGACTGCCACCTGCACTCGACGTGGAGCGACGGCGGAGCGCCGATCGAGGCGATGGCGGCGACGGCGATGGCCATCGGCCATGAGTACATGGTGCAGACCGATCACTCGGCTCGCCTGACTGTCGCGCACGGCCTCGACGAGCGGCGGCTGACCGACCAGCTCGACCGGATCGCGGCGATCAACGCCGACATCGCCACGGCGGGGCTCGACTTCCGGATCCTGTCGGGGATGGAGGTCGACATCCTCGAAGACGGCTCGCTCGACCTCGCCGACCACATGCTGGCGCGCCTCGACGTGGTGGTCGCGAGCGTCCATTCCAAGTTGCGGACGGACAAGGCACAGATGACCGAGCGGATGCTGCTCGCGGTGGCGTCGCCTCACGTCGACATCCTCGGGCACTGCACCGGCCGGATGATCGGCAAGCGCCCACCCTCGGAGTTCGACGCCGACTACGTGTTCGCCGCCTGCGCGCAGTTCCACACGGCCGTCGAGATCAACTGCCGGCCCGAGCGGCTCGACCCGCCGCTCGAGCTGCTCGACGTGGCGATCGAGTACGGCTGCTGGTTCTCGATCGACTCCGACGCGCATGCCACCGGCCAGCTCGAGTGGCAACCGCTGGGGTGTGATCGCGCCGCCGAGCGGGAGGTCCCGATCGAGCGGATCATCAACGCGATGTCCGCCGACGACCTCCTCGCCTGGACCGCCGCGACCTGATCACCGGCCCGATCCGCCGGCCCGACCTGTCGCCGGCCCGATCCGCCGACCCGTGAGTCAGCCGGCGGACGCCAGTGCGCTGTAGGCGGCCATCAGGAGGCTGGAGCCACGGGCGTCGCCGACGGCGCCGCCGCCCATCTTGTTCATCACGTAGCCGAAGCTCATCTTGGAGTCGACGTCGATGACCGCGAGCGACCCACCCCATCCGCCCCAGAAGCAGGTGCGCGGGTTGGGCACCGGCAGCATCGGGCCGGGGAGTCCGTACCCCATCCCCAGCACGAGGTCGACCCCGAGGACCAGATCGACGCCGCGGATCTGCTCGTCGAAGATTCGCGCCACGCCCTCCTCGGACAGCAGGGTGACGCCCCGAGCGGCGCCGCCGCAGGCTGTCGGGGTGTGGCACAGCGCGACCGATCGGGCGTTGCCGTGGCCACCGGCGGCCGGAATCTCCGCGCGTCGCCAGTCGTGACGAGATGAGAAGTCGGCGCTGAGCGCCGGGTTGCCGAGCGTGCGCATGGAGATCGACTCGGGATCGGGGGCCTCGGTGCGCAGCGGGTTCGGCGGCGCGATGACATGGGCGACACGAGCGTCGTGCTCCGGCCCGGCGCCGATGTGGAAGTCCGCTCCGAGCGGCCCCGCGACCTCGTCGGCGAAGAACGTGCCGAGCGAGCGACCCGACACCCGCTTGACGATCTCGCCGAGCAGGTATCCCTGGCTGATCGCGTGGTATCCGGATGCAGTGCCCGGTTGCCACCACGGGGCCTGCGCGGCGTGGAGCTCGACCAACTTGTCGTGGTCGAGCAGGTCGGCCATCGCCAGCGGTTCGTCCCAACCCGACAGGCCGGCGGTGTGGCTCAGCACGTGACGCGTGGCGATCGTCTGCTTTCCGGCGGCGGCGAACTCGGGCCAGTAGGTGGCGATCGGCTCGTACAGGTCGAGTTCGCCCCGGTCGGCGAGGATCAGGCAGCACAGCGCGGCCATCGTCTTGGTGGTCGACCAGACGTTGATGATCGTGTCGTCCCGCCAGTCGGCGTCGCCGGAGTCGAACGTGGCGGTGCCGCCCCACAGGTCGACGACCATCTCGCCGTCGATCGTGATCGCCACCGACGCCCCGACATCGCCGTGCCCACCGTCTGCCGGGTCGCCGAAGTTCGCCTCGAATGCGTCGCGCACCGCCTCGAAGCCCGGTGCCACGGTTCCGTTCACTGCCGACGTCGCCATGGCCGCGAACGTAGC
>CAVPET010000069.1:0-30144 GCA_963703525.1 Ilumatobacteraceae bacterium | reverse complement strand
GCCACGTATCGCTGTCGGCGCCTTCGGTGGAACCTCCAACAGCGGGCGATCACTCCGACACCACCCGACGACTTGTGACTCGTGCACCTGGTTGCGTCCGAAGGTGCGCGGCATCGCGTCGGTCACCTCGAGAAACATCCGCGCGCGTCCGATGAAGCTCGCGGTGTAATCGGCCGACACTCCGAGCGAGAAGTAGCCGTGCTGGTCGGGTGGAGACGCCGCCGCGACGACCAGCGGGTCGTCGGTACGCATCCGCATCAGCGCATAGACCTCGGAGAAGTGGGCAGGCACGAGACCGATCGTCCCGTTGGCGAAGTGCGGTCTCGTCACGTGCGAGAGGAAGTACGAGATGTGCTTGAGTTGGCGACCGTAGGCCAGCGAGAGGTACGGCCGATCGTGGACCGCATGCATCTGGTGGACCCGGACATGATCGAATCGAGTCGGCGAATCGGCGGCCGCAGCCTCGACCGCGTCGAGCACCTCGGTCGGCTCGCCGTTGGCGAGCGGCACGATCAGGTGGGTATCGGGCGAGATGTGGTCGAGTACGTCGGCGGCCCTGTTCGGCGCGGGCCGCGGGGGCCGCGGGGCCTTTGGCTTCATGCTGCAACCGTAGAGGACGCAGCGACTGGGTAGGGGTTGGCTCGGCCGGCTACCGTTTGGCAGACATGACGGATCGCACGCTTCTCGATCCGGCCGACGTCCCGGTCCGGCCGGCAGCCACCGTGATGTTGGTGCGCGATGCCGTCGACAGCCCTCCTGGCATCGAGGTCTTCATGCTCCGGCGGACGACGAGCGCGGTGTTCGGCGCCGGGATGTACGTCTTCCCCGGCGGTCGGGTCGACGAATCGGACGGTGGCGCCGACGTCGCCGCGTGCTGTCGTGGCTTGGACGATGTCACCGCGTCGGACAAGCTCGGCGTTGCGTCGGGTGGGCTCGCGTACTGGGTCGCCGCGGTGCGCGAGAGCTTCGAGGAAGCCGGTGTACTGCTCGCACACCGACCCGATGGCGGCCCGCTCGAGCTGCGTCCCGAGGACCGCCACGCGGTGCACGATGCGGAGCTGTCGATCGTCGAGTTGTGCCGCCGCGACGGCCTCGTGCTCGAACTGTCGGCCACGCACTACGTCGACCACTGGGTCACGCCGATCGGTGAGCAGCGCCGCTTCGACACGCGGTTCTTCCTTGCCGAGGCGCCGGCCGATCAGGTGCTCGAGCACGACGACCGCGAGACCGTCGACAGCCTGTGGGTTCGCCCCTCCGAGGCATTGGCGATGGTCGAGGAGGGCCGACTCATGATGATGCCCCCGACGATGGCCAACCTGCGCCGGCTCGTCGCACACGAATCCGTCGCCCACGCGCTCGAGGTGGCGGCCACGAGCGGTCGCCCGGTGTGCACCCAACCGCGGCTGCGCCGTAACGCCGATGGAGTCGTCGTCGGCATCTCGCTACCGGGCGATGCCGACTATCTCGATCTGTGACCGTCGCGACACCTGACCGTCACGACACCTGACCGTCACGACACCTGACGCGGTGGCGATGCATCGAGGTCGGCAAACGCGGCATTCACCGTGTCGAACAGTCGAGCCGAGCATCCGGCCATGTCGACGCCGTCGCCGAGTGGCAATGGTGCGATCTCGGCGATGATCCGTTCGGCGATCGAGCGGAGCACCGTGGCGGCCTCGCTCCGGCCGTCGAGCGACACCGGTTCGCCGGCGTCGCCGGCGGCCGAGACGGCGGGTTCGAGCGGTATCCGGCCGAGCAGCGGCGCGCCGATCGCCGCGGCCAACGCCTCGCCTCCGCCCTCGCCGAACAGCGCGTACGACGTGCCGTGCTCACACGTGAACGTGCTCATGTTCTCGATCACGCCGACCACCCGCAGGAAGCTGCGCTTGGCCATGTCAGCGGCACGCTGGGCCACCTTCTGGGCCGCAAGTGCCGGTGTGGTGACGACGATCAGGTCGGTTCGGGGGAGCATCCGGGCGAGCCCCATCTGCACGTCGCCCGTTCCGGGTGGCATGTCGATCAGCAGGTAGTCGAGCTCGCCCCAGCGCACATCACGCAGGAACTGTTCGACGGCCTTCGTGAGCATCAGGCCGCGCCACATGAGCGCAGTCTCCTCCTCGACGAGGAACCCCGTCGACACGACCTTGAGCAGCCCGGCGCCGACGGGGCGCTCGTTCGGGATGATCAACGGCCGGTCGGCGCCCTCGACGTGCTTGGCCTCCATCCGGTCGCTGAGGCCGAGGAGTCGGGGCACGGAAAAGCCCCAGATGTCGGCATCGAGCACGCCGACCGTATGGCCGGCGGCGGCGAGCGCGGCCGCGAGGTTGACCGTGACGGAACTCTTGCCGACCCCGCCCTTGCCGCTCGCGATCGCCAGCACCCTGCACGCCGCCGGCACCTCGGTGTCGGGAGCGTTCGACCGGGCATTCCAGCGCGCCTTGGTCATCACGGAGCTGCGTTCCTCGGCGTCCATCTCGCCCCAGACGATGTTGACGGCGGTCACCCCGGGATGCAGCGTGAGCCGGTCCTCGACCTCGTGCTTGATCTCTGCTCGCAGCGGACAGCCCTTGATCGTGAGCTTGATGCCGACGGTGACGGCGCCGTCGTCGTCGACTTCGGCCGACGGGACCATGCCGAGCGTGACGATGTCGGCGCCAAGTTCGGGGTCGATCACCGAGCCGAGCACGTCCATCACCTGCCGGACGGTTGGCGGTGGGGTGAGCTGTGCCATGGCCGGTATTTTACCGGTCAAGTCCGTGTAATCTCTTCGCGTGGATCCGATCACCCCACCGATCACCCCGCCGATCACCCCGCCGATCAACCCGCGGCCGAGCGCTGGAACGCCTCCCGTCACGCAACAGAGCCCTCGCCAGCTCGATCTGCTCAAGGCGCTCGGCGACAACACGCGCTACGCGATCTATCTCGAGTTGGCCCGCTCACCGCGGCCGCTCACCACGGCCGACATCGCCGAGCCGCTGGGGCTGCACCCGAACACCGTGCGGCCCCACCTCGAACGCATGCGTGACATCGGTCTGCTCGACGTTGCCGTCGGCGGCCGTGGCGACGTGGGCCGGCCACAGCACAGATATTCCGTTGCCGCTGATGCTCCGTCTCTCGGGCTCGAACCACCGACGATGCCGATGCTCGCCAGGATGGCGCTCCACATGGCCCAACGCCTGAACGCCTCGGCCGCCGACGCCGAGGCGGTCGGCCGAAGTGAGGGCCGCGTCCGTGCCGATCGCTACCGGTCCGCTCCGTCGACGCTCGAGGCATTGGTGGCCGACCTCGATCGGCTCGGGTTCGATCCGATCGTCACCGATGCCTCCGGTTCGGGGGCCGATGCCTCCGGTTCGGGGGCCGATGCCTCCGGTTCGGGGGCCGATCGCGGCGATGTGCTCGACGACGCAGCGGCCGTCGTGGCATTCGCCAACTGCCCGTTCGCGGACCTCGCCGCGGAACACTCCGAACTCGTGTGCGGGCTCCATCGCGGGCTCGTTGCCGGCTTCGTCGCCCAGATGGCCGACGCCGAGGTGCGCGAGTTCTGCACGCTCACCAGCCGCACGCCGTGCCGTGTGACGGTGTCGGCTTCGCCCGACACGCAGTAGGCCCGTCACACAGTAGAATGCCCCGTACCGAGACCAGGAGGTTGCCCATGATCACACTCACCGATTCCGCTGCTGTCAAGGTCCGCCAATTGCTTGCCGACGAAGGCGCGCTGGATCTGGCATTGCGCGTGGCCGTTCGACCGGGTGGGTGCAGTGGGTTCTCCTACGAGATGTTCTTCGACGGCGACATCGCCGCCGACGACACGCAGGCCGCCTACGGCGACGATGGCATCGTCAAGGTCGTCGTCGACCCAGCATCGGCGCAGCTGCTCGAGGGGGCCACGCTCGACTACAAAGACGGCCTCGATCAGTCCGGTTTCGCGATCACGAACCCGAACGCCTCACGCACCTGCGGGTGCGGCCAGAGCTTCAGCTGAGCGCCGCTTCCAACCGCTCGACCAGTTCCTCGGTGTTCCAGACGGCGTCGAGACGCTCGACGACCACGCCCGACGAGTCGGTGATGAACAGCGCCGGCTCGTAGGACAACCCTGACGCATCGACGGCGGGAGTGAGCGTCGTCGCCGTCATGTCGGTGTACACCTCGGCATGCACGAACGTGAACGAGTCGCCGAACTCCGCCTGCACCTCGATGAGTGACTCGAGTGCCGGCGCACAGCTGCCGGTCTGGCAGAACGCGGGTGTGCCGACGACGTACGCGACCGGCTTGCCCATGGCGAGCGCTTCGGTGAGCGTCACCTCGTGGAACGGGCACGGTTCGGGTTCGCGTGTGCAGATCGGGTCGACACCCGCCGGTTCCGCGAACGTCGGCGTGTCGAACGGTGGGAGCGGTTGGCCGGCCCCGGTGACCTCGACCGTCGACGGCTCCGCGACGTCGAAACTGGCGCCTTCGGTCGGTCCACCGTCCACGACCAGTGCGTAGAAGCCGACGGTGTCGATCACCGGACGAAAGTCGTAGTACGGCGCCGGTTCGACGTCCCGGCGACGGGCCTCGAGACGTCCACCGACGAGCCGGCCGTCGGCGTCGACGACCTGGGCGCCCAGAGTGAGTGGGCCGTCCTGGATCAATGCGGCAGCACCGGTCGACAGGCTGATCGGCAACCGCAGCGGTCCGGGTACCTGCACGGCCTGCGGGAATCGTTGGACGATCGTGTACCGACCGGTGCTCCCAGGAATCGGGGTACTCGCCGCCGAGCCGTCGGTCTGCGTCGCGCCGTCCCCGTTCCCCTCGCCGTCGGAACCGGTGCCGCCACACGCGGCCAACGCCCCGGTCGCCAACATCGTCGTGAGGAAGTTCCGCCGAGACCACATCGCCTCGACGATACGGCTCGTTCGGCCGATCATGACCACGCCCCCGGGTTCGATGAGTTCGAGCGCGACCAGGTCGCGCTCGAACTCATCGAACGAGGGTCTTCGTCCATGCCGGGCGACGACGGGCTCGGCACATCGCCGCTGCGGTAGCGTCAGCCGTCATGAACAAGCCACTCGGTCCGTACAGCCCGGTCGTTCGTGCCGGTGATTTCGTCGTCGTGTCCGGTCAGGGGGGGATGGTCGACGGCACGATCGTCGAGGGCGGCGTCGCCGCCGAGACCACCCAGACGATGCGTAACGTCGCGGCCCAACTGGCCACGATGGGCGCCCGCCTGACCGACATCGTCAAGACCACCTGCTTCCTCACCGACATGGAGAACTTCGCCGTGTTCAACGCGGCCTACGCCGAGGCGCTCGGGAACCACCGGCCCGCCCGATCGACCGTCGCCGTCGCCGGGTTGCCGGCGGGTCTCCTCGTGGAGGTCGAGGCCTGGGCGTACAAGCCCGAGTGACCGGGGCAGTGACAGCAGGTGAAGGCCCACGATGTCGGTGGGCGCTCGGTGGAGGCCCGACGATCGGCACGGCCTACATCGAGTATCACGACACGGTGTGGGGAGTGCCCGAGCGTGACGAGCGCACGCTGTTCGAGTTCCTGACTCTCGAAGGAGCGCAGGCCGGGCTGTCGTGGTCGACCATCCTGCGCAAGACGGAGGGCTATCGAGCAGCGTTTGCCGGGTTCGACGTCGAGGCCATCGCCGCGTTCACGGACGCCGACATCGAGCGGCGCCTCGCCGATCCGGGCATCGTCCGCAATCGGGCGAAGGTCACGGCCACGGTGGGCAACGCACGGGCCTGGCTCGAACAAGAGCATCCGGTCGAGTTGCTCTGGTCGTTCACCGATGGGGTCACGATCCAGAACGTGTGGCACGAGATGACGGATGTGCCGGCCGAGACCGACGCCTCGCGGGCGATGAGCAAGGAGCTGAGGCGGCTCGGGTTCCGCTTCGTCGGCCCGACGATCTGTTACGCCCTCATGCAGGCCACCGGGATGGTGAACGATCATCTCGTCGACTGCTTTCGGTACGACGAGTGCCGCGCACTAGCCTGACCACCGTGGCCGGCTCAGTGGCAATCGTGATCGTCCTGCTTCTGTTTCCCGTCATCGTCATCCTGAGCGGCGCGGTGGCTTCGGCGGTCCTCGGCGAGGCGCTGTACCGTGACGGGGTCGCTCGTCACGAGGGCAGCGAGCTCCTCGAACTCGACGACTGACGCGCGAGCCGTTCATGCATCGCCACGACGGATCGATGGAGGTCTTGACCCAGGCGATCGTCCGCTATGCCGTCGATCGGCTCCGGCTCGATCCACCACCGCTCGATGGCCCGAGAACACGAGCTGAGCTGCGAGCCAGGGCCGGTCGGACGATCACGCCGACCGGTATTGGGGGTCTCGAGGCGCTGCGAGTCTACGGCGACGTGCTCGGCCCGGCCTGCATCTCGGTCGACCACCCACGATTCCTGTCGTTCGTGCCGGCGGCGCCGACCGAGGCAGCGATCCTGTTCGATCTCGTCGTCGGCGCCTCGAGCATGTATGCAGGGTCGTGGCTCGAAGGCGGTGGCGCGATCTTCGCCGAGAACGAGGCGCTGCGTTGGATTGCCGATCTCGTCGGGATGCCGGACACGGCCGGTGGGGTGTTCGTCAGCGGTGGCACGGCCGGCAACCTGAGCGCGCTGATCGCCGCGCGATGGCACTGGAGGCACGTCGCCGAGGGTGGGAACGACCGCACGAGAGGGTTGATGATCACGTCCGCCGGCGCGCACTCATCGGTCGCCCAGGCCGGGCGGGCGATGGATGCCGACGTCGTGGCGGTGCCCACCGATGATCGCGGTCGCCTCACCGGCCGGGCGCTGCGGGCGACCATCGAGTCGCTCGACGTCGCCGATCGATCACGTCTGTTCGCCGTCATCGCCACCGCCGGCACCACCAACGCCGGTGTGGTCGACGACCTCGCGGGCGTTGCCGAGATCGCCGACGAGCTCGGTACCTGGATGCACGTCGACGGGGCGTACGGCGGCGCGGCGCTCGCGGCGCCGAGTGTCCGTGGGCTCTTCGACGGCATCGAGCGGGCGGACAGCTTCATCGTCGACCCGCACAAGTGGCTGTTCGCGCCCTTCGACTCGTGCGCACTCCTCTACCGGGATCCGAAGATCGCCAGGGCCGCGCACACCCAGCACGCCGAGTACCTCGACGTGCTCCATCACGAAGTACTCGCCGACGAGCCCTGGAACGCCAGTGATTACGCCCACCACCTCTCTCGAAGGGCGCGAGGTCTGCCGTTGTGGTTCAGTCTGGCGACCTACGGAACCGATGCCTATGTCGAGGCCGTGGAGACGACGCTGCGGGTGGCGCGCGACGGCGCCCGTCTCATCGCCGATGCGCCGCACACCGAACTGGTGATGGATCCGGAGCTGTCGGTCGTGCTGTTCCGGCGTACCGGGTGGTCACCCGACCGGTATCAGGCGTGGAGTGACGCCGAACTCGCCGCCGGTCGGTCGTTCATCGTGCCGACCACCTGGCAGGGAGAGGTGATGCTGCGGCTGTGCATCGTCAACCCGCTCACCACGGTCGACGACATCGCCCTCATCGTCGACTCGCTCGTCGACTCCCCCGTCGACCCCCTCGTCGACTCCCCCGTCGACCCCCCCGTCGACCCCCCCGTCGACTCCCTCGTCGACTCCCTCGTCGACTCCCCCGTCGACTCCCCCGTCGACCCCCCTCGCCCCGTCCGCCCCCGGCTTCCCGGAGCCGTTGCGATGAGCATGAGCGCGACCGCCTCGCGCCAACTCTCATCGCAACTCCGGTTCGGGCTCCGACGATGAGTCCGGCCGCGACCCGCTCGCGCCAACTCTCATCGCAACCCGGTCGGGATGGTGGGAAGGCCGGCGGGGATGGTGGGAGGGCCGGCGGGGATGGTGGGAGGGCGGATCTGGTGATCGTCGGGGCGCGGTGCGTGGCGACGCTCGACGCCGGTCGTCGCGAGCTGGACGGTGGCTGGGTGGCCATCACCGACGGTTTGATCAGCGGGGTCGGCGCCGGTCCGGCGCCGGATGCCGACGACACGCTCGATGCGACCGACTGCCTGGTGACGCCAGGGCTGATCAACACCCATCATCACCTGTTCCAGAACCTCACCCGGGCGTTCCCGCCGATGACCGACAAACCGTTGTTCGGATGGTTGCAGTCGCTGTACCCGCTGTGGCGATCGCTCGACACCGAGTCGGCGCACGTGTCGGCCTGGGTCGGTCTCGCGGAACTGGCGCTGGCCGGTTGCACGACCTCGTCCGACCACCTCTACGTGCACCCACGTGGGGCCGGCGACCTGCTGACGGCGGAGATCGACGCCGCTGTCGATCTCGGGATGCGCTTCCACCCGACGCGCGGTTCGATGTCGCTGTCGGAAAAGGACGGCGGCCTGCCGCCCGACGACGTCGTCGCCGACGACGACGAGATCCTCGCGGCGTGCGCCGATGCGGTGGCTCGCCACCACGACCGTTCGTTCGGTGCGATGACGAGGGTCGCACTCGCCCCGTGCTCTCCGTTCTCGGTCACCGAGTCGCTCATGGTGCGCTCCGCCGAGCTGGCCGAGCAGCTCGACGTGCGGTTGCACACCCATTTCGCCGAGAACGCCGAAGACGACGACTTCAGCCTGGCCACGTTCGGGTGCCGACCGATGGAGTACCTCGAACGCACCGGTTGGTGTACCGACCGGACGTGGGTCGCTCACTGCGTGATGCCGAACGACGAGGAGATCGCCCGGCTCGGCGCCGCTGGTGTCGGCGCCGCGCACTGTCCGTCGAGCAACATGATCCTGGCGTCGGGAATCGCCCCGGTCGTCGATCTCCGACGAGCCGGCGTGAAGGTCGGGCTGGGTGTCGACGGGTCGTCATCTGCCGATGCAGCATCACTGTGGATGGAAGCCCGCCAAGCCATGCTGCTCGCCAAGCTGCGCAACGGCGCTGCTGCCGGCACGGCTCGGATGGCGCTCGAGATCGCCACGTTGGGCGGCGCCGGGTGCCTCGGCCGTGAGGGCGAACTCGGGGTCATCAGCACGGGTGCCGCCGGTGACGTCGCGGTCTGGCCGCTCGTCGGGCCGGCGTTCGCCGGCGCCATCGCCGACCCGGTGGAGGCCTGGCTGCGCTGTGGGCCGGTCAGCGCCCGTCACACCGTCGTCCACGGTCGCCCGGTTGTGCGCGACGGCATGCTCGTCAGCGAGCGGCTGGGGGAGATGCTGGGCCTGCACGGGCGACTGGCGCGGCGAATCCAACGCCTGTGACGAGTGTCCGGAAGGCGCCGCGTGACACCAACCGGCGATGGCGGGTCGCCAGACTGGTCCGATGAGATCGGTCCGCAACGCTACGGTTGGTGTGCTGCTGCTCACCGGGCTCGCGGCGGCCGGATGCGCCGCGTCGAGTTCGTCGGCGTCGAGCGGTGATGCTCCTGTCCCGACGATCGGGCTGGGGTCCGACCTCCGCGACGCCGCGACCATCCCGTCGGGCCTGGTTGCCGAGGGGGCCGGCGACGTCGACTCGATCGTGATGATCGGTGACTCGATCACGGTCGCGTCGACACCCGCATTGGAGAAGCGGTTCGAGGACCTGGGGTTCGACGACGTCGTGATCCAGGCGATGACCGGCAAGCGGATGGCCAGGACGTTCGGCGACAACCCGAGCGGCGTCGACGTGGCGCGATTCCTCGCCCGCGCGGACGACGGAGACGCGCGCGGTGAACTGTGGGTCGTCGCGCTCGGAACGAACGACATCAACCAGTACGCAGGCGCCGATGAGATCGCCGCCGCGATCAACGAGGTGCTCGGCGAGGTTCCCGATGATGTACCGCTGGTGTGGGTCGACACGTACTACCGCGCCCAGTCGGACGGTGCTCAGCTCATCAACGCCATCGTGCGTGATCGGCTGTCGCGACGTGGCGACGCGGTCATGGCGCCGTGGAATGCGTTCGCGTCCGGTGACGGCATGTTGCGCAGCGACGGTATCCATCCGACGAAGGCCGGCGCCGAGGTGTTCGCCGACATCGTCGGGAACACGGTCGAGTCGTTTCTCGGCCGCTGACCACGCAGTCACCCGCGCGACATCGTTTGCGTCGGGATTTCGGTGACCCGGTCCGCAGTATTCCCGACGCAAACGATGGTGACCCGGTCCGCAGGATTCCCGACGCAAACGATGGGCTCAGCTGTCCCAGCGGGATTGACCGAATCGATACCCGACCGAGCGGACGGTCTGGATCAGGTTGGCGTGCTCTTCACCGAGCTTGGCCCGCAGGCGGCGGATGTGAACGTCGACCGTGCGGGCGCCGCCGTAGTACTCGTACCCCCAGACTCGGCTCAGCAGGATCTCGCGGGTGAACACCTTCCCAGGGTTCTGGGCGAGGAACTTGAGCAACTCGTATTCCATGTACGTCATGTCGAGCGGACGGCCGGCGATCGAGGCCTGGTAGGTCTCGAGATTGAGGGTGAGTTCGGCGTACTCGACCAGATCGGCGCGCTGGAGGTCGATGTCGGACGCCAGCAGATGCCTGAGCCGGGCCTCCAGCTCTGCGGGGTGGAACGGTGACAGACAGAAATCGTCGAAGAGATCGTCGCGGTGCTCGAGTTCGGCGAGCTGCGCGCCGCTGACGAGCAACATGACGGGCGCCGACGCATCGGCGTGCTTGCGCATCGCCCGCAGGAACGACCATGCACCCTCCGGGTCGCCGGTCGCGTCGACGATCGCACCTGCCCACCCGCCGGCAGGTTCGTACTCGGCCACGGCGCCACCAGCCGAGACCGCCTTCCAGTTGTACCCCGCCATGTCGAGCGTGCGCGCGAGCTCAGGTGAGGCAGGGTCGGGGACCACGACCAACATCTGTGCAATGTCGACCATCGTCACAGTGCCGTCAGGTAGCGATCACGTTCGAATGCGGACACGTGCGTCTTGTAGCCCCGCCATTCGCTGCGCTTGTTGCGCAGGAACCATTCGAAGATGTGCTCTCCGAGCGCTTCTCGGACCAGTGTCGATTGCTCCATCGCCGACAGCGCCTCGGCGAGCGACTGCGGGAGCTGCTTGACACCGAGCTTGTCGAGTACTTCGTCACCGATCTCGAACAGGTTCGCGTCGGCTTCATCGGCAAGCTCGTAGCCCTCCTCGACACCGCGCATGCCCGCCGCCAGCATCAGGCTGAACGCCAGGTAGGGGTTGCAGGCAGGGTCGGCGGCGCGGTACTCGATCCGGGTCGCGAGCGAGTTGCCCCGCTTCGGGATCGGCACCCTGATGAGGCCGCTGCGGTTGTTGCGCGCCCAGCTCACGTGGACGGGCGCCTCGAAGCCCGGCACCAGACGCTTGTAGCTGTTGACGGTCTGGTTGGTGACGGCGGTGATCTCGGCCGCGTGGCGCAGTAGCCCGGCCATGAACGACTTCGCGATCGGCGACAGGCCGTACTCGTCGCCTCCGTCGTAGAACGCGTTCTCGTCGCCGCGGAACAACGACAGGTGCACGTGCATCCCTGACCCCTGAACGCCTTCGAGTGGCTTGGGCATGAACGTGGCGTGCACGTCGTTGTGTGACGCGACCTCGCGCACCGCGAGTCGGAACGTCATCATGCTGTCGGCCATCGTCAATGCGTCGGTGTGGCGCAGGTCGATCTCCTGCTGTCCGGGGGCGTCTTCGTGGAAGCTGTACTCGACGGGGATGCCCATCGCCTCGAGGGTGCGGATCGTGCGCTTGCGGAGTTCGCCGGTGACGTCGTTGGTGGTGAGGTCGAAGTAGCCACCTTGGTCGATCGGGATCGGAGGCATGTCGGCAACGAGCGGCCGGAAATAGAAGAACTCCACATCGGGGGCGATGTAGAAGGTGAGCCCCTTGTCGTGGGCCGCCTGTACGTGGCGACGCAGCACCTGGCGCGGATCGCCTTCGAACGGCGTGCCGTCGAGCCGGTGGATATCGCAGAAGATGCGTGCCTCGGGCGCCTTGGGATCGCCCCACGGCAGGAGTTCGAAGGTGTTGGCGTCGGGCATCGCCAGCACGTCGGATTCCTGGACGCGGGAGAACCCGTCGATCGAGGAACCGTCGAAGGACATGCCGTCCTCGAGCGCGTTCTGCAACTCGGCCGGCGAGATGGCCAGGCTCTTCAGCGTGCCGAGCACGTCGGTGAACCAGAGCCTGACCAACCGGACGCCACGTTCTTCGACGCTGCGCAGCACGTAGTCACGCTGTTGATCGAGCATGTCGTCCATTCCCCGATTCTGTCGCAGTTACGGCCCGGATCCCCGGTCGGATTCACTTCATCGCGCCGCAGACGGTCTCCACCATGAGTCGGGCGACGACGTACGGGTCGATGTTGGCGTTGGGGCGACGGTCTTCGAGGTAGCCCTTCTTGTCCACGGCGACCTGCCACGGGATGCGAATCGACGCGCCGCGGTCGGACACGCCGTAGCTGAACTGGTCGTGGCGTTGCGTCTCGTGGGCGCCGGTGAGGCGGTCCTCGATGCCGTGCCCGTAGACAGCGATGTGGAGATCGGTCTTCTCGCCGAGGGCCTTGCAGGCGGCCTCGATGTACTTGTACCCGCCGTCGGCGCGCATCTCGACCGTGGAGAAGTTGGTGTGGGCCCCAGCGCCGTTCCAGTCGCCCTTGGCCGGCTTGGCATCGAGCGTGGCGTTGATCGCGTAGTCCTCGCCGACCCGGTAGAGGAGCCAGCGAGCGACCCACAGTTGATCGGCCACGTCGAGCAGGCCGAGCGGGCCGACCTGGAACTCCCACTGGCCGGGCATCACTTCGGCGTTGATGCCGGAGATCGAGAGGCCGGCTTCGAGGCAGGCGTCGAGGTGATCCTCGACGAGGTCACGACCGTGGATCTCGTCTTCACCGACGCCGCAGTAGTAGCCGCCCTGTGGTTCGGGGTACCCGGCCGGCGGGAAGCCGTACGGGCGACCGTTCTTCATCAGGGTGAACTCCTGCTCGATCCCGAACAGCGGCTCATGCTTCTTGTACTTCTTCTCGGTGCGGACCGCGGCAGCCCGAGTGTTGGTGGGGTGCGGCTTGCCGTCGACCAGCATCACCTCGCACATGACGAGCACGTTGTCGCCACCGCGGATCGGATCGGGGTAGCTGGCCACGGGCTTGAGCACGCAGTCGCTCTTGTCGCCGGTTGCCTGGTTCGTGCTCGAGCCGTCGAAGCCCCAAATCGGAAGCTCGGCGCCGTCGGCCATGATCTTCGTCTTCGAACGAAGCTTGGCGGTCGGCTCTGTGCCGTCGATCCAGATGTATTCAGCCTTGTAGACCACAGTTGTCCTCAAACTTTCAGGGAATCGAACTTTCAGGGAATCACTCGGGGCCGGGCGGCGACGAAACCGCCGTCCGACAGCGAGCGGAATCGTGCCGGCGAGCCGTTGCCGAGCCGTTGCTTTGTTGTGAACGGCGCGTTAATTCATCAACGGACTGTTTCGGGGAACTCACAGTCAAGCAGCCGAAGAGCCAGTGAGCCGAATCCCTGCGGGCCGGATCGTGATCCGGAACTCAACTGGAGGGAGTTGGCACTTCGGGTTACGTTTTCGCATGTGCGCCGACCGACTCTACCAGTGCTGGTCGCCGCGGCTTGGCTGGTCGCCGCGGCATGGGTGGTCGCCGCTCCGTTCGATGGCCGGGCCCAAACCGCGCCGCCGGCCTTGGCCGACGTCCTGGTCGCGTCGGTGGGTTCGCCGACTGCCGTCGAGCCATTGCCCGATGGCCGGGTCGTCGTCTTGGAGCAGACCTCCGGACGGGTGCGAGTCGTCGACACCGAAACCGGCGCCGTGGTGGCTGCGCCGGCGATCGACCTCGACGTCTGCGCAGGGGGCGAGCGCGGCCTGCTCGGCTTCACCGAGGATCCGGCGTTCGTTCGCACGGGCCGGGTGTACGTGTTCTACACCCGCAACGCCGCGGAGTTCCCGGGTGGCTGCGTGAACCGTGTGAGCGCGTTTGCCATGACGGGCAACGTCATCGACCCTGCGAGCGAGCAGGTGTTGCTCGACAACATCTCCTCGGTCAACGGCAATCACAATGCAGGCGACCTCGAGGTCGGCAACGACGGATTCCTGTACGTCACCACCGGTGATGCAGGGCGGGATCCGCGAGGTGACTCCGGCTCAGCCGGCACCAACGACGCGGCACAGGATCTCAGCCTGTTGAACGGCAAGATCCTGCGACTCGATCGGCTCACCGGAGCGCCGGCTCCCGGGAATCCGGTCGCCGGACCCGGAACGGTCGCCTGTGGAAACCGGGGAAACACACCCTTCACACCGGAGAATGCCTGCCAGGAGATCTTCGCCTGGGGGCTGCGCAACCCCTACCGATTTGCCTTCGATCCGAATGTCAGCGAGACGCGATTCTTCATCAATGACGTCGGCCAGGGCGCTCGTGAGGAGGTCGATCTCGGGCAGGCCGGAGCGAACTACGGCTGGAACAGTCGTGAAGGCCAGTGCCCGCGTAATGAGAATCCCCCGTGTGCGGGCCCACCCTTCGGCTTGATCGATCCGATCACGGACTACGGACGATCGGTCGGAACCTTCATCACAGGGGGCGCCTTCGTGCCCGACGGTGGCTGGCCCGCTGAACTCGACGGTGGCTACCTGTTCGCCGACGGTGGGAGCGGCAAGATTTGGTTACGTCGTGCGGACGGGTCGGTCGATTACAACGCCCCATTCAGCGTCGGCCATTTCGGGCTGGCGGACATGGCATTCGTCATGGAGCCGCAGGGGTGGGCGCTCTATTACACCCTGAGTGGATCCAACCAGCTCCGCAAGATCACCATCGCCCTGCCTGCCGCAGTTCAGAGCGCGCCCCAACACTTCGTGCCGCTTGCCGCATCGCGACGCGCCTTCGACACGCGAGCCCAGTCGCCCGCAGCACCGATTCGAAGTGGCCGGACCCGCCTGATCGACGTCGGCGCGCCCACCGGCGCGACCGCGGCATTGGTCAACCTGACACTCGTGTCGCCCGACGCGGGAACCTTCGCCACGGTCTGGCAACCCCGGACACAGCGCCCGGCGACGTCGAACGTGAATGCGCTCGAGGGCGAGGTCGTCGCCAACTCCTCGATCGTTCCGCTCGACTCGAACGGTCGATTGCTGCTCTTCGTCCGAGCAACGAGCGACGTCATCGTCGATGTCGGGGGGTTCTTCGTGCCGAGCTCTGGAGCGGTGTCCGGCGGACGCTTCGCACCGCTCGATCCTCTTCGCCTCGTCGACACTCGGCGGCCTGCCTCAGCAGCGAACGACTACACGCGCCGGGCCGGTTCGGCTCCGGCGCAGATCGTTCGGGTGCCGGTCGCCGGCCGATTGGGAGTTCCGGTGTCCGGTGCTGCCGGCGTTGCGCTCATCGTCACGGGGTTGGGCTACGCGAGGTCGACCGGCGGATACGCCACGTTGTACGCATCGGGTGCGGAGCGCGCCTGACGCATCGAGCCTGAATGTCAATCCCGGCTCGGACGTCCGGGCCAATCCGGCGATCGTCCCGATCGGAGCAGATGGGTCGATCGAGGTCGTGCTGTACGGAATGGACGACGTCGTGCTCGATGTGGCCGGGTGGTTCTCGGGCGATGGTTCTCCGACGTCCACCGCGGGCAGGTTCACGCTGCTGCCGCCGACTCGAGCGGCGGACACCAGATCGGGTCTCGGGTTCGGCCCGCTGCCCGACGGGGCCGTCGTCTCACTCAACCCGGCGACCGTGCCGGACGCTGCCGCCGCCGTCGTACAGAATCTGACACTTGCCCCGTCGACGGACTGGGGCTACGTGACGGCCTTCCCCGGCGGGGCGCGTGCCGAGGTGTCGAACCTGAACTCGACCGCCGGCGCGCAGACGCGAGCCGCTCTTGCCGTCACCCGGCTCGCCGGTGGATCCGAGTCGTTCTTTGCCTCGCGGTCGACGCAACTCGTCGTCGACGTGTTCGGCTACTTCGAGTAGTGCGGGCTGTCAGCCGCCGGTGACGACCTCTTCGCTCAGGTTCGGGTCGTCGGCGATCTGCTGCTCGGTGAAGGCAACCTCGCGCCAGTCCTTCTCGCTGAACCGGAGGGTCTGGGACCCGAACTGCGGCGAGTCGCGGTCGTCGGTCCCACCGTAGGTGAGCAACGCCCAGGCCCGTACGTCATCGCCCGTGTAGTCGACGGTCATGATGAAGCTGGTCCCGTAGTTCACCGGGTAGCCCTCGGCTCGCAGGGTGCTGCCGTTGACCACCGGATCACCACGTGAGGGGCTGGGCTCGGTCGACGACGACAAGCCCGACCACGACACGATGTTGGTGGTTCCGTCGACTTCGGCGCCGCCGTGCAGGGGGATCCGTTCGCCGGAACGCTCGGTGAACTGTGCTGAGCCGAGGGTGGAGTCGACCGAGAAGCCGGCGGCGTCGAGGATCTGGACCGCCCGGGCCAACGCGGTCAGCAGCGGGGTCGGGTCGGGGTTCGGCGCCGATGGTGAGCGTGTCGGAATGGCCGGATCGAACGGATCGGCGAAGAGTGGGCCCTGGGTCGTGCGTTCGGTGGCGGTGAAGCGCGACATCGTCTCGCGCCAGATCAGCGGGCCGGCGCGATCGAGGTCGTAGCGTCCGTCCCATGCCGCCAGGATGTTGCACGCTGCAGTCACGTCGACGGCTTGGGCGGCGAGCTGCACCGTGACGCCGTCGTCGCCCAGCAGCGCCGGCACGGTCACGATCGGGGTGGCCCGGCACACGGCGACGAGCGAGTCGCGCAGCAAGAGCGCGGTCTGCGCGGTGTTGTCGAACGCCGCGTCCCTCAGCTCGAGACCGGTGAAGAGCCCGTCGTCGCCTGCCAGGCCGAGCTCGTTGGACGAGCCGAGCACGGCGGCGTTCTGCCTGCTGCGCATCGAGATCGGGGTGGCCTGGGAACCCTGAGCGATCGAGTACGGACCGGTGATGGTGAACTCGGCGCTCGGCGCCCAGAAGCTGTCGTTGGCGTTGAAGACGTAGTCGGTGCGTTCGACCATCGGCATCTCGTCGAAGGGGATCAAGCCGGGATCCCGAGCGCCGGGCACGTCCTCCCAGGCGGACTGACTGGTCGAGCCGTCGAGCAGGATGAGCCCGTTCTCGTACGCCAGCTCGATCACCGGGTTGGTGACGCGGCTGAGCTGATAGGCCAGTTCGGTTTGCGCGCTCAGGTTCGGTGTCGCGGAGGTGTCGGCGTACCACACCCGGCCGTCTGCTCCGGTGGCGATCGTGTTGAACAACGGGACGCCCTGGTACGTGCGGTTCAGCTCGATCAGGTCGTCGATGCTCTGCACACCGATCAACGCGCTGTACTGCTCGATGAACTCGTCGTTGTCGATGTTGGCATCGCGGTACGTCACGGCCATGGCATCGGTCCAACCGAGGCCGGGGATGTCGAGCATCGGGCCGAACTCGCTGCGCCACAGTGTGCGGGTCTCGGTGTCGACGGAGCCGTCGGCACGCAGGATGTCGATCGTCGTGTCGGTGGAGGTCATCGGGCGGGATCGGCCGTCGACGATGTACGACGTCGGCGATGCCGGGTCGAGCGTCAGTTGGTATCCGGTGAATCGCTTGCCGGCCGACACCGTGTGGGTCCACGCCACGCCCTCGGTGAAGCCGATGGCGATACCGGGAAGCCCGAGCAGCTGTGCGCCGTAGACGTCGATCTCGCCGGGCACGGTGAGTTGCGCCTCCTCGAAGCGAAGCTCGCCCTCCCACGGGAAGTGCGGGTTCGCCATCAGCAGGCCCCCCGAGCCGCCGGCAGTCCGGGTGCTGCCGACCGCCCAGCCGTTGCTACCGATGTCGGGTGCGTCGAGCGCCCCGAAGTCGGGCAACGTCGGCTCGTCCTGTTCGACGGGCCGGACGAATCCGCTCGCGGCCGGGCCGGCGGCGGCCGGGTCTGCTGTGGCCGGGTCTGCCGTGGGTGGTTGCGCGTTCGACAGGAACTCGGCGAGTCGGGCGCTGCTCGCCAACAGCGCGACCGATCGTGCGTACACGTACGCCTCGACCGGTTCGAGCGGATGGACCCAGTCGGCGCCGCTGCACCATCCGGTGAGGCCGTCCGCGCCGACGTCGGCGAGGTACGCGTCCCAGCCGGCGACGAACGCGTCGAACTCGTCGGTGACGGTTGCCGGAGCGTCGGCGTAGTCCGCGGTGGCAACCGAGACGATGTCGATCGCCCGCCACGCGAAGTCGCTGTCGATGTTGGCGCCATCCGGGCCGGCGCCGAGGTTCGCCGCTCGTTTCCCGTACACCTTCAGCACCTGGTCGAGCAACGTGCAGCCGTGGTCCTGCGCGCTGACCCAGCCCTGCGCGTACGTGACGCTGCCGACATCGTCGGCAAGGATGTGGGCGACGCCGTCGGTCGTGCGTCGGATCGTGGCCCGATACTTCGGGGCGACGAGCGTGGCCGGCGCCGGCTCCGTGGTGGTGGTGCTGGTGGTGGTACTCGTGGCGTCCGCCGATGTCGGCAGCGGGATCGATTCGGGCCCCTTGCTCGGCGCGCAGGCCGCGACCAGCATCACACTCGCTGTCGCAACCGCTCTCCAACGCACGATTCTCGAATGCACGGTGGCCCATCGTGCCAGATCAGGTGTCGGCAGGAGAGCAGGAGCGAGCACGACGAGCGAGCACGACGAGCGAGCACGACGAGCGAGTGGCCGCGTGTAGCGCCGGCGACGCAGCTCACGGCCCGTAGAGCGAGCGGGGGTAACCTGGCGCGGTGACGATGCTGCGAGTGGCGCTCGCCCAGCTGAACCCCACCGTCGGGGATCTCGACGGCAACCTCGCGGCGCTGACCGAGGCGTACGAGCTGGCCGAGGCAGCGGGGTGTGACATCGTCGCCTTTCCCGAGTTGTCGACAACCGGCTATCCACCAGAAGATCTCGTGCTCAAGCCCGGATTCGTCGCCGACAACCTCGACGTGCTGGCGAAGTTGGCCGCGCGGACACGTCGGTGTGCTGCGGTGGTCGGCTTCGTCGACCAGGATCGCGACCTCTACAACGCGGCCGCGGTCTGCGCGCACGGTGAGGTCGTCGGCACATACCGCAAGCGGTTGCTGCCCAACAACACGGTGTTCGACGAGGCGCGGTACTTCACGCCCGGTGACGAGTCCGATCCCCTCGAGCTCTACGTGATCGGTGGCGTGAAGGTCGGTGTGTCGATCTGTGAGGACATCTGGAGCCCGTTCGGGTCGCTGTCGGCGCAGGCCGCGGCCGGCGCCGAACTGAACATCAACATCAACGCCTCGCCGTTCTCGGTCGGAAAGGGAGTGGGGCGTGAGCGGATGTTGGCCACCCGGGCCACCGACTCGCACTCGCGCGGTCGTCTACGTGAATCAGGTCGGTGGGCAGGACGAGTTGGTGTTCGACGGCGCGTCGCTCGTGTTCGACCACGAGGGCACGCTGTTGGCTCGCGGTGAGCAGTTCACCGAACAGCTCCTGATCGTCGACGTTCCGATCCCACCGGTGTACCGCAAGCGTCTGCTCGACCCCCGCGGCCGGGTCACCCGGGCGTTACTCCCGACCGTGCACGTGTCGTCGTCGCCGGTCGTCCAGAGCGCCCCGGCGCCGGTGGCCGTGGCCGAACCGTTCGACACCGATCGAGAGCTCTACGACGCGCTCGTGCTCGGTACCCGCGACTACTGCACGAAGAACGGGTTCTCCGATGTGGTGATCGGTCTGTCCGGAGGTATCGATTCCACGATCGTCGCCTGCGTCGCCGTCGACGCCCTCGGCTCCGAGCACGTGCACGGCGTCTCGATGCCGTCGAGGTACTCCAGTGACCACTCACGCTCCGACGCCGGGCTCCTCGCCGGCAACCTCGGCATCGACTACCGGACGATCTCGATCGAGCCGTCGTTCCAGGCCTATCTCGACATGCTCGGCCCGTCGTTCGAAGGGCGCGAGCCGGGCCTGACCTACGAGAACATCCAGAGCCGTTGTCGCGGCCAGACGCTGATGGCGCTCTCGAACGAGTTCGGTTGGATGGTGCTCACCACGGGGAACAAGAGCGAGATGGCGGTCGGATACTTCACCATCTACGGAGACTCCGTGGGCGGCTACGCAGTGATCAAGGACGTCGTGAAGACCCGCGTCTACGACCTGTGCCGCTACGTGAACCGCACCGCGGGACGCGAGATCGTGCCGGAGGCGGTGATCACCAAGCCGCCGTCGGCGGAGCTTCGCCCCGACCAACGTGACGATCAGAGCCTGCCGCCGTACGACGTCCTCGACCCGATCCTCGAGCTGTACATCGAAGACGACCGCACGGCGGTCGAGATCATCGAGCTCGGCCACGACGAGGCCATGGTTCGTCGGGTGACCCGCCTCGTCGACATCGCCGAATACAAGCGTCGCCAGTGCCCGCCCGGGGTGCGGGTGACGCGCAAGGCATTCGGCAAGGATCGTCGTCTCCCGATCACCAACGGCTACCGGGGGGACGGTCAGCGGCCGGAGTGACCGAAACCGCCGCCTCGATCGACACCGTCGAGTGACTCCATGATCGCCCAGGCCACGGACTCGACCCGCTGGACCACGAGCTGCGCAATGCGGTCACCACGGGCGATCACGTAGTCGTGCTCGGGGTCGGTGTTGAGCAGGACCACCTTGATCTCGCCGCGGTACGCCGCGTCGATCAGGCCGGGGCCGTTGACGACGCTGATGCCGTGGTTGACGGCCAACCCGCTGCGCGGCAGCACGAACCCGGCGTAACCCATCGGGATGGCGATCGAGATTCCCGTGGGGACGAGCGCGCGCCCGCCGGCGGCGCTGAGAATTGCCGACTCACGCGCGTGCAGATCGAGCCCGGCGTCGCCTTCGTGCGCATAGGTCGGAAGTGGCAGCTCGGGGTCGAGCAGGACGATCGGGACGTGGAGACTCACGGCGGGGATCGTACGGGATACCGCCAGGCGGCGACCGCATCACGACGACCGCATCACGACGACCGCATCACGACGACCGCATCACGGCGACCGCACTGGGGTGCGGTGGCGCGGACGCTCTGCATCCGTCATCGACTGAGAGGTTTGGACACATGGGAATCGTGGATTCGGTCAATATCGTCGGGTGCCGTGTCCGACAGTGCCGCATCCACGGGTGCGGCAAGCGGGGATGAACGTCGGCGGCCGCCGTCAGTCGATCGACTGGCGCGGTCGTTGCTGTCGTCGGGGCTGCCCCACGCGATCTGTGTCGACATCGCCCGAGACGCCATCGAGGCCGACGATTTCGATGGCGCCATGCGTCGTGCGGTGGCCTTCCGGCGCACGCTGCTGACGCCGGTCGTCAACGCCACCGGGGTGCTGCTGCACACCAACCTCGGGCGGGCGCCCCTGACCGAGGCCATCGCCTCGCCCGCGCAGACCGTCGAGTTCGATCTGGTGACGGGCGAACGGGGTTCGCGGCAGACCGCCGTCGGCCAACTCCTGGCACGGCTGTGCGGCGCCGAGGCGGCGATGGTGGTGAACAACAACGCGGCGGCGGTGCTGCTCGTGATCGCGGCGCTCGCCGCCGGCCGCGACGTACCCGTGAGCCGTGGCGAGAGTGTCGAGATCGGCGGGTCGTTCCGCGTCCCCGAGGTGATGGAACAGTCCGGGGCCCGGCTGGTCGACGTCGGAACCACGAATCGGACACGCATCGAGGACTACCGGCGGGCGATTGCCCGTGCGGACGTCGATGCCGCACTCGTGTTGAAGGTGCATCCGAGCAACTACCGGGTCGAAGGGTTCGTGGAGGAGACGTCGGTGGCCGATCTCTCCACGCTCGGCATCCCGGTGGTGGCCGACATCGGTAGCGGTCTCATCGACGCGACCTGTCCGTGGTTGAAAGGCGCACCTCCGGCGTGGCTGGCCGGCGAACCGGCAGCAGTGCAGACGCTTGCCGACGGGGCGGACCTCGTGACCTTCAGCGGTGACAAGTTGTTCGGCGGCCCGCAAGCAGGAATCATCGCCGGTCGCGCCGAGCTGCTCGACCGCTGCCGTCGTCACCCGCTTGCTCGGGCGCTGCGCCCCGGCGGGCTCGTCCTCGCCGCTCTCCAGGCGACCGCGCTCGCGACCATCGACCGCAATCTCGATGGCATCGCGTTCTGGAAGATGGTGGCCACGCCCACCGCGGAGTTGCAGGATCGCGCCGAACGCATTACCGGGCGCCTGGCACACACGATGATCCGACCAGCTCCGATGGATGCGCTCCCCGGCGCCGGTTCGGCTCCCGGGGTGACGATGCCGTCGTTCGGCATCATGATTCCGGGCGACCACGTGGCGTCGCTCCGCGCGCACGAGCGTCCCGTGATCGCCCGCGCGAGCCAGGGCCGGACGTTCCTCGATCTGCGCGCGGTCGATCCGGCCGATGACGACACCATCGAGCGGGCACTGGTCGAGCTCCTCCCCACGCTGCGCTGATGACAGTCGTCGCCACGGCGGGCCACGTCGACCACGGCAAGTCGTCGCTCGTGCTCGCGCTGACCGGCACGGACCCCGATCGGTTCGAAGAGGAGAAACGGCGTGGGCTGACCATCGACCTCGGCTTCGCGCACACGACGTTGCCCTCGGGCGCCGGCCTCAGCTTCATCGACGTCCCCGGGCATGTCCGCTTCCTGCGCAACATGTTGGCCGGCGTCGGGGGGGTCGCCGGATGTGTCTTCGTGGTCGCGGCGACGGAGGGGTGGAAGCCGCAGTCCGAGGAGCACCTCCGCATACTCGAGCTGCTCGGCATCGAACACGGCATCATCGCCCTCACGAAATGCGATCTCGTCGATGCCGACCTCCTGGAGTTGGCCCAACTCGACGTGGCGGAACACGTCGAGCGAACGTTCCTCGAAACTGCTGCGGTCATCCCGGTGTCGACGGTGAGCGGTCTGGGTCTCGATGATCTGCGGCGCGCGTTGGATGACCTGGTGCGCGCGACCGGGGCCGCCCGCGATCGGGGACGGCCGAGGCTCTGGGTCGACCGCGTGTTCGCCGCCAAGGGGAGCGGCACGGTCGTGACGGGGACGCTCGTGGATGGCGCGGTGAGTGTCGACCAGCAGCTCGTGGTCGAACCGACTCGTGGGGCGGCGCGGATCCGATCGATCCAGCGCGCCGGCACGACGGTCGACTCGATCGGCCCCGGTGAGCGGGTGGCGTTGAACCTGGCGGGGATCGACCATCGATCGATCGGGCGGGGCGATGTGCTGATCCGGGCCGATCAGTGGATGCTCACCGACCGTTTCGATGCGTCATTGTCGGTGCTGGCAGCCCTCGATCACGGGGTGTCACGGCGGGGCGCGTACCTGGCCTACATCGGCGCCGGCGAGCATCCGGTGATGCTGCGTGTCCTCGGCGCCGACGAACTCGCGCCCGGCGCCACCGGTGCGGTCCGGTTGTTCCTGCCGCGGGCGCTGCCGTTGCTTCCGGGCGACAGGTTCGTGCTGCGCGAGTCGGGCCGCGACGAAACCGTCGGTGGCGGGGAGGTGCTCGACATCGCGCCCGTCACGAAAGCCTCGAAGGCCGCACCTGATCGAACGGTCGAACGACTCGTGCGTGAGCGCGGGTGGCTCACCGTTGCCGAAGTGGAGCGCCTGAGCGGTGAGACCGTCGAGCCGACGGTCGGGCACTGGGTGACGACCACCGAATCCGTCGATGCGATGCGGGCGTCGATCGCCCAACAGGTCGAGGCGGCCGGGCCGTTGGGCCTCGACGTCGCCGGTCTCGATGATCGCGAACGCTTCGTGGCCGCGACGCTCGACAACGTCGTAGCCGACGGTGGACGCTTGCGCCTGGCGGGGGAGGCCGACGCGCTCGCGGGCCATCCGTTCCTCGACGAACTCCTGCGGGCGGGATTCTCCCCGCCGCCGGCCGATCAGGTCGACCGCGGGGAGCTGCGCGAGCTGATCCGCCGGGGCGATGTCGTCCAGCGCGACGGCATCTGCTTTCACCGTGAGACGATTCGTGACGCCGCACGCATCGCCCGGGAACTCCTCGTCGATCATCCCGGCGGCTTCACGGTGGCCCAGTTCCGCGACTCGACGGGGGCGAGCAGGAAGTTCTCGTTGCCGCTGGTCGAGGAGCTCGACTCCCGGGGGATCACCCGACGGCGTGACGACCTGCGAATCGCCGGTCCGCGCCTCGACGGCACGTGAACGAGCGTTCCGCGAACCCGCGACTCGGACGATGTTCAGGTGGATTCAGGTGGATTCAGGCGGATTCAGGTGGCGATGATGTTGAGGTGGCGGCGTTCGGCGTCGGTCATGCCACCCCACACGCCGTAGCGCTCACCGTGGCTGATCGCATGGTCGAGACATTCACGCCGCACCTCGCAGCCGTCGCACACCTGCTTGGCTCGCTGCTCTCTCGCCACGCGGGCCGCCTTCTTCTCCGGTCGGACCGGTGGGTAGAACACCGCTCCCCACTCACCCTGGCATGCCGCCCGGGAGCGCCACTGGTCCTCATCGATTCGTTCCACGCTGCTCATCAGCACCTCCGTTGCCCCTCGAAGGTAGGTGTGGCTCCCGACGGGGTCAAGACACGTTCGATGAACGCTCGTTGAACGAATTGACCGGAACGAATATCGACCGGTCAGACCTCGGGTTCGGTCGACGGATCGGTGTCGGTCGGGGTCTGCCGCCGCTCGCGATAGTCGCGGGCGGCGCCCTCGAGCGGTTCGACCTCGAGCGTGACGCCATCGATCGCGGCGACCCGGACCGGATCACCCGAGCGAAGCGGTGTCGCCCTGTTGGTCCGTGCCCTCCAGCGCGCGGCGCCGACCTCGACCACACCGTCGGGGTCGAGGTCCTCGATCGCCGTGCCCATCTTGCCGATCATCCACTCCCGGCCGATTGTCGGTGTGGCGAAGCGGGTGCGAACCATCGAGGGCATCCCGACGATGAACGTCAGTGTGATACCGCCGATGCCGGTGACGAGCGCGATCCACGTCGGTCGCAGGGATGCGCCGGGCACCGGCTCGAAGAGGAAGAAGCCGGCGCTGCCGACGAGTGCGATTCCGACGCCCGTCCAGAACCGGGGAATGCCGACCTGAACGTCGATCGCGAACGCCAACATTCCGAGCACGATGAAGGCGAACGCCCACGGGCGCGTCGGCAGCACTGCGGCTCCTGTACAGGCGAGCACGGTGCAGACGGCTCCGACCGCGCCCGCGATGCCGACGCCGGCGGTGAAGAACTCGAACACCAACAGCGCCAGCCCGGCCAGCAGCAGCAGGTAGGTGATCGGCGGGCTGGCAACGGTGTGGAACAGCTGATCGACGAGCGACAGCTTCGAGAAGCGGACCGTGGCGATCGTGTCGAACCGCGTGGAGCCGTCGTCGAGGACCACGAGGTCGGTCGTCGACAGCACGACGCCGTTCTCCTCGAACCCGTCGAGCGCCTGCAGCATGTTGGTGACGGTCGGGATGCCGTCGTCGTCGATGCGCTGCTTGAAGATGTCGAGCGAGCGGGCGTCGGACAACCCGACCGAACCGTTGCGCAGGCGTTCCTCCGCGATGCCGAAGTCGACCGAGGAGTTCAGCGGCACGCCGACGTAGCCGACCCTCGCGCCGGGCGCCATGCCCGTCACGTCGGCAACCGCGAGCAGCTGGGCAGCCGTGCCGTAGAAGCGTGCGCCGGTCGGCCCGACCCAGATCGCAACCGGAATGGGAGCGTTGGCCACGAGATCGAGCAGCGCTTGGACATCGTCGTCGGAAACCACCGTGCCGTCGCTGTTGACCTGCAGGATGAGCGCCTGCGAGCCCTCGCGGTCGGCGCGGGCGATGCCCGATTCGACCTCGTCGACGAGAATCGGGTCGAACAAACCACTCACCTGCAGCACGTCGACACGTGCGACGTCGACGACCGGTTCGCTGCTCTGGGCGGACGCGTCCGAGCCGAACACTGTGAGTCCGGCCACTGCAGTGAGCAGGCCGATCGCTAGTCTGCGCAAAAATGCCTCCGGAGATCGAGAAACCGCTGCAATCGTTGACCGCCGCACGAGTCGTCGTGGTAGCGGGCAAGGGCGGCGTGGGGAAGACCACGGTAACTGCTGTGATCGCCCGTGCGGCATCCCGATCAGGGCTTCGCGTGTTGGTCGTGGAACTCGACGGGAAGCCGACGTTGGCCCAGCTCGTGCCCGACCTCGAGGTGCTCCCGATCTCGGCGCCCGACGCGCTCGACGAGTACCTGCGTGATCACGGATTCCGCCGGATCGCGGCGCGGCTCGGCAGGAGCGGGGTCATCGACGTGGTCGGTACCGCGGCGCCCGGCATCGATGACATCGTCGTATTGGGCAGGATCAAACAGCTCGAACGATCAGGTGACCATGACCTGATCGTGGTCGACGGGCCCGCTGCCGGCCACGCGCTCACGTTCCTGACGGCGGCAGCCGGAATGGCCGGCTCCGTGCGCAGCGGCCCGATCCGGGCGCAGGCCGACGAGGTGTTGGAGATGCTCCACGACCCGACGCGGTGCCAGGTCGTGCTCGTCACGCTCGCCGAGGCCACTCCCGTCAACGAGGTGGTGGAAACGGCGTTTGCTCTCGAAGATCAGGTCGGCGTGCAGCTCGGGCCGGTGATCATGAATGCCGTCGACGAGTCGCCGCCGACCCCGCTCGCCGACGACGTGCGTGACGTCGTCGCCGGCCTCGACGAGCAGTCGCGCGCTCTGGTCACGGCCGCCGCCGACTTCCGCCGCAGCCGGCAGGCGACGCAGGAAGCCGAGCGAACACGACTGTCCACCGATCTCCCACTCCCGGTGATCGCCCTGCCCGACTGCCTGCGAGCCGGGATCGGCCCTGCCGACATCGACATGCTCGCGGCGCACCTGCTGGGCGACGACGTGTCGGGGTCGGACGGCCGCCCACCTGATGGACGTGCAGTTGACGCACATGGACCCGACGCACATGGACCTGACGCACGTGCTGCTGACGGACATGGACACGGCGGCGAGGCAGCCCGGCGGGTCATCGACGACTCGTCCGTCATCGTCTGCTGCGGTTCGGGTGGTGTCGGCAAGACGACCACCGCGGCCGTGATCGGGATGGAAGCGGCCAGGCGAGGCCGCCGGGTCGTCGTGGTCACGATCGATCCGGCCCGTCGCTTGGCCGACGCCCTCGGCCTCGTCGGCGGCCTCGCCGCGGCGCCGCAGCCGATCGACCTGCATGAGTTCGGTGAGGTGACCGGCGAACTGTGGGCGATGATGCTCGACGCGAATGCGACGTTCGACGGACTCGTACGTGAGAACGCCGAGGATGCCGATCAGGTGCAGCGCATCCTCTCCAACCCCTTCTACCGCAACATTGCCGGGGCGTTGAGTGGCACGCAGGAGTACATGGCAGCCGAGATGCTGCATCAACTCCACGCCGATCCTCGCTTCGACCTCGTCGTGGTCGACACGCCGCCGAGTCGTAACGCGCTCGATTTCCTGGAAGCGCCCGGCGTGCTGTCCCGGTTCCTCGATCACCGCGTCTTCAAGCTGGTGATGCTGCCGACCAGAGGTGGGCTGAGGGTGCTCACGGCGGCGACCCAGCCGCTGCTGCGGGCCATCGGGAAGGTGGTCGGATCGGACGTGTTGTCCGATTCGTTGGCGTTCTTCCAGGCGTTCGCCGGCATGGAGACCGGATTTCGTGAGCGAGCCGATGATGTCGTGGCCCTGATTCGCGCCGGCGAGACGGCATTCGTCGTGGTGTCGTCACCGCACCACGACACGATCGAGGAGGCGGTGTGGTTCGCCGAGCAGCTGGTCCAACAGGGCGTCGGCGCCACGGGCAGCGGGGTCGACCTCGTGGTGGTCAACCGGATGCATCCGTCATTCGGCGACGGCACGGCGAACGAGGCCATCGGGCTGGCCACGGCAGCCGAGGTCGCCGGTGAGAGCACGCTCGCCGCGCTGTGGCGCACCGTCGCCGACCTGCGGGCCGCATGCGAACGTGAGATTGCCGTGATCGAGCCACTGGCGGTGATCGCCGGGCCGGAACGGGTCGTCACGCTGCCGCTGCTCGATCGCGACGTGCACGACCTCGCCGGACTCTGGCAGATCGCTGGGCATCTCTTCGACGTCGACCGCTAACGTCTCGGACCGTGCACATCCTCATTGCCACCGACGCCGACTGGATCGTCGACGATATCGTCGCTGCCCTGGGCTCCGACGACACCACCTTCACGGTCTGCCGTGACGGTCGCGTCGTTGCCGCACAAGTTGCCGAGCGCACCCCCGATCTGGCCATCTTCGACCTACAGGTCGGTTCGATGGGAGGAATGGCCATCACGATGTCGTTGCGACTCGACGAGTCGGCCGGCACGCTGCCGCGGGTGCCGGTGCTGATGTTGCTCGATCGACGGGCCGATCTGCATCTTGCACGCCGGAGCGCGGCTGACGGCTGGCTGATCAAACCGCTCGATGCCCTGCGCCTGCAGCGGGCCGCCGAGGCGATCCTGGCCGGCAGTGCCTACACCGAAGGGCTCGACGCCGAGATGGAGCCGGTCGACCCCATGGTCGAGCGCGGTGACGCAGCCGGTGCCGGGGAAGTGCCGGAGGAGGATCCGGTCACGGCCGGATAGCATGTGCCGCCGTTGCGGGGTGTAGCGCAGCTTGGTAGCGCGCCACGTTCGGGACGTGGAGGCCGGGAGTTCAAATCTCCCCACCCCGACCACGGGCCGTTCCTCCGTCGAGGGGCGGCCCGTTTCGCTTCTCCGCTACCGTGCGTGCGCATGGACCTCGCCGATCTGCAGGACGTGATCGAGCGGACGTACGGCGACCGTGACCGGGCGCGGGGCGTGTCGGCGACCGTGGCCTGGCTGGCGGAGGAGATCGGCGAACTTGCGCAGGCCGTTCGCAAGGGCTCCCACGATCAACGGGTCCACGAGTTCGGTGACGTGATCGCCTGGGTGGCGACGCTCGCCAACCAGCAGGGCGTCGACCTCAACGAAGCCGTCCAGCGCTACGCCGCCGGCTGCCCCGGCTGCCACTCCCTGCCCTGCACCTGCACCTGAGTCGGGTGTTTCCGCTACGCCGGGTGTTTCCGACGCGTTTTCGCGGGGGCAAACACCCGACGCGTCGGAAACACCCGACCCGGCAAACACCGGAACCGGCAAACACCCGACGCGTCGGAAACACCCGATCCGGCCAACACCGGAACCGGGCTGGATCAGATGAGCAACTCGGCGATCTGGATCGCGTTGAGGGCGGCACCCTTGCGCAGGTTGTCGTTGCTGACGAACAGCGCGAGGCCGCGGCCGCCCGGCACGCCTTCGTCGCTGCGGATGCGGCCGACGTAGCTCGCGTCGTTGCCGGCCGCGTCGAGCGGGGTCGGAATGTCGGTGACCACCACGCCTGGCGCGGACCCGAGCAGTTCGATCGCCCGGGCGACGCCGATCGGTCGTTCGAACTCGGCATTGAGCGACAGCGAGTGCCCGGTGAACACGGGTACTCGCACGCACGTGCCCGACACCAGCAGGCCAGGGATGTCGAGGATCTTGCGGCTCTCGTTGCGGAGCTTCTGCTCCTCGTCGGTCTCGAACGACCCGTCGTCGACGAGCGATCCGGCATACGGCACCACGTTGTAGGCGATCGTTCGTACGAACTTGGACGGCGTCGGGAACGACACCGCCTGCCCGTCGTGGGTGAGTTCGGCTGCCCGATCGACCACCTCACGAACCTGTTTGTCGAGTTCGTCGACACCGGCCAGCCCGGCGCCCGACACCGCCTGGTAGGTGGAGGCGATCAGCCGAACGAGGCCCGCCTCGTCGTGGAGGGGCTTGAGGACCGGCATCGCGGCCATCGTCGTGCAGTTGGGGTTGGCGATGATTCCCTTGGCCGGGTTGCGGGCGAGCTCGCCGTTCACCTCGGCGACGACGAGCGGCACGTCCGGGTCCATTCGGAACGCGGAGGAGTTGTCGATCACGATCGCACCGGCGCGGGCGAACTTCGCGGCGAACTCACGCGATGAACTCGCGCCGGCCGAGAACAAGGCGATGTCGAGCCCGCTGGGGTCGGCGGTGGCGGCGTCTTCGACGACGATGTCGGCCCCGCTCCACGTCAGCGTGGAACCGGCGGATCGGGCAGACGCGAAGTAGCGCATCTCGGCAACGGGGAAGTTGCGTTCGGCGAGCAAGCGGCGCATGACTGCTCCGACCTGACCTGTCGCCCCGATTACCCCTACCCGTACGCCTCGACCTGAGCTGTTCATGGAGAAAAGACTAACGGCAGGCTGCTCGGCAGGCGGCTGAGGATCGAGGCATTCCCCGCGGCCCCGATCGACCGAAACCAGGCCGTTGATGGAGAGCTAGC
>CAVPET010000068.1:0-105196 GCA_963703525.1 Ilumatobacteraceae bacterium | reverse complement strand
CTGTCGTTGCTCGGCGCGACGTATTGCTCCGACGACTTCGAGGGCCGACATCTTCGAGGGCCGACGACTTCGAGGGCCGACATCTTCGAGGGCCGACATCTTCGAGCCGAAGGCCGGCCCCTGCCCCGTTCGGTGGGGGCGACTCACGACTCACGACTCGTGCCGCCGGCGGTGTTGGGGTCGTACGACCGGAGAACTGGGGTCGTACGGCTCTTCCCCGCCGGCGCACGGGGAGGAAGATGGACGCCATCAGACAACGACACGAAGACAACGACACGAAGACAACGACACGAAGACAACGACACGAAGACAACGACACGAAGACAACGATCAAGAGGTTCGTCATGACCGGAAGATTGGAAGGCAAGGTGGCGCTCGTCACCGGCGGTTCACGAGGGCAGGGTGAGGCCGAGACGCGGCGATTCGTGGCCGAAGGGGCCCGCGTGGTCGTGGGCGACGTGCTCGACGACGAGGGCAAGATGCTGTGTGAAAGCCTGAACGGGACCGCCCACGTGGCCGGCTACGTCCACCTCGACGTACGCAGCGCCGAACAGTGGGCGGACGCCGTTGCCACGGCACAACGCGACTTCGGTGGCCTCGACGTACTGGTGAACAACGCCGGCGTGTTGAGCATGCCCGGCGTCGAAGCGACCACCGAGGAGGAGTGGGACCGGGTCATCGGCATCAACCAGAAGGGCGTGTGGCTCGGCATGAAGCACGCGGTCCCGGCCATGCGGGCACGGGGCGGCGGCTCGATCGTCAACATCTCGTCCATCTACGGGCTCGTGGGCTCCCCCGGCTCGGTCGCGTACCACTCCGCCAAGGGTGCGGTACGGCTGATGACGAAGGTGGCGGCGCTCGAGTACGCGCTCGAGAACATCCGCGTCAACTCGGTTCACCCCGGGGTCATTGCCACGCCGATGCTCGACGGGCTGTCCCCCGACCAGCGCCAGGGCATCGGCGCGACCACGCCGCTCGGCCGTGAGGGCACGCCGGAGGAGGTCGCCAACGTCGTGCTGTTCCTGGCCTCCGACGAGGCGTCGTTCGTGACCGGCGCCGAGATCGTGGCCGACGGCGGCTACACCACACGCTGACCGACTCGCCCAACCCGTGTGACACCGCCGGCCAAGGCTTCGACACCACGAACCCGGCTGGGTCGGGCACGGTCGATCGGGCGCGGTCGATCGGGCGCGGTCGATCGGGCACGGTCGATCGGGCGCGGTCGATCGGGCGCGGTCGACCGTGTGCCGTCGATGAGAGTTGGCGCGACCAGGTCGCGCTCATCCTCATCGCAACCCGGGTTGACCGCATCGTCGATGAGAGTTGGCGCGACCAGGTCGCGCTCATCCTCATCGCAACCCGGGTGCGGGCGGTTACACCACACGCTGACCGGCGAGCCGCCAGACCGGCGAGACCCCGACCGGTGTGGAGACGCCGGCTACGACTTCGACACCGTGATGGGCTCCAGGTCGGGCGTCGTCGGGTCGAAGGTCACGGCGCCGACCTTCGTCGAGATACGGCTGAGCTTGACCTGGCACGTGCCCGAGGTGGTGGTGACGGTGCATGATGAAACCGCCTTCGTGCCGGCGATCGAGGTCCAGGTGCCGGTGACACTGACGTTCGACGTGACGACGGCGGTCCACGTCGATTTGTTGACCACCGACGACGGGGTCAACACGGGCGTGACCGGACCGCCGACGGGCTCGCTGCTCGGTGTCGTCGTCGGGGCAAACGCGGCCCCCGACACGTCGAGCAGGGGTTCCTTGATGCCGTCACCGGAGTCGTCAATCCAGTCGAAATTGCCGGCCGCGACCACCTGGGCGTACAGGCCGGCGACTTCGCTTGCGCTGCCCGGATTCGAGGAGCTGGCGAGCAGGGCGAGGGCTCCGGCGGCGTGGGGGCCGGCCATGCTCGTGCCGCTGATCGTGCCGTAACTGCCCTGCTCGATCGGATACGTCGAGGTGATGCAGACGCCGGGCGCGGCGATGTCGACCGCCGACCCCCAGTTCGAGAAGTCGGCGAGCGTGTCGTCGACGTCGGTCCGGCAGGTCGGGCTTGCCTTGCCGCCGGCGAGGCCGTCGAAATCGGCAAGAGCACTCACGGTCAGGACGTTGTCGAACGCCGAGGGGCTGTAGTTGTTCGCGTCGGCATCGTTGTTGCCGGCCGCCACGGCGAAGGCCACGCCTTTGTTCACGGCGCCTTGGATCGCGTCGTACTCAGCCTGGCTGTAGCCACTCCCGCCGAGGCTCATGTTGGCGACCTCGATCGTGCCGTTTCCGGCGACCCAGTCGATGCCCGCCACGATCCACGAGGTGTAGCCGCTGCCATTCGAATTGAGGACCTTGACGGCGTGGATCCGGGCACCGGGCGCCACCCCGACGACGCCGACGCCGTTGTCGAGCGCAGCGACGGTGCCGGCGACATGGGTGCCGTGGTAGTGGTCATCGTCACCGCCGGCGCTGCACGAACCAGCGAACGGGCCGCCGGACGCGCAGTTCACACCCCCGACGACATTCAGATCGGGGTGCTGGAAGTCGACACCGGTGTCGATCACAGCGACGTCGACATCAACCCGGAGGTCGTCCACGCCGTTGATGCCTATCGCCGTGTTGTCAGAGGCGAAGATCCGCCTGATGCCGGTCGGTTCCTCTTGTTCGGCGAGCGTCACATGCTGGTCGCGCTCGACGTAGGCGACCCGCGGGTTACGGGCAAGTGCCGACGCGGCGGCATCGGACGCCGTGATCGAGAACCCCTGCAGTGCGTGCTGATAGACGAAGCCGACATCACCACCCGCCGAGGCCGCGAGCTCGGCGGCCGCCGACGGAACGTCGCCGACACCCGGCCGGAGGACGACGATGAAGCTCGAGGTCGGCTGCGAGGTCGGCGAGGTCGGCTGCGAGGTCGGCTGCGAGGTCGGCGAGGTCGGCGAGGTCGGCTGCGAGGTCGGCGAGGTCGGCGAGGTCGGCGAGGTCGGCGAGGTCGGCGAGGTCGGCGACGCCGCGTCGGCTGCCCCCGTCCACGCCGGCAGCGAAGCGCTCAGCAGTACGGCTGCTGCGATCAGGGCTCGTCTCATTGTCATAGTCCTCCCGTTCGATGACCCCCGCCGAGGTCTGTTCGACATGACCGTGCTGCGATCGGCCCGGGGAACTCATCCGGCGGTCCGCCGCCAATGGAAAGTCGGAGCGCCGGTACCCCGCACCGATGTGCCGAGGACCCTAACAGAGCTGCACAGAACAGTGCCCGAACAGTGCCCGCCGGCGTCCTGCCACCCGAGCCCGCCGCACATCGTCGATGAGAGTTGGCGCGACCAGGTCGCGCTCATCCTCATCGCAACCCGCGTTGACCGCATCGTCGATGAGAGTTGGCGCGACCGGGTCGCGCTCATCCTCATCGCAACCCGAGGGCTCGGGGGCCCGGGGGCCCGGGGGCCCGACGGCCCGAGTGAGGTTCCCCCGGAGAGCCGGTGCGCGCCCACCGTGGGCCATGCGGATCACACGAGAGTACTGGCAGAAGGTCGCGGCGGGCTCGGCGCTGGCCGGATCGATCGCCGTGATGGCCATCGCCACGCAGGTCGCCTCACCACCGGCCGACGCGTCGCCACCGCCGCCGGGCCGGTTCGCTCACGGTGCGGCGGGCAGCGCGCGCAACGGATTCGGCGGTGAGATCGCGCCGTCGCCGACCAGCGCATCGTGGCCCGGCACCAACGGATCGAACACCAACGGGCCGAACACCAACGGGCCGAACACCAACGGGCCGAACACCAACGGGCCGAACACCAACGGATCGAACACCAACGGGCCGAACACCAACGGATCGAACACCAACGGGCCGAACACCAACGGATCGAACACCAACGGATCGAACACCAACGGATCGAACACCAACGGGCCGGGCAACGGCGGGCCGTTCGCGTTCGTCGGCGCGCAGTACGGGCCACTGTGGAACATCCCGTCGTCGGCCAACAACGCGCGCGGCGTCGGGTACTGCGTAATGGAGGACGTCCACGGCGAGGGCACCGTGGCGCGACAGCCCGATCCCGAGGCCTGGGACGCCGGCGAGCAGGCCCGTGCGGGCGCGCTCATGGCGACGTTCGGCGGCGACCGGGTGGTGCCGTACGGCATCGATGACTCCGGCCCGTACGACGTCGCCACCGGTGAATGGCAACACCCGATGCTCTACGGCGGCGGCGAGTTCACCCGACGACGCCAGGTGGCGGTCAACTTCGGGGTGCGGATGTTCCTCGACGACCTCAGCCCGTCAGGTGTCGCCGGGGGCCGCAAGCTGGCCCGCGACACGGCCGTGATCAACGGCTCGGGCGGCGAGTTCTCGGCGCTGCGCAACGGCTACCGGCTCGCGCAGTACATGGCCACCGTCGCCGAATCGCAGTCCGCCGTCGGAGGGGTGGCGATGGCGATGGTGTGGGGAACGGCCGACGGATCGCCCCCCACCGTGCCCGGGACCTACCCGCTGGAGGTCCGTGTCGCCGACTCGACCGGCAAGCGGGTCGGTCTCGTGCCCGTGCTGCAACTGTCCGATGTCGGAATCGACGGCAACCGGTCGTCCGGTGCGGTGGCGCGCGCGTCGAACGGTTCCGACACCGCCGCCGACCTCGCCCGCTGGAACGCGGCCGCCGCCACCGGGTGGCCGGTGTGGGGGATGGACGGCCAACTCGCCACCGACGCCCGTTTCGCCGTCGGCTCGGGCGGCTCGGGCGGCTCGGGCGGCTCGGGCGGCTCGGGCGGCTCGGGCGGCTCGGGCGGCTCGGGCGGCTCGGGCGACGCAGGCGACAGCAACGGCATGGCGGCCGATGTCGCCGACGGGAACGGAATCGCCCGCTTCGACGTCGAGATCACCGACACCGAATGGGAGCTCGCGTTCCACGTGCAGACGCCGACGAGCGACGTCGATCTGTACTCCGGCAGCGGCATCCAGGGCCAGGTGACGTGGGCGGGCGGGCCGCAGTCGGCGTCCGTTCGGCAACGCTTCGTCGCGCCGGTCGGGGGATTCGTCCGGCGGTTCCTCGTGCGCAAGGCGCTCGACGACGTCGACGTGCAGGGCGCTCGCGACATGTCGGGCTTCTCGTTCGAGGTCACGCAGATCGCCGACGGCACGAGCGTTGCCACGTTGGTGACGGGCCCGGACGGACGGACTCCGCCGCTCGACGCCGTCGACGGCGAGTACCGGATCGCCGAAGTGGGGCGGCCACCGTGGGCCGCGACACTGATCGATCCCGGCCCGGTCACGTTCCGGCTCGGTCCGCCGGGAAGCACGGCGCCGGTGGGGCAGGCGAACGTCGAGGAGACCGTGGAGATCCGGTACACCGATGTCGTCCCCACTGCGACGATCACCACGGCCGCATCGGATCATGCGGACGGCGACAAGTTCGTGACCCTCGCCAACGACCGGCATGACGCCGGTAACGCGGCCGGAGGATCGACCGCGACTCGACCGGAGGCCCGGCCGGGACCGCGACCGGAGACCCGACCGGGAACGCGACCGGAGACCCGACCGGAAACGCGACCGGAGACCCGACCGGGAACGCAACCGGAGACCCGACCGGGAACGCAACCGGAGACCCGACCGGGAACGCAACCGGCGACCCGACCGGGAACGCGGCCGGTAGCCCGACCGGGAACGCAACCGGCGACCCGACCGGAAACGCAACCGGCGACCCGACCGGGAACGCAACCGGAGACCCGACCGGGAACGCAACCGGCGACCCGACCGGGGACGCGGCCGGTAGCCCGGGATCGACCGGGGACGACGGTGCGGTCATCGATGTCGTGTCGTACTGCGGACTCGTGCCCGGCACCGAGTACCGGGCGGACGGTGAGATCCGGGTGGTCGTCGATGCTGCCTCCGCGGACCCGTCGACTCCGGACCGGCCCGGCACGGCCCCGTCCGGAGTCGTGGGTTCGGCGGGGTTCGTTGCGGACGAGCCGTGCGGCGAGGTGGAGGTGGCGTTCGCGATCCCGCCCGGCTCGACACTGCTCGGCCACGTCGGCGTCGTGTTCGAGCGGGTCGCACTGGCATCGACGGGCAGGATCGTCGCCGAGCACGTCGATCCGATCGACGCTGACCAGACGATCTACTTCCCCGACGTCGCCACCGACCTGCATGTGGACGGTACCGACGGTAGCGACCTTGCCGATCGGATCATGTCGGCCCCGACCCCTGGCAGCAACCCCGCCGATCGGATCATCTCGGCCCCGACCCCTGGCGGCAACCCCGCCGATCGGATCATGTCGGCCCCGACCCCTCGGCAACCCCCCTCGACATCTCGGCCCCGACCGTCGGCGGCGCGGCGGGACGCATCGTCGACGTCGTGTCATTCTCCGGCCTCGCTCCGGGCGCCCGCTACCGAGCCGACCTGACCCTCCGCCGGCGGGGGGTCGACGGGGTGTGCGTCGCGACGGAGTCCGCCGCGTCGACGGAGTTCACCGCGGCGACGGCATCGGGCGCCGTGACGGTCGGCGGGGTCGCGGTACCGGGCCCGGGCGTGTTTGTCGGCGTCGAACGGATCTACCGGCTCACCGACACCGACGACACGACCGACACGACCGACACCACCGACACCACCGACACCACCGACAACCACCGACACCACCGAGACGCTCGTGGCCGTCCACGATGACTGCGACGACCAGAACCAGACCGTCTGGGCGCTCGACCTGCAGACCGCGGTGGAACGGTCGGCGGTGATCGGGCCCGGCGAGATGAACGACACGATCACGGTCACCGGGTTCGCCGACGGACTACCAGACGGCGCGTCGGCGGTGGTCGACGGATCCCTACATCGCCATGACGGTTCCGACCGCTCGACGTGGACGTGCGACGAGCGCAGCCGTGTCGCCGGGTTCACCGGGGCAGTCGACACCGACGGCCGCTACCGGTCGCCCGGCGAGCGACACGATGTCGGCTGGTACTCCTACGACAACCGGATCGTGGTCACGTTCGCCGACGGCTCGGCGTGGTCGAGCGAGTGGCACGGCTGCGGCCTGGAGACCGAGTCGTTCTTCGCGTCTGCACCCGCACCCGCACCCGTTCCCGACGTACCCGTACCCGACGTACCCGCACCCGTTCCCGACGTACCCGTACCCGTACCGGACGTACCCGCACCCGCTGTCCCCGTCGACGAGCCCGCGAAGTCCGCAGGTCCACCTCCCCCGGCCCTGCAGACCATTCGACCGGCACCTGCAACCCCTGCGCCTGGAACACCTGCGCCCGGAACCCCTGCGCCGGACTCCCCGGCTCCTGTCGTTCCATCGCGCACCGCAGCTCCGCCCGCCCTTCCCCGCACCGGCAGTGGCGGTATCCGCATGGCCATCGGTCTCGGCACCCTCCTCGCTCTCATCGGAGGTGCGCTGCTGCTGCTCGTCCGCTCCGACCCCTTCCGCCGACCCCTTCCGCCGACCCCTTCCGCCGACCCCTTCCGCCGACCGTCCCCGCCGACCGTCCCCGCCGACCGTCGCCGTCGACCGTCGCCGTCGTCCGTCAGCCAGCGGACTCCGACCACCACGCAGTGCGGCAACCAAGGTTCATCCGGCGGAGTGTCACGATTCAACCACGGTACGTGGTCAACACCCTCGTCCCCTGATCGAGACTTAAATCCCTAGTCCTGCAAGGATTTCCGGCACTATGCGGCGTTCGTCACTTGCCACTGGCGAATGAGGTCGGTACCGTACTACCACAGAGCGTGACGGTGATCGTCGCAGGTGATCGTCGCACTCGGATCGAGAGCGGGAAGAAGGCATGTCGATGTTCGCAACACAGGGTGAGAAGCAGCACACGCTGCGGGGCCGCGCCTGGCGACTCATTGCCCTGACGGCCGTCGCCGGCATCGTGACGCTTCCCACCACGGCCCGGGCTCAGGTCCCCGGCGGCGAACAGTCGACGTCGGTCGGCGTCACCGACGACGACAACCTCATCGACATCGGCACACCACCGGCCACCCCCACCACACCAACCGGCACACCAACCGGCACATCAACCGGCACCGACGACGACGGCAACCTCATCGACATCGGCACACCACCGGCCACCCCCACCACACCAACCGGCACATCAACCGGCACCGACGACGACGGCAACCTCATCGACATCGGCACACCACCGGCCACCCCCACCACACCAACCGGCACATCAACCGGCACATCAACCGGCACCGACGACGACGGCAACCTCGTCGACATCGGCACACCACCGCTCATGGTGGCGATCATGCTGTCCGCCGCCCAGACCGACGAGGCGCCCGCGCAGACCGACCCGCCGACGCCGACGCCGACGCCGCTGCAACTGAGCGTCGCGCCGCTCTGCTCGAACGACGTGCCGATGTTGTCGTACTCGGCCACCCCGGTCGCCTACACCCCAACCGGGCCCGCGACACTCTCCATCTTCGACGTCAACGGCGCCTTCGTGAAGGACGTGCAGGTGACGGCCCTGTCCGGCTCCATCGTCTTCCCGGGAGCGACCATGTCGCAGGGCTTCGCCACCGACTGGCCGGGTTGGAGGCTCGAGCCAGGGGGGCTCTGGGTCGAGGATGCCGGCGATGCGATCCTGCGCCAAGGTGTCAAGGTCACCGCCACCGTCCCCGTCGGCCCGGGCGTACCACCGGCGATCGGTAGCGCCAACGCCTCCTACGTGCCCGCCGGCGCGGAATGTGCATCGCCGGTCAACGTGCTCGCTTCACCGAGCGCTCCGACACCACCGCCCGCGACCGTCATCGCGGCGACCTCGACGACCTCGACGACCCAGCAGGTCGCCCGTGATTCCGCCGGCACGAGCACCGGAGGGATCACGGGCGAACTCCCCGCCACCGGCGGTGCCGGCGTGTCGACCGCGCTGGCCGCGGGGGTGTCACTCGGCGCAGGCATGCTGCTGATCGCCGCCGCCCGACGCCGCCGTCGAGTCGACGTCAGTGCGAGCTGACCCACGACTGTCAGCGCGTAGGCGGGTGAGTCCGACGTTGCGATGAGGATGAGCGCGCACGGGTCGCGCTCATCCTCATCGCAACCGGGGCCCACGGTGTCCTCGACGTCGACCGCAACCCGGTCGACCGCAACCCGGTCAACGCAACCCGGTCAACACAACCCGGTCAACGCAACCCGGTCAACGCAACCCGGTCAGCGCAACCCGGTCAGCGGGACATCAGGGCGACCGGGAGGCCGAGGTCGACCGATGCCCGCACGGTGGCGATGCGGCGTCCCGGCTGCACAGCGTCCTTGGGCGGCGAGATGCGATCGGGGCCGAGCCGGCCGCACGCGGCGTCGATGTCCTCGACGATCAGCACGATCCCCCAGAAACTCGCCGCTCCGGACGGTACCTCCGGCCGCTCGACCAACTCCACGATCAGCCCGCCCGGGCCGATGCGATGGAACCCCTGGCGCATCGCGCCGATCTCGCGGACCCGCTTGAGCTCACAGCCGGTGGCCTCGGCGATCGCCCGGCTCGTGCGTTCCAGATCCGGCGTCAGCACCACCACATGGTCGAGACTCAGCGCCCCCAGGGCGTGATCGGCGAACATCGGCTCGGCGGCCGCCACGGCCTCGGTTGGCAACCCATCGATCGACTCCAGCCCGTCGGTCGCCGTCGGCCCATCGATCGACTCGAGCCCGTCGGGCGAGATGTCGCTCAGCGCCCAACTGACGACGCCGGTCGACTCGTCGTCGGCCGGTGAGACGATTCGCAACGATGTCCCGATCAACGGGACCACACCGTCGTCGGTGACCGTCAGGCCGAGCGATCGCCACACCTCGGGATCTCCGGCGATCGTCAACCACTCGACGCTCGACGTGGAAGGCGCCCGGGTCATGGAGCACTGGTCGTGGAGGGCGCCCCGGTCATGGAGAACTGGTCATGGAGCACTGGTCATGGAGAAAACGCGTCAGCGACCCATGTTTGGGCGCTTACCGTGATTCGCCTTCGACCGGCGCATCTTGGCCTTTTTCCTCTTCGTTTTCTTCGACATAGGGCATTCAGCCTACGGCCGCCACGGCACTGTCACTACGCCGACCGCTTCGGGTCGGGATGCGGGCGACGGCTAGGTCTTGCCCGCCATGACATCGTTCCGCTTGGTGTGAGGTGGTTGGGCCGCAGGGACATCGTTCCGGTGGCTGAGGTGGGGTTCCGCCAGGACATCGTTCCGGTCAGCGCAGTTCGCGTGAGAGGTTGAAGTCGGCGTGGTGGATGATCTCGCCGTTGGTGTCGATGACGATCAGTTTGCGGGTTCGGACTTTGATGATCGCGGTGACGTACTGGTGGATGTGGTTCTCGCCGAGGGTGATGCGTTTGCCGAACAGGCCGAGTTCGCGGTTCGATCGGATGTAGCGGACGACTTCGATGCGCCCTTTGGCGGGCAGGCGGTCGGGTGGCTGGTAGTCGACGGGCAGGGTTGGGCACAGCCGGTTGTGCCACATCTGGTTGGGGGTGGCGCCGGCGTGCGCGCTGTAGCGGTGGTGGGTGTTGTGGAACTCGACGAACGCGGTGTTCTCGTGGCGGAGGTGCTCGATGCCGGTGAACACTTCGGTGCGGAAGAACGATTTGTCCCAGACGTCGTTGAAGTGTTCGACGACACCGTTGCGCCACGGTTCGCGTATCGGGATGAACCGGGCGGTCACGTCCAAGTCGAGACACGCCGCGACGATCGGGGAGAAGTACTGCCATGCCGGTGGGATCCCACCGCGGAAGTTGGCGTGGTTGTCGAACTGGGCGACCGATGGCACTCCGACACGCCCCCAGATGCCGCACAGTGCTTGGACGAGCACGGCGGGGCGGGTCTCGGTGACGATGTCGTTGCCGACACGGTGAGAGCCGACATCGATCAGGTTCATCGTGTGGAATCGGGCGGCACCGAACAGATGCCTCGGGCCGATCATGTCGATCTGATGCGTGGTGCCAGGCTCAGGATCGACCCGTGCCGGATACGGCACCTGCTTGGACTGATACTGCTCGGGTCGTCGCCGGCGCGGTTGGGCGACACCGGCACGTTCCAGGACTCGTTCGATGGTGCGCGCCGGTGGGATCGGCTCGACACCGACACGGCGCAGATCCCATTGGATCGCCAAGGATCCGTACTGGGCTCGAGGGTTCGCCACCAGCCGGGCCCGCGACGCCAGAATCTGTGCTTCGAGCCCAGCAGCTGTCTTCGTCGGCGACGATAACGGAGCCCGCGATCTGGATTCGGCCCAGCCGTCAACCTGGCCGTTCTCGTCGTGACGAGCAACCCATTTGCGCACCCACCGCGTCGTTCGCCCCAACGCGGCGGCGATCTCCGTGGGGCTCTCGCCATCCAATCGGCGACGCACCGCTTCCACCCGCAACTCCAGCTCTGACACATCGGCTCCCTTGCTCGATCACCACGAACAAACAAGCGAACCGGAACGATGTCCCTGCGGAACGCGACCTCACCAACCGGAACGATGTCCTGTCGGTCACAGCGGAACGATGTCCTGGCGGCCCTCAGCTACCTCCTCTTGACCGGTTGCTTCTCCGGTCGTGACTTCGACGACCCGGCCGCCGTCCGTACAGTCGGGGGAATGGAGATCGTCCTCGTGCGTCATGGTGAGCCGGAGTGGATCCGCGATGGTCTGAACGTGGTCAACCCTGCGCTCACCGAGCGGGGCGCGCGCAGGCCGAGCGTCTGGCAGAGGTGCTCGGCCAGGAGCACTTCGACGAGATCCTGGTCTCGCCGCTCGCCCGGGCCCGACAGACGGCGGCGCCGTTGTTGAGTGCGCTCGGTCGACCAGAGGTGGTCGACGACTGGCTGGAGGAGATTCGCGACCCCATGTGGCACGGCACGCCGGCGGACAAGGCGGCCGAGGCCTACGCCGAGTTGCGGAGACGGCCTGCGGAGCAGCGATGGTCAGGTCTCGAAGGTGGCGAATCCATCCGTGATTTCGTCGCTCGCATGCGCTCCGGGGCGGCGCACTTCCTCGCCGCTCGAGGGGTCGTTCGCAGCGAGGTCGACCTTCCGGTCTGGCACATCCACGAGCCGGGAGCGCGCATCGCGCTGATTGCCCACGCGGGAACGAACTCGGTGACGATCGGGCACCTGCTCGGGCTCCAGGCGACCCCGTGGGAATGGGACCGGTTCGTGCTCGCTCACACATCCATCAGCCGGGTCGAGGCGATGCCGCTCGAGGACGGGTACACGTTCTGTCTGACCAAGCTGAGCGACGTCGAGCACCTGGCGCCAGGCGATCGCACCCGCTGAGGGTGAATCGGCGCTGCGATGAGTCCGACCGCGACCTGTCCGCGCTCGAACTCATCGTCGTCAGGTCTGGGGGTTCCAACCGTCGAAGAGGCCATCGAGGCCGGTCGGCACGTGGCGACCGATGGCGAGCTGCTCGAGGATGCCGATGCCTTCGTGTTCGCCGAGTCCACCTGACGTGGTCGCCCGAACCAGCGTTTGGATGTGCAGTTGCTCGGGCGCGTTCGGATCGGTGACCGGAAGATCCCAGCGGTCGCCGGCGACGGCCAACTCACCCTTCCAGACACCGTGGCCCCACTCGGGGTGGCCGTAGCCGAGGCCGAGCATGTGGAAGTGGAAGAGTGGCTCGAGGCGCACGGTGGAGGGGTCGCCCGTCCACGGGACGAGGTCGATCTCGAACCACCCGGCACGGCGGGTGCCCGGTGCCCACGCCATGCGGTAATCGATCGAACGCATGGTCTCCGGAGCGCTGCCGTGGCCGGTGTCGACGGGCGTGACGAAGCCGGTCTCGTGCCATCGCCTGCCGTCGAACAGCTCCTCGACCTCGAAGTGCGTCGAGAACGTCTCGAAGTTGAGCGGGGCACTCAGCGAGAAGCACTGCGGGTCGGCGATCGGCGCGCCGGTCGAGGCCTGCTCACCGACCGGCCGCACACCCCACGAACGGTTTCGCGAGCCCCACGTGCTGCCCGGATCGAGATCGACCAGTTCGCCGTCGATCTCCAGCCAGCCCTCCCAGCCGCCGAACTGGGTGAACCGGCTGTAGTCGGACACCACCCGCAACCCCATCTGCTGACGGAAGTGGGGCTCCTCGAGGGGAATCGAGCGGCGTACGAACGTCAGCTCGGCCCGCAACCCGTGCTCGGGAGCGTTGATGGCGAGCTGCACGGCGTGCAACGCCTCGAGCACCTCGACTCGGATCGGACCGACGTCGTTGGCGTCGGCCCGATCAGCCGGCGCCCGACGCGAGGCGTGGACGTTGATCTGGTGGGCGCCGCCGGCGCCACCGTCGACGACCACACTGAACGAGGCGTCGGCGACGTGGCGGTTCGGGTAGAGCCCCATCGTGGCGGCGAAACAGCGTCGGGCGTCTTGTGTGTATCCGTTGCGCGTGTATCCGTTGCGCGTGTATCCGTTGAAGGAGTAGCGCTCGAAGTGATTGAGGTCCGTCGAGGCGGTGAGCGAGACGGGATGTGACGTCTGGTGGAGGGGAAAGTCGTCGAACGAACTCAGCACCGCCTCGAACCTAGCTGCCCAGTCATATCCTCGGGGCTGCATGGATCGTTGGACTCTGACCCCGCGCCGGTTCCGCCAGATCGCGATCATCACCACGGTGGGCCTGTGCCTGGTGGTGGTCGCCGGTGGAGTGGTCCGGTTGACGGGGAGCGGCCTCGGATGCGACGACTGGCCGAACTGCAACAACGAGCGCTTCGTCGACGTGTCGACCGGCCACAGCGCGATCGAGCAGATCAACCGCTTGATCAGTGGATTCATCGGCATCCCGACCCTGGCGATGGCGATCGGCTCGTTCCGGGTCCGGCCACATCGGCCATCGCGCGGCCCGACCGGCTTGGTCGTGCCGTCGATCGGCGTGCTCATCACGGTCCTGGGCAACGGGGTCGTGGGAGGCCTGGCTGTTCGCGCCGACCTGAACCCGGCGATCGTGCAGTCGCACTTCGTGCTCGCCATGGCGTCGATCACCTTCGGTCTGGTCGCCATCCGGCGGTCAGGTCCGGCGGCCGGGTCACGGGTCGACGCGCGCTCTCGACCGACCGCTCGCTTCGGGCTCCTGACGGCGACGACGGTGCTGCTGACGGCGCTCGCCGTCGTCACCGGAACCGTCGTCACCGGCACGGGCCCGCATGCCGGCGACGAAGAGGTTCGGCGCTGGGGCTTCGACATCTCCACCGTTGCTCAGATCCACAGCACCACCGTGATCCTCGCCGTTCTGGTGGCGTTAGGGCTCGTGTTGCAGCTGCGCCGGGAACCGGCCGCGGTGTCGGCATCGTTGAGACCGACTGTGTCGACGTGGATGTTCGTGGCCGTCGTGCAAGGCGGGATCGGCTATGTGCAGTACTTCACCGGGGTGCCAGAGGTGCTCGTCGCCGCCCATATCGCGGGCGCGACGGCCCTGTGGGTGAGCACCGTCTGGCTGACCACGGCGGTCCTGGAGCGTTCGCCGGCGGGCGGCCCTGCGCTTCCGGCGGACGCGGCGCACCGGGGCGTCGCCGCAGGCCGCGCAGATCCCCGGTAGTTCAGCAGCCGTTCACCCGGGCGTCTAGAGTACGACGCCAATGTCCGACCAACTGCGTGGGCCACGGACCCGCATTGCTGTCGCGGCCGCACTCCTGCTATCAATCTTTCTGCCGTTGCTCTGCTCCGACAGCGGCGTCGTCTCCGCCCAGTCGGGTGAATCCGGTGAGTCGGTCGAGACGACGCTGCTCGCCAAACCCGACGACGGATCGAACGAGAAGATCCCCGTCGAGGGCGCCGAGATCATCGTGTTCGACGCGGTGATCACCGATCGGGTCATCCAATCGGTCGGCGCCGAGATCGGTCGAGGGACGTCGGACGCGACGGGATTCGTGTCGGTCGCGGTGCCGGGCCCCGGTCCGTATGCCGTACAGATAGATCTCGACACCCTCCCCGTGGGTGTCGAACTCGTGCGCGCCGACAAGCAGCAGCTCCCCGTCGAGGCGCGCGCCGGTCAGCCGACCAAGGTGCTGTTCAACCTGGCCGAAGAGGGCGCAGCGACGACAGCTCGCGACAAGACGAGCGACAGCGTGGTGACCCGAGGCGCCAGGCTGATGTACGAGGGGATCATCTTCGGGCTGATCATCGGGTTGTGCGCGATCGGATTCTCGTTGATCTACGGAACGACCGGCCTCGTGAACTTCGCGCAGTCCGAATTGATCGTGTTCGGTGCGCTCGCCGCCTTCTTCTTCAACTCGATCCTCGGTGTGAACCTCATCTTGGCCGGTCTGTTGGCGTTGTTCTTCGGTGGGCTCGGGAGCGCGGCACTCGATGTCGGGTTGTGGCGGCCGCTGCGTCGGCGAGGCGCCGGCCTGACGGCCATGATGATCATCTCCATCGGGCTGGCACTGTTCCTGCGCTTCTTCTTCCTGTTCCTGTTCGGTGAGCGGTCGCGGCCGTACAAGCAGTACGCGGTGCAGACCGACCCATGGTTCTCCGTCGGGCCCGTCGATGTGCTCCCGAAGGAGTTCCTCGTCATCGTGGCGTGCTCCACGCTGTTGATCGGCACCGCCATCGCGCTCCGTGTGACCAAACTCGGCAAGGCGATGCGGGCCGTCGCGGACAGCAACGATCTCGCCGCATCGTCGGGAATCGACGTCGACCGCGTGATCACCTCGGTGTGGTTCGTCGGTGGCGCGCTCGTCACGGTCGGCGCCGTGTTCTTCGGTCTGAACAGTCAGATCAACTGGTTGATGGGTCAGCAGTTGCTGCTGCTGGTCTTCGCCGCCGTCACCCTCGGCGGGCTCGGAACGGACTACGGGGCGATGGTCGGTGGCCTCGTGATCGGTGTCTTCACGTTCATGTCGACGCTGATCGTCGCGCCGGAGCTGAAGAATGTCGGGGCCCTGTTCGTCATGATCATCATCTTGATGATCAGACCGGAGGGCATCTTCGGCCGTCGAGAACGGATCGGTTGACGGCGTGGACTGGAACTCGATCCTCTCGAACGCGTTTCGAGCAGGTATCTCACAGCAGGCGATCATCTTCGCCCTCGCGGCGATCGGGCTCAACCTCCATTTCGGTTACACGGGTCTGGTGAACTTCGGTCAGGTGGCGTTCATGGCCGTCGGTGCGTACGGAGTGGGTATCACGACCGACACACTGGGAGGCCCGCTCTGGCTCGGCATCCTCGTGGGTCTCGCCGCCGGCGTCGTACTCGGAGCGATCCTCGGCATCCCCACCTTGCGACTCAGGGCCGACTACCTGGCGATCGTGACCATCGCGGTCGGCGAGATCGTTCGATTGGTGGTGCGCGCCGCCGCATTGAGCGACGTGACGGGCGGATCCAATGGCATCAACGGGTTCGCCAACAGCTTTCAGGACTGGAACCCGTTCGACAACGCCCGGACCTATGGCTTTCGGTTGTTCGACCGCATCAACCTGGAGTTCAGCGGCGCCGATGTCTGGGAGTTGCTGGTCGGATGGACCCTCGTGCTGCTGTGCGTGCTGCTCATCTGGAAGCTGGTCAACTGCCCGTGGGGCCGCGTGCTGAAATCGATCCGTGAGGACGAGGACGCGGCCACGGCGCTGGGTAAGAACGTCTACCGGTTCAAGATGCAGTCGCTGATTCTCGGTGGGTCGTTCGGCACGCTTGCCGGCATCTTCTTCGCCGTCCAGCAGAATTCGGTTCAACCCGACAACTATGCGACGCAGCAGACCTTCTTCGCCCTGACCGCGGCAATTCTGGGTGGGCTTGCCCGGGTGTGGGGCCCGGTGCTCGGTTCGATCCTGTTCTGGGTGATCCTGTCGTTCACCGAGAACGTGTTGATCCAACTCATCGACAACGACATCATGCCCGACTCGATCATGGAACGTTCGCAGGTCGGGCCGGTCCGGTTCATGCTCGTCGGCCTCACCCTGATGCTGTTGATGATCTTCCGACCGCAAGGCATCCTGGGCGACAAGAGAGAGATCGCGATCGATGCCCGAAAGTGATTCGGCGCCCCCACCGTCGACGTCGTCCGACGATGCCGGTCTCGGCAGCACCTCGGGCGGCGGCGCGGGCAACCCGCAACGGGACTGGCCGAACCCGGCGCTCGGCATGTTCGATGGCGTCGAGCGATCCCCGGGTGTTCCCAAGCCGGACCCGATTCTCGTGGCCGACTCCGTCGTGCGATCCTTCGGTGGGCTACGCGCCGTCGACGTCGACCACATCGAGATCCAGCGGGGGGCCATCACCGCGCTCATCGGTCCGAACGGGGCCGGGAAGACGACGTTGTTCAACCTGCTCACGAACTTCGACTCTCCCGATGGTGGCAGGATCACCTTCGACGGAACCGAGACGACGGGCGTCAGGTCGCATGCGCTCGCCGCGAAGGGCATGGTGCGTACGTTCCAGCTCACCAAGGTGCTGGCCAAGATGTCGGTGCTCGACAACATGATGCTGGCCGCTCAGGGCCAGACGGGTGAGTCGATGTGGCGCGGCCTGCTCAACGGTTGGAAGCCCCAGGAAGCCGAGGTGAAGGCCCGATCGCTCGACATCCTCGACCAGTTCAACCTGACCCACATGAAAGACGAGTTCGCCGGGGCGCTGTCGGGCGGTCAACGAAAGCTGCTGGAGATGGCTCGGGCGATGATGGCGCAACCGCAGTTGATCATGCTCGACGAGCCGATGGCCGGGGTCAACCCCGCACTGACCCAGTCGTTGCTCGGCCATGTCAAGCGTCTGCGCTCCGAGGGCATCACGGTGATGTTCGTCGAGCACGACATGGACGTCGTTCAGGACATCTCCGACTGGGTCGTCGTGATGGCCGAGGGTCGGATCATCGCCGAAGGCACGTCGCGTTCGGTCGGCGAGAACCCGGCCGTTGTCGATGCGTATCTCGGGTCGTCACATGCGGCGCTGACCGAAGAGCTCCGTGACGTGGTCGAGGGCCGTCACGATGACTGAGCCCACGACGACCGCGTCCACGATGGCGGAGCCGCTCATTCACGTCGACAACGTGATCGCCGGCTACGTGCCGGGCGTGAACATCCTGAACGGCGCCAACCTCGAGCTCGGCGATGGTGATCTGATCGGCGTCATCGGGCCCAACGGCGCCGGTAAGTCGACGATGCTGAAGGCGTTGTTCGGCCTGGTCAAGGTCACCGAAGGTCAGGTTCGATACCGCGGCGAGGACGTCACCGGCAAGAAGGCCAACTTCCTGGTCGCCCGGGGCATCGGGTACGTCCCGCAGATCAACAATGTCTTCCCCTCACTCACGATCCGCGAGAACCTCGAGATGGGCGCCTATCTGCGCAAGTCGGGCGTTTCCGGCATGATCGGCCAGGTGGTCGAGATCTTCCCGCGGCTCGGTGAGCGCATCGACCAGCGGGCCGGGTCGCTGTCCGGCGGGGAGCGACAGATGCTGGCGATGGGGCGTGCGCTGATGATGGAGCCATCGGTGCTCCTGCTCGACGAACCGAGTGCCGGGCTGTCGCCGGTCCTTCAGGATCAGGTCTTCGACCGGATCAGGCAGGTGAACGCCACGGGTGTCTCGATCATCATGGTCGAACAGAATGCGGCGCGATGCCTGCAGATCTGCGATCGAGGGTACGTCCTCGACCAGGGCCGCAACGCGTACACCGGCACGGGCGCCGAACTCCTCCACGATCCGAAGGTCATCGAGCTGTACCTGGGCACGCTGGCCAAGGCGCGTTGATCCAGGGCGCGTTGATCCAGGGGCTTGCGAAAACGCGAACGGGGCCGCCCGAAGGCGGCCCCGAACGCGAATTCAGGTCAGATCCGGGTCAGATCAGATCTGGGCAAAACGGTACTCGGTCGGGGTTCCGGCCTCGACCTTGTTGTCCGCATCGTAGGTGAGGATCTTGAAGCTCGCCTCGGTCGGCTCCCCTTCGGGGCCGAACGTCTGCGGGCCCGAAGGGCCGTCGTAATCGATGTCGGCGCCGGTTTCGATCAACGCCACGCAGTCTGCGTACGTGGTGCACTTCTCGCCGTCGCGGGTGACGCCGTTGATCTGGCCGGCGATCGCAGCAGGATCGTCGGTTCCGGCGATCTGGGCGGCGAGCGCGACGATGATCACCGCGTCGTACGACTCCGGGCCGTAGCTGAAGTCGATGAGCTCGGGGTCGACGGCCAGGAGGCGATCCTGGAAGTCGCCGGTGATCTCAGCGGCGGGCAGCGTGCCCCGAATGCCTTCCATCGACCCAGGGGGCATCTGCTCGCCGAGTGCGTTACCGACGTTGCCGTCGACCAGGTAGATCTTCTTGCCGGACTGCCGGCGTGTAACCGGCCTCGAACAGTGACGTGAGGATCTTCGAGGTCTCCTCGAATCCGATGATCACGAGTGCCTCAGGATCGCCGGACACGCACGGTCGACCTCGGCCGAGAACTCCGCGGCCTGCGGATCGTACGTGAACTGGTCGACGATCTCGCCGCCGCTGGTCGGCGAACGGTTCGGTCGAGTACTTCAGCAGACCTTCACCGTACGGGTCCTGCAGCGCCATGAAGCCGGCGGTGGTGACACCCTCTTCGATCATGAGATCGGCGAGGACGCGGCCCTGCAGCACGTCGGACGGAGCGCCGTACGGAAGTACAGGTCGTCATCGGCGTAGGTGGTGAAGTCCGGCGAGGTGTTCGCCGGGCTGAACTGGATCTTGCAGTTCTCGACGAGCTTGTCGAGGAACGTGAACGACACGCCTGACGATGCGGCGCCGATGAACGCGTCGGCGCCGGCAGCGAGCTGACGGTCGACGGTCTGGTTGGCGATGTCGGTCGAGGTGTCGCCGGAGTCGCCCTGGTCGAGGGTGACGTCGGCGCCGAGCGCTCCGCCTGCTTCGTTGATCTCTTGAACCGCCAGCTCGGTGCCGGCGAACTCGGGCGGCCCGAGGAAGGCCAGGTTGCCGGTCTCCGGCAGTACGCTGGCGATGCTCAGGACGCCATCGCTCTCACCGGTACACGTCGGGGCGGCCTGGACGGTTTCACCCTCGGCTGGAGCGGTGCTGTCGGCTGGAGCGGTGCTGTCGGCCGGAGCGGTGCTGTCGGCCGGAGCCGTGCTGTCGGCCGGAGCCGTGCTGTCGGCCGGAGCCGTGCTGTCGGTCGATGCATCGTCGGCCGAATCGTCGTCGCTACCGCAAGCTGCGGCAGTGAACGACAACGCAACCAGCAGTGCACCGACGCGCATTGCGCGTGATTTCTGCATAGTGGTGGGTTCTCCCCCTGTCGGGGCGCAGGCAGGGTGCTTGCGCTCATAAGGTGCGCCAAGTGTAGGCATCGCGGCGGCGACGTGTCAGGCATCGACGTTTCCAGTACGTGAACGGTGGCTCTAACGTCAGGTCGTGCCGTTCGTCGCCGGGGTCGATTCCTCGACCCAGTCCACCAAGGTCGAGATCCGCGACATCGAGACCGGTCGGGTCGTCGGACGGGGTTCGGCCCCGCACCCGGTCGGCACGCCGCCCGTGAGCGAACAGGCGCCGCAGGCCTGGTGGGCGGCATTCGAGGCTGCCCACGACCAGGCGATGCTGGAGGCGACGTCCGATCGATCGGGACGCCGCAAACCCTCGATCCGCAAACCCTCGATCCGCAAACCCTCGATTGAGGCCATCAGCAGCGGCGGACAGCAGCACGGCATGGTCGCCCTCGACGGCCGGGATCGGGCGGTCCATCCCGCCAAGCTCTGGAACGACACCGAGTCGTCCCCGGACGCGGTCTGGCTGATCCAACAACTCGGTGGCGGCGACGCTGGACGGCGAGCGTGGGCGAGCGCTGTGGGCAGCGTGCCCGTGGCAGCGTTCACGATCACGAAGCTGTCGTGGCTACGCCGCACGCATCCGGCGGTGTGGGCCCGGATCGCCCACGTGCTCCTCCCGCACGACTACCTGACCTTGCGCATGACCGGTCGTCACACCACCGATCGTGGTGATGCGTCGGGCACGGGCTACTGGTCGCCGGCGACGGGCGAGTATCGCTACGACATCCTCGCGCTGGTCGACAGCGATCGTGACTGGAGTCGGGTCGTGCCGGAGGTGCTCGGCCCGCTCGACCAGGCGGGCACATGGCAGGGCGCGATCGTCGGTCCCGGCACCGGCGACAACATGGCGGCGGCGCTGGGTGTCGGGCTGCAGCCCGGCGACGCTGTGATCTCGGCCGGTACGTCCGGGACGGCGTACGCCGTGGCCGAACAGCCGACGGCCGATCCGACCGGCGCCGTCGCCGGGTTCGCCGATGCGACCGGCCGATTCCTGCCGCTCGTCTGCACCTCGAATGCGGCCCGGGTCATCGATGCGATGGCGCGGGTACTCGGAGTCGATCACGACACCTTCGACCGGCTTGCGCTGTCCCCGGAAGCTTCGGGTGGGCCGACGTTGCTGCCGTACTTCGACGGCGAGCGCACCCCGAACCGTCCCGCTGCGACCGGCGTCATCGCCGGGTTGCGCTCCGATGTCTCCCGGGAGCAGATGGCGCGTGCCGCGCTCGACGGTGTCGCGTGTGGCCTCGTCGACGCGCTCGACGCACTGCGCGCCCACGCCCCCGTGACGGGACGAGTGGTGCTCGTGGGTGGCGCCGCCGGGAGCCGGGCGTTTCGGCGGGTGTTGGCCGGCCTGCTCGACATCCCGGTCGTGGTCAGCGACGCGGAGCAGGCCGTGGCCACCGGAGCCGCCGTACAGGCCGCGACGGTGCTCGAGCAGGTGGAGGCGTCGGTGATCCAGGCGCGCTGGGGCCTCGGCGGCGGGATATCGATCGATGACCCGCTCGACCCGGGCGACCTCCGGGACCGTTACGCGGCATTGCGGGACAAGCATGGGTGACGCGACCTGCTCGGGTGACGGAGATCACAGGTGAGCATAGACGACGGGTGCGGATGCCGTGAGTGAACGTTCCACCGACCCGTTCGCGGACCTCGGGTTGACTCGAGACGCCGACGCGGGGCAGGTCCGCGCGGCCCGGCGCCGGCTGGCCAAGGACCACCATCCCGACGCTGGTGGCGATGCGACGATGATGGCATGGGTCAACGCTGTGGCTCGTGATGCCCTGGCAGCGATCGAGCAGCGACGGCCGGGAGTCGAACCCGGCCCCGATTCGGTCCCCGAACCGCCACCCGGTCGGGCTGCGGCTGGCAGCGACGAGACGATGTCGAGCCGGGTGACCACCGATGTCCCGTCGTTCACCGTCGAGGCGCTCCCGGTCGACACGTTCGAGGCGCTGTTGGTGGTGGCCGGCTGGATCGGTGACCTGCTCGACGACGATCCTCCGTACCGGCTCGATGTCCATCTCCATGAACCGGCGCCGTGCTGGTGTCGACTCGATCTCGTGCCGGATGCAGGCTCGGCGACGGTGACCCTGGCGGTCGCCGCCGTCGACGGCGGCCCGGTACCCGACGTGGAGCAGGTGCGCGACACGTGGATCGCCCACCTGAATCAGCTCGACTGGTCGTGACCGGTCGGTCGTGGAGCGGCCGATTTGGTAAGGCGATCGCGGATCGCGTGGCCCAGCCCGACAGGTGCCGGCATCACCGCGATCACCGCGGTGGCCGCACGTTCGTCGGCTGCACGCAGCTGCGCATACAACGTCCGGGCGTAGGCGGCGAGGTCGTCGGTCATGTCGAGCAGCGCGGCCCCGGGAAAGGCGGCGGCGATCGCCCGTGCCTCATCGGCGGTCTCGACGAGCAGCACCGGGCATGAGGGCGCATAGTGCGACTCGAGCATCCCGCTCGCCCGAGCTGCGCCCGACGTCGGCGCGAGTTCGTGTTCCAGAAGTTCGACGATCTGCTCGGGTGGGATGCCCCCGGCGCGCAGGATCTGTGGCTCGCCGTGGGTGAAGTCGACGATCGTGCTCTCCACGCCGATCGGGCACGGGCCGCCGTCGAGGATCACATCGCGTTCCGGGTCGAGCCGACCGGCGAGATCGTCGGCGACGTGGCGAGCGGTGGTGGGGCTCACCCCACCGAACCGATTGGCGGACGGCGCGGCAAGCCCGGATGTCAGCCGGATGAGTTCGAGCGCCATCGGATGCGCCGGCACCCGCAGGGCGACGGAGGCCCGGCCGCCCGTGACGGCGTCGATCACCCGCGGCGAACGGGGAACGACGATCGTCAGCGGCCCGGGCCACGTCAACCCGGCGAGTCTCCGCGCGTCGTCGGGCACGTCCGAGGACCAGTCGTCGATCTCGGCCACCTCCGCCAGATGGACGATCAGCGGGTGGCCGGTCGGGCGACCCTTGACGCCGAAGATCCGCTGCACCGCCGCGGTGTTCGTGGCGTCGGCGGCGAGCCCGTACACCGTCTCGGTCGGGATCGCCACGAGCCCACCATGCAAGATGGCCCGCACGGCGCGGTCGATGTCGGTGGTCGGTTCGAGCACGTGTTCGCCGGGCCGTGAGCGATGGCTCAGATGGCGTCGAGGAATTCGAGCGCCGCGTCGAAGAACCCGAACGAGTCGGGCGTCGCGAAGTGATCGACGTTGCACAGGGTCACGCAACGACCATCGGGGAACGCCGCCGCGAGACCATCGCCCGGGTGGACGAAGTCTTGATCGCCCACCACGATGAGAACGGGGCAGGTCACGGTCGCGAGTTCGCTGCTCGACACCGGTGCATCCGACACCCGATTCATGACCGCGGTGAGCGCCTCGATGTCGTTGCCGGGTTGCTGCGCGTACTGGACGAAGAGACGGACCACGTTGTCCAATTCCGATGGGTCCTCGCCCGCCGTCACCCGACGGAGGCCATCGACGATCAACTCCGAACCTCGTGGGTCGGGGTCGAGGACATTCGACCCGATGCCGGCCAGCACCAGCCTGTTGAACCGGGCGGGCTGGTCGATGGCCAGGCGGAGCAGGGTGAGCGCGCCGAGCGAGAATCCGATCGCATCGACCGGCCGATCGGGCAGCGCGGCCACGACGCGCTCGGTCAGGTCGTGGTAGGCATCGGGATCATGGGGCTTGGGTGCATCGCCGTGACCGAGCAGGTCGACACCGATCACGTCGATCCCGGCATCTTCGAGCAGCGCGGTGAACCCGTTACGTTGCCACGTCGAGGCGAACGAGCCGCCCCAACCGTGGACCAGCACTACAGGCGGTGGAGAATTGGTCATGCGGCGCACAGGTTACGCCGTAGCCTCGGGGTGCCGGAACAGCGGCCGGCGCCGCAGCTGCGACTGTGGCCCGCACAGCGGTCGGAACGGTCGCTCGAAGGAAGGAACATTCGATGAGACTGCTGCACCCCGATGCCGGGTTCGACCTGACCTACAGCGACGTCTTCATGCTGCCGAGCCTGTCCGACGTCCCGTCGCGGATGAATGTCGACCTGACGACGCCGGACGGCATCGGCACCACGATCCCGCTGGTGGTGTCGAACATGACCGCCGTGGCCGGCCGACGGATGGCCGAGACGGTGGCCCGGCGCGGCGGCATCGCCATCCTTCCCCAGGACATCCCGGTCGACGTCGTGGGTCGGGTCATCGACTACGTGAAGGGCTGCCACACCGTCTTCGAGACCCCGATCACGCTCGGGCCGGACGCAACGATCGGCGACGCCTTGAGCTTGATCCACAAGCGTGCACATGGAGCGGTCGTGGTCGTCGACGACGGAACACCGGTCGGGCTGTTCACCGAGAAGGACGCCGAGGGCGTCGATCGCTTCACGCAGATCGGCAGCGTGATGAGCACCGCTCTGCACCGGCTGTCTGCCGACGTCGACCCGATCGAGGCGTTCGAGGAACTCGACGAGAAGCGGCTCCGCGTGGCGCCGGTCCTCGATGCCGACGGGCGCCTGCTCGGTGTGATCACGCGGAAGGGGGCCGTGCGTTCCACCATCTATCGTCCGGCGCTCGACGCCCACGGCCGCCTCCTGGTCGGCGCCGCCGTCGGCATCAACGGTGATCCTGCGGTGCGGGCCAAGGAACTGGACGCGTTCGGCGCCGACGTGCTGGTGATCGACACGGCACACGGCCATCAGACTCGGACGCTGAAAGCCGTCGAGGCCGTTCGTGCCGAACTTCCCGCCTCGACGATCGTGGCCGGCAACGTCGTCACCGCGGACGGCACCCGCCAACTGATCGAAGCCGGGGCCGATGTCGTGAAGGTGGGTGTCGGCCCCGGCGCCATGTGCACGACCCGGATGATGACCGGAGTCGGGCGACCGCAGTTCTCGGCCGTGATGGAGTGCGCCGAGGAGGCCACCCGGCTCGGCCGGCACGTCTGGGCCGACGGCGGCGTCCGCTTTCCTCGCGATGTCGCCCTCGCTCTGGCCGGGGGGGCGGCGAACGTGATGTTCGGTTCGTGGCTCGCGGGTACGTACGAATCAGCAGCCGACACGCTGCGCGACCTCGACGGCCGGCTGTACAAGGAGAGCTTCGGGATGGCGTCGAACCGCGCGGTGAAGCATCGCACCCGTACCGACCACGGCTTCGAACGCGCCCGCAAGGAACTCTTCGAAGAAGGGATCAGCACCTCTCGCATGTACCTCGACCCTGACCGTCCGAGCGTCGAGGACATCATCGACCAGATCGTTGCCGGGCTCCGCTCGTCGTGCACGTACGCCGGCGCCGCGACCATCGGCGAATTCCACGATCGAGCGGTGGTCGGCGTGCAGAGCACCGCGGGCTACGAAGAGGGTCGGCCGCTCGGAGCGTCATGGTGAAGCCCTTCAGGGTGGAGCCGGCGACGAACGGGGCGATGGTGATCGCCATCGACGGCCCGGCGGGCGCCGGCAAGAGCACCGTGGGGCGCGAGCTGGCTCGACGACTCGGCCTCGACTATCTCGACACGGGGGCCATGTACCGCGCTGTCACGTTCGCCGCGCTTCGCCGCGGTCTCGACCCCTGTGACGAAGACGCCGTGGCAAGAATTTTCTCCGAACGCCTCGACATGTCGGTCGACGACAACGCCGTGATGGTCGACGGTGTCGATGCGACCATCGAGATCCGTGGCCGGGAGGTGACTGCGGCGGTCAGCGCGGTGGCGGCGAACAGTCGTGTACGGGCCGAACTCGTGCGACGTCAGCGTGAATGGGCGGCCGAACGAGGCGGCGGCGTCGTCGAGGGCCGCGACATCGGCTCGGTCGTGTTCCCCGACGCCGTGCTGAAGCTCTACATCACCGCGTCACCGAGGGTGCGCGCCGAGCGCCGGGTCGCCCAGATCGGCGGTCACGTCGACGATGTCGAGGCGTCGATCATCGAACGCGACCGGGTGGACTCGGGCCGCGCGGACAGCCCACTCACCGAAGCCTCGGAGGCCGTGGTGATCGACACCAGCCGGTTGTCGATCGACGAAGTCGTCGATCGGCTGATGGGGTTGGTGTCGTGACCGGCTCGGTTGCCGCAGCGAGGCGGACTCCGGCGCCGAAGCGGCGTCCGGCGGGCAGTCATTTTGTCGGGATGTCGCGATCGAGCCGGATCGCGTACTCCATCATCCGGGCGGTCGTCTGCGGGTTCACCCGGCTGTTCACACGGTTGACGATCGAGGGGGCCGAGCACTTGCCGGCAACCGGCGCCTACGTGCTCGCGCCTGCGCATCGCAGCTACGTCGACACGCCGATCACCGCCTGTGTGACGAGGCGCAGGATCCGCTTCATGGGCAAGGAGGAGGTGTGGAAGTACGCGCCGATCGGGTGGCTCCTGTCGTCGCTCGGAGGATTCCCCGTCGCCCGTGGCACCGCCGACCGTGAAGCGCTCAAGCGCTGTATCGCTGTGCTCGAGGGCGGTGAGCCGCTGGTGCTGTTCCCCGAGGGGGAACGCAAGGACGGCCCGGTGATCCAGCCGCTGTTCGACGGGGCCGCATTCGTGGCTGCGCGCGTCGGTGTGCCGATCATCCCGATCGGTATCGGTGGGTCGGCCAGGGTGATGCCGCGTCATGCCAAGATGATCCATCCGTCCAAGGTGTGCGTGGTCATCGGTGCTCCGATCCGAGTGGACGTCGGCGAATCCGGTCGAGCGTCACGATCTGCCATCGCCGCCACCAGCGCCGAACTGTCGAGCGAACTCCAACGCCTGTTCGACCTCGCCCGAGCCCGCGTGTCCTGATCGCGTGTCCTGATCGGGTGTGTGGGCCTGCGCCGGGATCGGGTCGGCGCGCGCAAACGCGTCAGGACAGGAAGCTGGTGAGCGCGGCGGCCAGGTACAACGGATCGTCGGCGCCGCAGAGTTCGCGGGCCGAGTGCATCGACAGCTGAGGGATGCCGACGTCGACCGTCTCGATGCCGAGACGGGTCGAGGTGATGGGGCCGATCGTCGAGCCGCACGGCATGTTGTTGCGGGACACGAACACCTGCCAGGGAACCTCGGCGCGTTCACACGCCCGCTGAAAGGTCGACGCTGTGGCTGCGGAGGTGGCATAGCGCTGGTTCGAGTTGATCTTGATCGCCGGGCCTGCGTTGACGATCGGGCGATGACCCGGTTCGTGGCGCTCGGGATAGTTCGGGTGGACGGCGTGCGCGTTGTCGGCCGACACACAGGCCGAGCCCGCGAGAGCACGGAGGCGGTCGCCGTCCGATCCGCCGCGGCTCGCGATCAGCCGGCTGATCACCTGCTCCAGAAACGGCCCGGCCGCCCCGGAACGGCTCGACGACCCGACTTCCTCGTGATCGTTGAGCACGATCATCGAGATCTGCTCGGAGGGATCGCTCGCCGCGAGCGCGGTGACCGCCGCCCAACACGACAACTGGTTGTCGAGGCGCCCCGAGGCGAGGAGCGACCCGTCGGCGCCGAGCACCGTTGCGCCCTGCACGTCGACGAGCCCCAGTTCCCACCACGTCGGAGCGGCGCCGAGTCCTGCACGTTGCGCGATCCATGTCGCGAACTCTCCGTGGGTCGGGACGCCGACCCCCCAGACCGGGCTCAGGTGCTGTTGCGCGTCGAGCATCAGCCCGGTCGTGTTGACCTCACGATCGAGGTGGACCGCGAGCTGCGGCACCCGGGCCACCGGTTCACGGATGTCGACCAGCACGGGTACGCCGTCGGCGGTGATCAGCCGCCCGGCCACCCCGAGATCCCGGTCGAGCCAGGAGTTGTTGAGGATGCCGCCGTAGACCTCGACGGCGAGCTGCTTCCAACCGAACGCTCCCGCGTCCGGCCGTGGCTTGACCCGCAGGCACGGCGAATCGGTGTGGCCACCGACGATGCGCAGCGGCAGCCCGGCATCGGTCGTGCCGGCCGGGACGCGCCACGCGATCAACGCGGCGTCGCGCACGACATAACCGGCCGCCGGAATGTCCGACCACGCCTCGGCTTCGTCGAGTCGCTCGAAACCGTCGAGTCGCTCGATCACCGACTCGACGGCATGCCACGGCGACGGTGAGGCGTCGAGATGGTCGATGAGATCCTCGAGCGGCGGGGTCACGATCGATCGGCTCTCGTGGTGCGAGCCCGTGGGCGCAGCGGTTCCATTGCATGATAGACAAGCAGAAATGAGTCGGCGGACGAAGATCGTGGCGACTCTCGGGCCGGCATGTGATCCTCCCGGGATTCTCCGGTCGCTGATCGAGTGCGGTGTCGACGTGGTCCGGCTCAACCTGAGCCACGGTGATGTCGGTGAACATCTCGAGCGTCTCGAACGCGTACGCGCGATAGCGGTCGCCGTCGGCCGTCAAGTCGCGGTCCTCGCCGACCTTCCGGGGCCCAAGATCCGAACCGGGCATTTCCCTGAAGGCGGCGTGCAACTCACACCGGGCAGCTTGCTCATGCTGCGTCCTGGCGATGGTCAGAGTGACGCCGGTGCGATCAGCGTGCCGTACGCGACCCTGCTCGACGACCTGACGGTCGGCAGCCGGGTACAACTCGGCGACGGTGCGATCTCGATGACGATCATCGCCATCGAAGCCGCCGGCGCCACGGCACGGATCGAGACGGGCGGTCACGCCAATGGGCAGCCTGGCGTGCACCTGTCGTCCGAGACGCTCCGTCTGACCACGCCCACGGCCGAGGATCTCGTGCTCGCCGAGCGGATGGCGCAGGCCGGTGTCGAGTACATCGCCGTGTCCTTCGTCCGCCAGGCTCACGATCTCGAGGAGGTCAGGCACGTCGTCGGCCAACGCGCCCAGCTGGTCGCGAAGATCGAGACCCATTCGGCGGTGGCCAATCTGCACGAGATCGTCGCCGCCTCCGACGCGGTCATGGTCGCACGGGGCGACCTCGGCATCGATTGCCCGATCGAAGACGTCCCCCATCTGCAGAAGCGGATCATCCGACACTGCGTGGAGGCCGGTGTGCCGGTCATCACGGCCACCCAGATGCTCGAATCGATGATTTCGGCGCCGTCGCCGACGCGAGCCGAGGTGAGCGACATCGCCAACGCCGTCTTCGACGGCGCCGATGCGCTGATGTTGTCCGGGGAGACAGCGATCGGGCGTGATCCGGTCGGCGTCGTGCGCACGATGGCCAGGGTCGCCGAGCGTGCCGAGTCGGAGGCGAGCTACCGTCAGTGGGCGAGCCGGCTCGGTCGCCTGCAGCGCGGCGACGAACATGCCCGACTGTCGTCGATCGACGCCATCACCGCGGCGGTGAGCCATGCGGCATGGCAGGCCTCGCTCGACGCGTCGGCTGCAGCGATCCTGTGCTGCACGCGCAGCGGCCGCACCGTTCGCGCCATGGCGAGGTTCCGTCCCGCGGCGCGGATGATCGGCCTGTCACCCGACGCCTCGATCGTGCGCTCGATGGCACTCGTCTGGGGTGTCGACCCGCTCCAGGTCGACACGTACGAATCGACCGACGAGATGGTGTGGTTCGCCGTCGAGACGGCACTCGAACGGGGGCTCGTCGCGCACGGGGACACGGTGCTCGTGCTGGCCGGAACCCCCGCCGGTGGACGGCCACTGGGCCAAGAGACCCGCAGCCCGGCCGCCGGGGCGTCGAGTGCCGCAACGGACGTGATGCGCATCGTCCACGTCGACTGATGGTCACCGGCGAGGAGTCCGTGGTCTGGTCCGAGTGCGCGGGATCACCGAACGACCCTGCAATCGTGCTCGTCCACGGATCGCTCGACCGCTCCGGCGGGCTGCTCCGACTCAGTCGGCGGTTGTCCGACCGCTTCCATGTCATCCGCTACGACCGTCGCGGCTACGGCCGCTCGATGGAGCTCGGCCCGCCGTACTCGGTCGCCGACAACGTCGACGATCTCGCCCGCGTGATCCACGAGCGCACCGACGGGCGTGGTGTCGCGCTCGCGTTCGGCCACAGCTTCGGGGGCAACATCGTGCTCGCACTCGCTGAGCACCGGCCCGATCTCATCGAGGCCGCGTGCGTCTACGAGTCACCCTTGTCGTGGCTCGACTGGTGGCCGGGTCACAGCGCCGGCGGCGCCGCGCCGGCCCACCACGATCCAGCCGATGCTGCCGAGGCCTTCATGCGCCGCCTGGTCGGCGACGAGAAATGGGAGCGCCTGCCGCCGTCGACCCGAGCGGCCCGCCGCACCGAAGGGCCGGCGATGGTCGGCGAACTCGCCGACCTTCGTGCTCGACCGCCGTGGATCGCGTCGCAGATCGAGCAGCCGATCCTGGCGATGTTCGGGGAACGAGCCCGGCCGCACCATCGCCGCGCGATGGAACTCCTGGCCGAACTGCTCATCGACTGCCGTGTCGAGATGATCCCGGGCGCCGGCCATTTCGGTCCGAACACACACGCCGACGAGGTCAGCGCGTCGATGGTCGATTTTCTCGGGGCAGTTGCGACGTCCGGCGGCTCGCGAGGTAGCAGCTGAGGGAGGCGATCGCGGCGCCTGCCGACAGCGTCGCCGTCCCACTGACACCGAATGCTCCGTACAGCACCCCGCTCGCGATGGTTCCGACACCACGCGCCAGCGTGCCGACGGCATTGCCGATCGCCAGTGTGACGCCTCGCGCTTCGGGCATCGCCTCGCTGGTCATCGACAACGACGTCACGAATCCGTACTCGAAGCCGAGCAGGAACACCAGCAATCCGATCACGCCGACGACGACCCGATCGCCCGCGGCGACTATGACCAACAAGCCCGAGCCGAGGGTGGCCAACCCGCCGATGGTGCTGCGCAGCTTGCCGATGCGATCTGCGAAGGCGGCGATGCCCGAACTCGCGACCAGTTCGATGGCGCCGAAGCCCATGGCGATCAGTCCGACACCACCGGTCGACATGCCGAACGCGTCGTCGAGCCAGGTCCCCGAGATCACGAAGACCGAGATTCCCGCCATCGCCATCATGGCCGAGCCGGACACCACGAGCCAGGCAGTCGACGTGAGCGGCGTCCGCCTGGCCCGGTCCGGATCGTCGAGGGCCTGGCCGTGGCCGACGTGGGTCTGCGGAGCGGGTACATGGGGCACCCTCATGGCAACGGCCAGGGCGGCGATGGTCGAGGAGACGGCGAGCGCGACGAACGGCCCGCGCCAGCCGAATCGGTTGATCAGCATCGCGACCACCGGCGCCCCGACGAGGAGGCCCAACGCCCACGACATCTCGAAGATGCCGAACGAGCGTGCCCGCCACTCGTAGATGACCCGATGACTGATCCAGGCGTGCCCGGCCACGGTGTAGTTCGACACGCCCAGTATCAACACGACGAAGGCGACGGCGAACGAGGCCAACGAGCCCGCGAGAGCGATGACCGACGACAGGGCGACGAGCCCGAGCGAGGTCACCATCACCGTTCGCTCCCGTTGCCGATCGAGATGGCTGCCGACGGCGATGGTCGAGAGCCCGGCGAACTCGCCGACACCGAGGACCGTCGTCAACTGGGTGGTCGACGCTCCGAACGCCCGCTCGAGGGTGGGGAGGAACAGCGGAATCCAGCGCAGCGCGGCATTGGCGACGGCCTTGGCCCCGGTGATCGCTCCGAGCTCGGATCGTTCGACGCCGAGCGTCGATGTCACGAGAGGTTCACGTCGAACCCGAAGAACGTGCACGTCGTGTCGTTCACCGTCGCGTCGGTCCGGGCGCGGGCGAAATTGCCCTGCACCTTGTCGGCGCACTCCTGCAGGGACACCCGCTGGGACCACGTTGCGAACGCGAGCAGGACGAGCAACGACGCGACGAGCAGCTTCTGGACGAACGACTTCATCACCCAGAACGATGCGACTGCGCAGATCGCCGGCGCCGTGGCGCCGACAACCGCGAGGTTCCTGGCCTGGTCGAGGCTGATTCCGAGCACGGCCGCACCCTAGATGGTCGGTCCGGGCGAGAAGGGGGAACACAAGTGTCGGCATCCAGCGCGTCGGCGGGTGGGTGGGCGGGAACGTGGGCGGGAACGTGGGCGGAAACGTGGGCGGGAACGTGGGCCGGAACGTGGGGCAGCGGGTCGCTACGCTGCCGGCGTGAGTGACCAGCCGATCCACATGTCGCCGGGGTTGCCGACCACGGTGCTGCCCGCGCCCGACCAGCACGATGCGGCACGGCTCGCTGCTGCGCTCGCCCTGCCCGAGTCCGATCGACGAGCGGCGGTCGCGGCCGTCGCCGCGGCGTCCCCGCGCTTGCTCGACGCGTGGGCGGCACTCGGCGATCTGGGGCGTGACACGATCGAGCGATACGCCGCCTATCGGGTCGGCTACCACCGGGGCCTCGACACGCTGCGAGCCAACGGATGGCGGGGGAGTGGCTACGTGCGCTGGGCGGAGCCGACCAACCGTGGCTTCCTGCGTTCGTTGCGTGGGCTCGGCGAGATGGCCGACGAGATCGGTGAGACCGACGAAGCAGAACGCTGTCACATGTTCCTGCTGCAGCTCGACCCGTCCGGCATCCCGGCGGACTGATGCCGGCCGTCTGATGCCGGCCGGCGCAGTGCTCACCGGTGGCGCGAGCCGGAGGATGGGTACGACCAAGGCGCTGTTGGCCGTGAACGGCGTTCCCATGGCCGAATCGGTTGCGTCCGCCCTGCGTGCCGCGGGGTGCGAGCCGGTGGTGTTCGTCGGTGGCGACGCGTCGGAGCTGGCGCAACTCGATGGGCGTGTCGTGCCCGACGTTGCTCCGGGTGGAGGTCCCCTCGGCGGTGTGATCACGGCGTTGCGCATGCTGAGCGGTGGTGATGGCGTGGGTGATGGCGTGGGTGATGGCGTGGTGGTGATCGCATCGTGTGATCTGCCCTTCCTGACCGCCGACGACCTTCGTCCGCTGATCGATCGGCTACGCCTCGACCGTGACGTCGACGTCGTCGTGGCGCGATCCGATCGCGTCGAGCCGCTGTGTGCGGCGTGGCGAGGATCGGCGCTCCCCGAGGTGGAGCGGGTGTTCGAGGCCGGCGAACGGGCGGTGCATCGCGTCTTGAGCCGGCTGCGGGTCGTCGAGACGCCGATCGACGTCGCGTCGGTTCGCAACATCAACACACTCGACGATCTCGGTCAGTAGCCTGGACGTGTGGCACACCGCGACATCACCGTCGGAGAACTTGCAGCCCTGGGCGAGAGCGTGCGTCTCATCGACGTTCGTGAGCCCTCCGAATTCGAGGAGATCCGGGTGCCGTACGCCGTTCTCCTTCCCCTGGGAAGCGTTCCCGATCATCTCGACCTGTTCCATGGCGACGCGTCCTACCTCATCTGTCGATCCGGCGGTCGGAGTGCGCGGGCCTGCGAGTTCCTCGCGGAGCAGGGGTTCGACGTGGTCAATGTCGAGGGTGGCATGATCGCGTGGTGCGATGCGGAGCTGGTCACCGCAAGTGGCGCAGTCGATGGCTGAAGCACTGCTTCGTGGCGGCCGGACGTCGCCTCGATGAGCACACGTGAGCTGCAGCGGATCGACTACCGCTGGATCGAGCGACAGGCCGACCTGGATGACGTGTTGGGAGCTCTGCTCACGTCCGATCGGTATGCGCTCGATACGGAGTTCCACCGCGAGCGCACGTACTACCCGAAGCTCGCTCTGCTCCAGGTCGCGTGGCTCGACGAGTCGCCGCCGGGGGGTCAACAGGTCGCGCTCGTCGACCCACTGGCGGTCGATGTCGGCGCATTCGGGGCGCTGTTCGCCACCGACACGCTGTGTGTCATCCATGCCGCGCAACAGGATCTCGACGTACTCACCCACGCGGTCGGTTCGGTGCCGACGGCAATGTTCGACACCCAGATCGCCGCTGGGTTCACCGGGTACGGCACGCCGTCGCTCGTGTCGCTGCTCCAGGGCGAGATCGGAGTGTCGCCGCCCAAGGGCGACCGGCTGACCGATTGGCTGCGTCGCCCGCTGTCGACCGACCAGATGCAGTACGCCGCGGTCGACGTCGAGTACCTGCTCGAGATCCACGACCGCTTGCAGGTCAAGCTCGAGGCATCGAACCGCACGAAGTGGGTGCTCGACGCCTGCGAGGAGCTGCGCCGCAAGCCGGTGAGCGGGGCATCGCCCGACGACGCGTGGCTCCGACTGAAAGACGCGAGGACGTTGCGTCCGAATGCCCGAGGTGTCGCCAGGTCGGTGGCGGCGTGGCGCGAGCGCCGGGCGATGCACTCCGACGTCCCGGTTCGCCAGGTGCTCCCTGACCTGGCCATTCTGGGGATCGCCCAGCGCGCGCCGGGAACCCTTCGAGAGTTGGCGCAGGCCCGAGGTGTGGACGATCGTCACGCCCGTGGCCCGATGGCCGAGGAGATCATCGAAGCGGTTCGGGCCGGCAAGTCGTCGCCCCCACCGGAATTGCCACCGTCGGGGGACGATCTCGAGCGCACGATGCGCCCGGCGGTCAGCCTGATCTCCGCGTGGATCAGTCAGCTCGCCAGGGACGAATCCGTCGATGCCGCGATGCTCGCGACCCGATCCGACCTCGTGGCGTTCCTCCGCGGCGACGACGACGCCCGCCTGGCCACCGGTTGGCGAGCCGAGTTACTGGGTGACGGGATCCGCCGGCTCGTCGCCGGCGAGGCCGGCCTGACGTTCGACGGCCGGGGCCGGCTGCGCCTCTTCCCCATAGCCACCTGAGCCGTCACCACCTGACGCGTCAGCGGCGAGCCAGATGGTGACGAAGGCGCCCCCACAATTGGTCGAACACTTCGATCGGCTCGGTCGCCCGGTTGCCATACGAGTGGATCGATCGGCGTTCGCCGATGGCCTGGTTGAAGACCACCCGCTGCGGAATCGCCGGTGACCAGACGGCGGAGGATCCGACGATCTCGGCCAACTCCTCGATGCGCCGATCGGCTTGCAGACTCACAGCCGGAACGCGGTTCAGCACCACCCCGGCGAGTTCGAGGTCGGGGTTGTGGTCGTCCCACACGTTGTCGATGACGTCGGCCACGCCGCCGATTCCGCGCAGGCCGAGCGCGGACGGCTCGACCACGATCAATGCGTATCGCGCCGCGGCCAGCGCATTGGTGGTGAGGTTGCCGAGCGACGGCGGGCAATCGAGCAGAATCGCGTCGTAGCGGTCGAGAGCCGACCTCGAGTCCTCGTCGCGAAGCGATCGGGCGAGCCGCATCGGCTTGCCGTCCTCCATCCTCTGCAGGCTCTGCCTCGCCGGTACGACGTCGATGAGATCGGACCATGCCGAGGGGGTGATCGCGTCGCTGAGTGGAACCTTCTTCATCACCTCACGGGTCGTCGCTTCGGCGACATCGGCGTCGACACCGAGCACCCAAGTGCTCGCGCCCTGGGGATCCAGGTCGATGACGAGCACACGGCCGCCGGCCGCCGCTGCCGCCGATGCCAATCCGAGCGTGACGGTGGTCTTACCGACCCCGCCCTTCTGGTTGAGGATCGCGACGGTACGCGTCAGCGGGGACATCGGTGCACATGGTGCCACATGCGCCGTTGCGGGCATCAGTGAAAACCCGGGGACGGCCGGTACAATCCATAGTCAATGTCAGCTTTCTAGTGTGGGAGCCCTGTCGTGAAGAAGGGTCGTCATCGCCGTTTCGAAGAGGCGAGAAAACTGAAGCAGTCCGGTCCCGGGGCGTTCGATCTCGGGTTCGGTGAGCGCTCAGTGCCAGAAGAGTCCGAGGACGACGAGTACGCCGCGCTCGCGGAAAAGTACGGCGTCACCTTCGACGACGACGACGAGCCTCACGACGGCTGACGTATCGCGGGGTGCGGTAACGGCACCCATTGAGGGCGTTCCAGCAGTTCGACCATCTGGGTGTAGACGCGGGCGCCGATCAGCTCGACGATGTCGTCCTTGGCGCTGATGTAGAGCGGTTCTGATCCGACGAAGGCATCCGGCGACTCGGTGCACCACCAGCCGAAGTCCGCCCCGCCCTCACCCCAGTCCCGCCGCTTCCATTCGCGTAGCCGCGACGTCAGATGTCCCGACTCGTCGGTGGAGTGTTCGAGTCGGATCGGCACCTGCCAACACACCGATGGCTTCCAGTCGAGTGGCCGCTCAGAGGCTTCGAGCGCGGCGATGTGGAGTGCGCAGCCGGCGCCACCCTCGAAGCCGGGCCGGTTGAGGAAGATGCAGGCGTCGTCCACGAGCCGGGTGACCGTGGTCGGGTTCCCGTCGCCGTCGGGGTCGCCGGCGCGGAGATGGCCATTCTTCATCGCCTTGCGATGGAACTGCATGTGACGTGGTTCCAGACGGGCCACGTGCCGCTCGAAGGTTCGCGATGTCGTCGCTGTCGACGAGATGGGCGCCGAAGCTGCAGCAGCCGAGCTGCAACTCCGGCGCCGGCTCGTCGAGGATCCCCTTGCAGCCACAGCCGTAGATGCACGTGTAGTTGGAGCGCAGATACGTGGCGTCGAAAACCCAGGTCCGCAGTTCGTCGGTCTCGTCGAAGCTGATCCACTCGTGGACGTCGGGTGTCGGTGTCGGTGTCGGCCGTCTCTTCTTGCTCACTCGTCGCGAACCTATCGGCCGGCGCAATCCAGCGCGAGTGCTCGCCCGTTGCGATGAGTTCGAGCGCGACCTGTGCGCGCTCGTTCTCATCGCCGACGACGTTTCACCGTTGCGATGAGTTCGAGCGCGACCTGTGCGCGCTCGTTCTCATCGCCGACGACGTTTGAAGGCAGTGGTTTTCCCCGGGCCCGCACAGGATGCGTCGGTAGGCTCGGCCGGGATATGACGAGCACCGGTTCGACCAGCACGATGAAGCGAATGAGCGCGGACGAGCTGCGTGATTCGTTCCGCGGGTTCTTCGCTGCGAAAGATCACACCATCGTCCCGTCGGCGAGCCTGATCCCGCACGATCCGACCGTGTTGTTCAACGTGGCGGGCATGGTGCCGTTCAAGTCGTACTTCGTGGGCGACGAACAGCCCCCCTACAAGCGTGCGGTGAGTTCCCAGAAGTGCGCTCGCGCCGGTGGCAAGCACAACGACCTCGACGATGTCGGGCGGACCAAGCGCCACCTCGTGTTCTTCGAGATGCTCGGCAACTTCAGCTTCGGCGACTACTTCAAGGAATCGGCGATCCCGTGGAGCTGGGACCTCGTCACCGGAGATCCGTCGAGCGGAGGTTGGGGGTTCGACGGCGATCGCCTGTGGATCACGGTCCACGAGTCCGACGACGAGGCGGAGGCGATCTGGCACGAGATCGTCGGCGTTCCGATGGACCGCATCCAGCGCCTCGGTGACAAGGACAACTACTGGCAGATGGGCGACACCGGGCCGTGCGGCCCGTGCAGCGAGATCCACATCGACCGCGGCCCGGCGTTCGGTCCCGGGGGCGGCCCGCTCGGCGATCCCGGCGGCGACCGGTTCATGGAGTTCTGGAACCTCGTGTTCATGCAGTTCGACCAGTCGGCCGATGGCACCCGTACGCCGCTGCCCAAGCCGTCGATCGACACCGGCGCAGGTCTCGAACGCATCCTCGCGCTCGTGCAGGGCGTCGACTCGGTCTGGGAGACCGATCTGATGCAGCCACTGATCGACGCGGCGTGCTCCATCACCGGCAAGTCGTACGTCGCGGGTGACTACGACGATCGCGACAGCTTCGCCGTGCGGGTGCTCGCGGAACACGCCCGCTCCTCGGCGATGCTCGTCAACGACGGTGTGTTCCCGTCGAACGAGGCCCGCGGCTATGTGCTGCGCCGCATCATCCGGCGCGCTGTTCGCTACGCCTACCTGCTCGGCACCGAGAAGCTGGTGATGCCGCAACTCGTCGACGTCGCGATCGACGTGATGGCCAACGCCTACCCCGATGTCGCCAAGAACCGTGACTTCGTGGTGAACGTGATCGGCAGGGAAGAGGAGCGCTTCCGCCACACACTCAAGCACGGGTTGTCGATTCTCGACGGCGAGCTCGAATCCGACACGTCGCCGGCCTCCGGTGAGTTGTCCGGTGCGACCGCCTTCCTGCTGCACGACACGTACGGGTTCCCGCTGGAGTTGACGCAGGAGATCGCCGGCGAACGGGGTGTCGACGTCGACCTGGCCGGCTTCGACACCGATATGGCCGCGCAGCGTGAGCGGGCCAAAGCCGCCCACAAGGGGGCTGCCGATGCGTCGACGCTCGACGTCTACCGTGACATCGTCGAGCAATTCGGCGTCACCGAGTTCGTCGGCTACTCCACCGACATCGCCGAGAGCCGGGTGCTCGCGGTCATCGACGTTCCGGGCGCCGCCGAGCGACTCGGACGCGCCGACGGTGAGCACGGGGTGGGGCACGATGTGATGCTGGAGATCTTCCTCGAGCGCACGCCGTTCTATGCCGAGTCGGGTGGGCAGATTGGCGACACCGGCTCGATCGCGACCGCCACGGGCACGGCCGAGGTGCTCGATACCACCTATGCACTTCCCAACCTGCGTCGGCACACCGCACGTGTGACGTCGGGAACGATCACGACGGGCCAACTCGCGACGGCAACGATCGACACGGAACGTCGAGATGCGACGCGGCGCAATCACACCGCGACCCACCTGCTGCATCACGCCCTGCGAGAGGTGCTCGGCGACCACGTCAAGCAGGCCGGTTCGATGGTCGGCCCCGAGCGGTTGCGCTTCGACTTCTCCCACTACGAAGCGGTCACGCCGGAGCAGATCGCCGAGATCGAAGCGCTCGTCAACGGCGAGACGCTGCGCAACACCCCCACGAGAAACTACGAGACGACCAAGCATGAAGCCGAGTCACTCGGCGCGATCGCGTTCTTCGGGGACAAGTACGGCGACATCGTTCGCGTGCTCGAAGCCGGCCCGTCGGTCGAGCTGTGCGGTGGCACGCACGTGCGCGCCACCGGCGACATCGGTGCGGTCAAGATCGTCGGCGAATCCTCCATCGGATCGAACCTGCGGCGCATCGAGGCAGTCACCGGGGCGTCGAGCGTTGCGCTGCTGCAACGTGACGAGCAGTTGCTCGCCGACGCAGCCCGGCTCGTCGGCGCCCCCACCGATGGTTTGCTCGAAGGTGTACAGCGTCGGCTCGACGAGATCAAGGCACTCAACGACGAGATCAAGGCGTTGCGCGGGCAGCTGGCGGTCGGTCGCGCCGGTGAACTGGCGGCCATCGCCCACGACGGCGTCGTCGTCACCCAGGTCGACGGCCTCACGCCGGGTGATCTGCGCGATCTCGCCGTCGCCGTGCGGCAGCAGCCGGGCATCCGCCTCGTCGTGATCATCGGCGAGACCACGACAGGTGGCGTCGCCCTCGTCGCGGCGCTCACCCCTGGCGGCGACACGCCGGCCGCGGCGCTCATCCAGGATGCCGCCCGAGCCGTCGGCGGTGGCGGTGGCGGCAAGGGCGACATCGCCACCGCCGGTGGCAAGGACGTGAGCGGCATCCCCGAAGCACTCCGTCTCGCGGCGCAGGCGGCGGCCGACCTCTCGTGACCGGGCCACCCCGCACCGGCGCTGCTGGGGCCAGGGCCGGCGCTGCGGGAGCCGGGGCCGGGGCCGGCGGAGTGCCTGGCATCCGGGCGATCGGGGTCGACCTCGGATCGAAGCGCATCGGCATCGCCGTGAGCGACATCTCCGGCACGCTCGCGTCACCGCTCACGACGGTGACGCGCTCGAAGTCGAAGCGTCATGATCACGAGGAGATCGCCCGACTCGTTCGTGACGAGGAGGCGGAGATGGTGGTCGTCGGCCTGCCGCTGTCGCTCGACGGTACTCACGGGCCGGCGGCGCGAGCTGCCTCGGCCGAGGCCGAACGCATCGCTAGCGTGGTCGGTGTGCCGGTGGAGATGTACGACGAGCGCTTCACGACGGTGACCGCCGAACGCGGCATGATCGAGGTCGGGCTCGATGCACAGCAGCGGCGCAAGGTCGTCGACAAGGTTGCCGCTGCGGTGATCCTGCAGTCGTGGCTGGACCACCGCCGCGCCACGTGGCGACCGGTGGCCGGCGGTTGGCGATGATGCACCTCGATCCGCTGCTACCCGAGGCGCAGGTCGACCCCGACACGCATCCGGCGATCGATTGGCCGTCCGACCCGTGGGACTCGACCGATCAGACCGGTTCGGTCGAGCGGCTTCGCCGACAGACGCGGCCGATCAAGTGGCTGGTGTACCTCGCCATGACGCTGACGATCATCGCGATCATGATCGCGGGGGCCATCGGATGGTGGTACCTCGGCAAGATCAACCCCGCAGGCGCGCCGGGCGACGTCCAGAGTTTCACGGTGTCGGAGACCGACGATCTGCAATCGATCTCCGAGCACCTCCTCGACCAGGGGCTGATCTCCGACGCCGGCGTGTTCAGGTGGTACGTCGAACGAAACGGCGGGCTCGAAGATCACTCCCGGCTACTTCGAGATCCGTCCGGACGACCACATGGGCAACGTGCTCGGCCGCCTGCGGACACCGCCGGGGCAGACGTACACGAAGGTCACCTTCCCCGAGGGCTTCACGGTGTCGAAGATTGCCTACCGCCTCGACGCTACCGTCGATCGGATGTCGGCCGAAGACTTCCTCGTTGCGGCACAGGACCCTGCGATCCGTTCGGCGTGGCAGCCCGACGGTGTCACATCTCTCGAGGGCCTGTTGTTCCCCGACACCTACCAGGTGTCGAACGCCGAGAGCGAGGGACAGGTCATCGAGCGGATGATCGCGCTCATGGAACGAGTCGGCGGGCAGGAGGACATCGTCAACCGCTCGGCCGCGGAGGGTCGAACGCCTTACGAGACCTTGATCGTCGCATCGCTGATCGAGCGTGAGGCCGGGATCGACGCGGACCGCGCCAAGATCGCCCGCGTGATCTACAACCGCCTGTTCGTCGGTGCCGACCTCGAGATCGACGCCTCGGTCTACTACGGAGCCGAGCAGGCCGACATCGACACGTCGCGCCCGTTCTCCGAACTCCGTCAGATCGACGGCCCCTGGAACACGTATCTGCGCCCCGGGCTGCCGGCGACCCCGATCGCCAATCCCGGCCGAGCCTCGATCCAGGCGGCGTTGAATCCTGCGCCCAACCCGTCACCCGGCGACCCGATCTGCGTGGACCTCCCGAATCCGGATCAGTGCTTCTACATGTACTACGTGCTCGGCAACGAGGACGGAAGCCACGTGTTCGCCGCAACGGCCGAGCAACACGAAGCCAACGTGCAAAAGGCGCGTGAGGCCGGCTTGTTGTGACGGACATCGAGGCGCTGCCGGGCAAGCTGGCGGTGCTGATCGGATCGCCGATCGCGCACAGCCTGTCGCCCGCGATTCATCGCGCTGCGTTCGCCGCTGCCGGAGTCGATTGGGTGTACGCAGCGCTGGAGGTGCCACCCGGTCGGGGCGCGGAGGCAGTCCACGCGATGCGCCTGCTGGGGATTGCCGGGATGTCGGTCACGATGCCACACAAGGCCGACGTGGCGTCCGCCGTCGACCGGCTGGAGCCGGCGGCTCGGTCGTTGCAGTCGGTGAACACCGTCAGCTGGGACGGCGATCAGCTCGTCGGTTCCAGCACCGACGGCGCCGGATTCCTGGCCTCCCTCGCGGAGGCAGGCGTCGATGTCGCCGGCGCTCGCGTCGCTCTGATCGGAGCCGGTGGGGCGGCTCGTTCGGTCATCGATGCGCTCGGGCGGGCCGGTGCGAGTCACATCGCCGTACTCAATCGGTCGAGCGGTCGCGCCGAGAGCGCGGCCCGGTTGGCGACGGCGGCGTCGGTCGGGATCGACAGCGACGTCACCCGGGCCGACGTCGTCGTCAACGCGACCAGCGTCGGCATGGGTGTGGACCCGATGGCGGCGTCGGCCGACGACCTACCGTGCGATCCTTCGCTGCTACGTGCCGACCAGGTCGTCGTCGACCTCGTGTATCACCCGCTGCGCACCGCGTGGCTTACAACGGCCGCCGAGCGCGGCGCGCGTACCGTCGACGGGCTCGGCATGTTGATCCATCAGGCAGCGCTCCAGCAGCAGCGCTGGTTGGGAACCTTCCCGGACACCGGCGTGATGCGCGCGGCCGGCGAAGCCCAGCTCGCCGCGCGTCGGTAGGAGAGCCGCAGGTCAGAAGACAGCCGGCTGTCAGTCGGGCTCGTCAGCCGGGCCGGCGGGACTCGACGGATAGCCTCGACCGGATGTTGCGTTACCTCACCGCCGGCGAATCGCATGGTCAGGCCCTCGTGGTCGTGATCGAAGGGTTGCCGGCCGGCCTGGAGATCACGGTGGAGGAGATCCAGGCCGAGATGGCCCGTCGCCGGCTCGGATACGGACGAGGTCCGCGGCAGCGCTTCGAGGCCGACGAGTTGACGCTGGTCGGTGGTGTCCGGCACGGCCGCACGCTCGGTTCACCGGTGGCCATCGAGATCAAGAACACCGAATGGTTCCGCAGCGACCGCTGGCGCCAGGAGATGAACCCCGCCCCGGGAGTCACCGATGAACCGCTCACGCAGGTGCGGCCGGGTCATGCCGACCTCGCCGGGATGCAGAAGTACGGCTTCACCGATGCGCGTGACGTGCTCGAACGCGCCAGTGCGCGTGAGACCGCTGCCCGGGTGGCGGCGGGCGCTGTCGCGAAGAAGCTGCTGCAGACGCTCGGTGTCGACGTCATCTCCCATGTGATCCAGATGGGTTCTGCTCGCGTCCCGCCCGACGCCGCCCGACCGACGCCCGAACAGCTCGACCGCGTCGACGACAACCAGGTGCGCTGTTTCGATCTTGAGACGAGTGAATCGATGATCACCGAGATCAAGGCCGCGGCCAAGGACGGTGACTCGCTCGGTGGCATCGTCGAGGTGCTCGGATTCGGTGTGCCGGTCGGTCTCGGCAGCCACGTGCACTGGGACCGCAAGCTCGACTCGCTGCTGGCGCAGGCGGTGATGAGTATCCAGGCGGTGAAAGGTGTGGAGATCGGCGACGGGTTCGAGGTGGCCGGGCGGCGGGGGAGCGAAGCGCACGATCCGATCTCATGGGATGCCGACGCTCGCGAGTACCGGCGCGCGAGCGCGCTCGCCGGGGGCACCGAGGGGGGAATCTCGACTGGTGATCTGCTCGTGGTTCGTGCCGCGATGAAGCCGTTGGCCACCCTGAACAAGCCGACGCTCGAGACCGTCGACACCGCCACCAAGGAGCCGTCCGTGTCGTTCAAGGAGCGCACCGACGTGACCGCCGTGCCGGCGATGGGAGTGGTGGCCGAGACCATGGTGGCGCTCGTGCTGGCGGCCGAAGCGCAGCGCAAGTTCGGTGGTGACTCGGTCGCCGAATTCGTCCGCAATGCCGAGGCGTTCCACGCATCGCTGTCGTGACCGAGCCCGCTGCACCGAGAGAGGCGAAGGCGCCGAGCGTGACCGACCGTGCCGACGCTCGCCACGTCGTGCTCGTCGGCATGATGGGGGCGGGCAAGTCGTCGGTCGGGCGCGTGCTGGCGGGCAAGCTCGGCCGAGCGTTGTTCGACTCCGACGACATGATCGAGGAGCGCACGGGGCGAACGGTTCGTGAGATCTGGGCGACCGAAGGCGAACCGGCCTACCGCATCCTCGAGACCGCCGTCCTGGTCGAGGCGCTGGCGTCACCGGAGCCGAGCGTGATCGCGGCAGCCGGGGGCATCGTGCTGAGTGAGACGAATCGCCGGGCGCTGGTCTCGTCCGACAGCCATGTCGTGTGGCTGCTCGCGGACATCGACGTGCTGCTGCGCCGAGCGGTCGGCGGCGCCCACCGGCCCTTGCTCGACGACGACCCCGAAGGCAAGTTGCGCGCGATGTTCGTCGAGCGTGAACCGCTCTATCGGGAGGTCGCCGACGCGATCGTGTCGGTCGACAACCGTTCGGTCAACGACGTGGCGCAGGCGGTGTTGCGATGCTGCGGGTGAAGGTCCCGCTCCCCGCCGATCCCAACGTCGCTGCCGACCGGTCCTACGACGTCGTCGTCGGTCGGGGGGCGATCGACGAACTGGCGGCGCTGATTCCCGCCGACGCGCGTCGCGTCGCGGTGGTCAGCCAGCTCGGTGTTCCGATGGAGATCTCGCTTCCGGGTCTGGACGTCGAGACCCATCTGATCGGCGTCGGGGAGCGAGCGAAGTCGCTCGCCACGATCGCGGAGTTGACCAGTGGATTCGCCCGCCAGGGTGTGACCCGTCATGACGTGGTGATCGGTGTCGGTGGTGGCATGGTCACCGACGTCGCCGGGTTCGCCGCGTCGATGTGGCACCGCGGCACAGCCGTCGTCCACGTCAGCACGACGTTGCTCGGCATGATCGACGCCGCGGTCGGCGGCAAGACCGGGGTGAACCTCCCGGAGGGAAAGAACCTCGTCGGGGCGTTCTGGCAGCCGTCCGGCGTGATCTGCGACCTCGACGCACTCGACACGTTGCCGCCGCGGGAGATGCGCTGCGGTCTCGGCGAGATGGCGAAATACCACTTCCTCACCGGTGACGACCTGCTCGCGCTCGATCTCGCGGCCCGGATCGCCCGATGTGTGCAGATCAAGGCCGAGTTCGTGGCATCCGACGAACGCGAGGATGGTCGTCGAGCGTTGCTCAACTACGGACACACGCTGGCACATGCGCTCGAGATCGCCACCGACTACGAGTTGGCGCACGGCGAGGCGGTGGCGATCGGCCTGATCTATGCCGCCGAGCTCGCGTTCGAGCTGGGGCGGATCGATCAGGAGCGCGTCGATGCGCACCGGGCTGTCGTCAGCGGCCGGTACGGCCTGTCTGCGGCGCCGCCGGCCGGTCTCGGCGCCGATGAGCTGCTCGCGCTGATGGCCCGCGACAAAAAGGCGCTCGACGGCTTGACGTTCGTGCTCGACGGGCCCGGCGGTGTCGACGTGGTCGCCGGCGTACCGGAGGCATCGGTACGAGCCGCGCTGGACCGGGTGCTGCGATGACGATCCAACGGGTGGAGCGAGTCGCGGGCGGCGCAGAGCCCACGCCGGTGGTGCGCGTTCTCCCCCGATCGACCACGCGCGACGGGTCGCGATCGTGCAGGAGACACTGCGCAGCGCAGGGCATGGTTGCGACGCTCTGCTCTACACCGATCTCACCGACATTCGCTGGCTGACCGGCTTCACCGGCTCGAACGGCTGGGTCGTGGTGACCACCGACGACCTGGTCCTCGGGACCGATGGCCGCTACGGCGATCGAGCCGCAGCGGAAACGGCGGGGTCTGGGGCGACCGTGTTCGCCGAGACCACGCGTGCACATCTCGAGGAGCGCCTGTTCGAGTCCTTGCGCGGCACGCGACGTGTCGGTCTCGATGCGACGACGACGTCGCAGAGCGAATGGACGAGGCTCACCGCCCACCTCGGGTTGCAGCCGCTCGGGTCCTTCGTGAAGGCCCGACGTCAGGTCAAAGATGACGCCGAGATCGTCCGAATCGAAGCCGCAGCGGCGGCTGCCGACGCCGCGCTGGCCGACGTCGAGCCGATGCTGTTCGCCACGCTCGACGCCCCGGTCACCGAGGTCGACATCCGTAACGAACTCGAACACCGGATGCGTGTGCGCGGCGCGGACGACCGCAGCTACGACACCATCGTGGCCGCGGGGCCGGACCATGCGGCCCGTCCCCACCACGAGCCGAGTCGGCGCCCGATCGTCGAAGGTGACACCGTGGTCATCGACGTCGGGGCCCTCGTCGACGGATACCACTCCGACATGACCCGCTCGTACGTCATCGGTGAGCCGACGAGTCGGCAACGAGAGCTCTACGAACTCGTGTCGCGGTCACAACGCCGCCGGGATCGACGCCGTCGCTGCGCGGGTCGGGACGCGCGCGGTCGACGGCGCCTGCCGCAGTGTGTTCATCGAGGCCGGCTACGGCGACTGGTTCCTCCACGGGACGGGCCACGGTGTCGGCCTCGAAATCCACGAACTTCCGTTCCACTCCCAGGCCTCGCAGGACGTTCTGAACGAAGGTCACGTGGTGACCGTCGAGCCCGGCCTCTATCGTGTCGGCTTCGGTGGATTCCGGATCGAGGATCTCCTCGTCGTCACCGAGCACGGTTCGCGTCGACTCACGCACACGCGCCTGAACGACCATTCACGAACGACCGACCCTGACCCGCCACAGCTGATTGTAAGGACCCGACCATGCCGCAGATCTCCGTCAACGAACTGAGAAACGGGATCACACTCGAACTGGACAACGGTCTGTTCCAGGTGGTCGAGTTCCAGCACGTCAAGCCCGGCAAGGGAGGGGCGTTCGTACGCACCAAGATCCGCAACGTCCGCAACGGGTCGGTCATCGACAAGACCTTCAATGCCGGCATCAAGGTCGAGCAGGCGATCGTCGACCGTCAGGACATGCAGTTCCTGTACAAGGACGGCGGCGAGTACGTCTTCATGAACACCACCACCTACGACCAGATGCACGTTCCGGCGGCATCGCTCGGCGATGCCGCCGACTACCTCACCGAGCAGATGATCGCCCAGATCGCGCTCTACCAGGGTGAGATCATCGGCGTCGAGATCCCGGCATCGGTCGAGTTGACCATTGCCCAGACCGAGCCCGGCGTCCAGGGTGACCGGGTGTCGGGCGCCCGCAAGCCCGCCACCCTGGAGACGGGCAAGGTGATCCAGGTGCCGCTGTTCGTCGACCTGGGCGACAAGGTCAAGGTCGACACCCGCAACGGCGACTACATCACCCGCGTCTGACAACCCCGCGACTGTTCACCACATGACGCCCGCATGACCTTCACATGACCCCCGCATGACCCGCACTCCACGTACTGCGATCCCCCGACCCGACGAACGCTCGGACGCCCGCGAGCGGGCGCTGTACCTCTTGTACGAGGCTCATTCGAAGAACATCGCGCCGGCGGATGCGCTGGCGCTCCAGGTGCTCGAACCCGACGAGCTGACCACCGAGCTCGTCGCCGGTGTCGGCGAGCACCGTGATCGACTCGACGCGGCCATCGCCAGGCGGGCCAAGGGCTGGACGCTCGAGCGGATGCCGGTGATCGATCTCAATGTGCTGCGTATCGCCTCCTACGAGCTTGCCGAACGCCCCGACGTGCCGGTCGCCGTGGTGCTGGACGAAGCGGTGGAGCTGGCGAAGCGCTTCTCCACCGACGACAGCGGACGGTTCGTGAACGGAGTGCTGTCGGCCCTGGTCGACGACCTGCGAACATAGGCAGCGATGTCGGACACGACCACCATCGGGGCCGACGGCGTCGACGAGGGGGGTGGCATCCGACGCCGGCAGGATCGAGACCGACCCGCGAACAGGTTGCGCCGCAGCGGGGGTGACGTGCTCACTCGTTCGATCGACGCGGTCGCCGGAACGGCGCCGAGGGTGCTGTTCAGCCTGGCGGTGATCGTGTACGTCTGGTATTTCACCAGGCGAACCCTCGACATCCATCATGCGCTCGGCTCATCGACCTACGATTCGGCGCTGTACGACCAGGGCATGTGGCTGCTGTCGAGGTTCCAGACGCCGTTCAGCACGCTGATGGGGCGCAATTTGTTCGGCGACCACACGTCGTTCATCCTGCTCTTCCTCGTGCCCTTCTACTGGGTCGTCCCCGGCGCCGGGATCATGTTCTTCGCGCAGTCGCTGGCGATCGGAGCCGGGGCGATTCCGGTGTTCCTGTACGGGCGCAGGCGACTCGGTTCGGAATGGTTCGCGTTGGTCGCGGCGGCGACGTACCTCCTACACCCCGCCGTCGGCTGGACGAATCTCGAGAACTTCCACCCCGACGCCTTCCTCGGCGTGCTCGTCGGCTTTGCCATCTACGCGGCGCTGGAACGCAAGTGGCGCCTGTACGCCGTGTTCGTCGTGCTGTCCCTGCTCGTCAAAGAGGATGTATCGCTCGTCATCGTGCCGCTCGGGGTCTGGGTGGCCCTCAAGCGCGACCGGCGCATCGGGTTGCTGACCGTGCTCGGCAGCGTTGCCTTCATGGTCGTTGCGATGTACGTCGTGATGCGCAGCCTGATCGGCGTACCGACCCGCAACGGCTGGCGGATTCCGTTCGGTGGCCCTCGGGGTGTCATCGACACGGCGGTCACCAACCCGACCGCACTGGCCGATCATCTGCGCAGCGAGGACCGGCCGTGGTACATCTGGCAGATGACGGCGCCGTTCGCCTGGCTGTTGCTCCGTCTGCCGAGCGTTGCGTCGATCAGTGCCCTCGTGCTGTTCACGAACATCCTGAGCACGTTTTGGTACCAACACCAGATCGAGTACCACTACAGCCTCGTCGCGGTCCCGGCACTGTGCCTCGGCACGGTGTATGCCCTCGGTGCACTCCGTCGACGGCACGTGTGGTCGGGGATCGACGTGCCTGTGCGAGGCATCGTGATGCTGGTTCTGGGGGTGGCGACACTGGTCACCGCCTGGCTCTGGGCGCCGATGCCGTGGGGGCGAACACAGTTGTTCTACGGCGATCCGAATCGCGCCGAAGCCCTTGCTGCCCGGGAGCTGATGAACGAGATTCCGGACGATGCCGTCGTCGCCGCGCACTACCGGATCACCCCGCACCTGGCGTATCGAACCGAGATCTACCAGTTCCCGACGCCGTTCCGGGTCGTGCTGTACGGGCCCGACTCCAGGCTCGAGGGAACACGATTGGAGGCTCGCGCCGAGCGGGTCGACTACGTGATGCTGCCCGTCGTTCGCGATCAGCAGCTTGTCAGCGACTGGCTGGCGATCGACGCGGCGTTCGAAGTGCTCGACGCGAACGAGTTCTGGGTGTTGTACGAGCGCAACCACGCCGTCGCGCTGCCGTAGACGGATCCAGGAGCGACCCATGTCGCGCCGAACCGAGATTCGAGCCGGGATTTCCCGACCGGAAGTTCGCCGCGAATCGCGCGATCTTGCATCGCATCGCCGTCGTTGCTGCTACCTTCGCTGTCGACCGTGAAGCGAGTCCCGAGAGGCTCGCACGGAAAGGACGACATGGCTGCCGGCCGACAACCCAGCATGCCGCCGGGCGCCAAGCAGGTCTTGGGCCCCGACGACGTGCGACGCGCGATCACCCGGATGGCGCACGAAATCATCGAGCGCAACCACGGCCTCGACCGTCTGGCGTTGGTCGGGATCCAGCAGGGCGGTGTCTGGCTGGCAGAGGCCATCGGCGACGCGGTCACCCGCATCGACGGCTCCGACATGTCCGTGCCGGTCGGGACACTCGACGCCAGCCTCTACCGCGACGACATCGGGTTGCGTCCGGTCTCGCCGGGGGCGGTCAGCGCGCTCGATTTCGACATCTCGGGCCTCACCGTCGTGCTTGTCGACGATGTGCTCTACACCGGTCGTACCGTGCGCGCCGCCCTCGACGCCCTCGGCGACTACGGCCGACCACGGGCCGTCCAACTCGCCGTGCTCGTCGACCGGGGCCACCGTGAGCTGCCGATCCGCCCCGACTTCGTCGGCAAGAACCTGCCGACGAGTTCGACCGAGTCCGTCGTCGCCCGTCCCGACGGGGTGACCATCTCATGACCATCACCGGCATCTCCACCGCCCCCCCTGTCCCCGCCCCTCCCGCCGCCGCTCCGAGCCGATCGCTGTTGTCGATCGAGGAGCTCGGCGTCGAGGGCATCCATCGGATCCTCGGCCTGGCCGATCACATGGCCGAGGTGAACCGCAGGCCGAACCCGAAGGTGCCTGCGCTGCGTGGCAAGACCGTGTGCAACCTGTTCTTCGAGGACTCGACTCGCACAAGGCTGAGCTTCGAAACCGCTGCGAAGCGTTTGTCGGCGGACACGATGACCTTCGCCGTCGGCCAGTCGAGTGTGAACAAGGGCGAGAGCCTGCGCGATACCGTCGAGACGATCGCCGCCATGGGCGTCGACGCCTTCGTCATCCGTCACCCCTCGAGCGGCGCCCCGTGGCTCGTCGACAACTGGACGCAGGCGAGCGTCATCAACGCGGGCGACGGCTGGCACGCCCATCCCACGCAGGCACTGCTCGACGCGTACACCGTGCGGACGGCACTCGACCGAACGGGTGGGTTCGACGGGCTGCGGGTGGCGATCGTCGGCGACATCAAGCACAGCCGCGTCGCGCGTAGCACATCGGCAATCTTTCGGCTGCTCGGAGCCGACGTCACGCTGGTGGCCCCCCGGACGTTGCTACCGCCGGTGGTCGACCAACCGACAAGCGAGCATCTCGACGACCTGATCGGCGACATCGACGTGCTGTACCTGCTGCGGATGCAGCGCGAACGCATGAACGAAGCGCTCGTGCCGAGCCTGCGGGAGTACACGATGCGCTTCGGCCTCACCGCCGAGCGCGCCGGCCGTTTGGCCCCGCACGCGCTGGTGATGCACCCCGGCCCGATGAACCGCGGTGTCGAGATCACCGTCGACCCGTCGGAGCTTCCCGGCGCGGTCATCACCCAGCAGGTCACCAACGGCATCGCGGTGCGCATGGCCGTGCTGTTCGACCTTCTCGGCGCCGATGGGGCGACGACATGACGGCAGTGTTGATCACCGGGGGAATCCTGCTCGATCAGACAGGTGAGCGGCCGGGCGATGTCCGTGTCGCCGACGGCCGCATCATCGAGACCGGCGTGCAACTGACGGCCGACGACGGTGAGCAGGTGCTCGACGCATCCGGTTGCGTGGTGTCCCCGGGATTCGTCGACCTGCACGTCCACCTCCGGGAACCCGGCAACGAGGAGGCCGAGACGATCGAGACCGGCAGCCGGGCGGCGGCGCTCGGTGGATTCACGGCAGTCGTCGCGATGCCGAACACGGATCCCACCCAGGACTGTGTGGAGGTCGTCGACTTCGTCCGCCGGCAAGGCCGGCGCGCCGGCCTCTGTGAGGTGCTACCGGCGGCGTCGATCACCGTTGCGCGGCGCGGCGAGCAACTCGCCCCATTCGCGGAGTTGGCGGCGGTCGGGGTGCGCATCTTCACCGACGACGGCAACGGCGTACAGGACCCGCTGCTGATGCGGCGGGCCTTCGAGTACGCGCTCGGCTTGGACATCACGTTGGCGCAACACTGTGAAGTCGCCCGGCTCACCGACGGAGCCGCGATGCACGAGGGCGCCTGCTGCAGCAGACTCGGGCTCCCCGGCTGGCCGTCGATCGCCGAGGAGTTGATGGTCCATCGTGACATCGAACTGGCCAGGTTGACCGGCGCACGCGCGCACTTCCTCCACCTGTCGACGGCGCGCAGCGTTGCGCTCGTCCGCGCCGCGAAGGCCGACGGGCTCGCCGTGACCGCCGAAGCGGCGCCACACCACTTCAGCCTGACCGACGAACTGCTCGCGTCCTACGATGCCAACTTCAAGGTCACACCGCCACTGCGCACGGCATCCGACGTCGCCGCCATCCGGGCGGGGCTCGCCGATGGCACGATCGACGCCATTGCCACCGACCACGCACCGCACACCCACGAGACCAAGGAGCGACCACTCGACCAGGCGCCGTCCGGGATGCTCGGGTTGGAGACCGCCCTGGGCGTGTCGATCGCCCACCTCGACATGCCACTGGCCGACATCGTCGCCGCGCTGTCGTGGAAACCAGCCGCCATCGCCGGTGTCGCCGATCGTCACGGCCGCCCCATCGCCGTCGGCGAGCCGGCGAACCTGACCGTGTTCGATCCGAACGAGGAGTGGGAGGTCGTGCCGTCGCTACTCGCCGGTAGGAGCCGTAACACGCCGTATGTGGGCACACCGCTGCGGGGTCGCGTGCGGCACACGATCCTCGGTGGGCGAATCGTGGTCGAGAACGGATCCGCCACCCGATGACGAATGACAATGCAGTAGGATGGATGAATATGCACAAGCGGGCGGGTGAGACGATTCGGGACGGTGTCCTCGTGCTGGCCGACGGCAACGTGTTCGAAGGTGAGCTGATCGGCGCCGAGGCCCCCATCGCCTCGGGCGAGGTCGTGTTCAACACGGTGATGACCGGCTACCAGGAGGTCATCACCGACCCCAGCTATGCCGGCCAGATCATCACCTTCACCACTGCCCACCTCGGCAACTACGGCGTCAACGCCACCGACTTCGAGTCGCGAGGCACGTTCTGCCGGGGGGTCGTCATCCGAGATCTGGCGCGACGCCACAGCAACCAGCGCGCCGAGGGGCGCCTCGACACGATGCTGATCGAGCACGGGGTGCCCGGGATCGCCGGGATCGACACTCGACGGCTCACCCGCATCATCCGTGAGACCGGCGCGATCCCCGGCGCATTCGGCGCCGCCGGCGAGGCCGAGCTGCTCGCTGCCGCACGCGTCGAGCCGGGAACCGATGGCGTCGATCTCGTCAGCGCGGTCACCACGACCGAGCCGTACACGATCGCTGCGCTCGATCCGTCGAGCCGGCGGCGCATCGTTGCCGTCGACTTCGGGATGAAGCGCAACATCGGCCGGCGCCTGGCCCGGTTCGGCGTCGTCGAAGTCGTGCCGGCATGGACGACAGCCGGCGAGATCCTTGCCAGGGCCCCCGACGGCGTCTTCCTCGGCAACGGTCCCGGTGATCCGGCGATGGCGGGCGCCGCCGTCGAGACGATCGGCGCACTGCTCGGCCGGGTACCGATTTTCGGCATCTGCCTCGGGCACCAGCTCCTCGGACGCGCCATCGGAGCCGACACGCTCAAGATGCGCTTCGGCCATCACGGAGGCAATCACCCGGTCAAGAACCTGGCGACCGGACGCGTGGAGATCACGAGCCAGAACCACAACTTCGCCGTGGACCCCGACTCGATGCAGGGACGGGCGATAATGACCCACGTCAACTTGAACGACGGCGGCTGCGAGGGTCTCCAGGTGGCAGGTGAGTTGGCATTCGGCGTCCAGCATCACCCCGAGGCGAACCCGGGCCCGCACGACGCCAACTATCTGTTCGAGCAGTTCGCCGACATGATGACCCGCAACGGGGCCGCCTGATGCCCAAACGCAGCGACATCCACTCGATCCTGATCATCGGGTCCGGCCCGATCGTGATCGGCCAGGCCTGCGAGTTCGACTACTCCGGCACCCAGGCCTGCCGGGTGCTTCGCGACGAGGGATACCGGGTCGTGCTCGCCAACTCGAACCCGGCGACGATCATGACCGACCCGGACTTCGCCGATGCCACCTACATCGAGCCGCTCACGTGGGAGGTGCTCGCGGCGATCATCGAACGCGAACAGCCCGATGCGGTGTTGCCGACCCTCGGTGGTCAGACCGGTTTGAACATCGCGATGGAGTTGTTCGAACGTGGTCTCATCGGCGTGCCCGGCAAGCCCGAGATGATCGGAGCCAATGCCGCCGCGATCGCCACGGCGGAAGATCGCGGGGTGTTCAAGGAGGCGATGATCGAGATCGGGCTCGAGGTGCCACGATCGGGCACTGCGCATACGCTCGACGAGGCGCGAGCGATCGTCGACGACATCGGTCTGCCCGTCATCATTCGCCCGGCGTACATTCTCGGCGGGCGCGGAACCGGCATCGCGTCGACCGCCGAGGAATTCGAACAGCTCGCGGCGAATGGGATCGTCGCCAGTCCGATCGGGGAGATCCTCGTCGAAGAGTCGATCGCCGGTTGGAAGGAGTTCGAACTCGAGGTCATGCGTGACCGCGCGGACAACTGCGTGATCATCTGTGGCATCGAGAACGTCGACCCGATGGGTGTCCACACCGGCGATTCGATCACCGTCTCGCCGATCCAGACCCTCAGTGACGTCGAGTACCAGCAGATGCGTGACGCCGCGATCGCCTGTATCCGGCGGGTGGGTGTCGAGACCGGCGGCTCGAACGTGCAGTTCGCGGTCGACCCGCGCTCGGGCCGTCAGGTCGTGATCGAGATGAACCCGCGTGTCTCGCGATCCTCAGCACTCGCCTCGAAGGCGACCGGCTTCCCGATCGCCAAGATCGCGGCGCGCCTCGCGGTGGGCTACACGCTCGATGAGATCCCCAATGACATCACCGCCACCGCCGAGCTGTCGACACCTGCGTCGTTCGAGCCGGTGATCGACTACGTCGTCACGAAGATCCCACGGTGGGCATTCGAGAAGTTGCCCGGCACGACCGGTGTGCTCGGCACGCAGATGCAGTCGGTGGGTGAGGTGATGGCGATCGGTCGCACGTTCCCGGAGAGTCTGCAAAAGGCGCTGCGTTCGCTCGAGCAGGGCCGATCGGGGTTGAACTGCGACCCGACCGAAGCCCAGTTCCTCGGAGTTTCCGACGACGATCTGTTGCTCGCGACAGCGACAGCGACGCCCGATCGGCTCGTGCAGGTCGGGGAGTTGCTCAGACGCGGGGTCGGCATCGATCGTGTTCACGAGACCACGAAGATCGACCCCTGGTTCCTCGACCAGATGCTGATGATCGTCGAGGAACGTCTGGCCCTGGCCGACGAGACTCCGGGCACGATGACGCGCCGCTCGTGGCGGCGCGTCAAGCGCCTCGGGTTCGCCGACGCGCAGCTGGCCCACCTGTGGGATGTGGGCGAGGCGGAGGTTCGCACGGCCCGCGAGGCGGCAGGGGTCGTACCGACGTACAAGACGGTCGACACCTGTGCCGCCGAGTTCGCCGCCGAGACGCCCTACCACTACTCCACGTATGAAGACGAGACCGAAGTGCGCGGCAGCGACCGACAGAAGGTGGTGATCCTCGGCTCCGGTCCGAACCGGATCGGCCAGGGAATCGAGTTCGACTACTGCTGTGTGCACGCTTCGTTCGCGCTGCGTGACGCCGGATTCGAAACGGTGATGATCAACTGCAACCCCGAGACGGTGTCGACCGACTACGACACGTCCGACCGTCTCTACTTCGAGCCGCTGACCAGGGAGGACGTGCTCAACGTCCTCGCGGCCGAGCGCCCGCACCGTGTCATCGTGTCGCTCGGCGGGCAGACACCGCTGAAGCTCGCCGGGGAGATCCCAGCCGAGCTCGTCGCCGGGACATCACCTGACTCGATCGACGCGGCCGAAGATCGCCGGCGCTGGAACGAGATCTGCGACGAGCTGTGGATTCCCCAGCCGCCCGGTGGGACCGCCTTCGACCTCGGTCAGGCGCTGGCCATCACCGACGACATCGGCTTTCCCGTTCTCGTCCGCCCGAGTTACGTACTGGGCGGCCGAGCGATGCAGATCGTCCACGATCGCGGCCACCTCGCCCGAGCGATGGACGAGCTCGCCGGCTTCGGCAGCCTCGGCAGGGAAGGTGGCCTGTCGGCGGAGCGTCCGGTGCTGATCGACCGCTTCCTCGCCGACGCCACCGAGGTGGACGTCGACGCAATCCGCGATGCGGGCGGCGAGATCCTGATCGGTGGGGTGATGGAACACGTGGAGGAAGCCGGCGTGCACTCGGGCGACTCAGCGTGCGTCATTCCGCCGCCCACCCTGCCGTCATGGGTGATCGAAGTCATCCACTCCTACACGGCGGCGATCGCGAAGCGGCTCGAGGTGATCGGCCTGATCAACGTGCAGTATGCGGTCGTGGGCACGACCGTCTACGTGATCGAGGCGAACCCTCGCGCGAGCCGCACCGTGCCGTTCGTGGCGAAGGCGACGGGCGTCCCGCTCGCCAAGGTCGCGACGCGTGTGATGCTCGGAGCGACGCTCGCCGAGCTCCGCACCGAGGGGCTCCTGAAGCCACCGGTCGGCGGGCACGTTGCCGTCAAGGAGGCGGTGCTGCCGTTCGGCCGGTTCCCCGAGGTCGATCCTGCGCTCGGGCCCGAGATGCGCTCGACCGGCGAGGTGATGGGCATCGCGGACACCTTCGGGCACGCCTTCTACAAGGCCGAACTCTCGGCAGGCACCATCCTGCCGACCGACGGCACGGTGTTCCTGTCGCTCGCCGACCCCGACAAGCCGGCCGGGCTCGTGGTCGCTCAGCGTCTGCGCGCGCTTGGCCTCGGGATCGCCGCGACGGAGGGCACCGCGGCATACCTCGCCCGCTTCGACGCACCGGTGGACCAGGTGGTCGCCAAGGTGCAGGACGGCATCGGCATCACCGCTGTCGACCTGATCGCCGCCGGCAAGATCAGCTTCGTCGTCAACACCCCGAGAGGTCGCATCGGTCGCAGCGACGGCGAGCAGATCCGCAAAGCGGCCAGCCTGCACCGGGTCAGTTGCGTGACGACGATCAACGCGGCGTTGGCCGCGGCAGAGGGCATGGCCGAGCGCGAGGGTGAGGTGCTCAGTGTGAGGTCGCTGCAGGAGTATCACGCCGCGGCCCGACCATGACGGGCTCCCCATGACCCGGCGCCCGCGCCGCCCAGGTTCCCGCCGCGATCGCTCCAGCGGGTTCGACGTCGACCCCCGCGTCGACCCCCGAGTGAGGGTCGGATCGGTCGAGCTGCGCTCGGCTGTGATGACCGCGTCGGGTACGTCCGGTCACGGCGCCGAGTTGTCGTCGTCGTTCGATCTCGCATCGATCGGTGCGATCGTCACGAAGTCGCTGGCGCCGTTCGCCTGGGAAGGCAATCCGGCGCCGCGCCTGCACCCCACGCCGCAGGGGATGCTGAACGCGGTCGGGCTCCAGGGCCCTGGCGTCGCGTACTGGCTCGAACACGTACTACCGGGCTTGCTCGCGACGGGCGCGACGGTGGTGGTCAGCATCTGGGGCAGGAGCATCGAGGACTATCGACGCGCGGCCGACATGCTCGCCGACGCTCCCGGCGCCGTCGTCGCCGTGGAGGTGAACCTGTCGTGTCCGAACCTCGAGGGACGGCGTTCGATCTTCGCGCACGACCCGGAGCTGTCGGCCGACGTCGTGGCGGCGACGGCCGGCTGTGGCCGTCCGCGGTGGGCGAAGCTGAGTGCGAACACCGACCGCATCGTCGAGGTCGCAGCCGCCGTGGCGGACGCGGGTGCTGAAGCGGTGACGTGCATCAACACGATGCTGGGGCTGGCCTACGACCCCACCACTCGGCGACCCACGCTCGGGGCAGGCGGCGGTGGCCTGTCCGGGCGGGCAATCCACCCGATTGCCGTCAGGGCCGTTCACGACGTCCACGCGGCCATTCCGGACCTGCCGATCGTCGGCGTCGGCGGTGTGGCGTCCGGGTGGGACGCTGCGGAGTTGATGCTCGCGGGGGCGTCGGCGATCCAGGTCGGTACGGCGACGTTCGCCGACCCGGCCGCACCGCTCAAGGTCCAGTCCGACCTGATCCGCTGGGCCCGGCAACATGGGATTCACCGCATCGATCAGATCGGCGCGCTAGCGTGACCTCATGGCAACACCTCCACCGTTGACCGCCGAGCAGAGGTCTGCGGCCCTCGCCAAGGCGGCAGAGGCCCGCGCCGCACGTGCCGAGATCAAGGCCCGACTCAAGATGGGGTCGATGACCCTCGCGGAGGTGCTGGTCTCGACCGACGTCAACGTCGGCAAGCTGAAGGTCGTCTCGATGCTCGAGTCGTTGCCCGGCGTCGGCAAGGTGAAGGCACGTAAGGTGATGGATGACGTCGGGATCGCCGACAATCGGCGGGTCCAGGGCCTCGGCGCGCAACAGAAGCAGAAGTTGCTCGAACAACTCGGCAGCTGACGCTGCGAGTGCGTCGAACTCTACACTTGTGCACTGTTTGATCGAAGGTGCTGCGTGATCATCGTCGTGTCCGGCCCGGGCGGGGTCGGCAAGGGCACCATCGTGCAGGAACTCGTCGAACGTGATCCCCGGCTCTGGCTGAGCCGTTCCTGGACGACCCGTGAGCGTCGGTCATCCGAAGCGGGCGACGCGTACGTCTTCACCGACACAGCGACATTCGAACGTCGCATCGCGGCCGGTGGGTTCCTCGAGTGGACGGAGTTCCTGGGCCACTACTACGGCAGCCCGACACCCGAGGCCGATGCAGACCGCGACATCGTGTTGGAGATCGAGGTCGACGGCGCGCAGCAGGTCAAGCAGCGGTACCCGGACGCGCTGCTGATCTTCGTCCTCCCGCCGTCGCGTGAAGAGCAGGAACGGCGCCTGCGAGGCCGTGGCGACCCCAACGACAAGGTGCTCGCCCGGCTGAAGAAGGCCGAGATCGAAGAACCGATCGGCCGCGACCTCGCGGATCACGTCGTGGTCAACGACGACCTGCGGACGACGATCGACGAGATGCTGTCGATCATCAACGCGGCGCGCAGCCGATAGGATACGGCCACTATGGCCCTCGACCACGACACGATGATCAATCCCCCGATCGAGCGCCTGCTCGAAACGGTGGATTCGAAGTTCTCCCTGGTCACGCTGGCTGCCAGGCGGGCCCGCAACATCAACTCGTACTTCAACCAACTCGGCGACGGGCTCGGTCATATGATCCCGCCGCAGGTGTCGTCGGTCTCGCGCAAGCCGCTCTCGATCGGATTCGAGGAGATCGCCCAGCACAAGATCATCTGGGCCGAGCCGCCGGCGCAAGCCGAGGTCGAGACCGACACCGACACCGCAACCGAGGTGGATGGCGTGCTCGATGCCGCGACGCGGACCGACTCCGCCGACGCCGAGGTATTCGAAGCCACTGACTCCACCGACGCCTGATCAGCGTCGCTTCTGGGCAGCCACCGCATGTCGAGCGCAGTTGCCGGCAAGCGGATCGTCCTCGGAGTCACCGGAGGCATCGCCGCCTACAAGGCGGTCGACGTGTGCCGTCGTCTCGTCGACGCCGGCGCCCACGTCGTGCCGATCATGACGGAGGGAGCCGAGCACTTCATCGGTCGCACCACCCTCAGCGCCTTGGCCTCCGAGCCGGTGCAGACCGAGCTGTGGGACAACCCGACGACGCCGATCCCGCACACCGTGATCGGCCAGGGCGCTGATCTCGTGCTCGTCGCCCCGGCCACGGCGCGGCTGTTGGCTGCCTATCGGATCGGTCTGTCGACCGATCTGCTCACCAACGTCCTGATCGCGACGCGTGCGCCCGTCGTGGTGTGCCCGGCGATGCACACCGAGATGTGGGAGCACCCGAGTGTCGTCGACAACATCGCGGTGCTGCGCGAACGAGGTGTGCAGATCATCGAGCCGGCCGCTGGGCGGCTCGCCGGCGGGGACGTCGGCGCCGGTCGTCTCGCCGATCCGGCGGTGATCGTGTCGGTCGTCGGCGCCCTGCTCGGCCCGCGTGATCTCACCGGAGTGCGCGTCGTCGTGTCGGCGGGTGGAACCCGCGAACCGATCGATGCCGTGCGGGTCATCGCCAACAGGAGTTCGGGCAAGCAGGGCTACGCCGTTGCCGCCGAAGCTGTGGCTCGTGGCGCCGCGGTGACGCTGGTGTCGACCGTGCCGTTGCGTGACCCGGTCGGCGTCGAGGTGGTGCGAGTCGAAACGGCAGCGGAGATGCAGTCGGCGATGGAACGGGCCGCGTCCGATCACGACGTCATCGTGATGGCGGCCGCCGTTGCCGACTTCCGGCCCACGACCGTGGCCCACGGCAAGCTGAAGAAGCGTGACGGTGCGCCGCAGATCGTGCTCGAGCCGACGCCCGACATCCTTGCCCATCTCGGAATGACGAAGCGTCCCGGTCAGGTTCTCGTCGGATTCGCCGCCGAGACCGATGATCTGCTGGCGAATGCGACCGCCAAGCTCGTCGCGAAGCGGGTCGACCTGATCGTCGCGAACGACGTCGGCGAAGCCTCGTGTCGGCTTCGAACACGACACCAACGCGGTTACGCTGTTGCGGCCCGACGCGGAGCCTGTCGAGATCGACCTCGCCGACAAGCGAGAAGTCGCCAGGGCCGTCATCGACGCGATCGTCGCCATCCGTACACGACCCTGACAGGACATCGGACCGAATCACCATGACCACGTACACCTTCACCTCCGAGAGCGTCACCGAGGGTCATCCCGACAAGATGGCCGACCAGATCTCCGACGCCGTCCTCGACGCGATCCTCACCGAGGACCCGAACGGTCGCGTCGCGTGCGAGACGCTGCTGACCACCGGCCTGTGTGTCGTCGCCGGCGAGATCACCACCATCGCCTACGTCGATATCCCCAAGATCGCCCGCGAGACGATCAACGGCATCGGCTACGACAACGCGCTCTACGGCTTCGACGGCAACACGTGCGGCGTGATCGTGTCGATCGACGAGCAGAGCCCCGACATCGCCCAGGGCGTCGACACCAGCGAGGAGGTCCGCGGCGGCCAGTCCGGCGAGGACCGCCTCAACGCGCAGGGCGCCGGCGACCAGGGGATGATGTTCGGGTACGCATGCAACGAGACCGACGACCTGATGCCGCTGCCGATCTGGACCGCGCACCGTCTCGCCGAGCGCCTGGCCGAAGTCCGCAAGTCCGGCCAGGTTCCGTACCTGCGCCCCGACGGCAAGACCCAGGTCACCTTCGAGTACCACAACGGTTGGCCGGTCGCCCTCAAGGCGGTGCTGATCAGCACCCAGCACCAGGACGGTGTCGACCGTGACACCGTCATCCGGCCCGATCTGATCGAGCAGGTGATCCGCCCGATCATTCCGGAGCAGTTCGCCGACGACGACTACGAGATCTACGTCAATCCGACCGGCAGCTTCGTGCGAGGTGGCCCCTACGCCGATGCCGGCCTCACCGGGCGCAAGATCATCGTCGACACCTACGGCGGCATGGGTCGTCACGGTGGTGGGGCGTTCTCCGGGAAGGACCCGAGCAAGGTCGACCGTTCGGCCGCCTATGCCGGGCGCTGGGTTGCCAAGCACGTCGTGGCGAGCGGCGCCGCCGACCGTTGTGAGGTACAACTGGCCTACGCCATCGGCATGGCGCAGCCGATGAGCATCCTCGTGGAGACCTTCGGCGCCGCCCACGTCGACCCGGCCGTGATCGAGTCCGCCGTTCGTTCGACATTCGACCTGCGCCCCGGAGCGATCGTGCGCGACCTCGACTTGAAGCGTCCGATCTACCGCCAGACAGCGGCATACGGCCACTTCGGTCGCGCCGGGTTCCCATGGGAAGAACTCAGCCGTCTCGACGAGTTCAAGGCAGCCGTCGGCGCCTGACCCAGAGCGCACGACCGGCGTTGCGATCCGCCTGATGAAGGTCGCCCGCATCCTGCCGGACCTCACCGGCCTCGACAAGGAGTTCGACTACGAGGTTCCGGACCACCTGATCGAACAGGTGCAGGTCGGCTCGATCGTGCGTGTCGATCTGCACGCCCGGCGTGTCGGCGGTTGGGTGACACGGCTCGGCGAAGAGCCGACGCCTCAGCAGATCCTGAAGCCGATCCTGAAGGTGTCCGGACGGGGCCTGGAGGCGGAGCTGTTCGAGTTGGCACAGTGGGCGAGCGTTCGTTGGGCCGCCCACCGGCTGCGGCCGTTCCTCGTCGCGGCATCGCCACACCGCGCGATCACCGCGCTCCCCGTTCCCCGGCGGTCGGGGCGCGCACCGCAACCGTCGTCACCGGCGACGACCGGGATGCTCGCCGAGGGGGGCGGTGTGCTGCGGTTGCCGCCGCGCAGCGACGTGCTGGCGGTCGTGCATTCGGCCGTGTTGCTCGGCCCGACGTTGGTGGTCGTTGCGGAACATGACCAGGCGTTCTCGCTGGCCGCTCGTCTGCGAGCAGGCAGGTTGGAAGTCGCCCTGCTGCCCGACGACTGGGCGGCAGCGGCCGCCGGCGTCGATGTGGTCGTTGGCACGCGGTCGGCCGCGTGGGGGCCATGCGCCGGGCTGGCCGCCGCAGTCGTCATCGACGAACACGACGAAGCCCTGCAAGAGGAACGGACACCGACCTGGCACGCTCGCGATGTCGTCGAGGAGCGGTGCGCACGCGCCGGCGTACCGTGTGTCTTGGTCTCTCCGATTCCCACCCTGGTGGCCGTCGAGACATACGCGGGCGCCCGTGGCGTCGTTCACCCTCCCCGCGAGCGGGAACGGGCCGGCTGGCCGCGGGTGACGGTCGTGGCCCGCACGGACGAGGATCCGTGGAAACGTTCGCTCCTCACCTCCGAACTGATCGAGCGACTGCGCGACCCATCGTTGCGGGTGATCTGTGTGAGCAACACGACTGGTCGGGCCCGGGTCCTCGCGTGCCGGTCGTGCCGATCGCTGGTGCGGTGTGAGCGTTGCGACGCCGCCGTTGGGCTCGCCGACTCAGGCCGGCTGGTGTGTCGGAGATGTGGCGAGCAACGCCCGCCGGTCTGCCAACACTGCGCGACATCGCGCTTCGCCAACCTCCGCCCCGGGGTGACCCGGCTGCGAGAAGAACTCGAAGAGTGCAGCCGCGCGACCGGTCATCGCCGTGACCGGAGCGGATAGCGCGCGCCCGCCGGCCGCCGGTGTGTACGTCGGCACCGAAGCAGTGCTGCACCGGGTCGGCGCGGCCGATGTGGTGGCCTTTCTCGAGTTCGACTCCGAGATGCTGGCGCCGCGATTTCGCGCTGCCGAGCAGGCTCTGGCGTTGATCGTCAGAGCTGGTCGGTTGGCGCCAGAAGTGCTGCTGCAGACCTTCGATCCGAGTCACGAGGTCGTACGCGCCGCGAAGGCCGGCGACCCCGACGTGGTGCTCGACGCCGAGCGGACGCGTCGAGCGCTGCTCGGGCTCCCTCCGTTCGGTGCGCTGGCGAGGGTGTCAGGGCCCGGCGCCGCGGCGCTCGTCGCACAACTCGACGGCGCGACGATCTCCGTCGGTGGCGATGGTGGATCGAGCACCGGGGGGACCGGCCTCGAAGGCTACATCGTGAGGGCGGAGTCGTGGGCCGAGCTCGGCGCAGCGTTGAACGCCGCCGAGCGTCCGGCCGGCAGCCGGGTGAGGGTGGAGGTCGATCCGGCGAGGATCTGAGCCCGACGGCCGACCCCACGCGACGATCGACCTACTCGCGTTCCCGGTGGGCGAGCAGCACCCGGTAGCCCGCTGCGGAGGCGACCCGATCGGTGGGGAACCCGGCTTCATTCAGCCACCGTTGCAGCGAGTCGGCGCCGAGATGCTTCTGCACCACGAGCGCCGCCGTGCCGTTCGGCATCATCCGGGGCAGCCAGCCGAGCAGGAGGCGGTGGAGGGCCTGCTTGCCGATCCTGATCGGCGGGTTCGACCAGATGGCCTCGAAGCGGACCGCTGCCGGCACGTCATCGGGAGCGCAGACACGAATGTTGTCCACGTCGTTACGTTCCGCGTTGGTGGTGCACAGATCGCGGGCCCTGGCGTTCACGTCGACCGCCCAGACGGTCGAGTGGGGCGATCGGCGAGCCATGGTCAGCGCAATCGCGCCCGCTCCGCAGCCGAGATCGAGGAGGTCACCGTCGGTGGGCAATGGTAAGTCGGAGCGCAGGAGCAGCGATGTGCCCGTGTCGAGTTGCCCACGGGCGAACACCCCGCGATCCGTGCGCAGCGTGAAGGCGGTGTCGGCGAGTGTGACGTCGATCGTGATCGGGTCGGAGCGAACCGACGGATCGTCGTCGAAGTAGTGGGCGTCGTCACCGTCGGGCACGTGCCGTAGCCTGGCAGGTGATGTCGTACAAGATTCGCACCTTCGGTGATCCGGTTCTGAAGACCCGGGCGGCGCCCGTCGCCGACGTCGACGGCAAGATCATCCGGCTGGTCGACGACATGTTCGACACCCTCGTCAGCTCGGGCAACGGACTCGCGCTGGCGGCTCCGCAGATCGGTGTGCAGAAACAGGTCGTCGTCTGGGATCTGGACGACGAACCGCTGGCGATCCTCAACCCGGAGATCATCGAGTCCGACGGTGAGTGGGTGTACGACGAGGGCTGTCTGTCGATCCCCGGCCTGTATGTCGAACTGCTGAGACCGAAGACGGTGCTCGTCCGTGGAGTCGGCCTCGACGGCAATGTGATCGAGATCGAGGCCGACGAGGTCGAGGCGCGCATGTTCCAGCACGAGATCGACCACCTCCAGGGTGTGTTGATGTTCGACCGCATGACGCCCGATCAGCGCAAGGAGGCGTTGCGGGAGTACCGCCGGATCGAACACGAGGCTGCCCGGGAGGCATCGCTCCAGCCGGTGCGCCGTCGTCTCCGGCTGGGCTGATGCCGCCCTCCTGATGTTCGATCGACTGACGAGACGCCGGCGATGAAGCTCGTCTATCTGGGTACGCCCGACATCGCGGCGTCACCGCTGCGCGCGCTCGTCGGAGCTGGGCACGAGGTGGTGCTCGTCGTGACCCGTCCCGACAAGCGGCGCGGGCGTGGCGGCGGTCTCACGCCGAGCCCGGTCAAGGCCGCGGCGTTGGAACTCGGACTGCCGGTGAGTCACGTCGTCGACGACGCACTCGTCGCGGTCGAACGCGATCACGCCGAGCTCGGCGTCGTCGTCGCGTTCGGTCAGATCATCAAGCCGCATGTGCTGGCCGAACTCCCGATGGTGAACCTGCACTTCTCCTTGCTGCCACGGTGGCGAGGCGCGGCGCCGGTCGAGCGGGCGCTGCTCGCAGGAGACGAACTGACCGGCGTGTGCCTGATGCGAGTCGAGGACGGGCTCGACACCGGCGACGTCTACGCGAGCCGGGCGGCACCGATCGACGACACGACGACCGCGGAGCAGCTACGCGCAGAGCTGGTCGCGGTGGGTACCGAGCTGTTGCTCCAGACGCTCGCCGCCCCACTCGGCGACTGGATCGGCGAGGGATACCCGCAACAGGGCGAGGTGACCTATGCATCGAAATTCGAGTCGTCCGAGTTCGAGATCGACTGGGGCGCACCGGTCGTTCACATCCATCGGTTGATCCGTGTCGGCGGCGCCTGGACCACGTTTCGCTCGAAGCGGTTGAAGATCAAGGCCGCTGATCTCGTCGACGGCCAGATCGTGCCGACGATCGTGCAGCCCGAGGGGAAGCCCGCGATGACGTTCCAGTCATGGCGCAACGGTGCGCGACCGTCGCCGACGGAACTGTTCGGCGATCTGTGAGCGCACCGCCTGCGACCGCGAGCCCCGCGGCCGGGCCTCGGGTGGCGACGGGTTCGCGTTCACGTCGAGTGGCGCTCGATGCTCTGCGGCGAATCGAACAGGACGGCGCATACGCGAACCTCGTGCTCGGGCCGATGCTCGCGAAGTCGGGGCTGGATCAGCTCGACCGCAAGTTCGTCACCGAGCTGGTCTACGGCTCGACCCGGATGCGTCGGGCCTGCGACGCGCTCGTCGACCAGTTCCTCGTGTCACCGCCCGACGCGGCGACTCGATCCGTGCTCCGCCTCGGCGCCTACCAGTTGGCCTTTGCCGGGGTGCCGGCCCACGCCGCGGTCGGCGAGACGGTCGGTCTCGCGCCCAAGCGCACCCGCGGCCTCGTCAACGCGGTGCTGCGCAAGGTTGCCAGGCTCTCGATCGAACAGATGACGTGGCCGTCCGATGCCGCACGCCTCAGCTATCCCGACTGGGTCGTCGACACGTTCCGATCCGAGCTCGGGGACGAATGGGAGATCGCCCTCGAGCGCATGAACCGGGCGCCGTCCGTATCGGAGCGGGCCGACGGATACGTGCAGGACGAGGCGTCGCAATGGGTGGCGGCGAGCGTCGAGGCGCGCGCCGGCGAGCGAGTCTTCGACATGTGCGCGGCGCCTGGCGGCAAGGCGACCGCGATCTCCTCGCAGGGAGCCACCGTGGTGGCCGGCGATCGGCGGCCGAACCGAGCACGGCTGATGAAGTCGAACGCCACAGACCTCGACGTACCGCTGCGCGTCGTCGTCGCCGATGGGATCGCTCCGCCATTCGCCTCCGGGGTGTTCGACGCCGTATTGCTCGACGCACCGTGCTCCGGTCTCGGCGCGTTGCGACGTCGGGCCGATGCCCGCTGGCGGATCGAGCAACGAGATGTCGGCGAGCTGGCCGTGCTGCAGGCTGGGTTGCTCGCGTCGGCGGCTCAGCTGGTTCGTCCGGGGGGTCGGCTGGTGTACAGCGTGTGCACCGTCACCGCGGCCGAGTCGATCGATCATCCGATTCCCGACCGGCTGGAGGTCGACGACCGCCCGCCGCCGATCGGCGTGTGGCGATCCTTCGGTCACGGATGGCGGGTGTTGCCGCACGACGCCGACACCGACGGCATGGTGTTGATTCGGTACCGTCGATCGGCATGAGTTCGTCCGCGAGCAACCCGGTTGCGACCACGCCCGTCGGCCCGGTTGCGACCCCGGTTGACGGCGCGGTTGACGGTCCGGTTGACGGCCCGGTTGACGGCCCGGTTGACGGCCCGGTTGACGGCCCGGTTCATGATCCCTCGACAACAGACGGGCCCACCGCGTCGCCCCGACTGCAGGCCAAGGTGCTGACGGTCAGTGACGGCGTCGCTCATGGCGCACGTGACGACGCCGGCGGCCGTGGCGTTGGTCGATCGTCTCGTCGCGGCCGGGTTCGCGGTGATCGATCATCGGGTCACCGCCGACGGCGCGGACCTCGTCGCCGAGGCGCTTGACCGAGATGACCGCGGGCTTCGCCGGTCTCGTCGTGTCGACCGGCGGAACGGGGTTCGCGCCGCGTGACCAGACTCCGGAGGGAACCAGGGCGGTCATCGAGCGTGATGCGCCCGGCCTGGCCGAGGCGATGCGGCTGTGCAGCCCACTCGGGAGGCTCTCACGCGGCATCGCCGGCATCCGGGGCGACGCGATCATCCTCAACACCCCGGGGAGCGCGAAGGGCAGCGTCGAGCAACTCGACGCCGTCCTCGACGTCCTCCCGCACGCCCTCCGCCTCCTTCACGAGACCGACACCTCCCACTGATGCCGGAGCGCCCGAGCCACAACGTTTGTGTCGGGCTTTGCGTGGGCCGGCTCGCAGAAATCCCGACGCAAACGGTGATGGTCGGCGGAGATCGGGGTGTGGGTAGCGGGTGCCGGTCGGGGTGCGGGTAGCGGGTGCCGGTCGGGTGCGGGTAGCGGGTGCCGGTAGCCTCGGCCGTCGTGCTCAAGTTGGTGCTTCCCAAGGGTTCGCTCGAGAAGGCGACGCTCGAGCTGTTCGAGGCCGCGGATCTGCCGGTGAACCGGTCGTCGTCGATCGACTACCAGGGTGCCATCGACGACCCACGGATCGACTCGGTCCGCATCCTGCGACCCCAGGAGATCCCGGTCTATGTCGCGGAGGGCCTCTTCGACGTCGGCATCACCGGTCGTGACTGGGTCGAAGAGACCGGCAGCTCTGTCGTCAGCCTGGGCGAGTTGAAGCTACTCCAAGGCGACGAGCAAGCCGATCAACCTCGTCGTCGCGGTGGCGGGTGATTCGGTGGCCACGTCGGTGAAGGATCTGCCCGCACGGCGTGCGCGTCCAGTCGGAGTATCCGGAGCTGACGAAGCGTTTCTTCGCCGACGCAGGGCGTTCGTGGCCGACGTGCGGCTGTCGTATGGGGCCACCGAGGCGAAGATCCCCGACATCGCCGACTGCGTCGTCGAGATCACCGAGACCGGTCGGGCCCTTCGTGCTGCCGGCCTCAAGGTGATCGACACGGTCCTGACCAGCTATACCGAGATCATCGCGAACCCGGCGTCGGCGACAGACCCCGGCAAGCGGCAGTGCCATGGACCAGATGATGACGTTGCTCAACGGGGTGCTCGACGCACGGGGCCGGGTGCTGTTGAAGCTGAATGTCACCGAGGAGCGGCGCGACGCCGTACTGGCGGTGCTGCCGTCGATGAAGTCGCCCACGATCTCGACGCTGGCCGGCGGTGGCTACGCCGTCGAGACGGTGGTCGAGAAGCGAACGATCAACCTGGTGATCCCCGCACTGCGTGAGGCAGGCGCAACTGACCTCGTCGAGATGATGATCTCCAAGATCGTTCCGTGACCGGACCGCTCGTGGCGCCGTCGCCGATTATTGCCGGACGAGTCGTCGCGTTCGATTCGGCCGCAGGACTGGGGACGATCGAGGCAGTCGACGGCGCCCGCTACCCGTTCCATTGCCTCGAGATCGCCGACGGCAGCAGAGAGATCGCCGTGGAGGTCGAGGTGACCTTCGGTCTGCTCGCCAAGTTCGGTCGATACGAAGCCGCCGACATTCGCACGTGACGACGGCAGCAGGCGATCGCGAACGCCGGATCGTCGAGGTGCTGTTGGCGCTGCGGCCCGGTGAGGTCACGACGTACGGAGGGGTCGCCGATACGGCTGGTCATCCGAAGCAGGCCCGACTGGTCGGCCACATCCTGGCCACCACCGACGTCGACGTGCCGTGGTGGAGGGTGGTCGACGCGGCGGGGAGACTCCGTGCGTACGACGTCGGTGAGCAGGCGGCACTCCTCGGCGAGGAGGGCGTGCAGGTGGTCGACGGCCGGGTGCGAGACGCACCGATCGGTCGGTTCAGGCGGCGCCCGAAGCGCCCTTGATCTGCACGAACGCCAGCCGGATGTTGTTCAGCGCGTCACGCATCGTGGGCGCCTCCTCGCCGAGGCGATCACCGAGGCCGTCGACGAGGCACGCGACCGCATCGATGGCGAGAGCTGACTGGACGAGGTCCGGGGGAGTGGCCGACAAGTGGATCGCGGCCAACTCGTAGAGGCCCATCACGTGATTGGTGACGACGACCTCGGCGGGCGCCTCGGCCAGACGAGACCGTACCTCGGCCATTGCCCGCTGTGCCTGCTCGACTGTCTCCCCGAGGTCGTCGAAATCAGACCCCTCGCCCGGCAGATCGTCCTCCGGCAGATCGTCCTCCGGCAGATCGTCGTCCGGCAGATCGTCGTCCGGCAGATCGTCGTCGGCGAGATCGTCACGGTCGGCGCCGATCAGGCCATCAGAGGTTTCATCCGTCACGAGCGCTACCCTACCGACCAACAACTGAGGCGAAGTGGGGGAAACCCCCACCCGGCCACCACCTCGAGACATCGAACCGTGCGCCCGGGTCACAAGGCTGAGGCCGGCCACCACGCACCGCTGGGCACGTCCCGACGATGCGCTGTGTCGGTCGCTCCGCGTGCGGTTCGCGTCGAGCGCCATTTCATCAGACACATGGGGAGGCCCATTGCACAGGAGTGATCAGCCATAGCACCGCGACCAGAACAACGCGGCGATCAACATCGCGTCAACGACCGCATCCGATCTCGGGAAGTCCGCCTCATCGGCCCGACCGGCGACCAACTCGGTATCAAAGCAGTCCCCGACGCATTGCGAATGGCCAGAGGTCTCGAACTCGATCTCGTCGAAGTGGCCCCCAGCGCCAACCCTCCGGTGTGCCGAATCATGGATTACGGCAAGTTCAAGTACGAAGAGGGCCAGAAGGCCAAGGAGGCACGGAAGAAGTCGACGAACGTCTCGGTGAAGGAAGTGAAGTACCGCCCGAAGATCGGCAAGGGTGACTTCGACACCAAGACGCGCAACGTCATCCGCTTCATCGAAGAAGGGCACAAGGTCAAGATCACGCTGCAGTTCCGTGGCCGAGAGATGGCGCACCCCGAGCTGGGGTCGAAGATCCTCGACGACGTGCTCGACGCGGTGGGCCCGGCAGCCAAGGTCGACACACAAGCCCGCCTCGAAGGGCGGGCGATGTCGATGGTGCTGTCACCCGACAAGAAGGCCCAAGAAGCCATGAAGAAGGCAGCCATCGAAGCCGAACGTGAGCTCGCCGGCGAACCGCTCGTGGCAGACCATGAAGTACAACCCGTGACGGTTCAGCAAGAACCGCCAGTCGCGGAACGCAAGATCAAGGAGTACTCGATGCCGAAGATGAAGACGTCGAAGACCGCAGCGAAGCGATTCAAGAAGACGGGTACCGGTACGTCTGCGCCGCGAGCAGGCCATGCGTCAGCACCTGTTCGAAAAGAAGTCGTCCACTCGGACCCGGCGCCTGGAAGGTGACCGGGACGTTCACCCGACCGACGTCAAACGGATCAAGCGCCTCCTCGCCGAGCGCTGAGACAACATCAACCGGGTCCGACCCGACTGAGTCCTCGAGGAGGAAAGTGACATGGCACGTGTGAAGCGTGGCGTGGCGTCGAAGAAGCGCCACAAGAAGGTACTGAAGCAGGCCAAGGGCTACTACGGCAACAAGAGCCGGTCGTTCCGCGCCGCCAACGAGCAGGTCATGCGATCGGGGAACTACGCCTTCCGCGACCGCCGGGCACGCAAGGGCGAGATGCGCCGGCTGTGGATCCAACGGATCAACGCCGCGTGCCGTCTGAGCGACATGAGCTACAGCCGGTTCATCGCCGGTCTGAACGCTGCGGGCATCGAGGTCGATCGCAAGATCCTCGCCGATCTCGCGGTCACCGATCCGGCTGCGTTCGCGAAGCTCGTCGACAGCGCCAGGGCGGCGCTCTGATCGACGCGCTTTGTCGACGCGCTTTGTCCGGCGTTCGGGCCGTGAATCGCCGGCAGCGATGAGCGCTTTGGCCTTCGGTAACCCGAGAGTTCAGCAACTACGGCGCCTGATCGGGCGCCGTAGTTCGCGTTACGGTGAAGGTCTGTTCGTCGTCGAAGGGCCCATGTCGGTCGCCGAGGCGGTCGCTGCCGGGTGGATCTGCCGAGCGCAGTTCGTTCCCGAAGGAAGCGACGCCATCGTCGACGGGGCAGGCCCGGTCGTCGAACTCGCCGAGGGTGTGTTCGAGAGAGTGGCCCCGACCGAGTCCCCCAGCCACCGCTGGCGATCGTCGAGATGCGTGACGTCGCGGCCGCCGGACTGCTCGCCGTCGCCGAGCTGGTCGTCGTGCTCGACCGTCTGTCCGATCCCGGCAACCTCGGCACGATCGTCCGGTCAGCCGAGGCGGCCGGCGTCGACGTGGTCGTACTCACACCCGGCTCGGTCGACGTCTACAGCCCGAAGGTCGTGCGGTCATCTGCCGGCGCGCTGTTCCATGTGCCCGTCGTGGTTGCTGAACTCGACGCCGTCGGGGCGGCCGGTCTCGAAGTCGTCGGTACGAGCAGTCACGGATCTGCTGCCCGTACGGTCGTGCCCTGCACCGAAGCCGACCTCACCGGCAGGGTCGCGTTGGTGATGGGGAACGAGGCGGCCGGTCTGCCAGACGACTGGGTGGACGCCGCCGGCCCGATCCGACGCTGGGTCACGATTCCCCACCGCGGTCGGGGCGAATCGCTCAATGTCGCGATGGCGACCACGCTCCTGGTCTTCGAAGCCGCCCGCCAACGGGACGCCGCTCAGCGATCCTGACCACCGCGTTGCCGGCGATCACCGACCCCACCCCCACCCCGGCCCACCGTCGGGTGTTTGCGCTGCGTCGGGTGTTTGCCTCGCGAAAACCGCAGTGCAAACACCCGACTCGGCCCGACGGATTCTTTCGATGGTCCGATGGTCGAAGCTTCAGGGTGCCGCCCGGAGGATCAGCAGGTACTGGCCGCCGCCCGATTCGATCTCGGTGGTCACGGCGAGTCCCGGCTCCAAGCGCGAGATCCGATCGACGAGCCACGCAGCTGCGACCTCGGCGTCGTCGATCCCGGAGTAGCGCCCGACCACCTCGCGGCCACCTTTGCGCTGCAGGCGTTCGACGGTCGGGATGATGACCGCCGCGTCGGCGACGAACAGATGCTCGGGCCAGGCGACCACCGGTTCGACCGCACCCCTGCCCGTGTTGCATGCCCGGTGCGCGAGCCGTTCCTGACCGCCGGCCTGACCAGCGCCCTGACCGCCGGCCTGACCAGCGCCCTGACCGCCGGCCTTCGTCCTGGCGCCCGCCTTCAGCTTGGCCCGGCGAACAGTGGTCCGGCTGTCGATGCTCGCCCCACGCGGGTCGTTCGCCGATATCTCGCGGTCCACCGGTTCGTCACACAACCAGCAGCGCCAGCCGTCGGCGTCACCGATCTCGTCGAGCCGGCTCATCGCGGGGGACCACCGTTGCGGTGGTTCGAGGAATCGCACGCGAGCATGGCGGCACCGTAGTCCCGGCCGCCATGCCCGCCGGCGTCCACCGTCGGGTGTTTGCGCTGCGTCGGGTGTTTACCTCGCGAAAATCGCGCCGCAAACACCCGACCCGGTGAGACGCGCCGGCCGGCGGGCAGCGAGAGCGGGCCGGCCGGACCGTCGACGAGGAGTTCGACCGGACAGGCGACGTAGCGGCCGGCTCCACACGTGACACGGCAGCGTTTGAGCGTGCCGTCGGTATCGGCCACTTCGGACCGGTAAGGTCTGCCATCGTGAAGCCGCAGTCGCAGCGATTTTCCTGCCCCGGGTAAACCGGGGGATGGCGTACCACACGTCGACGATCCGTCGCTCCTGCGCCATGTCCTGAGTTCGTCCGGGGTGTTCTGCCCTGCTCGCCACTCACCGCACCGAAAGGCCACCTGTGCTCTCCGACATCACTGCCGCCCGCGACGCTGCACTCGCCGAGATCCGCGCTGCTACCCGTCTCGATGACGTCAATCAGCTCACTGCTCGCTTCGCCGGGAAGAAGAGCACGCTCGCTCAGCTGAAGACAAGGCTCGGCTCACTGACCTCCATCGAGGAGAAGAAGGCGGCCGGGCAGGCGATCAACGACGCAACGACCGCCGTGGCGAGCGCCCTCGACGATCGTCGGAGGGAGCTCGGCGAGCAGGCGCTCGCTGCCCGGATCGAGTCCGAGCGACTCGACCTCACCGAGTTCGTCGGCGTGCCGAGTCGGGGCCACGCCCACCTGGTCACCCAGGCATGGGAGCGGCTCGAGGACACCTTCATCGGGCTCGGTTTCCAGGTGGCCGAGGGCCCTGAGGTGGAGACCGACTGGCACAACTTCGAGGCCCTCAACATGCCGATCGGGCACCCGGCGAGAGGCGAGTGGGACACCCTGTTCGTCGATCACACCCCGCCCGGCGGACAGCCGGGAACGACGCTGCTGCGCACCCACACGTCACCGGTCCAGATCCGCACGATGCTCGAGTCGAAGCCGCCGATCTACATCGTTGCTCCCGGTCGCGTGTTCCGTCGGGACACACCCGACGCCACCCACATGCCGGTGTTCCACCAGATCGAAGGCCTGGTCGTCGATCGGGACATCTCCATGGCCGACCTCGCCGGAACGATCGAGGCATTCACGAAGGCGTTCTTCGGCGCCGGCTTCACGTCGCGCCTGCGTCCCAGTTACTTCCCGTTCACCGAACCTTCCGCGGAGTTCGACATCCAACGCCCAAACGGGGAGTGGATCGAGCTCGGCGGGTGCGGCATGGTGCACCCGAACGTGCTGCGCTCCGGTGGTCATGACCCGGAGCAGTGGAGCGGGTTCGCCTTCGGTTTCGGCATCGACCGCATGGCGAAGGAACGCCATGGCGTCGACGACATCCGCGAGATGTTCACGAACGACATCCGCTTCCTGGAGCAGTTCTCGTGAGGGCGCTCCTGTCGTGGCTCAACGAGTACGGCGACTTCGCCGATCCGACCGATCCCGGCGCGGTCGCCCGCGTCACCGATGCGCTCACGTCGCTCGGGCTGGAGGTTGATTCAGCCGACATCGTCGGTGTCTCGGTACCTGGTGTCGTCACTGCCCGGGTGATCCGCCTGGAGCAGCATCCCGACGCGGCCAAGGTGCAACGCGTCTACGTGGATGTCGGTGATGGCGCCGAGCGGCACGTGTGGTGTGGCGCATTCAACATGCAGCCGGGCGACATCGTCCCGATGGCGACGCTCGGCACGAGGATGCCGGACGGCCGCATGATCGAGCGGCGCGGCATTCTCGGCATCGATTCGGAGGGCATGCTCTGTTCGGCCCATGAGCTCGGCCTGGGTGACGACCACTCAGGGATCTGCATCCTGCCGGCGGGGACGCCACTCGGTCAGCCATATGGTGACGCCCTCGGGATCAGTCACGACGTCCTCATCGATGCCGACGTGACCCGCAACCGTCCGGACTGTTGGGGGTACGTGGGCATCGCTCGTGACCTCGCGGCCAAGCTCGGCGCCGAGTTCCGTCCCCCAACGGCGAGAACGGCGCGGATGGGCCCGCAGCGTGTCGCCACCGTCGACATCGTCGATGGCGAGCGCTGCGGCCGGTTCACCTCGACGGTGGTCTCGGGAATCGAGGTGAAGGCATCGGCGGACTGGATGGCTCGGCGACTGAGCGCTGCGGGGATGCGCCCGATCAGCAACGTCGTCGATGTCAGCAACTATGTGATGCTGGAGTTGAACCAGCCCAACCACGCCTACGATCTCGACACGCTCGGCGGTGGGGGCTTCCGGATCCGACGCGCGAGGCAAGGCGAGATCCTGACCACGCTCGATGGTCAGGATCGGACATTCACTGCCGCCGACCTGTTGATCTGTGACGCCAACGACGTGCCGATCGGGGTCGCCGGGGTGATGGGTGGCCTCGACACCGAGATCAGCGAGAGCACCACCACCGTGGCGCTCGAAATGGCGTGGTTCGAACCGGTCGGCATCGGCCAGACGGTCGCTCGCGCCAATCTGCGCTCGGAAGCGTCGGCGCGGTTCGAACGTGGTGTAGACCCATACGGGATGCCCCTGGCGATCGCCCGCTTCGTCGAACTGCTCGGTGAGACATGTCCGAACATCGTCGTGCACGCGGGCGCGGTCGATGCGCGCTCGGCGCACCTCCCCGCGGCTGACAGATCGGCCATCGTCCGGATCGGAGAGGTCAACCGGATCCTCGGAACCGGGCTGACGGCCGACGAGCTGCCGGCGCTGCTCGATCCGATCGGGTACACGGTCGTCGGCGACGGTGACGCACGAACGGTGACGCTGCCATCGTGGCGGCCCGACTCGACCGCGGAGATCGACGTCATCGAGGAGGTCGCCCGTCACTACGGCTACGACCGGCTCGGCAAGACCGTTCCGAAGTCGGTCGTGCACGGCGCGCTCAGTGTTCGCCAGCAGCGGCGGCGCCTCGTGCGCGAGGTGCTGCTCGGCCTGGGTGTCTCCGAGGCGATGCCGAACCCTTTCCTCGGGCCGGACACGCTCGAGCGTGCCGGGTTGCCGACCGACGCGCTCACGGTCGCGAACCCGTTGGCCGCCGACGAGAGTGTCCTGCGAACGTCGCTGCGGCCTGGTCTGCTCGACGCCATCGCCTACAACGAGTCCCACCGGCGATTCGGCGTGAAGTTGTTCGAGATCGGTCATGTCTACCCTCCGAGCGAGACCGAATTGCCGGGTGAGCACGAGGCGTTGGCCGTCGTTCTCGCCGGGGAGCAAGCGCCCTCGGCAATGGCGGTCTGGCGAGAGCTGGCTGCGGCTCTCGGCGTGGGTGCGAGGCTCGACCAGGCGGCGGTCCCGGGCGGCCTGCATCCGACACGCTCGGCGACGCTGCAGGCGGGCCGCGATCCGATCGGTGTGGTCGGCGAGGTGCATCCCGGCGTGCTCGCGGCCTTCGACGTGACCGAGCGCGTGGCGATCTTCGAAGTCGACCTCGACCGGCTCCTCGACCGGGAGCCGAAGCCGACACAGTGGAAGCCCACCAGTCGCCGACCGTCGAGCGATCTCGACCTCGCATTCGCGCTCCCCGAGTCGGTGCCGGCGGAGCGCCTCGACAAGGCGGTCCGCCAGGGGGCCGGAAATCTGCTCGTCGGCCTGACCCTGTTCGACGTGTACCGGGGAGACCGGGTGCCGCCCGGGTCGCGTTCGCTGGCGTACCGTCTGCGGCTCCAGGCGGCCGACCGCAACCTCACCGACGCCGACATCGCGGCGGTGCGCCGCGGTGTGCAGGCAGCGGCGACAAAGCTGGGGGCAGAGCTGCGAAGCTGAACAGGTGAGCCCGACCGACGACGACCGCCACGAGGTCTCCGGTGAGACCGACCTCGCGGTGAGGTCGGTGTCGCCGACCGTGGAACGTCGGCCGCACCCGACCGTCAGTTGGAGCTGAGGTCGTCGGGAGCGCCGGCCAGCCAGGCGAGGCGTCCGGGTTGGCGTCGGATCACCGTGCGCCACAGCTCGTCGGGGTCATCGGAGAAGACGTCGCCCGGCTCGGAGTCGAGCACGAGCCAGGCGCCGGCTTCGATCTCGCCCTCGAGTTGGCCCGGGCCCCATCCGGCGTAGCCGCGAAAGACCCGGACACCTCGTACGTCGGCGGCGACGAGCGCAGGATCGGCGGTGAGGTCGGCAGACGCGATGGTGCCGGCGATCGGTGACAGATGCTCGCCGCCCTCGACGAGGGGCTGCTTGGTCTCGGCCAGAGCGATGAGGGCGTTCTCTTCCACCGGCCCGCCGGAGAACACCGACGAGGGGGCCGACTGGAGATCGATCCAACGGTCGAGTGGTTCGTCGAGACTCTCGATCGACGGCCGGTTGATGACCACCCCGATCGCGCCCTCGTCATGGTGTTCCAGCATGAACACGACGGTGCGGTCGAAGTGCGGGTCCTCGAGGGGAGGGGTGGCAACGAGCAGCCGACCTTTGGTGGGCAGCGCTCCCGGGAACATGTCCCCAGTGTGCCCGATCGGGCCGCCTCAGCGGCGGCGGAAGCCCGAATGGTTGTATGATCATACGGAATGCCGTATACTCATGCAGATGAGTTCAGTGCGGGTCGGAGTCATCGGCGCATCCGGGTTCACCGGGGCAGAGTTGATGCGGCTGATCGCCGCGCATCCTGACCTGGAACTCGTCGTGGCGACCGGCGATTCGATGGCCGGGCAACGCGCCGCCGATCTCTATCCCGCGCTCGAGTTGGCCTATCCGGCGCTCCACTTCGAGTCCTTCGAACCGACGATCACCGATGGCCTCGACCTCGTCTTCCTCGGCCTCCCACACGAGGCATCGATGGCGCTCGCACCAGGGCTGGTCGGAGCGGTCGGCTGTGTCGTCGATCTGTCGGCCGCCTACCGCCTGAAGGATGCCGAGGCTTATCCGGCGTTCTACGGGTTCGAGCACACGCAGGCGGCGCTGCTCGCGGAGGCGGTGTTCGGCCTTCCGGAGTTCCATCGCCGCGAGATCGAGAGCGCTCGGCTGATCGCCACACCCGGTTGCCACGTGACCGCGGCCACGCTCGCGGTTCGACCCTTCGTGGCTGCCGGGCTGATCGAGACGAGCGGCATCGTGGTCAATACCTTGACGGGAATCACCGGCGCCGGACGGGCGCCGAGCGACACGAACGTGTTCACGAACATCGACTCCAATGCGACCCCGTACGGCCTGCTGCACCACCGTCACACGCCCGAGATGGAGCAGGAGATCGGAGCGCAGGTCATCTTCACGCCCCACCTGGTGCCGATGAGCCGGGGCCTGCTCGCCACCTGCTACGCCACGCCCGCCGGCGACTGCTCGAACGACACCGTCATGGAGGCCCTGGCCGACCACTTCGCGGGCGAGCCGTTCGTGGCGGTCACCCATCGCCCACCGGCGACGAAATCGGTCCTCGGCTCGAACGCGGCGCACGTTTCGGCGCGCTTCGACGCGCGGACCGACACGGTCATCATGATGTGTGCGATCGACAACCTCACCAAGGGTGCATCGGGAGGCGCGGTACAGGCCGCGAACGTGGCCCTCGGGCTCGACGAGGCCGCCGGGCTGTCGACGATCGGGCTCGCGCCATGAGCCCCTCGGCGCCACCCGCCGGTGGCGCCGCCCTGAAGGCGGCGACGCTCGTCGAGGCGCTCCCGTACATCCGTCGCTTCGCCGGCAAGACCGTGGTGGTCAAGTACGGGGGCAACGCGCTCGCCGGCGCCTCCGATCACGATGCGCTGGCGTCGTTCGCCGAGGACATCGTGCTGATGCGGCTGGTGGGGATGCGACCGGTCGTGGTGCACGGCGGTGGCCCGCAGATCTCGGCCCTGATGGCCCGCCTCGGCAAGGAGACGGCGTTCATCGACGGGCTCCGCGTCACCGACGCCGAGACGGTCGACATCGCGCGGATGGTGCTCAAGGGGCAGGTGAACCCCCAGCTCGTCGCGGCCATCAACGTGCACGGCCGATATGCCGTGGGTCTCAGCGGCGTCGATGCCGGGTTGATCCGCGCGGTCGCCCGTGATCCGGAACTCGGCTTCGTCGGCGACGTGACCGAGATCAACCCGGAGGTCATCGTGGGATTGATCGACGACGAGTTCATCCCGGTGATCGCCACGATCGGCAGCGATGTCCGTGGCCAGGCGTACAACATCAATGCCGACACGGTCGCGGGAGCGATCGCGGAAGCGCTCGGGGCGGAGAAGCTCGTGTACCTCACCGACATCGAGGGTCTGCGCCGTGACGTCGACGACCCCGAGAGCCTGATCCGTCAGACGACGGCCGACGAGCTCGAGTCGCTGATGGCCGACGGCACGATCGCCGGCGGGATGATCCCCAAGGTCGCGAGCTGCGTGCAGGCGCTACGTCACGGCGTCGGTCGGGCGCACATCCTCGATGGACGCATCGAGCACGTGTTGCTGCTCAAGGTTTTCACCGACGCAGGCATCGGCACGATGGTCGCGGGCCTCGGCGACGACCGGCACGCGAACGAACACCACGACAGCGACCACCACGACAACGACACGGGAGCGAGATGATGACGGCACACGAGTTCGAACACGACGCCCTGCCCAACTGTCCGTTCATGCCCGTCTTCGGGCCGCCGGCAATCATGTTCGAGCGCGGTTCGGGAACCGAACTGTGGGACTCCAACGGCAAGCGCTACCTCGATTTCCTGGCGGGCATCGCCGTCGTATCGCTCGGGCACGCGAACCCGGTGATCGCCGACGCCATCGCCCAGCAGGCGCGACGGCTCGTCCACGTGTCGAACTTCTTCGCGAATCCGGTGGCGACCGAGGCTGCTCTGGCGATCAACGAGTTGCTGTTCGCGGCGACCGGGCGCCACGGCCAGGTGTTCTTCACGAACTCGGGAGCAGAGTCGATCGAGTGCGCCATCAAGCTCGCCCGCAAGCACGGCGGTCGAGGCCGGCACACGGTGGTGAGCACGCTCGGGAGCTTCCACGGCCGGACACTCGCGGCACTCGCGGCAACAGGGCAACCGACCAAGCATGAACCCTTCCAGCCGATGCCCGAGGGCTTTCGTCACGTCGCCTGGGGCGAGCTCGACGCAATGCGTTCGGCGGTCGATGGCTCGGTCGCCGCGGTGCTGGTCGAGTCGATCCAAGGCGAGGGTGGAATCAATCCGGCCGGCAACGAGTACCTCCGCGGCATTCGTGAGTTGTGTGACGAGACCGGGGCGTTGATGATGCTCGACGAGATCCAGACCGGGTTCGGGCGGACCGGCCGCTGGTTCGGCTTCGAGCAGGCCGGCGTCAGTCCCGACGTCGTGACGCTCGCGAAGGCGATGGGCAACGGGATGCCTGTCGGGGCCTGCTGGGCCCGGGTCGACGTCGCCGCGGTGTTCGAACCGGGCGACCACGGAAGCACGTACTCCGGCACCGCGCTGGCGACGGCGGCGGTCGTCGCGACGATCGCCGAGATGCGTCGCATCGATGCTCCCGCGCTGGCTGCCCGGCAGGGTCGACGGCTGGCGGACGCGTTGCGGGCAGTCGATGGTGTGGTCGACGTCCGCGGCCGGGGATTGATGCTCGGGGTCGCCCTGGCCGAGGGCATCGATGCCAAGGCCGTGTACGCCGAGTTGCTCGACCGTGGGCTGATCGTCAATGCGGTCAATCCATCCACGATCAGGCTCCTCCCCCCGATCACCGTCACCGATGCCGAGATCGACGAGGCCGTCGAGCTGATCGCCGATGTCCTCACGACGCACGTCCAGGCGACCCACGTTCAGGCGACCCACGTCCAGGCGACGCAGGACCCCTTGATGCAGGACCCTGCGATGCACTCGAAGGGCGTCGCCCCATGAGTCGCGACCTGCTCGACGTGACCGATCTCGACACGCGGGAGATCAGTCAGATCCTCGCGTTGGCCGAGGTTCCCATCGCCGCGCTCGGTCGGCCACTCGAGGGTCTCGGCGCGTCGTTGATCTTCGAGAAGCCGTCGAATCGCACCCGCCACTCCATGGAGATGGCGGTGGCCCAACTGGGCGGGCATCCGATCTACACCCGAGGCGAAGAAGTCGGATTCGACACCCGTGAGCCGGTCGAGGACATCGCGCGGATCATGGCCGGGTATCACGCCGTGATCGCGGCTCGCGTCTTCGATCACGACACGCTCACCCGGATGTCGGCCGTCGTCGACACGCCGATCGTCAACATGCTCTCGAACCGGTCGCATCCGCTGCAGGCGCTCGCCGACGCGTTGACGATGCAACAGCAGTTGGGTGAGCTCTCCGGCAAGACCGTTGCCTACGTGGGCGACTTCAACAACGTGGCCCGGTCTCTCGCGGAGATCAGCCTGCTGCTCGGAGCGCACGTTCGATTGGCCGGCCCGGTCGGTTTCTGCGCCGACGACGCCGAACTCGAACGACTGTCGCTGCTCGGATCCCCGAGCATTGAGCAGTCCCACAGTCCAGCCGACGCGGTGGCGGGCGCGCATGCGGTCCACACCGACACGTGGGTATCGATGGGCCAGGAGGCGGAGAAGGACCAGCGGCGCCGGCAGTTCGAGGGCTACATGGTCGACCCGGCGATGATGGCTCTCGCCGACCCGAAGGCGGTTTTCATGCACTGTCTTCCCGCATACCGCGGTATCGAGGTCGCCGCCGAGGTGATCGACGGGCCACAATCGGTCGTGTTCCGGCAGGGCCACAATCGGATGCACGCCGCCCGTGCCGCGCTTGCCTTCCTGCTGGGGGTTCGACCATGACGACGAAAGTGCAACGGCAAACGACGATCTCGCGGCTGATCGGTGACCACGCGGTCACCAACCAGCCACAGCTGATCCAACTTCTCGCCGAGCTCGGGATCGAGGCGACGCAGGCAACGGTGTCACGTGATCTCGACGACATCGGCGCAGTCAAGGTGCGCGTGCCCGGCGGGAACACGGTGTATGCGATCCCAGAGTTCGCCCCCGATCGGCTCGCTCCGGTCGATCAGTTGCGTCGGGTGATGGGCGAATGGGTCGCCGAGGTGGCCTGCTCGGGCAACATCGTGATCCTGCGGACGCCCCCGGGATGTGCGCACGTCGTGGCTTCGGCGCTCGACCGCAGCCGAGTCGACGGGCTGCTCGGCACGGTTGCCGGTGACGACACCTTGATGTGCGTGGCGGCATCGATCGACGGCGAAGCTCTCGCCGGGCAACTGCGCGAGTTCGCAGGGCTCGACTGACATGGGCGACGATGCGGTCACGCCCACGACAACGGATCCGCCGGTGGCAGGCGGCAAGACGCTCTGGCACGGACGCTTCGCCGGCGGGCCGGCCGATGCGCTGTTGGCCTACACCGTCAGCCTTCCGTTCGACCGCCGCTTGTGGCGCGACGACATCACCGGCTCGATGGCACACGTGCGTGGACTTGCTCGCGTCGGTCTGCTGACCAGCGACGAGCGCGACGCAGTGCTCGGGGCGCTCACGCAGGTCGCCGACGAGATCGAGTCCGATCGGTTCGTCTTCGTCGAGGCCGACGAAGACATCCACACCGCCGTCGAGCGACGGGTCACCGAGATTGCCGGGCCGTCCGGGGGCAAGCTGCACACGGCGCGCAGCCGCAACGATCAGGTTGCGACCGACCTGCGTCTGTGGTGCAAGCGCGAGTTGCCGATGGTCGCGCTCGGAATCCTCGATCTCCAAGAGACGCTGCTCGGACGGGCGCTGGAGATGGACGGCGTCTACCTGCCCGGCTACACGCACATGCAGCGCGCTCAGCCGGTGCTGCTCGCACACCACCTGCTGGCGCACGGGTGGGCACTCGGCCGGGACGTCGATCGCCTGCTCGACACCCTCCGTCGCCTCGATGTGTCGCCGCTCGGGGCGGGAGCGCTCGCCGGCTCGTCACTTCCCGTCGACCCGGTGGGCAACGCCGCTGATCTCGGGTTCGCCAAGCCGTTCGACAACAGCCTCGATGTGGTCGGCGATCGCGATTTCGTCGCCGAGGCCCTCTTCGATCTGGCGTTGACCGGGGTTCATCTGTCGCGTATCGGCGAGGAATGGGTGCTGTGGACGTCGGCCGAGTTCGGTTTCGCCCGGCTCGACGACGGCTACGCCACCGGTTCGTCGATGCTGCCGCAGAAGAAGAACCCTGACATCGCCGAGCTCGCCCGGGGCAAGAGCGGCCGACTGATCGGCAACCTGACCGGCCTGCTCGCCACTTTGAAGGGTCTGCCGCTCGCGTACAACCGCGACCTCCAGGAGGACAAGGAGCCGCTGTTCGACTCGGTCGAGCAGGTCGCCCTGGCCGTTGCGGCGCTCTCGGGCATGATCGCCACCGCCACGTTCATGCCCGACGCGATGCAGGCCGCCGCCGACGAGGAGACGACCGCGGCGACCGACCTCGCCGAGTTCCTCGTGCGCGCCGGTATGCCGTTCCGTGAGGCGCATGCCGTGGTCGGCACGCACGTTCGGGCGGCGCTCGCGGGACGGGCGACGCTGGGCGACCTCGTGGCGGCCGATCCCTTGCTGGGTCCCGACGCGGCAGCGCTCGTGTGGCCAGGCGTCGGTGTTCGCAGGCGCACCTCCCGCGGCGCAGCGGGGCCCGCTGCGCTCGGCGTGCAGCTCGAGTCGTACCGGACGATGCTGGCCGACGAGCGATCGAGGCTCGGCCTCTGAGGCCGCTCGCCCGCGCCTGGTTCGAGCGTGAGGCTCACGTCGTCGCCCGCGAACTGTTGAACAAGGTGATCGTGGCGCGGTCGTCAGATGACGGCCGGGCGGTGTCGGGACGGATCGTCGAGGTCGAGGCGTATGAGCAACACGACCCGGCAAGCCACACCTACAACGGTCGTACTGCCCGCAACGCTGCCATGTTCGGCCCCGGCGGTCACCTGTACGTCTATCTGAGCTATGGCATCCACCACTGCGCGAACATCGTGACGGACCCCGGCGACGTCGGCAGCGCCGTGCTGCTCCGAGCGGTCGAGCCGCTCGAAGGAATCGGGGTCATGCGCGCTCGCCGTGGTGAGCGGGGCGATGCCGACCTCACCAATGGGCCCGGCAAGTTCTGCCAGGCCTTCGGAATCGATCGTTCCCACGACGGCGTCGACCTCATCGATCCGGGCTCGCCGGTCGTCCTTCTCGACGATGGCGTCCTGCCACCCCGGCATCCCCTGGTCGGACCCCGGGTGGGCCTCACCAGGGCCACCGACACCCCCTGGCGCTTCCGCCTCCCGTGAGTCGGGTGTTTCACCCCCATCGAGCCCCGTCGGGTGTTTGCGACGCGCATGGGTCGCCGGAAACACCCGACGCACCGGAAACACCCGACTCATCGGGCGCCGACGCACCGGGGCAGTGGGGCACCGGGGCACCGGGGCAGTAGGGCAGTGGGGCAGTGGGGTCAGCGCCAGCGGATCCAGTGACCGTGGGGATGGCAGGTCGCAAGGGTCCGCACCGAGCGTTTCCCGTCGCGCCAGCGGGCCAACGTCAGCACGGTGAGCTTGTCGTCGGCCGGATCGGGTTCGGTCGGCAGCTCGGGGATCTGGGCGGCTGCCTCGACGTAGATCCACGACAGATCACGCGTTGCGCCCACCCGGTCGAGCTCGGCGAGATAGTCGACCCGCGCTTCGGGGGCCAGGTAGCTCAGCACCCATGAGTTCGTCACGACCGGGTGGCGTGAAGCGCCGACCTCGGCGATGCCGGCCGCAAGTGATTCGACCGCATCCCCGGCGCGAATGGTCGGCCTCATCTCACCCGCGAGTTCGATCGCCGCCCGAAGCCGGTGGAATCGCTCGGCCTGGTCCGGCCAGACGCACGCCTCGAGCCAGCGCGCCTCGGCCGGGTCGGTGACGTCGATCGGATCTCGGTCGATCCCCAGTCGGGCGCCGATCGGGGGCATCGCGGCCGGTATCGGCACGTTCCCGTCGATCGTGGTCTCGAGTACCACGGCAGAGGGGGCGCCGACGGTGCGACCGGCGACGCCGTTCACCTGGTCACCCGCCCGATGTGGCCGGTATCGATATTCGTACCGGTCGAGCAGCAGGTTGAGGCCGCCGCTCGTTCCCACGTCGAGCAGGCCGATCGGCCCGACTTCGTCGGCCACCATGCCCAATGCGGGAAGCAGCAGCGCGCATCGACCCACCTCGTTGGTCTGGGTTGTGCGGGTTGCCAGCAGTTCGGTGACCTCGGCTGCACGATCGGCAACGAATCGAGCGAACATCGGCGCCAGCGCACGATCGTCGGGTGGCAGGGGGTCGTCGGTCAGGTTCGGGTACCACCGGGCGAGAGGGTGTTCGGGTTCCTCGAGCAGCAGGAAGTGCGTACACGCGAACAACAGCACTGGAACCCGCTGCATCTCGTCGGCGTGCAGGAGCAGGCGATGGATCTCGGCGTCGTCGGCGATACCGGATGCCAGGGTTCGGTACAGCGGCGCCCGGAGCCGCCGAGCGGTCGAGGCGAACTCCCGGAAGCGCTGGGCAAGCACATCGTCGGGGTCGTCGCGCCGCGATGAAGTGGCGTCGTGCTGCGCGTCGTCGTGGTCGTCGTGCGTGGTTGCCGAACCGTTCTGCAGGTCGTCCACCGGTGAAGAGTACCCTCGAACGCCGTATGGCTCTGATCGACGGTGACGTGATTGCTGACCTCGAGGCTCGCAACCTCATCCACGATTCGACTGATCTCGAAGCGTTGCGTGCGCACGTCGCGGAGGGGCCCGTCGCGATCTACTACGGCTGCGATCCCACCGCCGACAGTCTGCATGTCGGCAACCTGATCGGGCTGGTGATGCTGCGCCGCTTCCAGGATGCGGGTCACCGCCCGATCGCCCTCGCCGGTGGGGCGACCGGCATGGTGGGTGATCCGAGCGGACGGTCAGAGGAGCGCAATCTGCTCGACGACGACACCCTCGATCACAACGTGGCACGTATCAAGGAGCAGCTCGGCCGCATCGTGGACCTCGGCTCCGGCTCCGGTTCCGGTGCGCTGGTCGACAACCGCGACTGGACCCAACCGATGTCGGTGCTCGAGTTCCTGCGCGACGTCGGCAAGCACGTGACCGTCAACCAGATGCTTGCCCGGGAGAGCATCAAGCTGCGGGTCAATTCCGAGCACGGCATCTCCTTCACCGAGTTCAGTTACATGCTGTTGCAGGCCAACGACTACCTCTGGCTCCACGAGCATCTCGGGTGCACCGTCCAGATCGGCGGCTCGGACCAGTGGGGCAACATCATCGCCGGTGTCGACCTCATCCGCCGAAAGCGCGGCGCGCACGTGCATGCGTTCTCGTGGCCGCTGCTGACGGCATCCGATGGGAGCAAGCTCGGCAAGACGACGGGTGCTCGCGTGTGGCTCGACGCGGCCAAGACCAGCCCGTACCAGTTCCGTCAACACTGGATGCAGACCGCCGACGCCGATGTCGCAGCCCAGTTGTCGACGTTCTCGCTGCGCTCGGTGGCGGAGATCCGTGCCCTTGTCGCCGATCATGAGAACGGCCCTCAATACCGGCTCGCGCAGCGGACGCTGGCCGACGACATGGTCACCCTGGTCCACGGCGCAGAGGCCGCGCGGGCTGCCATCGAGGCCGCTGACCTGCTGTTCGCTGCCGACCCGCGGGAAGCGCCGGAATCTGCATTCGCAACACTGGCTGCGGAGATTCCCTTCTCGCGTGTGTCGCGCTCCGACCTTACCGACCCCGTCAGGCTGCTCGTCTCCGTCGGGCTCGCCAGTTCGAATGGCGACGCCCGCCGCGGACTCGCACAGCGGGCGTTCTCGGCAAACGGAGTCGCGATCGACGAAAGCCCCGACATCGGCGCGCACGAACTGTTGTATGGGCGGTATCTTCTGATGCGCAAGGGCAAGAAGACCCACCATCTCGTGGAAGTTTTTCCATGACGTGGGTTGTGCCCCCGAGGGTGAGCAGCTAACGTTGTTCTCCGCCTCACGGAAGGGTTTGACCCTCCGGAAAGGCGATCTGGCACCAACGCCCGGCCGAGCGAGAGCTGTCGGTAGTGGTGCGTGCCTGAGCTTCGGCTCCTTGAAAACGGAAGAGAAGACAGAACGCCAGTGCGGGCAGTTCGTCGGGCCGCCTTCGGGTGGTCCTGCAGAGCTGTCTGTCAATTCTGCTGTCGGCACACCCTGCCGACAGCGACACGGATACCGGCCGCCCTCCACCCTTGTACGGTGCAGGTCGGCCAATCAGCAAGGACGCATCGTCCACATGAGTCTTTCCCGACTCGGATGGTGCGCTCGCTGACTCAGTCGTTCTGATCTGAACCGGAGCTTCGGCACTGGGGACGATTCGGACAGACTTTTGTTGGAGAGTTTGATCCTGGCTCAGGATGAACGCTGGCGGCGTGCTTAACACATGCAAGTCGAACGAGGTCCAACCAAACTTGTTTGGGGCAGATCTAGTGGCGAACGGGTGCATAACACGTGAGAAACCTGCCTCAGTCTCTGGGATAACAGTTGGAAACGACTGCTAATACCGGATGCCGTCATTGCATCTCATGGTGCGATGACGAAAGATTTATCGGACTGAGAGGGTCTCGCGGCCTATCAGCTAGTTGGAGAGGTAACGGCTCACCAAGGCATCGACGGGTAGCTGGTCTGAGAGGATGATCAGCCACACTGGGACTGAGACACGGCCCAGACTCCTACGGGAGGCAGCAGTGGGGAATCTTGCACAATGGGCGAAAGCCTGATGCAGCAACGCCGCGTGCGGGAAGAAGGCCCTAGGGTTGTAAACCGCTTTCAGTAGGGAAGAAAATGACGGTACCTACAGAAGAAGGTGCGGCCAACTACGTGCCAGCAGCCGCGGTGACACGTAGGCACCAAGCGTTATCCGGATTTATTGGGCGTAAAGAGCTCGTAGGCGGTTCGGTAAGTCGGGTGTGAAAACTCTGGGCTCAACCCAGAGAGGCCACCCGATACTGCTGTGACTAGAGTGCGGTAGGGGAGCGGGGAATTCCTGGTGTAGCGGTGAAATGCGCAGATATCAGGAGGAACACCAGCGGCGAAGGCGCCGCTCTGGGCCGTAACTGACGCTGAGGAGCGAAAGCATGGGTAGCAAACAGGATTAGATACCCTGGTAGTCCATGCCGTAAACGTTGGGCACTAGGTGTGGGTCTCAACCAACGAGATCCGCGCCGTCGCTAACGCATTAAGTGCCCCGCCTGGGGAGTACGGTCGCAAGACTAAAACTCAAAGGAATTGACGGGGGCCCGCACAAGCAGCGGAGCGTGTTGCTTAATTCGATGCAACGCGAAGAACCTTACCTGGGTTTGACATGTAGGGAAAAGCTCTAGAGATAGGGTGTCCTTCGGGGCCTTACACAGGTGGTGCATGGCTGTCGTCAGCTCGTGTCGTGAGATGTTGGGTTAAGTCCCGCAACGAGCGCAACCCTTATCCTATGTTGCCAGCAAGTAAAGTTGGGGACTCGTAGGAGACTGCCGGGGTCAACTCGGAGGAAGGTGGGGATGACGTCAAGTCATCATGCCCCTTATGCCCAGGGCTGCAAACACGCTACAATGGCCGGTACAGAGGGCTGCGATCCCGCGAGGGTAAGCGAATCCCACAAAGCCGGTCTCAGTTCGGATTGGAGTCTGCAACTCGACTCCATGAAGCCGGAGTTGCTAGTAATCCTGGATCAGCACGCCAGGGTGAATACGTTCCCGGGCCTTGTACACACCGCCCGTCACACCACGAAAGTCGGCAACACCCGAAGCCGGTGGCCTAACCCGTAAGGGAAGGAGCCGTCGAAGGTGGGGTCGGTGATTGGGGTGAAGTCGTAACAAGGTAGCCGTACCGGAAGGTGCGGCTGGATCACCTCCTTTCTAAGGAGTGCCTCTCTACCGAAGATGGACATATGTTCCATCCGGTACGAGACACACCTGTTGGTGCACTGGTGGGCTGTCGCCACAACGATCAGAGGTCGCAGGGATTCGGTCCCTCTCTCTGTGAGTGCGTCGTCGGCCACCGTCTTCTCTTCCGTTTTGAGGGAGTCATCCCTCATGCCACAGCGTCGAGCTGCCCGTGTCATTTCGAGGTCGCCGTCGGCCCGCTGGTCCGGTAGCTCCTTGAGAACTGCAGAGCAAGCACGAGCATCTTTTTGAGAGAAATTCTCGTTAATGAACGAGATAACTTGTTCTTTCCAAGCTAATAAGAGCCAACGGTGGATGCCTTGGCGCCAAGAACCGATGAAGGACGTGAGTGACTGCGAAAAGCTGCGGGGAGCCGTCTACTAGGCCTCGATCCGCAGATGTCCGAATGGGGAAACCCAGCACTCGTCATGGAGTGTTACCGCTGCCTGAACACATAGGGCAGTAGGAGGGAACCGGGGGAATTGAAACATCTCAGTACCCCGAGGAAAGGAAAGCAACCGCGACACCCTGAGTAGCGGCGAGCGAAAAGGGTAGAGACCAAACCGTGCCAGTGCCAAGCCTGATGGCGTTGCTGGTGCGGGGTAGTGGGACCAGGAGACATAGCATCAGATGTGTCACGGATTACAAGTGCTGCATAGGAGAACGACTCAGGAAAGGGTCGGCCAGAGTGGGTAACAGTCCCGTATCCGAAATGTACGTACTATCCGCCTGTCATCCCAAGTAGCGCCGGAACCGTGAAAGCCGGCGTGAATCTGTGGGGACCACCCCATAAGTCTAAGTATTCCTTGGCGACCGATAGTGAACCAGTACCGTGAGGGAAAGGTGAAAAGTACCCCGGGAGGGGAGTGAAATAGTACCTGAAACCGTTGGTTTACAAACAGTCAAAGCGTCGTCATGCCTTCGGGTATGGCCGCGATGGCGTGCCTTTTGAAGAATGAGCCTGCGAGTTACGGTGTGTGGCAAGGTTAACCAGTGATGGGGAGCCGAAGCGAAAGCGAGTCTGAATAGGGCGTAGAGTCGCATGCTGTAGACCCGAAGCCAAGTGATCTATCCATGGCCAGGTTGAAGCGGAGGTAAGACTCCGTGGAGGACCGAACCCACGTAAGTTAAAAATGGCGGGGATGAGCTGTGGATAGGGGTGAAAGGCCAATCAAACTTGGCGATAGCTGGTTCTCCTCGAAATGCATTTAGGTGCAGCGTCGTGTGTTCAGTACCGGAGGTAGAGCACTGAATGGGCTAGGGGGCCTACAAGCTTACCGAACCCAATCAAACTCCGAATGCCGGTACTCCAGAGCACGGCAGTGAGACCACGAGGGATGAGCTTCGTTGGTCGAAAGGGAAACAGCCCAGATCATCAGCTAAGGCCCCTAATTCAGGACTAAGTGGAAAACGATGTGGGATTGCACAGACAGCCAGGAGGTTGGCTTAGAAGCAGCCACCCTTGAAAGAGTGCGTAATAGCTCACTGGTCGAGTGATCCTGCGCGGACAATGTAACGGGGCTCAAGTCCTGAGCCGAAGCTATGGGCTTCTGCGTGACTTTCAAGTCACCTAGGAGCGGTAGAGGAGCGTCGATGGTGCAGCGAAGCGGCGGTGGAAACCAGTCGTGGAGCGCCATCGAGTGAGAATGCAGGCATGAGTAGCGAGAGAGGGGTGAGAAACCCCTCCGCCGAAAGCCCAAGGGTTCCTGGGGAAGGCTAATCCCCCCAGGGTGAGTCGGGAGCTAAGGCGAGGCCGAAAGGCGTAGTCGATGCACAACTGGTTGATATTCCAGTACCACTGTGTCCGCGCCAGGTCCAAGAGCGGCAACGTCGGGGCTGTTACCTTCGGGTAGCGAACTGACCGAGTTGCTGGCGGATAGCTGACGGGGGACGCAGGAGGATAGGTGAACCGGGGCGATGGTAGTCCCCGGGTAAGCGTGTAGGCGGGTTCCGATGAGAGTTGGAGCCGTAACGCTCGAGACGTGATGCCGAGCGACATACCGCGAAGTCACTGATTCCATGCTGCCAAGAAAAGCCCAGCAGTGAGTTGGCACAGTGCCCGTACCCCAAACCGACACAGGTGGGCGGGTAGAGAATACCAAGGCGATCGGGAGAACTATGGTTAAGGAACTCGGCAAATTGCCTCCGTAACTTCGGAAGAAGGAGGACCCTTTTTGGTGAAAGCCTTTACGGCTCGAGCTGAGGAGGGTGGCACAGACCAGGGGGTAGCGACTGTTTACCAAAAACACAGCAGCGTGCGAAGCCGCAAGGCGCTGTATACGCTGTGACGCCTGCCCAATGCTTGAAGGTCACGGGGAACGGTTAGTTCTTCGGAGCGAAGCTGTGAACCTAAGCCCAAGTGAATGGCGGCCGTAACTATAACGGTCCTAAGGTAGCGAAATTCCTTGTCGGGTAAGTTCCGACCTGCACGAATGGCGTAACGACTTCCCCACTGTCTCAACCATAGACCCGGCGAAATTGAAGTACGAGTAAAGATGCTCGTTAGCTGCGGAAGGACGGAAAGACCCCGTGGACCTTTACTATAACTTGGTGTTGAGTTTTGAATTGCGTTGTGTAGGATAGGTGGGAGACTTGGAAGCATTGGCGCCAGCCAGTGTGGAGTCAATCGTTGAAATACCACCCTGCGTACTTTGGAACTCTAACCTCGGTCCGTTATCCGGATCAGGGACAGCGCCAGGCGGGTAGTTTGACTGGGGCGGTCGCCTCCTAAAGAGTAACGGAGGCGCCCAAAGGTTCCCTCAGGCTGGTTGGCAATCAGCCGTCGAGTGCAATGACACAAGGGAGCTTGACTGCGAGACCTACAAGTCGAGCAGGTACGAAAGTAGGGCATAGTGACCCGGCCATCACGTGTGGAAGTGTGGTCGCTCAACGGATAAAAGGTACCCCGGGGATAACAGGCTAATCTTCCCCAAGAGTCCATATCGACGGGAAGGTTTGGCACCTCGATGTCGGCTCATCGCATCCTGGGGCTGAAGCAGGTCCCAAGGGTTGGGCTGTTCGCCCATTAAAGCGGTACGCGAGCTGGGTTCAGAACGTCGTGAGACAGTTCGGTCCCTATCCTCCGCAGCCGAAGGAATACTGACAACTGCTGTCCTTAGTACGAGAGGACCGGGACGGACGTAGCTCTGGTGTGTCTGTTGTCGCGCCAGCGGCATCGCAGATTTGCTACCTACGGAAGGGATAACCGCTGAAAGCATCTAAGTGGGAAACCCGGTTGAAGATGAGTATTCCCATGCGGTTAACGCAGTAAGGCCCGTGACGAGACCATCACGTTGATAGGCCGGAGGTGTAAGCGTGGTAACACGCTCAGCCGACCGGTACTAATCGGCCGAGGGCTTGGTTTTGAACAGCTCGTGCTTGCTCTGGAGTCCTTGAGGAGAACCCTCATTGACAACTGATTTCGGTGACCATGGCGACAGGGCCACACCCGTTCCCATCTCGAACACGGAAGTTAAGCCTGTCAGCGCCGATGGTACTTGGGGAGTAATCCCCTGGGAGAGTAGGACGTCGCCGGATTTCGATCAGGAAACGCACCGTCCGGGTATGCCGGCGGTGCGTTTCCTGCGTTTTCGGGCCAGTTCCGGCCGTAAACATGGTCAGCCATGTCGAATGACCGCCCTACCCGTTCTCCGCGTCCGCCCGGTGGTGGTGCGCCGTCGGGGGCGAGGTCGAGCCGCGGATCGTCGAGTTCCCGGGGACCGTCGAGTACCGGCGCTTCGCGAACTGGAGCCTCACGTGACGGCTCATCGAGGACCGGGTCATCGAGGACCGGGTCATCGAGGACCGGGTCATCCAGGACCGGAACATCGAGGACCGGGTCATCCAGGACCGGGTCATCCAGGACCGGAACATCCACTGGGTCCTACCGGAGCGGGCGCAGTGATCAGCGCCAGGAACGGCCCCTGACAACGGCTGAGCGGCGGGCCCTCGAGGTCAAACTGCGCCGCGCTCCACGCACCCCACGCGACCCCGAGTTGGAACGCCGCAAGATCGACGAACGCACGCTCGAAGTGTGGATCGACGACGGGTCGGTGCGTGACGAGGCGGCGAGCGCGGCCGATCGGGCCGCGGGGCGGCCGGGAGGCGGTGCCGTGACGGGGCATCCGGCGCCTGCTTCCAAGCGTCGGGCGCCCAAGCCGCTCGACCCGCAAGTCGAGGCGGCGCTCGTCGATGCCGTCGGCAAACAACGCGGGGCCCGGCTCTCCGAGCGCCTCGCGCAGGCGTCCGAAGCGCTCGATCGCGAGCGCTTCCAGGAGGCGCGTCGGTTGGCGACAGCGATCGCCAAGGAGACGCCGGACGTCGCAACCGCCCACGAAGTGCTCGGACTGGCCTGTTACCGGCTGGGCCTCTTCAAGCCCGCGGTGCGCTCGCTCGAGATGGCGATGGATCTTCGGCCTGACCCGACGATGATGCCGGTGATCGCCGACTGTTATCGCGCGCTCGGGCGCTGGTCGTCGGTGATCCGGGTCTGGAACGAGATCAAGGAGCTCTCCCCGTCCCACGAGGTGCTCGCCGAAGGGCGGATCGTGGCTGCCGAGGCCCTGGCTGACCAGGGTGACCTGCGTGGGGCGATCGAGCTGATGGCTCCGGCGACCAAGCGGGCGAAGTCGGTCCGTGAGCACCACCTGCGCCAGTGGTACGTGCTCGGCGATCTGTACGACCGCGTCGGAGACCCGATCGGCGCTCGTCGCTGGTTCAGCGCGGTGGCGGAGGTCGACTCGGAGTTCGCCGACGTCGACCAGCGGCTGCGCGGCATCGGCCGCTGAGCACCCAGCGGTACCATCACGCCCGATGCCATCCATGAAGTTCCGCGCCGGCGTGGTGGCAATCGTCACCAATTCCGCAGGGTTAGTGCTGGCGTTCGAACGCAGCGACGTGCCCGGCCAGTGGCAGCTCCCGCAAGGCGGCATCGCTGTCGGGGAGACACCGGACGAGGCAGCGTGGCGTGAGCTGGAGGAGGAGACGGCCCTCAGCCCCGCCGACGTCGAGCTGATCGGGGAGTTTCCCGAGTGGACGGTCTACGAATGGCCCGCCGACGTACGAGCACGTACGGGTCGCCCGGGACGCGACCGATTCGGGCAGGCCCAGCGGTGGTTCACCTTCCGCGTGCACGCCGACGACGTCGTCCCGACGCCCGATGGGGTCGAGTTCTCGGCCTGGCAATGGGTCGACCGACACTGGTTGATCGAGCAGGTGGTCGAGTTCCGGCGTCCCGTGTACGAGCGGGTGCTTGGTCGGCCCGTGGCGCTCGACGACCCGGCTGCGATCGGCTGATGACCGACGATCTGTTCTCGGCGGCCGGTGACGCACTCCGCCGCAGCCGCGCCCCGCTCGCCGCACGGTTGCGTCCACGAACGATCGACGATGTGGTCGGACAGGATCATCTCGTCGGTCCGGGTCGGCCGCTGCGGACGTTGGTCGAGACCGATCGTCTCTCCTCGGTCCTGCTTTGGGGGCCGCCGGGCACCGGCAAGACGACCCTGGCGCTGGCAGTGGCAGGGAGCACCGCTCGGGCGTTCGAACAGCTCTCGGCCGTGAACGCCGGCGTGAAAGACGTGCGTACGACGATCGAGCAGGCCAGGCGCCGGCTCGGCGAGCGTGGGCAGGGCACGATCCTGTTCCTCGACGAGATCCATCGGTTCTCGAAGTCGCAGCAGGACGCGCTCCTGCCGGCGGTGGAGGACGGCACGCTCACCCTCATCGGCGCCACCACCGAGAATCCGTTCTTCGAGGTGAATGCCCCGCTGCGCAGCCGATCGACGTTGTTCCGCCTCGAGCCGCTCGATCGTGCGTCCATCCGACAGCTTGTCGAGCGTGGCCTCGAGGCGGAGGCCGTGACGGCCGATGACGACGCACTGCGGCTCCTGGTCGACCGAGCCGGCGGCGACGGGCGCCAGGTGCTGACGTCACTGGAAGTCGCGTGTGCGCTGAGCGCGTACACGCACATCGAACTCCGCCACGTCGAAGAAGCGCTCGGCACCAGCGCGCTGCGATATGGGCGAGACGACCACTACGACGTCGTGAGCGCGTTCATCAAGTCGATGCGCGGCTCGGATCCCGACGCTGCGGTGTACTGGCTCGCGCGGATGCTCGAGGCCGGCGAGGACGCACGGTTCATCGCGAGGCGGATGATCATCTTCGCGAGTGAGGACATCGGCCTGGCCGACAGTCGGGCCCTCGGTGTGGCCGTGGCTGCCGGGCATGCGCTCGAGCACGTCGGGCTCCCCGAGGCCCAACTCAACTTGGCGCAGGCGGCGATCTATCTGGCGACCGCGCCGAAGAGCAATCGTGCCGCGCTCGCGATCTGGAACGCCCGTGCAGCGGTGCGCGACGGTGCGGTGGGTGAGGTGCCGGCCCATCTGCGCGATGCGCACTACAAGGGAGCCGAATCGATCGGCCACGGAGTCGGCTACGAGTATCCTCACGATCATGAAGATGCGATCGTCGCTCAGCGGTACCTGCCCGACGACATCGCCGATCGACGGTGGTACGAGCCGAGCCACTCGGGCGACGAGCGGGAGATCAGCGCCCGGATGACGCGATCCAGTGAACCGCTCCACGAACCCGGCCACGAACCCGGCCACGAACCCGGGATGGACGAGCAATGACCGCCGGAGAACTCGCGGTCCTGATGGCGGCGGTGCTTTGCTCGATCGGCTTCGCTGCCCTCGTGGTGGTGTTGACGCGTGTCCTCGATGCGCTGCGCGAACTCCGTCGCGAGGTCTCCGATCTGCGATCGGAGACCCGCCCGCTGCTGCGCGAGCTGCGGATCACCACGATCGAGGCCCGGGAGTCCGTCGACGAGGCGCGCACGGACCTCGAACGGTTCGATCGTGTGCTCGGCTCGGCCGAGGCAATCGGCGACGCCGTCTCCGTGCGCGTTGCCCGTACGGCCTACTCGGCGCCGATGATCAAGGCCGCAGGGTTCGCCAAGGGAACGTCGAGGGCGTTCGCCCGGCTTCGTGGCGACAAGTCGAACAAGGCGGTCGGCCCGAAGAACGGGCCGACACGGGTGCTCGACATCCGCGACGAGCCGATCGAGCTGGAACAGGCCAAACAACGTCGGAGGCGCCGAGCGTGATGAAACGAGTGACCTGGTTCGTCGGCGGGGCAGTCGCGGGTATCGCCGGCGCCGGCTACACGACGAAGAAGGTCAAGCAGACTGCTGCGCAGATCTCGCCGGCCAACGTCGCCCGATCCGCGGGGGCCAAGGCGCGCTCGAAGTCCCGTGACGTCGTCGATGCCGTACGCGAGGGTCGCCTCGTGATGCGCCACCACGAAGACGAGCTGCGCGCCAAGCGTGAAGGGCGGCTCGAGTCGTTGGCGGATCATGTGGCGCCGGGTGATCAGGTGTTCGTCGACGGCGTGCCGGTCGAGAGCGCTCGGGTCATTGTGATGCGTCGCCGAGAGGTTCGCCGCCCGAAGTGATCGAGCGCCGGATTCGTCACGGATCAGTCACATGAACCTGCGGATCAACTTCTGCTTGAACCTCGTGTAGGGCGGGTACATGACGGCAGGATCCGGCCGGTACGGCTTGTCGAGCACCGGCCTGCGATGCGAGAACACGTCGAAGCCCGCCTTGCCGTGGTAGGCGCCCATGCCGCTCGGGCCGACGCCGCCGAACGGGAGGTCTGGCGCGGCGAGGTGCAGGAGCACATGGTTGAGCGTGACACCACCGGACGAGGTCTGCTCGACGATGCGCTCCAGTGTCCGGTCGTTCGAGCTGAACGCGTAGAGGGCGAGCGGCTTGTCGCGATCGTTGACGAAGCGGATCGCCTCGTCGATGTCCGACACGGTCAGCACGGGCAGGATCGGCCCGAAGATCTCGTCGGCCATCACCGCCGCGTCGGGCTTCACGCCGGCGAGGACGGTGGGGGCGATGTACTTCGTGGACCGGTCGCCGCGACCGCCGGTGACCGTGCTGTCGTACCCGCCGCTGTCGAGTAGGGCCATGAGCCGATCATGGTGGCGTTCGTTGACGATCCGGGCGTAGTCGGGTGACGTACTCGGGTCGTCGCCGTAGAAATCGGTGATCGCGTGGGCGAGTGCGTCGAGCAACTCCTGCTCGACGCTCTCCTCGACGAGCACATGATCGGGTGCGACGCAGGTCTGGCCGGCGTTGACGAACTTGCCCCAGGCGATCCGACGCGCCGCGACCGCGATGTTGGCGTCGGCCGCGACGATGGCGGGGCTCTTGCCGCCGAGCTCCAGGGTGACCGGTGTCAGGTGTCGAGCTGCCGCGGCCATGACCACCCGGCCGACGTTGCCGTTGCCGGTGTAGAAGATGTGGTCGAAGCGTTCCTCGAGCAACGCGGTGGTCTCGTCGACGGCACCCGTGACGACCGCGACGGCGCGCTCGTCGAGATAGCGGGGCGCCAGGTCGGCCACGGTTGCGGCCACGGTCGGCGTCACTTCGGACGGCTTGAGCACCGCACAGTTGCCGGCGGCGAGCGCCGGTACGAGCGGGGCGAACAGGAGATGCACGGGGTAGTTCCAGGGGGCGATGACGCACACCGTGCCGAGCGGTTGTGGATGGATCCGGCCGACGCCCGGCTTGAGGGTGAGCGGAACCTTGACCTTGTACGACTTGTTCCATGCGTCGAGGTGGGCGAGCACGTAGTCGACCTCGTTGACCATGAACCCGATCTCGGTCGTGTAGGCCTCGATACGCGGCTTGCCGACATCGGCGACCAAGGCATCGACGAGACGGTCTTCCTGCTCGACCAGTAGGCGGCGGAGTTGGCCGAGCTGGGTGCGTCGGCTCTGGATGGATCGGAGTACCCCGGAGTCGAAGCCCCGACGGACACGGTCGACGATTTCCGGGATGAGTTCGACAGCAGTCATCACTGCATCGTAAGTCTCGACGCCACATCGTGGTGTCAGCCCGTAGGGTGAACACTCGTTGTGCACGTCAATCTGTCCGAAGCAGCGTTTCCGGTGTGACCGGTCAGGTGTGACGGGTCCGGTGTGACGGGCCGGACGTGATGGAAGGCGTGATGGCCGGGCGTGATGGCCGGACGTGATGGCCGGACGTGATGGAAGGGTGCTGATAGTGGACTATTCCGACTTGGTCGCTCGAATCGAGGCGATCGCCGGGGAACTCGACGACATGGCCTTCGATCAGCTCCGCGAGGCCGTTGCCCAGGGCGACGTCGTTCGGCCGACTTCCGACCGACGGCTCATGCAGGCCCGGCGGGCACTCGAGAAGGCCGCCGTCGTGCTGGGTGCCCTCGACGCGGGCGACGCCACGTAGCCCGGATCAGCCGGCTCGGCCGGATCAGCCGGCGAGTTCATGCCGCGCGTTCAGGAGACATAGCTGTTGATCACGCCGATGAGCGACACGAGTTCGCTGTAGCCCTGGTTGGTGAACTTGAACGAGATCCGGTCGAGATCGACGTGATCGTCGTCGCGGCGCTCGACCTTGAACGGCTCGGCGGTGGTGATGCGTCCCTGCGAGGCAAGATGGCCGAACTGCGTGTTCAACTCGTCGAGCTGGGTACGTGACGGGCCCAGCCGCATCCGGACCACGAGCGTGTCGCCGACGAAGCGGATCGAGTGGTAGTTGGCGTAGAACCGCTCGATCACCCGTGCTGCCTCGTCGCACGATTCGGTGATCGTGTACAGCGACGTGTCGCGAGCGGCCACCAGCCCACGCGCGATCAGGGTGTCGCGCACGAACGTGTCGATCGACTCCCAGTAGGGATCACCGGGAGCATCGAGGAGCACGATCGGGACGGGAAGGCCCTTGCCTGTCTGCGTCAGCGTCAACAGTTCGAACGTCTCGTCGAGTGTGCCGAAACCGCCCGGAAGACAGACGAACGCGTGTGACTCCTTGATCAGCATCAGCTTGCGGGTGAAGAAGTACTTCATCGACACGTGCTTGTCGTCACCGGCGATGATCGAGTTCGCTCCGCTCTCGAACGGAAGCCTGATCGACACCCCGATCGAGCGCTCCCTGCCGGCGCCCATCATGCCCGCTTCCATGATTCCCGGGCCCGCTCCCGTCACGGTCATCCACCCCTTCGCCGCGAGGGTCGCCGCGAGCCGGCGGGCGAGTTCGTAGAGCGGATCGTCGTGGCGGGTTCGTGCCGAGCCGAAGATCGACACCTTGCGCTCGCCACGGTGGGGCTTGAACATGGCGTACGCCTCGCGCATCTCGGTGAGTGCCGCGGTGGCAATCTTCAGGTCGAGCGTGCCAGGCTGGTCGGTGATGAGCCCCAACGCCTCGGAAACGAGTTCTTCCGCCAGGCGAACATCGTCGGAAACTCCGAGGGCGGCCACGATCGAAGAGGCCCGGGATCGTTCCGAATCCGATACTCCTGTGTCCATGCAGGCGGGACCCTATGGCCCGCAAGCGCGGGGTGAGAAATGGCGGGGTGAGAAATGGCGAGCGTGCCAGGCTGGTCGGTGATGAGCCCCAACGCCTCGGAAACGAGTTCTTCCGCCAGGCGAACATCGTCGGAAACTCCGAGGGCGGCCACGATCGAAGAGGCCCGGGATCGTTCCGAATCCGATACTCCTGTGTCCATGCAGGCGGGACCCTATGGCCCGCAAGCGCGGGGTGAGAAATGGCGGGGTGAGAAATGGCGGGGTGAGAAATGGCGGGGTGAGAAATGGCGGGGTATGGTGCTCGGCCTCGTGGCGTCCGGCGCCGGTCTTGCCTGCGGTGAGCTCATCGTCGGTCTCGTGAGCGGATCGGCGTCGCCGGTCGTCCCGGTCGGCCAGGTGTTCATCGATCACGTACCCAAGTCGCTCAAGGACTGGGCGATCGACACGTTCGGCGCCAACGACAAGGTGGTGCTCCTCCTCGGCGCGGTAATCGTGGTGCTCGGCGTCGGCGTCACGGCAGGCATCCTGGCCATTCGGGGTTCGCGGGCTGCGGCGTTCGCCCTGACCGGTGCTGTCGGCATCCTCGGAGTGTCGGCCGTGCTCGCCCGTCCTGCCCCGTCGTTCGGCAAGCTGTTGCCAACGCTCGTCGGCGCCGCAGTTTCCGTTGCCGTGCTGTGGTGGCTCGCTCCGCTGCCGGCAGGCGCCGACGTGACCGGCCGCGGAGCGATGACCGGCCGCGGAGCGATGACCGGCCGCGGAGCGATGACCGGCCGCGGAGCGATGACCGGCCGCGGAGCGATGACCGGCGTCGACCGCCGCGGCTTCATGCGCGGTGCGGCCGTTATCGGGTCGGCGGCCGTCATCGCGGGCGGCCTCGGCCGCCTGCTTCAGCAGCGATTCGCGATCGAGGGTGAGCGGGCGACCCTCGCGCTGCCACCGGCGCAGTCGCGAGCGGCGGCACTGCCGGCAGGGCCCGACGTCGTCGGGGTGGAGGGAATCTCGTCGTTCGTGACGCCCGGCAACGATTTCTACCGAATCGACACCGCGCTCGTCGTGCCCCAGGTGTCCAGGGAGTCGTGGACGCTGAAGATCGACGGCCTGGTCGAGCGGCCCTTGGAGATGACGTTCGAGGAACTTCTCGCCCGCCCGCAGGTCGAGCGGTACATCACGTTGTCGTGTGTGTCGAACGAGGTCGGTGGTGATCTCGTCGGCAACGCGCTGTGGCAGGGAGTGCTCCTGCGGGACATCCTCGAAGAGGCCGGGCTGCAGCCCGGAGCGCAACAGCTCGCCAGCAGGTCGGTCGACGGATGGACGTGCGGCACACCGGTCGAGGTGATCATGGATGGCCGCGATGCGATGCTCGCGATCGCGATGAACGGCGAGCCTCTGCCCGCTCGGCACGGCTATCCGGTCCGGATGGTCGTCCCCGGTCTGTTCGGCTACGTGTCGGCGACGAAGTGGGTGACCGAGATGCGACTCACGCGCTGGGAGGACTTCGACGGCTACTGGATTCCGAGAGGCTGGTCGAAGTTGGGCCCGGTGAAGACGATGGCGCGCATCGACACGCCGCGAAACGGCAGCAGGAAGTCAGGTGAGGTGGCCATCGCTGGGGTCGCCTGGGCCGTGCATCGCGGTGTCGATGCCGTACAGATCCGGATCGACGACGGCGCCTGGCTCGACGCCGAGTTGGGCGGAGTCCCGTCCGACGACACGTGGGTTCAGTGGGTGTATCGCTGGAACGGTGAGCCGGGCGCCCACGTCGTCGAAGCTCGCGCGATCGACGGGGACGGCACGCCGCAGCCCGAAGAGCATCAGGCTGCGGCGCCCGATGGCGCCCAGGGGTACCACCGGATTCGCCTCGACGTGCCGGCTACCTGAGGCCCCGCCATCCGGGCCCCGCCATCCGCGCCACCAGTCAGGCCTGCGCCGGTCAGACGCCGAGTTCGCTCGCCTTTGTCTCGAGGGCCGAGATCAGTTCGTCGAAGGCCTTCGCGAAGCTCGAGACGCCTTCGCGTTCGAGTTTCGTGGCGACGTCGTCCAGGTCGACGCCCAAGGTCGCCAGCGCAGCCCATACTGCTCGGGCATCGTCGACGTCGGCGTCGACTCGTCGGCTGAGCGTGCCGTGATCGACGAATGCCTCCAGCGTGTCGTCAGGCAGCGTGTTGACGGTGTCAGGCCCGATCAGCTCGTCGACGTAGAGCGTGTCGGGGTACTCGGGGTTCTTCGTCGACGTCGACGCCCACAGAGGGCGTTGCACCCGGGCGCCGCGTGCGGCCAACGCGTCCCAACGCGCTCCGCTGAACGTCTCCACGAACTGCTGATAGGCGAGCTTGGCCTGAGCGACTGCCGCCTTGCCGCGCAGCGCCAGCGCCGCATCGGAACCGTTGGCCTCGAGGCGTCGATCGACCTCGGTGTCGACACGGCTGATGAAGAAGCTGGCGACGCTCGCGACCCTGGACAGGTCGGCGTCGGCCTGCTCGGCGAGGCGCTCGAGGCCACGGATGTAGGCCTCCATCACCTCGGCGTGGCGGTCGGAGGCTGAAGATCAGCGTCACGTTGATACTGCGGCCCTCGGCGATCATCTGCTCGACCGGCGCCAGCCCTTCGGCGGTGCCCGGGATCTTGACCATCAGGTTCCGCCGGTCGATCCGCTGGTGGAGCTCTCGGGCGGCGGCTTCGGTGCCGGGGCCGTCGTGCGCCAGCCCTGGGTCGACCTCGACGCTCACGTAGCCGTCGATCCCGCCGGATGTGTCGTAGACCGATTCGAAGACATCGCACGCTCCGTGGATGTCCTGGATCACCAGCGACCAGTAGCTGTCATCGATCGAGCCACCGCCGTTGACGAACTCGGTGAACTGCTCGTCGTAGTCGCTCGAGCCCTGGATGGCCTTCTGGAAGATCGACGGGTTCGACGTGAGGCCGCGCACGCCGCGATCGCGAAGTTCGACGAGCCCGCCGGAGGTGATGTAGCCACGTCGTAGGTTGTCGAGCCAGGGACTTTGTCGCTGCTCGTCGCAGAGGGCCTGTAGCCGGTTGGGGTTCATGCGATGCTCCAATCAGGTCAGCTGGTCGTGACAAGAGTTCGCGCCCGTGTCAGCACGTGTTCGACGTTGATGCCGAGTCGGTCGAGCACCAGTTCACCGGGCGCGCTCTCTCCGAACCGATCGATGCCGATCGAGTCGTCGGCCCACCGCGCCCATCCGAAGGTGCTCGCGGCCTCGACCGAGAGCACAGGCACACCGTGGGGGAGGAGAGCATCTCGATATGCGGCCTCCTGATCGCAGAAGCGATCCCAACTCGGCATGCTGACCACTCGGGTCGCGACACCGCCATTGGTCAATCGCTCGGCTGCGGCAACGCATACCGAGACCTCACTTCCGGTGCCGACGAGCACGATGTCGGGGTTCGCGACGTCGACGACGATGCCGGCGCCCCGTGCCACAGCCGCGCCATCCGTCGTCACGGTGATGTTCTGCCTGCTGAGGATGAGGGCCGACGGGCCGTCGTGGCGGACGATGTCGGCCCAGGCCTGGATCGTTTCGTTGCCGTCGGCGGGCCGCACGACGTGGAGACCGGGGATGGCACGCAGCGCCGCGAGATGCTCGACGGGTTGGTGCGTCGGGCCGTCCTCGCCCACACCGACCGAGTCGTGCGTGAAGACGAAGCAGACCTTCGCCCTCGACAGCGCGGCGAGGCGGATCGATGGGCGCATGTAGTCGGAGAACACGAAGAACGTGCCGCCGACCGGCAGGATGCCGCCGTGCCTGGCCATCCCGACCATGGCTGCGCCCATCGCGTGCTCCCGGATCCCGTAGTGGATGTAGCGGCCGCCAGGATCTGCCGACGACTGCGGCGTGGTCCGGTCGAGGACCGTGCCATTGCTGCCGCTCAGGTCGGCCGACCCGGACAGGAGGCCGGGCAGTTTGTCGTATGTGGCATCGAGCGCTCGTTGGATGGCCTTGCGGGTGGCGACCGCCTCGCCCCGCTCGTAGCTCGGCAGCGCCGTGTCCCAGCCGGTCAGACCGGTGCCCGCCCAGGCCGCCTTCCACTCCGGCGAGTCGATGGTCCCCGCCGCCTCGGCGCACCATGCGCGGTGCAGCGCCGTGCCGCGTTGCGCCGTGTGCAGGCGATAGGCGTCGATGAGCTCGGACGGCGCCCAGAACGGCTCGTCGGGAATGCCCATAACGGCCTTCGTGCGTGTGACGTCCTCGGTGGTGAACGGGTTCCCGTGTGCGCCCGGTGAGTCCTCGTGGTCCGGCGACGGTGTCGCGATGTGCGTCCGCAGCACCAGCAACGACGGCCGTTCGGTCTGTTCGGTCGACTCGCGGAGGGCCGCTTCCAGCGCATCGAGGTCGTCGGCGATCTCGCCCAACTCGACGACGTCCCAGCCGTAGGATCGGAACCGCCCGACGATGTCGTCGTTGGTCGACAGGTCGGTCGGACCATCGATCGTGATGTGGTTGTCGTCGAAGACGCACGTCAGATGTCCGAGCCCGAGATGTCCGGCGAGTGAGCCGGCTTCGTGGCTGATCCCCTCCATCATGCACCCGTCGCCGGCGATCACGAAGGTGTGATGGTGTTGCGCGGCATCACCGAAACGTGCTCTCAGATTGCGTTGCGCAATTGCCATCCCGACGGCATTTGCGAGCCCCTGGCCGAGGGGGCCCGTCGTGACCTCGACCCCTGCAGTGTGACCTGCTTCGGGGTGGCCGGGGGTCGCCGAGCCCCATTGACGGAAGGCCATCAAATCGTCGAGTTCGAGCCCGTAGCCGGACAGGAAGAGCATCGTGTACTGCAGTATCGATGCGTGGCCGTTGGACAGGACGAATCGATCACGGTCCGGCCACGCAGGGTCGGAGGGATCATGACGCAGGACTCGGCTGTACAACACGTGGGCGAGGGGGGCCAGGGCCATCGCCGTGCCCTGGTGGCCACTCCCGGCGGCGAGTGGCCCGTCCATCGCCATCCCGCGCACGAGCGAGACGATCTGGGCATCCTGTTCACTGGTCAACGACACGATGTCGACAGTACCCGACGGTGTCGGAGTTCAACCCGACGCCACGCGCGAGCATCCCCCTCAGCTCCGGGGTTCGAAGGCTTCGGTGAGCTGTTCGAAGGCCGATTCGGACATCGAGGTGTACAGCAGCTCCGCTCCCGGGAACCGGGTCGCCTCGTCGGCCAGTGCCTTCACATGGACGTGCTCGGCCAGGATGACGACCGTCGAGGTCCCCGGGCGCACGGCCTGCTTGAACCAGTCGACCCACTCGTCGGGAATACCGAGGTCGATGACCTTCGCCGCGACCGCGCCTGCTCCGGCGCCGATGCCGAGGCCGGCGACCCAGCCGACCGGACCCCCGATGAACAGGCCCAGCAAACCCGTCCACAGGGCGCCGGAGATCGCCGCCCGCCCCGATGTCGGATCGATCGTCTCGGTGACCTTGACGGAACCGTCGGCCTCCTTGCGCACGACGACGGCGTCCTTCAGATCGAGTGCGCCGTCCTCTCGCAGACCACCCATGGCGAGCAGGTACTCCTGCGCCGCGGACCTCACGATCGAACGACACGCCGATGATCACCGGCGCGCCCGGATCGGACACGACGCGGTCGGTCGGGGCGATACCGGCTCGGAGCAGTGGGCTCGGAGGATCGAACGCCGCCGGCGTCGGCTGATCCGGCATGCTCGGGTCGGCGGGTCGTACGCCGTCGTCGGTGATCGGTTCGTCGGAAGACATCTCTGCAGTCTGCCGTGCCCGAGCGCTCCGCCGCGCGTGTCTTGTCAGAGCCGCGGCATCACACGGCCCCCACGTTCACGGCCTCACACGTAGGTGGAGCCCTTCATCCCGTCGATGTCCTTGCGCATCTCGACATTGACGAGGGCCGGTTTGCCGGAGGCGAAGGCACGTTCCAGGGCAGGGAACACCTCGCCAGGCTTGGTCACGTGCTCGCCGTGGCCGCCGAGTGCCTCGACCACCTTGTCGTAGCGGGTGTAGGCGAGCTCGGTGGCGACCAGGCGATCCGCGCCGTAGATCATCGCCTGCGGACGCATCATCTGGCCCCACGCAGCGTCGTTGCCGACGATGCCGACGATGGGGAGGCCGAAGCGGACCGCCGTGTCGTACTCGAAACCGTTGAGGCCGAACGAACCGTCGCCGTAGATGATCAGGACCCGCTTGCCGGGGTTGGAGAGCTGGGCGGCGAGAGCGAAGGGCATGCCGACGCCGAGGGTGCCGAGCGGGCCCGGGTCCATCCACGTGCCGTGTTCGGGAACCTTGAGCACCTTGGACGCCTGTGCCACGATGTCGCCGCCGTCACCGATGATGATCATCTCGTCGTCGGTGTCGATGAAGTCGGCGATCTCTCGGCACAGGCGCATCGGATCGATCGGGACCTCATCGGAATCGAGTTGAGCGGCGAGCGTCGCTTCCGCCTGGATCTCGATGGCTCGCAGTTGTGCCGAATGAGCGCCGAAGTCGATGGCGCCGCCCCTGGTGATCGCCTCGCGAAGCGCGTCGAGGTTGGCGCCGAGGTTGCCCACCAGTCCGACGTCCGCCGACCGGTTCTGGCCGATGAGCGTCTCGTCGAGGTCGAGCTGGACGATCTTCGCGGTGGCTGGGATCGAAGCGCCGTACTTCATCCGGAAGTCGAGTGGGGTGCCTGCGAGGATCACGACGTCAGCCTGTGCCAACGCATCGTGGCGGCTGCGGTTGAAGAACTGAGCATGGTTCATCGGGAGCTGACCGCGGGCCATTCCGTTGGTGAACACGGGGATGTTCGTCGCCTCGGCGAACCGCCGCAGCGCGGGCCCGCCCTCGGACCACTTGAGGGCAGTACCGGCCATCACCATCGGCCGTACGGCCTCGCGGACCGTCTGCGCCGCCTCGTCGATCAAGGACTGTCGGGCCGTTGCGCCGACTCGGTAATCGCGGAACCGGGGGAGCGCGATCGCGTCGAGGTCGATCGGTGTGTGGAGCACGTCCATCGGGATCTCGAGGAAGGCAGGGCCGGGCACGCCCGACATGGCATGGCGGACGGCCAGCTCGATGTACTCACCGATCCGGGCGGTCTCGTAGCACGCGTCGGCCCATTTCGTGATCGGCTTCATCACCGAGACGTGGTCCATCTCCTGAAGTGATCCGCGCCGCAGGTTGTTGAACGGCCCCTGACCGCCGATCACCAGGATCGGCGAGTTCGCCCGCCAGGCGTTGGCCACCCCGGTCACTCCGTCGGTGACGCCGGGGCCGGCGGTCAGGATCGCCACGCCCACACGCCCCGGGTTCAGACGAGCCCACGCGTCGGCCGCGTGAGTTGCGGCTTGCTCATGACGAACATCGACCACCTTGATGCCCTCGTCGAGGCAGCCGTCGTAGATGCCCATGACGTGGCCCCCGGTCAGCGTGAAGACGCATTCGACGCCGGCGGC
>CAVPET010000067.1:0-42186 GCA_963703525.1 Ilumatobacteraceae bacterium | reverse complement strand
GCCACGTATTGCTGGGTCCAGCGGTGCGCAGCCCGAGTGATCAGTCGAGCGATCAGTCGAGCGATCAGCCCGAGTGATCAGTCGAGCGATCAGTCGAGGTCGGCGAACAGCGGCGTGCGACTCTCGAGACCCGCCATCGTCGCTTCGACCTGATTCGCCGAACCGATCTGGGCGCCGATCACCGCCCGCTCGGCAGCGAACTGCTCCGCCGCGCCGTCGTTGACGAGTCGATTGAACAGCTCCTTGGAACCACGCACGGCGCCGGGGCTCCGTGTCGCGATCTCGTGTGCCAGGGCCAGCGCGTCGTCGTAGGGCGTGTCGCTCAGACGGGTCGCGAGACCCAAGGTCGCGGCCTCGGCGCCCGAGAAGACGCGCGCCGTGAACGTCAGTTCCTTCGCGACGTCGGGGCGCACGAGCCGGGAGAGAACAAACGTTCCGGTCATGTCGGGGACGAGGCCCCAATGGACCTCGCGCACCGACAGCTGCGTCTGCGGGTGCACGATGCGGATGTCGGCGCCGAGTGCAATCTGCAGCCCTCCGCCCAACGCGTGGCCGTGAACGGCGGCGATGACGGGAACCGCGATCTCCTGCCATACCCAGCACACTTGTTGGCCGAGATGGGTGATCCGCCCGTCCTGCATCATGCCGGGGTTGCCGTCGTTCCGAGCAGCGTCGGCTGCCATCAGGTCTTCGCCGCCGGCCATCGCCCGGAACGACGAGAAGTCCAGGCCGGCGCAGAACGACGCGCCCTCACCGGACAGCACGACGGCACGCACGCCCGGCTCCGTCTTCAGCCGCTCACCGGCCTCGACAATCGCGAGGAACATGGCATTGTCGAGCGCGTTTCGCTTGTCAGCCCGGTTGAGGCGGACGTCGGCGACGCCGTCGGAGATGGACATGAGCACTCGATCGGACATCGTCGAAGTCTCGCAGCCCACTCTGTCGGGCTCAAGTCCGTCGGGCTCAAGTCCGTCGGGCTCAGTCCGTCGGGCTCAAGTCCGTCGGGCTCAAGTCCGTCGGGCTCAAGTCCGGGGCGTCATGTGCCGATGACAATGCATGTCCGCGGAGCTGCCGCCGCCAGGCGCTGCCCAACCCTCACTTCCGGCCCCGACGGCGACCGCGGTCAGGCTCGCGATCGCACCCGTCACGCCCGTCATGCCGCCGACGGCAACAGGCGCCGCTGCCCTGACGCCCGCTACTGCGAACTGGAGGCCGATCCAGAGCTCGCGCGGCCGCAAGGTCGTCAACGGCATCATCGGTCTCGTCGTGCTCGGCGCACTCACCGTCGGGGTGTGGCTCGCCTATCAGTCGACGCAACCGACGACGGACGCGACCACACCCACGACGCTGCTCAGGGACAACCCCGACACGGTGTTCGGCAGAGCCGGCGAGGCCGTGCGGAAGACGAACGATCAGATGCAGGAAGACGAACTGCTCGACCTCCTCGGTGTCGAGGATCCCGAGGTGGTCGTCCCACCGACCACCGTTCCCTGAGACCTGCCCGGGACGGTTGCCTGAGCGTCAGGCCCGCCAACGCACGCGATCACGGTCGATCTCGGCGATGGTCCGGCATCCGGTGAGTGCCATCGTCCGCTCCAGGCCGTCACGGAAGAAGTTCAGGACGTGGTCGACGCCACGCTCCCCTGCGGCTCCGAGCCCGTAGAGGTAGGCGCGCCCGATCGACACCGCATCGGCGCCGAGAGCGAGCGCCTTGACGATGTCGCTGCCCCGTCGGACGCCACCATCGCAGACGATCGTCGCCTCGCCGCCGATCTCCTGGCGGACCGGCTCCACCAGCTCGAGCGGCACGGGTGCGTCGTCGAGTTGGCGGCCACCGTGGTTGGACAGCCCGAGGCCCTCGACGCCCATCGCCACCGCCTGCTTCGCGTCGGCGACCGTCTGGATGCCCTTCAGCACGATGGGGCCGTCCCAGAACGTCCGGAGCCAGTCGACGTCGTCCCAAGACAGAGCCTGGTCGAACTGGCGACCGACATGCTCGGCGAGCGAAATCGGGTTCGAACCGTCCTCCTGGTCGCCGTGGCCGACGACGTTGGCGAAGGTGATCGGGTCGTGGCGCAGGAAATCCCACGTCCATCCCGGATGCACGGCTCCGTCGACCAGCGTGCCCATACCGATCTTGGGGGGCAAGGTGAACCCACGGCGGACGTCACGCTCACGGCGCCCGAGCACGGCGGTGTCGACGGTCAACCACAACGTGGTGTAGCCCGACGCCTTGGCTCGCCCGACGAGTTCTTCGACCAAGCCGCGGTCACGCCAGGTGTAGACCTGGAACCACTTGTCGCCGCTACTGACGTCGGCGACGTCCTCGATCGAGCGTGTACCCATGGTCGACAGCGAATACGGGACCCCCGCGCGTTCGGCGGCCCGAGCGACGGCCAACTCGCCCTGCGAGTGGGCGATGCGCGTGTACCCGGTTGGGGCCAGGATCAGCGGCATCGAGGCCGGACGACCGAAGATCGACGTCGACGTGTCGAGTGCGCTGACATCACGGAGCACACGAGGTTGGAACTCCAGTCGGCCGAACGCGGCAGAGTTGCGGGCAAGGGCCCGCTCATCTTCCGCAGCGCCGTCGATGTAGTCGAACACCCCGTTCGGCAGGCGCCGCTTGGCGATCCGCCGGCAGTCCTCGATCGTCACCATCGAGCGCAGGCGCCGCTCGACGGGGTCGAGGCTCAGCGCACGGAACTGCACCGCCGAGCGGAAGGTGTTGATCATGCCCATCGGTCAGCGAGGGTACCGATCGAAGTTCAGTCGACGATGCGCAATCCGCTCGGGGTCATCGACGGCTCCGACTGTGGGAGCTCGACGACGAACTCGGTGCGGTGGGCCGGGAAGAGATGCTCGCTCACGAGGATCGGCTCACCGCGTCGGTCGGTCGTCACCCGTCGGCAGCGCAGCACAGGTGACCCGGCCGGCACGCCGAGCAGGCGCGCGTCGATCGCGTCCACGAGATCGGCGCCGATGGTCTGGGTCGCGCCGCGCAGTTCGACGTCGAGCAGCTCGTAGAAGGGCCGTTGCTCCACGTCCTGGCGGGACAGGTTGGCGCCGAGCTCCGCGGGGCACCAGACCGTGACCACAGCGAACGGTTCACCGTCGGCGAAGTTCACCCGCTTGACACGCAACACCTTGTCGACGCCGAGCACCTTGCGGACGCGGGCCGGGGGATCCTCGAAGGCGAACTCCTCGATCTTGCGCTCCGACAACTTCCCGACGCCCTCGACCTGCGACTCGATGGTGCCGAGCGTGTGCAGGCTCTGGCGAACCGGCTCGGTCGCCACGAACCATCCGAAGCCTTGACGGGCAGCGATCAGGCCTTCCTCACGCACGAGCTCGAGCGCCCGTCGCACCGTGACCCGCGACGCCCCGAACTCGAGCGACATCTCCGCTTCGGACGGCAGGACCATCCCGGGAGCGGCGGCCAGCGCGCGCGCCCGGATCACGTCGGCGATCTGCTGGTAGCGAATGTGTCTCATGGCTCGACTGCTCTCGTTCGCCGTCCGGACAACCGTTCATTCCGACCAAGTTTGAATCCGGACCCACCTTGAATCCGGACCCACCTTGAATCCGACCCACCTTGAATCCGGACCAACTTGTATTATAGTTGTCTACATGATCGTCAGCGCCACCACCCCCATCGAGCTCGTCGAGAGCGTCTACGCAAGTCTCCCCGAACGGATGGCGATCGGACGCGAGCGGCTCGGCCGGCCGCTGACGCTGACCGAGAAGATCCTGATCAACCACCTGCTCGACCCGGCCACCCAGGAGATCGAACGCGGCGCGAGCTACGCCGACTTCAACCCCGACCGTGTCGCGATGCAGGACGCCACCGCCCAGATGGCGCTGCTGCAGTTCATGACCGCCGGGCTTGCCCGAGGCGGCGGTTCCCTCGACGGTGCACTGCGACCACCTGATCCAGGCCAAGGTCGGCGCCATCGATCGACCTCGGTGTCGCGATCGACACCAACAAGGAGGTCTACGACTTCCTCCGCTCCGTGTCGGCGAGGTACGGCATCGGCTTCTGGGGGCCCGGCTCGGGCATCATCCACCAGGTCGTGCTCGAGAACTACGCCTTCCCGGGCGGCATGATGATCGGCACCGACAGCCACACCCCGAACGCCGGCGGGCTTGGGCATGATCGCGATCGGCGTCGGGCGGCGCCGACGCCGTCGACGTGATGACCGGCTTCCCGTTCAACGTCCGCTGGCCGAAGGTGATCGGCGTCAAGCTCACCGGCACGCTCAGCGGCTGGTCGAGCCCGAAGGACGTCATCCTCGAAGTCGCCAGGGTGCTCACGGTCGAGGGTGGCACCGGCGCCATCGTCGAGTACTTCGGCCCGGGCGCCGACTCGATCTCGGCCACCGGCAAGGCGACGATCTGCAACATGGGCGCCGAGATCGGCGCCACCACGTCGCATTTCCCCTACGACGACAACATGGCGGCGTACCTGAAGGCGACCGGGCGTGAAGCGATCGCCGACGCCGCCGACAGGGCCGCCGACGACCTGCGTGCCGACGACGGAGCTCTGTACGACCAGTTGATCGAGATCGATCTCGACGAGCTGAAGCCGCTGATCAACGGGCCGCACTCCCCCGACCGCGCCCACAAGGTCGGCGCCGCCGGTGTAGGCGCGGCTGCCGCCGAGAACGGCTGGCCGCTGGATGCCCTCGTCGTGCCTGATCGGCTCCTGCACCAACTCCTCCTACGAGGACATCACCAGGGTCGCCTCGATCGCCCGTCAGGCCGCCGAGCGCAGGCCTCACCGCCAAGTGCGAGCTGCTGATCACGCCGGGCTCCGAGCAGGTGCGGGCAACCATCGAGCGTGACGGCCTGCTCGCCGACCTCGAGGCGATCGGGGCCACCGTGCTCGCCAACGCCTGTGGCCCGTGCATCGGCCAGTGGTCGCGTCCGGCGTCGATCACCGGGCGACCCAACACGATCGTCAACTCGTTCAACCGTAACTTCCCGAAGCGCAACGACGGCTCGGCCCAGACGCTGAGTTTCGTCACCTCGCCCGACACGGTGCTGGCGATCGCCCTGGCCGGCCGGCTCGACTTCGATCCGACGACCGACACGATCACCGCGCCGGACGGTTCGGAGGTCACCCTCGATGCACCGATCGGCGAGATCCTGCCGGACCGCGGCTTCGACCCCGGCCAGAACACCTTCACGGCGCCGCCCGCCGACGGTTCGGCCATCGAGGTCGCGGTATCGCCCACGAGCGACCGGCTGCAACTGCTCGCGCCCTTCGTCGCCTGGGACGGCAACGACTATCTGGGGCTTGCCCGTGCTGATGAAGGCCCAGGGCAAGTGCACCACCGACCACATCTCGGCCGCCGGCCCGTGGCTGAGGTACCGCGGTCACCTGGAGAACATCTCCGGCAACCTGTTCGTCGGAGCGGTCAATGCGTTCACCGGCGAGGCCGGCACGGGCAAGGACATCACCGACGGCGAGACCCGACCGTACCCCGACATCGCGATGCGCTACCACGAGGCCGGCATCAACTGGGTGGCCATCGGCGATCGCAACTACGGCGAGGGATCATCACGTGAGCACGCCGCGATGGAGCCCCGCTTCCGCGGCGGGCTCGTGATCCTGGCCCGCTCGTTCGCCCGCATCCACGAGACGAACGCCAAGAAGCAGGGCCTGCTGCCGCTCACGTTCGCCGACCCCGACACCTACGACCTGATCGACGAGGACGACCGCATCAACGTGCTCGGTCTCCCGCCGGTCGCCCGGTCGGAACGTGGCGTGCCAGATCGTGAAGCCCGACGGCGCCACGATCGATTTCGAGGCGGTGCACACGTTCAGCCCCGAACAGGTCGACTGGTTCCGGGCCGGTTCAGCACTGAACATCGTGCGCCGGAAGGTCGCCGCTGCGGGCTGACAACTCCCGACTCACCTGCCCCGGCCGCGCCGTCTCAGCTCGACGTTGTCTCAACTCGACGCCGTTTCAACTCGACATCGTTTCAACTCGACATCGTCTCAACTCGACGGCACCGTGGCGAAGGCCCGGACCGTGAACGTGCCGGCGCCCTTGATCTTGGGTGGTACGGCGGTGAACCGGAACCCCGACCCCGGAAGGGAATCGAGGTGTGTCAGGTGCTCGATGATCGGGATTCCCGCTCGCAGCAGCGCCGTGTGCACCGGTCGCTCACCTCCCTCGGTCGAGTCGATGTTGAGCGAATCGATGCCGACGCACGCCACCCGGGCCGCGACCAACGCGTCCGCCGCCGATTCGGTGAGGAATGGATGTCCACCGAAGTAGCTGTCGGTTCCCCAATTCCTGGAGTGGTCGGTTCGAATCAACACCGCATGCCCCGCCAGCCCCGCGAGTTCGTCGGACGTGAGCACGATCGAGCGGACGCCGACGTGGTCGAGGCATACCGCCGGTACTGCGGCCACGCGCTCCAAGGCCAGCCCCGCGAGATCATCTCCGTCGGCGAAGCGGTGGTACGGCACGTCGAGGTAGGTGCCAGTGTTCGTGCACATCGTGATGAGCCCGATCTGGAACGTGATGCCCGGACCGTAGATCTTCTCGGCCTCCTCACGACCGAGGTGTTCGGCGATGTCGGGCGCCGGCAGCCCGGGATAGGTGATCATCCCGTCGACGATCACATGACTCAGGTCGATGAGTCGGGGGGTCGGCACGACTCCAACACTTGCACACGACGCCCCCGCAGCGGGGTCCTGTGGTCGTGGCGATAGGTTCGCGTCCGTGGACCTCCGCGACGGCATCCGGACCAATGGGACCGTTCGCCGGTTCACCCACGAACCTGTCGACCGAGCGACGGTCGCTTCGATCCTCGACGATGCCCGGTTCGCTCCGTCGGGTGGCAACCGTCAACCATGGCGGGTGGTGCTCGTCGAGGACCTCGCCATCCGTCGATCGCTGGCCGACCTGATGCAGCCGGTCTGGGACGAGTACCTCGCGACGGCGATGCTCGGCGCCACGCCGTTCAACGCCGTGGGCTCTCCGCGTCCCGACACGATCGTGCCGAACCAGCCGAACGACCTGCTCAGCGGTATCGAGGCGATACCGGTGGTGCTCGCCGTCGCTGCCGACCTGCGCGACGTCGCGATGATGGACGGCGGCCTCGAGCGTCCGACGATGACGGGCGGCGCGTCGATCTACCCGTTCTGTTGGAACCTGCTACTGTCCGCCAGGGCGCACGGCCTCGGCGGCGTCATGACGACCTTCCTCAGCCGTGCCGAACAGGCCGCTGGCCACCTCCTCGGCCTCCCGGAGGATCATGCGCTCGTCGCCACGATCTTCCTCGGCGTGCCCGAGCACCAGCCGACCAGGCTCACGCGCAATCCCGTCGACTCCTTCACCACGATCGACCGCTTCGACGGCCCGCCGCTGCGCCGGCCGTGAGCGAACGCTCCGCCGGCGACCGCCCCACTCATCACCCCCTCACGGGCTGAAATCTGGTCTCCGATGAGTTCGAGCGCGACCTGCCCGCGCCAGAACTCATCACAACTCGCTGCACTCGCCCTCCGATGAGTCCGAGCGCGACCTGCCCGCGCTCGAACTCATCGGACTGGATCGTCAGGCGGGATCAGGGCGCGTCGATGGCGGCGCGCACCTCGGCGACGTACTCGCCGACAGCGTCGGGCCCGCTGTCGATCAGACGTCGCACGACACTCGCGCCCTGGATGACGCCGTCGGCCACCCTGGTGGCCTCGTATGCCTGCTGCGCGTTCGACACGCCGACCCCCACGAGCACCGGTAGGTCACTGATCGCCTTCAGGCGGGTGGCGAGCGCGGTCGCGGTCGCGGCGAGCGTTGAACGTTCGCCGGTCACGCCGAGCAACCCGACCGAGTAGATGAAGCCTCGCGACCACGCGGCAATCCGCGGGAGGCGTTCGTCGGGCGCCGTCGGAGCGGCGAGCAGGATCGTCTCGATCCCCGCCGCGTCGGCCGCGGCACACCAGGGGCCGGACTCCTCGAGCGGCAGGTCCGGCAGGATCGCCCCGGCGACACCGGCGCGACGCAGGTCGGCAGCGAAGCGGGCAACCCCGGGATGGTGCACGAGGTTGTAGTACGTCATGACGACGAGCGGGATTTCGACGTCGAGCCCCGGCACCTCGTCGAGGATGGCGGCCGGGGTCACACCACCGTCGAGTGCGATCTGTGATGCCAACTGGATGACCGGGCCGTCCATGACCGGGTCCGAGAACGGGATCCCGATCTCGACGGCGTCGGCGCCATTGGCGACCGCGGCCCGCACGGCGTCCTGCCAGCCCGGGTAGCCACCCGTGATGTACGGAACGAGCAGCTTGCGCCCCACGGATCGCTTCGCGCGGAACTCCTGTTCCAGCAGCCCGGGAGCAGGGCGTGTCACGGGGCCGTCGGTCACGGGGCCGTCGGTCACGGTCACGTGGGTCACGGTCTCGTCGGTCATGTCACCCTGCGCCCGTCCGCGTCAACCGAGGATGTCCATCATCTGGGCGACGTCCTTGTCGCCGCGTCCGGACAGGTTCATCAGGACCGTCCGGCCCTGCATCTCCGGCGCCGCACGCGAGATCCACGCCAACGCATGTGCGCACTCCAGAGCCGGAATGATGCCTTCGGTGCGGGCGAGCAGCTGGAAGCCCTCGATCACCTCGGCATCGGTGACGTTCGGATACTCGGCTCGGCCGATCGAGGCAAGATAGGAATGTTCGGGACCGACGCCGGGATAGTCGAGACCCGCGGAGATCGACTGTGCCTCCTCGACCTGGCCGACTTCGTCCTGCATCAGATAGCTGCGCATCCCGTGCACGACGCCGGGGTTGCCGCGGGCAACAGCGGCGCCGCCGGCCGGTTCGACGCCGATCAAGCGGGCATCGGTGTCGACGAAGCCGGAAAAGATGCCGATCGCGTTCGATCCCCCGCCGACGCACGCGACCACCACATCCGGATGGCCGCCGAGGAGCGCCTGACATTGTGCGGCGGCTTCCTCGCCGATGACGCGTTGGAACTGGCGAACCATCCACGGATACGGGTGCGGGCCCATCACTGAACCGAGGCAGTAGTGGGTGTCGCCGACGGTTGCCACCCAGTCGCGCATAGCTTCGTTGACGGCATCTTTCAGTGTGCGGCTGCCACTCGCGACACCTTCGACCTCGGCGCCGAGCAATCGCATGCGGAACACGTTGAGCGCCTGACGCTCCATGTCGACCGCACCCATGTAGACCTTGCATTCGAGGCCCATCAGCGCAGCCGCGGTCGCACTCGCCACTCCGTGTTGGCCGGCGCCGGTTTCGGCGACGATGCGCGTCTTGCCCATCCGCTTGGCGAGGAGCGTCTGGCCCAGGACGTTGTTGATCTTGTGCGAACCCGTGTGGTTGAGGTCTTCGCGTTTGAGGATCAGCCGGATCCCGAGTTGGGGGCCCAGGTTGTGGCACTCAGTGAGGATCGACGGCCGGCCGGCGTACTGCTCGAGGATGTTGGCGAGATCGAGACGGTACGAGGGGTCGGCCCAGGCGTCGATGAACGCGGCCTCCAACTCCTGACACGCCGGCACGAGGGTTTCGGGCACGAAGCGTCCTCCGAACTCACCGAACCGCCCGGTCGCGTCGGGTGGGGCGAGGAGTGACCCCGCCGGGAGCACACCGGTGCCGTGGGAGACGTTGTCACGGGCATGGTCGCTCGCGCCGTCGAGGGCATCGTCGCGGGCATCGTCGCGGGCATGGTCGCTCGGACCGTCGCTTCCGTACCGGCCGGCGCGCCCGTCGAGCGGCGTCATTCGAAGTCCCAGTCGTAGGGCAAGTCGTCATCGCCGCGATACGGGATCGTCGCGGCGGCGCGGGCGTTCTCGATGAAGCGCATGACCGCGAGCGGATCCTTCTTCCCCGGCTCCTTTTCGACACCGCTCGACACGTCGACGCCCCACGGCTGAACCTCGTGGACGGCCGCCGCCACGTTGTCGGGCGTGAGGCCGCCGGCGAGGATCAGCCGAACCGAGTCGGGCGCGTCACCGGCGACCGACCAGTCGAACACCTTGCCCGAGCCCGGGTTCGGCGCGTCGAGCAGGATCAGATCCGTACCGAACTGATCGGCGCGGGCAGATTCTCGTCGTCGGACCCGAACGCCTTGATCACCCATTTGATCTGCTTCGCGACCTCGATGCACTGTGCTGCGGTCTCCCGGCCGTGCAGCTGGACCGCCTTGACGCCGGACTTGTGCGCGAGCTCGACCACCCGCGCCGGCAGTTCGTTGCGGAAGACCCCGACGGTCAGGATCTCGGGCGGAAGGCGCCGGGTGATGTCGTATGCGACCTGCGCGGCGATCTGGCGTGGTGACGGTGCGAACACGAACCCGACGGCGTCGGCGCCCATGGCCACCGACAGCAGCGCGTCGTCCTCGTTGGTGATGCCGCAGATCTTCACGAACATTGAGGCCTCACCGTACCGGCCCGACGCTGTCGGATGAGGATTCGTTCCCTTGATCGACCGGCGACCTATCGTCGGGTCGACATGGGACGACTCGACGACATCGACCTCTCGGCGCGCCTCTCCAACGGCGACTACGAAGCCCGTCTGGCAGCAGCACAGCAGCAGTTCCTCGAACTCCGCCTCCACCTCGGCGGTCAGACGAACGACAACCGGATCGGACCCGGCCTGCTGGTCGTCGTCGAAGGCGTCGATGCATCCGGGAAGGGCGGGGCCGTCAAGCGCATGGTCGAGCCACTCGATCCACGGCACTACTCGGTCTACGCCTACTCCAAGCCGAGCGAGCGTGAGCTGCGTCACCACTTCATGTGGCGCTTTTGGAGCAAGGTCCCCGGCCTGGGCGGAATGTGCGTGTTCGACCGGAGCTGGTACGGCCGCCTTCTCGTCGAACGGGTCGAGGGGTTCGCGACGCCCGAGCAGTGGACGCGCGGCGTACGACGAGATCGTCGACTTCGAGCGCAGCCTCGTCCACGAAGGCATCATCCTGGTCAAGTTCTGGCTCCAGGTCAGCCAGGACGAGCAGCAGAGACGGTTCGATGACCGTGGCCGAGATCCCCTCCGGCGCTGGAAACTCAACGACGAGGACTGGCGCAATCGTGAGAAGTGGCCCTACTACGTCGAGGCCATCGAGGACATGTTCGCCAAGACCGACCATGAGTTCGCGCCGTGGAACCTCGTGTCCGGAGAACAGAAGAAGTGGGCTCGAGTCGTCGTGCTCGAAACGCTGAACCAACGCGTCGCCGAGGGCCTTGCACGCTGGAAGACTTGATCAGCGACCGATGAGTTCCGCGATCGTGGCGGCGGGGTCAGAGCTGGTGACGAGCGCCTCACCGACGAGGATTGCGTCGTAACCGGCGGCTCGCAGAGCGCGGGCGTCGGCGGCATTGCGCACGCCCGACTCGGCGACCTTGACCGCGACATCCGGGATCACCCCCGCCATGCGTACGGCGCGTTCGTGGTCGACCTCGAAGGTGACGAGGTCACGCTGGTTCACCCCGATCAGCGTCGCTCCGACGTCGAGAGCCTGTTCGAGTTCGGCCTCGTCGTGCACCTCGACCAACGCGTCGAGGCCGATCTCGACGGCCAGGGAGTGGAAGGCGTCGAGCTCCGATGGTGTGAGCGCGGCAACGATCAGGAGCACGCAGTCCGCACCGATCAAGCGGGCATCGACGACGTCGAGTTCGCTGACCGTGAAGTCCTTGCGGATGACCGGGAGCGAACATGCGGCTCGTGCCGCTTGCAGGTCGGCGACGGAACCACCGAAATGATCGACGTCGGTGAGCACCGACAGGCAGGTGGCCCCACCGCGTTCGTACGTCCGGGCCCAGATTGCCGGATCGAGGCCGATGTTCAGATCGCCCTTCGACGGCGACTGTCGCTTGATCTCGGCGATGACAGCGAGCCCATGACCACCTGCGAGCGCCGACCGGAACCCCCGCGTAGGCGCTCGCGATCTCGTCGCTTCGATCAGCTCGTCGAGGCGTCGATCGTCGGCTGCGGCGCGGGCACGATGGTCGTCGAGGATCCGATCGAGGTAGGTGGCGGCCATCACATCACGCCCGAAGATCACGCCCGAAAGTCACGCCCGAAAGTCACGCCCGAAAGTCACGTCCGAACAGCGCGTGTCACTGACCCTTGCGGCGAATCAGGTTGGTGAAGGACAACTCGGGGCGGCCCGCCAGGAACGGCCCGATCGATCCACCGAGGGCCTTCATCGCATCGCTGCCGCCGTGCTGGTCGAGCGCCGCCTGATCGGCGTACTCCTCGTACATCCACAGCACGTCGCCGTCGTTCTGGTCCTCGGTGAGGATGTACTGCAACGTACCCGGCTCCGACGCGACGTGATCCATCATCGACGCCATCCCGGCGACGACGTCGGCACGCTTGCCGGGTCGGGCGGTGATCCTGGCGATGACGGCGACGTGGCTCATGTCGAGGGACCGTAGCGAACGGCGTGCTCAGAAACCGAGGCGATCGGCGATCGTCGCCGCCAGATCCGCGATCGGCACCCGCACCTGCCCGGTCGTGTCACGGTCGCGGACGGTGACCGCGTCATCGTCGAGCGAGTCGAAGTCGACCGTCACGGCCAGCGGCGTGCCGATCTCGTCCTGGCGGCGGTATCGCTTGCCGATGTTCTGCGTCTCGTCGTAATCGACCATGTACCGCTCGACTCAGCGTCGCTCGGATCTCGTGGGCCAGTGGAGTCAGGTTGTCCTTCTTCGACAGTGGCAGCACCGCCACCTTGTACGGCGCAAGTCGGGGATGCAGGCGCAGCACTGTGCGCTTGTCGTCGTTCACCACGTCCTCGTCGTAGGCCGCGAGGAGGAACGCGGCCATCGTGCGGGTGGCGCCCGCTGCAGGCTCGATCACGTAGGGCACGTACCGCTCGTTGGTCAGCGGGTCGAAGTAGTCGAGCCGTTCACCGGAGTGCTCCGCGTGCTGCTTCAGGTCGTAATCGGTCCGTTGGGCGATGCCTTCGAGTTCGTCGAAGCCCCATGGGAACGAGAACTCCACGTCGGAGGTCCCCGTTGAGTAGTGCGAGAGTTCGTCCTCGTCGTGCGGCCGTAGCTGCAGCATCTCGGCGGGGATGCCGAGCTCGATGTACCAGTTCATCCGTTCCCGGCACCAGTACTCGTACCACTGCGCGCTCTCGGCCGGCGGCACGAAGAACTCCAGCTCCATCTGCTCGAACTCGCGGGTCCGAAAGATCCAGTTCTGCGGGGTGATCTCGTTGCGGAAGCGACTTGCCGACCTGCGCGATCCCGAATGGCGGCTTCTTGCGCGTCGTCTGGAGCACCTGCGCGAAGTTCGTGAACATCCCCTGCGCGGTCTCGGGCCGCAGGTAGGCGTCGGCGCCCGTGCCCTCGACGGGACCGGCCTGCGTCTTGAACATCAGGTTGAACTCGCGCGCCTCGGTGAAGCTCTTCACGGCCGCGCAGTTCGGGCACACGTCGGGGTCGTCGAGCTTGTCCAGGCGGAAGCGCTGCTTGCAGTTCGTGCAGTCGACGAGCGGGTCGGAGAAGTTGGCGAGATGGCCCGATGCCTGCCACACCTGTGGCGGGCCGAGGATCGCGGCGTCGATCAGTACCACGTCGTCGCGCTGCTGCACCATCGAGCGCACCCAGGCCTCCTTCACGTTGCGCAGCAGCAGCGATCCGAGAGGGCCGTAGTCGTATGTCGAGCGGAAGCCCCCGTAGATCTCGGCTGACTGGTACACGAAGCCACGGCGTTTGCAGAGGCTGACGATCTGGTCCAAGTCGGTCGCTGGCATAAGGACGGTCAGGCTAACGCCGCTCCCCCACCGCCCGCCGAGGGGTTCACCTCGTCGCTCGACCATCATCGTTTGCGTCGGGATTCCGGTGAACCGTTCCTCAACAATCCCGACGCAAACGATAATCGGGGCGACGGTGATGATCGGGGCGACGGTGATGATCGGGGCGACGGTGATGATCGGGGTGGGGGTGACGATCGGGTCAGTGGGACTCGAACATGGCGACGGTCTTGAGGCGGCGTTCGATGTGGAACTCGAGCGCTCGGGTGGCGAGCGACGCCACCTCGTGTGTCGCCGGGGAGGCGTCCTCGGACAATGCGGTGCTCAGGCGGCCGCCGAGGATGTCACGCACGACACGAAGCGCATCCGGACTGATCGCCTGCCCCGACCGACAGTTCCGGCACAACACCCCGCCCTCGTTGAGATCGAAGGCCACCAGCACGGCGGCGGGTTCGGACCCACCACAACGAACACATTCATCGAGTTGCGGGCTGACCCCCTCGTTGGCCAGCAACTTCCAGTAGAAGGCGGCAACGACGAGCGGTGACGGCCGATCGACAATCGTGCGCAGCACGCCGACGAGCATCCGATACAGCTGCGGGTTCGGCTCGCGCTCCAGCGACAGGTGATCGACGGCCTCGATCACTGCGAGGCCCTGCGACGCCCGATCGAGCGACGACAACATGGGCGTCAGCGGCTCGATCGCCTCGGCCTGGCTGACGATGTCGAGTTCCCGCCCCCGGTACAGCAACAAACGGACGTGGCTCATCGGTTCGAGACGGGCGCCGAACTTCGACTTCGTCTTGCGAACACCCTTGGCGACCGCTCGCACCTTGCCGTTCTCGGCCGTATGGAAGACGACGATGCGATCGGACTCCCGCAGTTTGTAGGTCCGCAGTACGACGCCGGTGTCGCGATAGAGCTCGCTCACTCTTCGATGCCGCCGAAGCGGCGTTCACGCCGAGCGAAGTCGGCGATCGCGTCGACGAGGTGGTCGGCATCGAGTTCGTCCCAGGCCATCGGAAGGAAGACGAGTTCGCCGTAGGCGAGTTCCCAGACGAGCGATGGCGGGAGCTGTGTGGATTCGCCGAGCACCACGATGAGGTCGGGTTCACAGTCGGCCGGGTGGTACAGGGCCTCGGCGATCGTTGCTTCGTTGACGGGTTCATCGGGGTCGAGGCGCTGCATCGCCTCGGCGAATCGCTCCCGGCCGTCGCCACACGGATCGATCATCACGTGGCACCCGCTGACCTGTCGTTCCCAGCGCTCGAGGTCGGCGGGGTCGTCACCGAGCTCGAATGCCCGCAGGGTGAGGAACGTGGCGCCCGCCTGATCGGCCACGGTTCCGAGTTGCTCGACGCGATCGAGCCATCGGTCATCGCCCAATTGCTCCCAGTCACGAAGCGTGCCGCCGACGATCATCACATGCCGCAGGAGTTGTCGCGTCGAGTCGGCCGGTGACGAGCCCGGTGACAAGCCCGGTGACAAGCCCGGTGAGGAGCCCGGTGACGAGGCGAGCGACATTGGCATCACGATCATTCTTCCACGCCGCGCCCGACGATCAACGTCTGGCTAGCGTGGTCGTGCCATGTCCCCGCCGATCTCCGACCCCGAATCAGCCGGCTGTGCCCACGATCGGTCGCTCCACGTGGCGTGCATCATGGACGGCAACGGACGCTGGGCCGCCCGCCGAGGTCTCCCGCGGACAGCGGGCCACACCGAGGGCGAGGAGAACCTCGCCCGGCTCGTCCGATTGGCCGTCCAACGGGACATCGGATGGCTCACCGTGTTCGGATTCTCCACCGAGAACTGGCGCCGGCCACGGCCCGAGGTGCGTCACATCCTCGGGCTCCACGAAAAGCTCTTCGGACGCGTCGCGGAGCTCAACGAGCTGAACGTCAGAGTCCGCTGGATCGGACGTCCATTCGATTCACACGAGGCGCGCACGCCCCGCTACGTCCAGCGCGCGATCCGCAAGGCCATTGCCGACACGGCGGGCAACACCGGCATGGTGCTGACGATCGCGTTCGACTACGGAGGGCGCTCCGAGCTCGTCGCTGCGGTCGAGGCCGCCCGCTCGTCGCCCGAGGGGGTGACACCACAGTCGATCGGCGATCACCTGTATCTTCCCGAACTCCCGCCCGTCGACGTGTTGGTGCGCACCAGTGGCGAACATCGGGTGTCGAACTTCCTGCTCTGGCAGTCCGCGGGCGCCGCGATCTATTTCACCGATGCTCCCTGGCCCGACTTCGACGAGGCCGAACTCGACGCCGCCCTCGCGCTGGCCTGATGGCCACCGATCGGCCACCACGACCGCGCTCGAGCGTCAGCTCGGCCAAGCTCAAGAAGCAGATCGACGCAGCCCGAGCGAAACTGTCCGTCGGCGAGCGGGGCGCACGACTCTCCAACGTCACCGCCAACGCCGCGGACCTCGTCCACGCTGTTGCTAGGCTGCTTGCGCGCCCGGTTGGCCGCGGCGTCCCGATCCGTGTTGTTGACGATCGAGCGTGCCACCTGTAACGACACGTTCGCGCGCGGTCTTGGACATCGAATCTGAGGCCGACCGCCGACAGGGGCGCGGGTGTCGAGGGCGGGAACGCCGCGTACGTTCATCCCGGCCACGATGCACCCGGGACGTCCAGGGACAGCTCCCCCGATCACTCCCTCCCGCCGGGCACCGCTGGGCGCATAAGTCCCGGGATCACTGCCGAGGACGTTCTCGGCTCCGTCCCGGCCCGGAGCCCGACCCGCGCGCCGCCCGGCCCGCGCGCCGCGAATCACGGAGCTACCCCGGGACTACCAATCGTCATCCTCGCCCCATGCCCATCGACAGCGGCACTGGCGCAACCCGGGACGCGCCCGCGGGCGTGTACGGCGAGCGCGATCGCGCTGAGTCCGGTGGCCCGAGCAGACGGCCGCGTCGCACGCCAGGTCGCCGTCTTCCTCGGTGCCGCCGCCCACCCGTCACCTCGCCGGCGCCGCCGAGCCGCGTACGCCACTCAGCCCAGCACATCGGACCAATCCGGGCCTGGGTGGCCTCAGTGCGACGCAGCGGTGGCCCGGGCGGCAGCGTCCAGGTAGTCGTCCACCGTGCCTGGCAGGACGTCGACGTGGACGATGATGCCGTTCTCGTGGTCGACCAGATCGACGATGCGAGCCATCGCCAGAGCGTCCTCGTCTCCGATCACCACGATTCGGTCAGGCCTGATGACCGAGGGGTCGCGCGCCTCGCTCAGCCACGTCCAAAGAAACCCGGTCTCGTCCTCGTTGTGGAAGTCGACCTCGATGTCGACCACGACAGTGTTCGTGCTCACGATGTCACCTCCGCTTCGTTCGTGTCGGCTCGTACTTCGGGTTGTCGAGCACTGGCCCCAGCGTACCCAACAGGTCAACCAGCAGTTCGGACTCGGGGCGAGCGGCTCCGTTGGCAGGCTGGAACAAGGCGGTCCAGTGCGGCGCCTGAAAGGTCGGCAGGAGTACGACCAGCTTGCTGAGTGCGGCGCCGCCGACCTGCCGGTACTTCGGATACGTGCGGAGCTTCGCGCCAAGGACCGAACTGGCGTCGAGATCGCCGCTGGCCGCGAACAGCGAGATGCCGCGGGCCGGCAAGCCCCGGTATGTGTAGCGGCTCTCCAGCAGCGCAGCCTGCCTGAGCAACTTCTCCTCCGTGTCCACGCCTCCGCGAAGGAGGAACACCAGATCGCTCGGCGACTCCCCGCCGCGGACAACGTCCTCCAGGCGATCCATCCGCCGGAAGCTACCCGCGACGGCAACCGCGTCATTGCCCCCGTTTGCCTGCCACACTCGATGCCGTGAACCCGGACGCCACCGCCGCCGATGTTGCTGCGGTCCTCGCGCACGTCACGGCCGGGCTGCCCGGGCATGAGGATCGGCCGGGGCAGGTGCGGATGGCGGAGTTGGTGGCGGAGGCGATTCGATCGAAGACTCACCTGATCGTGCAGGCCGGCACCGGGACCGGCAAGACGATGGCCTACCTGGTCGGTTCGATCCTCATGGGGGAAAAACTGATTGTAGCTACGGCCACGAAGGCACTGCAGGACCAACTCGCCACGAAGGACCTGCCGTTCCTCGCCGAGCATCTCGGTACGCGACTTCGACTGGGCGGTGCTGAAGGGCCGGAGCAACTACGTGTGCCTGCAACGACTGCGGGAGATGGCATCGCCGGATCAGGCGCAACTCGAACTGGACTCGATGGCTGTCAGGACGCAGGCCGAGATCAAGCGGATCGCCGAGTGGGCAGCCTCGTCGCCGACCGGCGATCAGGCCGAACTCGACTGGGCGCCGTCGGACCTCGCGTGGCGGGCGGTCAGCGTCGGCAGCGACGAATGCCCGGGGGCCGATCGCTGCCCGCTCGGCGATCCATGCTTCGCCGAACAGGCTCGGCGGCGGGCGGCGGCAGCCGATGTGATCGTCGTCAACACACACCTGTACGGCCTCGACGTGGCCGGCGGAGGCGCCATCCTTCCGGAGCACGACGTCGTCGTGTTCGACGAGGCGCACGGGCTCGAAGACATCATGAGCGACACCGTCGGCGTCGAGATCGCGCCGGGCCGGTTCACCACGCTCGCCGGCGTCATCCGCCGCGTCATCGACGACCCCCAGCTCATCGCTTCGGTCGTCGAGATCGCCGAATCGCTCAGGGATGCGCTCGCTCCGCTGGCCGGAACCCGCGTGTCCACGCCGCTTCCCGATTCGATCCAGGGCGTGTTGACCGATGCCCGGCTCCGTCTCGGCGCAGCCAACGACGCGCTCGTCGGCATCTCGACCGACGTCGACGACGCGAAGCAGCGCAAGCTGCGCGCGCAGACGATGACCGGGCGTTCGATCGAGCAACTCGACGTGGCGATCGAAGGGCGCGACGGCCACGTGGCGTTCGTGTCGGGCTCGGCCGACTCACCCCGCCTCGAGATCGCACCACTCGACGTCGGCCCCGCGATGGCCGAGGGCGTGTGGTCGAAGCGAACTGCGGTGTTGACGAGTGCGACCATCCCGATGTCCTTGTCGGCTCGGGTCGGGATTCCACCCGACACCGTCGACATCGCCGACGTCGGCAGCCCCTTCGACTACGCGTCGAACTCGATGCTCTACTGCGCGATGCATCTCCCGAATCCCAACAGCGACGGGTTCCGCGCCGCGGTGCACGACGAACTCGAGACGCTGATCAACGCAGCGGGTGGGCGCACGCTGGCACTGTTCACCAGTTGGCGCTCGATGGACGAGGCGGCCGACGCCCTGCGCGGCAGGGTCGGGTATCCGATCATCACGCAACGTGACCTTCCGAAACCTGCGCTGGTCAAGGCGTTCGCCGACAGTCCAGCCACCTGCCTGTTCGCCACCGCCGGGTTGTTCCAGGGCGTCGACGTGCCCGGCTCGACGTTGTCGCTCGTCGTCATCGACCGGATCCCGTTCCCACGCCCCGACGACCCGTTGCTGTCCGCACGACGCGAGCAGCTCGGCCCGACAGCATTCGCCGACATCGACATCCCCCGCGCCTCGATGATGCTGGCGCAGGCGAGTGGGCGGCTCATCCGCACTGCCACCGATCGCGGTGTGGTCGCCGTCATGGACCCGCGGCTCGGCACGGCGCGCTACCGCTGGGACATCATCAAGGCGCTCCCACCGATGAAGCGCACCCGCCATCAGGCAGACGTCGTGCGGTTCCTGCAGGAGATCACCGCCGACGTCACGTGATGCGCCCACCGTGACGCGATCACGTTGCCATCACGTTGCCGTCACGGCGCCGCGCGATCAGGCGAGCGTGCCGACGTTGTGGAGTTCGGCGAAAGCCTGCTCGAGACGCTCAGCGAAGCTCACCTCGCCGGCTCGCAACCACACACGGGGGTCGTAGTGCTTCTTGTTCGGTGCGTCGGGGCCGCTCGGGTTGCCGAGCTGACCCTGGAGGTAATCGTGCTTGTCGGCTTCGTACGCCCGGACGCCATCCCAGTACGCCCATTGCAGGTCGGTGTCGATGTTCATCTTGATCACGCCATAGCTCAATGCCTCGGAGATCTCCGCAGCAGTCGATCCGGATCCACCGTGGAACACGAAGTTCACCGGCTTCGGCCCGGTCGAGAACCTGTCGGCGATGTACACCTGTGCGTCACGCAGGATCGTCGGGGTGAGCTTCACGTTGCCCGGCTTGTAGACGCCGTGCACGTTGCCGAACGCCGCGGCGATCGTGAAGTTCGCGCTGATCTCCGACAGCCGCTCGTAGGCGTAGGCGACCTCCTCCGGCTTGGAGTACAGGTCGGCCGGGTTGGCATCGGAGTTGTCGACGCCGTCCTCCTCGCCCCCGGTGATCCCGAGCTCGATCTCGAGTGTCATCCCGATCTTCGACATCCGCTGGAGGTACTCGACACAGATGTCGATGTTCTCTTCCATCGTCTCCTCCGACAGATCGAGCATGTGCGAGCTGAACAGTGGCTCGCCACGCTGCTCGAAGTGCTGCTCACCGATGTCGAGCAGGCCGGAGATCCATCCGAGCTTGCTCTTCGGGCAGTGGTCGGTGTGCAGGATGACGCGGGCGCCGTACGCCTCGGCCATCGTCCGGACATGCTCGGCGCCGGCAACCGAGCCCAGGATCGACGCGCGATCGCCCGACACCGGCACCGCCTTGCCGGCCACGAACGCCGCCCCACTGCTCGAGAACTGGATGATCACCGGACTGTTGACCTTCGCCGCTGTCTCCAGCACGGCGTTCATCGAGTTCGTTCCGATGCAGTTGGCTGCCGGGAGCGCGAACTGGTTGGCCTTGGCGAGTGCGAAGACCTGGGCGACGGCATCGCCCGTCAACACACCGGCCGGGAAGTCGTTACGGAGATCGGTCACGGGAACGAGTGTAGGAGAACGAGTGTAGGAGAACGAGTACGTGACACGAATGCCCGGGCCGCCGAGCCGCCGAGCCGCCGCGTCGATTTCTCCCGTCCACGCGTTCCTCGCGAAGCTCGCACGATGCCAGACGTCGTCCACATCACCTCCCCGACCCATGTCATCATCGCCGCTGATCACTGGGCCGGCGCCGGACAACCCGTCGTGTTGGCCCACGGTGGCGGCCAGACGAGACATTCGTGGGGTGGCACGGCCGAAGCCCTCGCCGCTTCCGGTCACCGGGTGTTGTCGATCGATCTGCGCGGTCACGGCGACTCCACCTGGGCACCCGACGGCGACTACACGATGAGCGCGTTCCGCGATGACGCACTGGCAGTCACGGAGTGGATCGGGGAACCGGTGGCCTGGGTGGGCGCGTCGCTCGGCGGGATGACGGGCCTGCACGCCGTCAACGAACGCCCAACGTCGTTCACCGCGCTCGTGCTCGTGGACATCACGCCACATCCGGCCCCGAAGGGCGTCAACAGAATCCTCGAGTTCATGAGCGCGAACGCGCTCGACGGGTTCGCGACGCTCGACGACGCCGCCGACACGATCGCCGCGTACCAACCGCATCGTCCCCGCCCCAAGGATCTGTCCGGGTTGTCCAAGAACCTGCGTCTCGGCGACGACGGCCGATGGCGATGGCACTGGGACCCGGCATTCCTCGACATCCGTACGGGTGGGTCGAGCGAACACGCCCGCGACCAGAACGACGAGTCCCTCGCCGACATCGCCCGCAAGCTCTCGTTACCGACGTTGCTCGTGCGCGGGAAGTTGTCGGACCTCGTGACCGAGGCCGAGGTCGCCGAGTTCCTCGCACTGGTCCCGCACGCCGAATACGTCGACGTCGCCGGCGCGGGTCACATGATCGCCGGTGACCGCAACGACGTCTTCACCGATGCCGTCACGAGCTTCCTCGACCGTTCGGAGGCCAGTTCGGACGTGCGATGATGGAGCGATGACGACAACGGGCGACGAACTGCACGACCGCATCGTCGGCCAGAACCTACCGAAGCGCTTCCTCGCCAACGTCGAGCGCCACGGCGACTCCTCGGTCGTGCGATGGAAGGACGCGAGCGGCGTCTGGCAGTCGTGGACGCTCACCCAGGTGGCCGAGCTCACCGCCCGCCTCACGGCCGCGTTCAAGGACCTCGGCGTCGGCCACGGCGATTCGGTGGCCCTCATGATCCGCAACCGGGCGGAGTTCCACCCACTCGATCTCGCGGTCCTGTTCTGCGGCGCCACGCCGGTGTCGATCTACAACTCCTCCTCGCCCGAGCAGATCGCATACTTGGTCGACGACTGCAAAGCCAGGGTCGCCGTGGTCGAGAACGCGGCGTTCCTCGAGCGATTCGTCGAGGTCGAGGGCTCACTGCCGACGCTCGATCACATCGCGATCATCGAACCGTCGGACGCCGTCGGCGACCACATCCTGCGCTACGGCGACCTGGCCGCGTTCGACCCCGTCGACCTGACCGCTGCCGCGGAGTCATCGACGCTCGACGATCTCGCCACGATCATCTACACGTCGGGAACGACAGGGCCACCGAAGGGCGTGATGTTGACCCACGGCAACGTGCTGTGGATGCTCGAATCGGTCCGCCAGTCGATACGCGAGCAGACCGTCGTCGGAGACCTCGCCGGAAAACGGTACGTGTCGTATCTGCCGATGGCCCATGTCTTCGAACGCCTGTTCGGCCACTATTTCATGGTCGACTTCGCCACGAATGTCGCGTGCTGCCCCGAGACGTCGCAGATGGCTGCCATCACCCGGGAGATACGCCCCGAGTTGTTCATCGGCGTCCCCCGTGTCTGGGAGAAGCTCTACGCAGGCGTGACTGCCGCGGTCGGCGCGAATCCGGAGCAGGCCGAGTCGTTCGATGACGCCATCGATGCCGCGCTGCCCATCGTCGAGAAGATGGCACTCGGCGCCGCCACTCAGGAGGAGGTCGACACCTGGAACTTCCTCGACCAGGTCGCGTTCGCAACGGTCCGTGACCTGATCGGCTTGGACGAAGCCGAGATCGCCATCACCGGGGCGGCGCCGATCGCCCCCGAGATCATCGCTTGGTTCCGGGCCATCGGAGTCCCGCTCACCGATGGCTACGGCATGTCGGAGACCACCGCCGTCCTCACGTGGGCGGCCATCCCGAAGCGGGGATGTGTCGGGCGGGCCATGACCGGCGTGGAGCTGAAGATCGCCGGCGATGGAGAGGTCCTCGCCCGAGGGGGCAACATGTTCGTCGGCTACCTGGGGCAGCCGGAGAAGACCGCCGAGACGCTCGACGACGAAGGGTGGGTGCACACCGGCGACATCGGTGTGATCGACGACGACGGCTACCTACGGATCATCGATCGCAAGAAGGAACTGATCATCACCGCGGGCGGCAAGAACATCAGCCCGGCCAACCTCGAAGCGGAGCTGAAGATGATCCCCCTCGTCGGCCAGGCCTGCGCCATCGGCGAGCAACGGCCGTTCGTCGCCGCGCTCGTCGTGCTCGATCCCGACGCCGGCGCGGCCTGGGCGACAGCGCATGGTCTGACCGGCCACGACGCGACGATGCAAGCGCTGGCGGCGAACCCTGCGGTGATCGCGGAGATCGAAGCGGGCCTCGGCGAGGTGATGTCACGCTTCAACAACGCCGAGGCGGTCAAGAAGGTCAAGGTCCTCGGCGCGGAATGGCTCCCCGACTCCGACCTGCTCACGCCGACGTCGAAGCTCAAGCGGCGCGGCATCCTCAGCCGTTTCAGCGACGAGATCGACGCCCTCTACGCCAAGTAGACCCGCCGAGCAGACCCGTCGATGAGTTCGAGCGCGGACAGGTCGCGCTGGAACTCATCGCAGCTGACTGATCGGGCCCGGTCGATGAGAGTTGGCGCGGACAGGTCGCGCTGGAACTCATCGCAACGCGGTTGGGCGCCGCTCAGGCGACCAGTCGATACCCGACACCCCGGGCGGTCACGATGAGCTTCGGCTCGTCGGGCTGGTCCTCGACCTTCAGGCGCAGCCGCCGCACATGGGCGTCGACGAGGCGCGAATCACCGAGGTACTCGTAGCCCCAGACCCGTTCGAGCAGCTGGTCACGTGACAGGACTGCTCCCGCGTGGTCGGCGAATTCACACAGCAACCTGAACTCGGTCTTGGTCAGGTTCAACTCGTCGCCACCCTTGTACACGAGCCCGAGCTCGCGTCGCAGTTCGATGTCTCCGAACGCACTGACCGACGCTGTCGGTGCTGCCCCATGCAGCTGCACCCTGCGCAGCAACGCTCGGATCCTCGCCGCCAGCTCCTTGGGCACCACCGGCTTGGTCACGTAGTCGTCGGCGCCCGCCTCCAGCCCCGCGACCATGTCATGGGTGTCGGTCTGGGCGGTGATGATGATGATCGGCACGATGCTGCGGGCCCGAATCGCCCGGCACACGTCGAATCCGGACATGTCGGGCAGGCGAAGGTCGAGCAGCACCAGGTCAGGTGGCCGCTGGTCGAACGATGTCAACCCGTGCGCGCCGTCGCCCGCCTCGCGAACCGAGTATCCCTCGTCCTCCAGTGCCAACGACAGTGCCAGGCGGATTCCGTCGTCGTCCTCGATCAGCAGCAGCGATTCCATGATCGCCGCCATTCTGCCGGATACGTGTGGCTGATGCGGCTACGGTCGATGGGGGTGCGGCCGGGTTTGTTACCGAAATCGCACAATTCCGGCGTGCCTCTGTCACAGACGGACGCCATCATGACGGCTGTTCACGCTGCCCCGGTGGGGTGCCTTCCTCCCCCTGGCGCCTCACCGGCAGCGTGTGAACCGGCACTCGCCCCTCCAGGCACTCGCCCATCCCGGCACTCGTTTCGACGGTCAGCCTGCAACACTGTCGCCCGTGGCGCCGCGACGATCTCTTCGCCTCCGGACCAGGGTCACCATGTTCTTCGCCTTCATCGCGTTGCTCGCCGGTGTGGTACTCATCGGGGTCACCTACGGTTTCACACGTAACAACCTGATCAACGAGCGCACCACCTCCTCGCAGAACCAGGCCTTTGTCAATGCCAACGACGTGCGCGACCAACTCGCCAACTCCCCCGAGGACATCGGATTGTTCTTCGACCGGAACTTGCGTATCGAGTCGGGTGGGTTCGCCAACCTCGCATCGTCCGAGCCCGGCAGCCCCAACACGGGCACCGATCAGACGCACCCGATCTCCGATTTTCCCAGGCGACTCGTCGACGCCGTGTGGGCGGGACGTTCGGCCACCCAGTTCGCCACGATCGAGGGCGACGAGTACATCACGGTCGGCATCGCCATCGCCGAACACGACACTGGGTACTTCGAGGCGTTCCCCCTGCGCTCGACCGAACGCACGTTGACCGCCATCTTGACCGCGCTCACGCTCGGAGCGGCCGGCACGCTCGTGCTCGCCACCCTGTTCGGTCTCGCGACCAGTCGACGCCTGCTCCGGCCACTCAGCCAGGTGGCCGACGCCGCCGAGGAGATCGCCTCCGGTGGGCTCGACACGCGTTTGGAGCCCGAGTCCGATCCCGACCTCGACCGCCTCGCCGGGTCGTTCAACGAGATGGCCGACGCCGTACAGACCCGCATCGAGCGCGAAGCCCGTTTCGCCTCCGACGTGAGCCACGAATTGCGCTCCCCGATCACCGCGCTCACGGCGGCAGTCGAGGTGCTCGATGCCCGTCGTGACGACATCCCCGAACGCACGCAGCAGGCACTCGACGTCGTGGTCAGCCAGGTTCGGCGGTTCGATGACATGGTGATGGACCTCCTCGAACTCTCCCGGCTCGATGCAGGATCCCCGGAACTGAACGTCGAACGTGTCGACCTGGTCGAGCTCACGAAGCGCATCGCCGGTCGCTACAACGCCGGGGACATCCCGGTCGACATCGCCAGACGAACGCCATGCGACGTCGCGATCGACAAGGTGCGCTACGAACGCATTCTCGGAAACCTGATCGACAACGCCCACAACCACGGTGACGGCCCCGTACGGATCCAGCTCTACTCCGCCCAACCCGGCCGGGTATGCGTCGCCGTCGAGGACTCGGGACCGGGAGTCGCCCAGAGCGAGCGGGAGCGGATCTTCGAGCGCTTCGCCCGGGGCAGCGCAGCAAGGAACCGGATCGGCACCGGCCTCGGTCTCGCGCTGGTCGCTGAACACAGCGCGGCGATGGGCGGGCGGGCATGGGTGGAGGACCGCGCCGGCGGGGGCGCCAGATTCGTCGTGGAGCTTCCCACCGAGATGGGCTCATGACACATCGCTGCCGAACTCTCGTTGTCGGCGTCCCGATCGCCCTGGGAGCCGTGGCGCTCGCGTCGTGTGGCATCCCGACCGGCGAGGACACCTTCAGCGAGATCCCCGAGCAGGAGATCCTGTTCGATCTCGATCAGGTCTCGACGAGCACATCGACGACGACCACGTCCACGGTGGTCCCGATCGTCCCCGAGACGACGGCGATCGAAACGACCACGACGATCGCACTCGACCAGGTCGAGATCTACATGCTGTCGCGGGGTCGGTTGCAGCCCGTCACGCTCGAACTTGCCCGCGACTACGGCCCCAATCAGGTGACGGCGCTGCTCGAAGCCGGGCCACCTCCGGGCGCCGCGGGTGTCGGCCTCGAATCGCTGATCGAGGCAGGGTTGATCACTTCGGCAGTCGACGCGGCCGGAGTGGTCACGATCGACCTCGACCCCGAGATCTTCGGCCGGATCGCCTCGTTCGACCAGAGCGAGGCGATCGGCCAGATCGTGCTCACGATGACCAGCAACCTGCGGCGGGTCGGGCTGGTGCTGTTCACCCTCGGCGGCGAACCCACGCAGGTCAAGAAGGGCGACAGCCTGCTGTCAGGTGAGGGCGAACCCGTGTCGTACGACGACTACCGGGTGTTGCTCGCCTCGTCGCAGTTGTCCTCGCCGGATTCCGACCCCGTCGTCGACCCCGTCGTCAGCACCGTCGTCGAGCCCATCGTCGACAGCGCCACCACCATCGCCACGACGCCTGGGTGATCAGTAACCGAGCCGTTCGACGCGCTCGGGCCGACGCTGCCAGTCCTTGTCGACCTTGACCCGCAATTCGAGATACACGCCCTCGGGCAGCTGGGCCCGCGCTCGCTCGCCGGCTTGCTTGAGGATCTGACCGCCCTTGCCGATCACCATTCCCTTCTGGCTTTCGCGTTCGACGATGATGTCGACTCGGATACGCGGCCACTCCCATTCGGTCACCTGTGTGGCGATCGAGTACGGCAACTCGTCTCGGGTGACGGCGAGGAGTTGCTCCCGGACGAGTTCGGCCACCCACCGCTCCTCGGGGAGATCGGACACCTCGTCGTCGGGGAAGTACTTCGGGCCGGCCGGGAGGAGCGAGCCGAGATGTTCGACGAGTACGCCGATGCCCTCCCCCGACACAGCCGACACCGGGAAGTACGCGGCCGCGTCGAGCGAGCTCGCCGCCTGCAACATCGCCATCACCTGCTTGCGGCCGGCGATGTCGGTCTTGTTGACGATCACGATCGAGTTGGCGATGTCCATCCGCTCGGCCACCCAGCGGTCGCCCTTGCCGAACGGTGCGGTGGCATCGAGCACGAGACAGGTCACGTCGACATCGTTCACGCTGCCGAGTGCCGTCGCATTCACCCGCTCACCCAGCGCCGACACCGGCTTGTGCAACCCGGGGGTGTCGACGAACACGATCTGTTCGTGCGGCCGCGTGAGCACCCCCATGATGCGGTGTCGGGTGGTCTGCGGCTTGTCCGACACGATGCTGATCTTGCGGCCGCAGATGGCGTTGACGAGCGACGACTTACCCACGTTGGGACGTCCCACGAACGTCACGAGGCCTGATCGGAAATCGTGCGTCTCGTCGGTCACGCGTTCAGTTTGCCAAACTCGGGTCCATGACCCGCACGATCCACGGCATCAGCGAGACGAAATGCCTTGTCGGCGAGCGCCTGCCCGTCGGATCCAGGCGTCGCGTTCGGGTGGCGTCGATCAGCGGTGTTTCGATCAGCGGTCACGGAGCCTGAGCCGACGCCTCACTCGGACCGCACCGCACATTTCGCGCCGTGACCTCGCCAGTCCCCGAGTTCTCCCTCGCTGAGGTCCACGAGGCGATCGGCGCGTCGCGCCCCGACGCGGAGTGCCTCGTCTTCCGCGACCTGCGACTCACCTGGGCCGATGTCACCGAGCGCACCCGCCGGCTCGCCAACTACCTCCTCGGGTGCGGCCTCGGGTGCCACGTCGAACGCTCTGCGCTCCAGCGACACGAGAGCGGCCAGGACCATTTGGCCATCTACCTCCACAACGGCAACGAGTACCTCGAGGCCATGCTCGGTTCGCTCAAGGCCAGGGTTGCGTCGCTGAACGTCAACTACCGGTACGTGGCCGAGGAGCTGCGCTACCTGCTGACCGACTCGAACGCCCGGGCGATCGTCGTCCACGCCCAGTTCGCCCCGGTGCTCGCCGAGGTCCGGGACTCCTTGCCGAACCTCAAGGTCATCTTGCAGGTTTCCGATTCCTCGGGCAACGATCTTCTGCCGGGCGCCGTCTGGTACGAGGACGCATTGGCGCAGGCGTCGGCGGAGCGACCCCCGGTCGACTGGAGCCCGGACGACCTCTACCTGCTCTACACCGGGGGCACCACGGGGATGCCCAAGGGCGTGATGTGGCGCAACGGCGACGCGATGGTCGAGTGCTTCGGAGGATCGAAGACGGCGGCATCGATCGATCGGTTCGTGGCAGAGGCGGACACCGGGTTGCGGGTGATGCTCGCCCCACCGTTCATGCACGGCGCGGGACACTGGATGGCCTTTCGTACCTGGCTCGGCGGCGGCACGGTGTTCGTCCAGTCGGTACCGGAACGGCTCGACCCGGCCGACATCTGGTCGCTCGTCGAACGAGAGAAGATGAACTGCCTGCTGATCGTCGGCGATGCGTTCGCCCGACCGTTGCTCGACGAACTCGACCGCCACGCATACGAACTCTCGTCGCTCACCGTGCTGCTGTCGGGCGGTGCTCCCCTGTCGGTGAACCTGAAACGCGAACTGCTGCTGCACCTTCCGACGCTGATGATCGTCGACGGGCTGGGCTCATCCGAGGCCGGCGGCCAGGTCTCACATGTGTCGACCGGGGGTCACTCATCGACGGGATCATTCGGGATCGCCCCAGGCAACGTCGTGTTGTCGACCGACCTCGATCGGGTGTTGCAGCCTGGCGAAGACGAAATCGGGTGGCTGGCCAAGTCCGGCCGGCTGGCACTCGGCTATCTGGGTGATGCGGCGAAGACCGCACGCACATATCCGATCGTGGACGGCGTTCGTTTCGCCGTTCCCGGCGACCGGGCCCGACTCCGAGCCGATGGCGCCGTCGAGCTCCACGGCCGCGACGCGGTGACCGTCGTGTCCGGAGGTGAGAAGATCTTCGTCGAAGAGGTCGAGTCTGCCATCAAGGCCCACCCCGGGGTCTACGACTGCGTCGTGGCTGGTCGCCCGAGCCGGCGCTGGGGCGACGAAGTGGTCGCGATCGTCCAACTCCGTGCCGGCCACGACGTCGACGATGCATCGCTGAGCGCCGAAGCCCAACGGCACATCGCCCGGTACAAGTTGCCCAAGGCGATCGTGTACGTGGACGAGGTGGTTCGCTCTCCGAGCGGCAAGGCCGACTACCGCTGGGCGCGGCAGGTCGCGGCATCGGCCGCTCCGTGATGTTCGCTCGGCCGTAACCTGCACAGTGTGACGAATCCTTCGCGGCGACCCGATCGACCCGATCGACCCGACTGGGACACCGAGCAATTGCCCGAGGGTGAGGCCAAAGTCGTCGCCGTGCGGAACATGTTCGACGCCATCGCGCCGAAGTACGACCGACTGAACCGGATCATCTCACTCGGCCTCGACGCCCACTGGCGCAGACGCGCCGTGCGTGACCTCTCACTACCTCCCGCGAGCACGGTGCTCGACCTCGCGAGCGGCACCGGTGATCTGTGCATCGATCTCGCCCGCGCCGGCATCCGGCCGATCTCGATGGACCTCAGCTTCGGGATGCTCGCGGCCGACCGTTCGGGTGCGCCCCGCGCCCAAGCCGACATCCTGCGCCTACCGGTGCCCGACGCGTCGATCGATGGGGTCGCATGTGGCTTCGCGTTGCGAAATCTGCTCGACCTGCCGACGTTCTTCATCGAGCTCGGGCGCGTCGTCAGGCCGGGCGGTCGTATCGCGCTGCTCGATGTGGGCGTGCCGGGGAACCCCGTCGTGCGTTGGGGCAACGGCATCTACTTCGGGCGCATCGTCCCACGCATCGGAGCGTTGTTGTCCGACGGCGCGGCGTACCGTTACCTGCCCAAGAGCGTGGCCTACCTCCCCTCCCCAGCGGAGATGGTCGTATCGCTGCGGACCGCCGGATTCGTCGACGTCTCGCACACGCAACTGTCGGGTGGGCTCACCCAACTCATGGTCGCCACCCGGGCCTGAGCCGTGTTCGCCATCACCCGTCCGCTCGACGAGTTGACCGACCTCGTCGTCGACCTCAACGATGTCGCTGCCGGCGACGGTCACCTCTTCGTACGTGACGGCATCGGACTCGCCGGCCGCGGGATTGCCGCTCGCGTCGAGGCCGACGATGCCACCGAGATGCTGCGCTCGATCGAGATCGACTCCACGCTGGAGGGGCAGGGTCCGGTCGCGCTCGGCGTCGTGCCGTTCCGCCCGGGTTCGCCGGCCCCACTCGTCGTTGCCGGGACGACGATCCGCAAGTCGGTCGCCCAACCGCCCACGATCACGGTGGTCGCCGCCGATCGAGCGGCCGCCGCAACGCGGCTCGACGCCGCCTTCGAGTGGCTGGAGACGACGGCAGGTCACACCACCGCGCCAACGGCATCCAGCTACGCGATCGAGCCGGCCGTCGACGTCGGACACTACCTCGCCGCGGTAGCCGCAGCCCGCGATGCGGTCAGAGCGGGTGAGCTGACCAAGGCCGTCATCGCCCGGCCGATCATCGTGACCGCCGACCGCCCCATCGATGTGCACGCCGTGCTGCGACGGCTGCGTGACAGCTTCGGGTCGAGCTATCGGTACTCCTTCGACGGGTTCGTCGGCGCGTCACCCGAGCTCCTCGTCGAGGTCGACGGCGCGGTCGTTCGATCTCATCCTCTGGCGGGCACCGCGCCGCGAACCGGCGACGCCAACAACGATGCTCGTCTCGCCGCCGAGTTGACGGCCAGCACGAAGAACCAGATCGAGCATCGGGTGGTCATCGATGTCGTCCACGACACGCTGCTGCCGTGGGCGAGCTATCTGGACTGGGAGCCCGAGCCGTCGATCGTAACGGTCGCCAACGTGCAGCACCTCGGTACGCGCATGGAGGGCATGCTGTCGCAGCCCAGCCCGTCGGTCGTCGAGTTCGTGCGAGCGCTCGTGCCGACGCCCGCACTCGGTGGGCATCCGCGGGCGGCGGCGATCGAGCTGATCGAGCGAGTCGAAGGATTCGAGCGTGGTCGCTACGGCGGCGCCGTGGGCTGGGTCGACGCCGCCGGAAACGGGACCTGGGCGGTCGCCATCCGCTGTGCCGAGCTGTCCGCTGATCGCCGGAGCGCGCGACTCGTGGCGGGAGGCGGGATCGTCGCCGACAGCGACCCGTCTGCCGAGCTCGCCGAGACCCAGGCGAAGTTCCAGGCGATGCTCAGCGCCATCGTGCGTCCGTGATCCGACGGGCGCCGGCGTCAGGCGCTCACGCCAGCGCCTCGATCACGGCACGTTCGAGGCGACGATGCACCCCGACGTTGCGCGCCCGATCCGACGGAATCCGCACGACCCACGGACCGCGCCGGCGAAGTTGGACGATCAGATCATCTGCCGTGGTCGCGGTTGCCGTGGGGAGGCCGTGCGCAGCGGCGAGGCCGAGCACGTCGGCGCCGAGTGGCGTGCCGAACAGCTGCTCGAAGCGATCGTGTGCCAGCGCGTCGGCCTGCGGCAGGAAGGAGAAGATGCCTCCTCCGTCGTTGTCGACCACCACGATGCGCAGGTCGGCGCCACGCGCCATCAGCCCGACGAGAGCGTTCGAATCGTGAACGAACGCCAGGTCGCCGATGAGCACCACCGAGACCAGCCCGCTCAGCGCTCGACCGAGCGCCGTCGAGATCACCCCGTCGATGCCGTTGGCGCCACGGTTGGCATGCGCGGCCGCAGTCCTGCCGCCGAACCACTCGAGGTCACGGATCGGCATCGACGACGCCACGGTGAGCACCGCGTCGTGGGGAAGATGCTCGGCGACCGTCCGCGCGACAGCCGGTTCCGACAGCTCGGTCGACGACGCGAGCATGTCGGCGATCGCCCGGTCGGCGCGACGATCGGCATCGAGCCATGACTGCAGCCACGACTCGGACGGGGTGCTCGGGGTACTCGGGGTACTCGGGGTCTGGGGTACTCGGGGTACTCGGGGTGCTCGGGCTGCTCGGGGTACTCGGGGTGCTCGGGGTGCTCCGGCCGCCATCGAGGGTGGCGAGCAGATCGACGATGTCGCACACCGCCGTCACGTTGTGGTCGGGGTCGATGCGGCCGGGGCCACCAACCTGGACAAGCATCGCCTGAGTTCGCGCCGTCCATTGGGCGAGCACCTTCGAGCTCGCCGGGCGACCGATCCGCACGATCACGTCGGGTCGATGATCGGCGACGAAGCGCTCATCGCGCAGCAGGGCATCTGCTGCCGTGACGACACCGTCGATCTGACGCATCCCCGAGATCGGGTCGGCGATGATCGGCCATCGGGTCGCTCGGTGGAGCGCGGCCACCTGATCGACGGCGAGGCCACTTCGCCCGCCGACGACGATGACGCCGCGCTCCGCGACGATGCCCCCCGGTACGGCATCGACGGACCGAGCGGACCGATCCGACCGATTTGGTCGTGGTGTGTCGCCGACCGGCGGCAGCTCGCCGGCGATCCCGATCAGCGGCTCGCGGAACGCGAGGTTGAGCTGCACCGGTCCGGCGTCGGCGTGCGCCCATGCGTCGCTCGCCAGCAGTCGCCACGTGCCACTGTCGGTCTCCGCGGCAACCGGGGCATCATGGAACCACCGGACATGATCGCCGTACAGGCGCAGCTGGTCGATGGTCTGGGGTGCACCGACCCCGCGCAACTCCGACGGCCGATCCGCCGTGATCACGATCATCGGCACATCGGACAGCCCGGCCTCGACCACTGCCGGGAAGAAGTTGGCCGCCGCGGTGCCGCTGGTGCAGAGCAGAAGCGGCCGTTCCCCCTCGACGCCGAGGCCGAGCGCCACGAATGCGGCGGCCCGCTCGTCGTGGACGACGTGCACCGCGACGTCGGCTCGATCGGTGATCGCCAGCGCCATCGGAGTGGACCGGGAACCGGGCGCGATCACCGCGTGCTTCGCCCCGAGCCGCACCCACTCGTCGACGAGCGCGGCGCAGAACGTCGCCTGTACGTCTTCGGGTTTGGACGTCGACCGCGCACCACAGACCATGGTGAGCAGACGATACGGGCGTATCGTGGGCGACGTGGAAACGCGTGAACGGCCCGTCGTCTCCGTCGAGATCTACTCCGCTGTGGTGTGCCCGTGGTGCTACATCGGCAAGCGTCGATTCGAACGCGGCGTCGATCTGGTGGATGGCGAAGATCTGGGCGTCGATTTCGACATCACGTACCTCCCGTTCCAGCTCGACCCGTGCGGGCCAACACGCTCCTCGCTCGATGCCTGACTCGCCCGATGCCTGACTCGTTCGGTGTATGAACGGTGCGACGGGTGAGCACGGTGCTTCGCGCTTCGTCCTGGCACACGGCTTCACACAGACCGCACGATCGTGGGACACCGTCGCACGGTTGCTCATCGAACGGTTCCCGCGCGTGGAGATCCGATCGATCGATCTGCCGGGTCACGGCGTAGCGTCCGATCGGCGCGGCGATCTGTGGGACGGCGCACGTCGACTCCTCGCCGAGGGGGGCCGCGGCATCTACGTCGGGTATTCCATGGGCGGTCGGGTGGCTCTGCACGCCGCTCTCCGGCAACCTGACCTCGTCGAACACCTTGTGTTGATCGGCACGACCGCCGGCATCGACGACCCACAGGAGCGAGCGGCGCGACGCGCCGCCGACGATCAACTGGCCGATCGGATCGAATCGATCGGGCTGGAGGCGTTCATCGACGAGTGGCTCGCCAACCCACTCTTCGCCGGCCTCACTCCGGCCACCGCGTTGCGTGACGACCGTCTGCGCAACACCGTCGAGGGTCTCTCGTCCAGCCTTCGATCGGCCGGCGCGGGCACACAGGAGCCACTGTGGGAGCGCCTCGGCGAGATCAGGGCGCCTGTTCTCGTGCTGGCCGGCGAGTACGACACCAAGTTCGTCACGCTCGGTCGGCGTCTCGCCGCCCTGCTCCCGCTGGCCGAGTTCGTCATGGTGCCCGGGGTGGGCCACAGCACCCACCTCGAGGCGCCGGCGGCGACCGTCGACGCGATCACGACCTGGCTCGGCTCGCTCCGGCGGTCATGAGTGGGCCGCGTTCGTTCGCGGCGCGGCGGATCACGATGCCAGCAGCAAACCGAGCGACGCCACGGCGCCGAAGGCCAGCTGGAGCCGGCCGGTCGCGCCGAGCACCCCGATCAGTTCACGCTCTGATGCGCCACCGAGCACCGCACGCACCGGGGCGACCGCCAGTGGGATGACGACGAATGCGAGCAGCACAGGGGCTCGCCACGTCGCGGCGAGCGCCGTGCACGCGAATGCTCCCGCGATGAGGACGACGTACAACCATCGAGTTCGCCGATCGCCGAGCCGGACCGCGAGCGTCTTCTTCCCGACGTCCCGATCCGTCGGGATGTCACGCAGGTTGTTGACCACGAGCAACGCGCAGGCCAGCGAGCCGACCGCGCAACCCATCACGACGGACAGTGCGGTGAATTCCGCGATGGCTGCAAACGTCGTGCCCACGGTGGCGACCAGCCCGAAGAAGACGAACACGAACAGCTCGCCGAGGCCCAGGTATCCGTACGGCTTCGTGCCGCCGGTGTAGAACCATCCTGCGGCGATCGCCAGCGCGCCGACGGCGATGAGCCACGGTGACGTGTCGAGTGCGATCGCCAGGCCGGCGACGCAGGCGACACCGAAGGCCGCCAGTGCCGCCCGCTTGACCGCGGCCGGGCTCGCCAGCCCGCTCCCCACGAGGCGCACCGGGCCGACGCGTACATCGTCGACGCCACGCACTCCGTCGCTGTAGTCGTTCGCATAGTTCACGCCGACCTGGAGCGCGAGGCTGACGACGAGCGCGAGGCCGACGCGCCACCAGATCACCTCCGCCACGCCGACAGCCGCGGTGGCCCCGACCGAGACGGGCACGACTGCAGTCGGCAGTGTGCGGGGGCGAGCTCCGATGATCCAGCGATACATGAGTGCGCCATGATGGGGGCAATGAGCGGACTGCGGCAACCGGGCGCGCCGGAACTCGCCGTCGAGTTCGGCTGCCAGGAGCTTCGACGCCGATCGATCCAGTCACGCGTGCAGCGATGATCCCCCGTCTCGTCGCACTCGATCTGCCGGGCGGTCCCGAGTTCGTCGCACGGCTCCAACGCATCTGGGCCGAAGGTAACGCCGCCTTCCCGGTCGACCAGCGGCTACCGCCACCGGCCAAGACCGCGCTGCTCGCAGCGATGCGAGTGGGCGAGGCGGTCGCCCCGGGCGACGCGCTCGTGATCGCGACGAGCGGATCGACAGGCACGCCGAAAGGAGTGGTGCTCACCCATGACGCCATCGCCGCGTCGGCCGAGGCCACCAGTCGCCGCCTCCAGGTCACCGCTGACGACCACTGGCTGGCCTGCCTTCCGCTGTCGCATGTCGGTGGCCTGTCGGTTGTCACACGGGCACTGCACAGCGGCACGCGCCTCACCGTGCTGGCCGGGTTCGACGCCGAACGCGTCAACAGCTCCGAGGCGACGCTGGTGTCGCTGGTGGTCACCACGTTACGGCGCACCGACGCGTCGAGGTTCCGCACGATCGTGCTCGGGGGGAGCCGCCCACCCGCCGACCGTCCGGCAAACACCGTGACCACCTACGGCATGACCGAGACCGGCAGCGGAGTCGTCTACGACGGTGTCGCCCTCGACGGAATGGAGGTGCGCATCGACGCGGCCGGTGATGTCTGGCTACGCGGCCCGATGCTGTTGCGCGAGTACCGCGACGGCGCTCGGCCGTTCGATGCCGACGGCTGGTTCCCGACCGGTGACGTCGGCCGTTGGCTCGCGGACGGTCGCCTCCACGTCGAGGGGCGGCGAGGTGACCTGATCATCACCGGAGGCGAGAACGTCTGGCCCGAGGCGGTCGAGGCGGTGCTCGCCGATCATCCGCTGGTGGCCGAGGTGCTGGTGCGCGGCATCGACGATCCCGAGTGGGGCCAGATGGTGCAGGCCGTCGTCGTCCCGGCGGGGGACGCTCCGACGCTGGAGGCCCTCAGAGAACACGTCCGGCAACATCATCCATCGTTCATGGCGCCGCGCTCGCTGTTGATCGTCAGCACGCTCCCACGCACGGCGATCGGCAAGCTCCGACGATCGGCCGACCCGACGGCCTGTGCCCCCGGTTAGCGCCGCTACTCAGTGGCTGCCGGCGACGCCGGCGCCGCCGTCGATGACGTAGGTGTCGCCGGTGATCCAACTCGCCAGGTCGCTCGCGAGGAACACGGCGAGGTTGGCGATGTCCTGCGGTTGTCCCAGGCGCCGCAGCGGGAGACGGCCCTCGAGCTGCTCACCGAAATTGTCGACGAGGTAGGCGGCGAAATCCGTCTGCACGAGTCCGGGAGCGATCCCAACCACCCGGGTCGGGCCCAGCTCCGATGCCAGCTGTCGGGTCAGGTGGATGAGCGCCGCCTTGCTGACGTTGTAGACGCCGAGGCCGAACTCCGCCCGCAAGCCGCCGACGGAGGCGATGTTGATGATCGTGCCGGGCGAGTCCTTGAAGGCGTGATTCCAGGCGGCCTGGCTCCAGAACAGCGGCGCCTTGAGGTTGACCTGGAACGTCTTGTCGTAACGGCCGGGGTCGATGCCGAGCGTTGCTCCGAAGTACGGGTTGGTCGCCGCGTTGTTGACGAGCACGTCGAGACGCCCGAACCGTTCGATCGTCGCGGTCACCGCCCGTTCACCGGCGTCGTCGTCGCCGGCGTTGCAGGCGAAGATCTCGACCTCGCCCGTCATCTCGGCGGCTGCGGCCTCCAATTGGTCGTGCTTGCGGCTGTTCAACATCACCTTGGCGCCCGATGCCGCCATCGATGCGGCGATTGCCTTGCCGATGCCCTTCGACGCCCCCGTGACGAGTGCGACCTTGCCGTGCAATGAGATCTCCATGGGCGGTGACGCTACCGATCACTCGTGGGTCTGGCGGAACCGGGCCGGCACTGTGCCTGCCCAGTGGTGGACCCGCAGCAGTTCGAGTTCGCGAGTTCGCATCACAACGGCGTCGTCGGGGTCGGCGTGATCGTGACCGAGCACGTGCAGGATACCGTGGACGATCAACAGGGCGATCTCGTCGTCGAAGGTCCCCGCGTGGTCCGCGCATTGGGCTGCTGCGACGCCAGGGCTGATGACCACATCGCCGAGCAGGGTCGGGACACCCGGCACACATTGCTCGTCGAGCGGAAACGACAGCACGTCGGTCGGGCCGGTCCTGCCCATGTGTTCGGCGTTCAGCTCGGCGATGTCCGCCTCGTCGACGAACGTCACCGTCAGTTCACCGGTGACCGACTCGGCCGCCAGGACCAACTCGGCGAGCGACTTCCATCGACCGACGTCGAGCGGCACGAATTCTGGTCCTGCCGTGGAGCGCTCGTCGGCGCAGACGACACTGACCCGCTCGCGATTCACCCCCCGTTCACGTCCCGGTTCGCGTCGCTGTTCAGGTCGCGGTCCACGTCGCGGTTCACGTCGCGGTCACGACGGCTGGTTGCTCGCCTGATTCTCGTACGCCGCCACGATGTCGGCGACGATCTTGTGACGCACCACGTCGGCGCCGGTCAGCTTGACGAAGGCCAACCCGTCGATCCCGGCCAGTGTCCGCTCCAGAGCGGCGAGGCCACTCTTGCCCTGCGGGACGTCGACCTGAGTGGTGTCGCCGGTGACGACCACACGCGAATTGAATCCGATGCGCGTGAGGAACATCTTCATCTGTTCGGGTGTCGCGTTCTGGGCCTCGTCGAGGATGATGAAGCTGTCGTTGAGCGTCCGTCCACGCATGAACGCGAGCGGCGCGACCTCGACGATCTGACGCTCGAGCAGACGCTGGACGGCCTCGGGGTCGAGCATGTCGTAGAGCGCGTCGTACAGCGGGCGGAGATACGGGTCGATCTTGGCCATCAGATCGCCCGGCAGGAAACCGAGCCGCTCCCCCGCCTCGACCGCCGGACGGGTGAGGATGATCCGCTGTACCTGCTTGGCCTGCAAGGCCTGCACCGCCATGGCCACGGCGAGCCACGACTTGCCGGTGCCGGCGGGGCCGAGACCGAAGGTGATCACGTTCTTGGCGATCGTGTCGATGTAGTGCTTTTGGCCGGCGGTCTTCGGCTTGACCTGGCGCCCCTTGGCGCCACGCAGCACCTGGTGGGTGAGGACGTCGCTGGGCCGCTCATCGGCGTCGACCATCGTGAACACCCGGTCGAGTGTTCCGTCGTCGAGTTGCTGGCCGCTCTGGAGCAGGATCACGAGTTCCTCGAACAGACGAGCAACGTCGGAGACTGCCTCGGCATCGTCTCCTCCGATGCGAACCTCGTTGCCGCGAACGCTGATCTGCGTCGTCGGGAACTGCTGCTCGACGCGCCGCAGTACATGATCGCGAGGTCCGAGCAGCGATGTCATGAGATGGGTGCCGGGAACGACGACGGTCGTGGTCGGCGAGGTGCGGGCGGGGATGCTGGTCATCGTTCGAGAGTGCAGCGTAGTGCCGGGATGGTCACGCTGTCACCGGATTCCGGCGACCGCGATACGGCATCCCCACGACAGCAGGTCGTCGGGATCGATTTCAGCGGACAACAGCGGCACGGCTCGGTTCAGACAAAAAGAACCCTTGAGCAGGCATGATACCTACTCAAGGGTTTGGAGGCGACGATGGGAATCGAACCCATGTACACGGCTTTGCAGGCCGTTGCCTAAACCACTCGGCCACGTCGCCAATCGCCACCCGACGATACCCGCCGCCGCCGCCAATCCCCGAACAGCCCCCGACCGGGTTCCGATGAGAACCCGCGCGACCTGCCCGCGCACGAACTCATCGCAACGCGATCCGACCGGGTTCCGATGAGAACCCGCGCGACCTGCCCGCGCACGAACTCATCGCAACGCGATCCGACCGGGTTCAGGCCGGCGATGGGGTGGCCGCGTACCAGGCGGCGAGGCGGGCCAGGCCTTCGTCGATCGTGACGGTCGGGACCCAACCGAGGTCGTCGGCCGCCGGCCGCGGGTCGAACCAGTGCGCGGTGCCAAGCTGCTCGGCGAGGAACCGCGTGAGCGGGGGCTCACCACCTGGATGGATCAGCGGCCAGGCCCGCTCGACGATCGAGCCGAGACGACTGGCAACGCGCAACGACACCTCACGCGGCGCGAACTCGACGCCGGCCGCGGCGCAGATGCCGGCGACCAGATCGCGGATCGGCCGGGGCTCACCGTTGGCGATGACGTAGGCCCGACCCGAACAGCGCGCCTGCGGTGACACTGCGTCGAGCGCGGCGCGCAGTGCGCTGACGGCGTTGTCGATGTACGTGGTGTCGACGAGCGCTCGGCCTCCCCCGACCAGCGCCAGCCGGCCCGCCCGTGCCCGCTCGACGATCCGGCCGACCAGTTGGGTGTCGCCCGGCCCCCACACGAGATGGGGCCGTACCACGACCACACCCATCTCGCCGGACGCGGCCGCTACCGCCAGGTTCTCCGCCATCGCCTTGGACTCGGCGTAATGGGCGCGACGCCGACCCATCACCGGTGGCTCGGCTCCCGCGCCGACGATCGGTTCTCCCCCGTGCGCGACCGAGGGCGACGAGACGTGCACGACGCGCCGGATGCCGCTCGAACGAGCGGCGTTCAGCACGTTGCCGGTGCCGTGCACATTCACCGACAGGTAGTCATCCCACGTGCCGACGACACCGACCTTGGCCGCGAGATGGATCACGGCGTCGCACCCCTCGGCGGCCCGGCGCACGACCCCTGCGTCACGGACATCGCCCGGCGCCTGCTCGATGCCATCGAGCCCCTCGGAGATGACGAGCGGGTGGCGCTGGAGACAGACGACCGCGTCACCACGCTCGATCAACGCGCGCGAGATCCCGACACCGATCAGGCTCGACGCCCCGGTCACCAGCACCCTCATCGCCACATCTACTTCGGCGGGCGGGCGCGTCGGCCCGCGAGCACGTCGTCTGCCCAGCGGGCAACCGCCGTACGGTCGATCTTCGCGTTGTGGCGGATGTCGACGGGCAGCGCGGCGCTGTTCAGCACGGCTGCGACCGGCTGCTCGACGATCGAGCGGACCCGTGCCGTCCGCCCGGCATCGGCCAACCCGACATCGGCGCCGGAGTCTTCGAGCACGACCACCAGCTGTTGTCGTCCGGGCGGACCGACGCCGACGGCGGCCGAACGAGCGATCGGCAGGCCCTGCTCGACGGCTCGCTCGATCGGCACCGGGGTGACGACCCCGTCGACGCTGTGGATGACATGAACCGCGCGGCCTTCGACCCAGAGGCGGCCCTCCGCGTCGACATGCCCGACATCACCGGACCGATGCCAGCCCTCGGCCGAGGCGGGCCGGGCAGCGTGCTCGGTGGCCCACAGCCCCGCGTACCCCTCCGACACCCACGCGGCGGCGACCAGGATCTCACCGGTGACGCCCGCCGGGAGGGCCTCGAGTGCGAAGCCCCCGCCCTTGGAACCCTCGCCCACTTCGCCGTGAACGCCTTCTTCGAGTTCGGCGATACGCACCTTGGCTCCGTCGACCGGATGGCCGACACACACGCCGCCGGTCGGATCCTGCCGACTCGCGGGTCGATCTCCGCGAGGTCGATATCGGTGATCGGCAGGGCCTCGGTCATCCCGTACGGCGTGTGCAACGTGGCAGCGGGGGCGAGCTCGGCGACGGCGTGGAGCGTCTCGGCCGGCACCGGCGCACCCGCCGAGAACACGATGCGCAGTCCGGCGAGGCCCGGCCAGACCGCACGCCGGCCTGCGGTGGCCACCACGTTGGTGAGCGCCGCCGGCGACGCGAACGCGAGCGTGGCGTCGACGCGGCTGCATGCCGCATCGAGTGCCGCGGCGGTGAGCTGACCCGGCTTGGTCACATCGCAGTCGGGAAGACACGTCGTGATACCGAGTGCGGGGCCGTACAACGAGAACGGCGCGAAGGCGGCGACGAGACGGTCGTCGGCGCCGATCGAGTAGGTACGGGCGAGCGCCTCACACTGTGCGCTCAGTTGCCGCAGCCGGTAGAAGACCCCTTTCGCCGGCCCGGTGGCTCCCGACGTGAACAGGATCGCGGCGACGTCGTCGGCCGGAGGCGAGGCCGGTAAGGGGCCGAGCGGGGCGCCGACCAGTTCGCCGACGTCGACGGCCGTCGCCCGAGGGGCCCAACGCATCACACGCGCGGCGAGCAGTGACCGCCGGGGCCCCACGACCCAACTCGGGCGTGCCCCGCGTACGGCGGCGCCCAGGCCGCGCAGGCCGAGACCACGGTCGGCGATCACGGTCACTCCCCCGGCCCGCCACACCCCGTAGACCGCGGCAACGAGGTCGATGCCGGGCGCAGTGAGCATCGCCACACGGTCGCCGGACCGCAGACCTCGGCGATACAGGTCTGCGGCGACGGCGTCGATCCGATCGGCCAACTCGTCGAAGCGCAGTTGGTCTCCCGTGGCCATGTCGACGACGGCGATGTCACGGTCGGCCCGCCGGGCGTCGATCGCCGCCCAGGGCGTGAGCGTCGACGCCGTTGCACCGGCGCCACCGGCCTCGGAACGCTCACGTGGCGGCGCGGTGAATGCGGTTCCTGCCGCGCTCGACATGACGTCGGCGATGAACCGCTCGGCAACCGTGGCGACATCGGCCTCGGCCATCACGAGGTGGTTGGCGCCAGCGAAGCGGTGCAGCACGGTGTTCGGCATACGGCCCGCGAGGTCGGCGGCGAAGTCGTCGTTGAAAACCGGGTCACGCGAACCCCACGCCAGCAACACGGGCGCGGTGACATCGCCGAGACGACCCGCCACATCGGCGAGGGTCTGCTCGGAGGGATGCCCAGGCGTCAACGGGATGTCGTCGACGAAATCGGCGATCGCCGCCCGCGCAGGTGCGGTGCGGTACGGCGCTCGGAACGCTGATCGATCAGCAGCCGTGATCCGCCTACCGGACAGACGCAATGTCGCTTCGACGAATGTCGGCGATCCGTGACAGACCAGGTCGAGCAGCGGAGCCGAGGCGGCCAGCCGGATGACGTAGGGCGCGGAACGGCCCGCAGGCACGCCGATCCCGGTGTTGCACAGGATCATGCCCGCGAGACGATCCACGTGTTCGACCGCCCAGCCCATGGCCACTGCCCCACCCCAG
>CAVPET010000066.1:0-43443 GCA_963703525.1 Ilumatobacteraceae bacterium | reverse complement strand
ATGGGGTTCCCATGTCACTGCTTTGCCATTGCCCTTCTTCCAAGACGCCCGCCTCGGCTCACCAGGCGGATGATGCGCTCGTCACCGATTCTGTGCCTCAGAAAGCGTATCAACCAGTCTTGGTCGACCGCGTCAAAGAAGCCTTTGATGTCGGCATCGAGTATCCAGTTCACTGGGGTGCTGCTGATCGCAACCGACAACGCATCCAGCGCATCATGCTGCCCCCTTTGGGCCGAAACCCTACGAGAAGCCGAGGAAGTCTTCCTCGTAGATGGCGTTGAGCACCGCAACGGTGGCGCGCTGGACGATTTTGTTCTTCCAGTGCAGCTATTCCCAGCGGGCGTTGTCTGCCGTCCGCTTTGGGGATGAAGACCCTTGTGACGGGCAGTGCCGCTACGGAGATACGTTTATGCAAGTCTTAGGTTTCCCTCCAGTTGTGCCTCGTAGTCTCCCACGTGATGCGTCTCCCGACAATTGCCACCAGCCGCCGCCGCGCCGGCCCACCCGCGACCGGCCCGACCGCCGCTGCGACGAACTGCTGGACGTGGTGCCGTCCGATTTGCGTTTTGCCTACGATGTCAAAAAAGTTGTGCGCAGTCTGGTGGACGATGGTGCCTGCTTCGAATTCAAACCGCGTTTTGCGCCGAACGTGGTGACCGCGCTCGCGCATCTGGATGGCCGCGCGGTCGGCATCATCGCCAACCAGCCCAACCAGATGTCCGGCACGCTGGACGTAAAAGCCTGTCAGAAAATCTGTCGCTTCATCAATTTTTGCGACGTGTACGGTTTCGCATTGATTTTTCTGCAGGACATTGAGGTTTAACCCCGCGGCCGCAGTCGGAGTGAACACGACATTTATTCGCTGGTCCATGGCGCATGCTCTACGAAATCGAACACGCCACCGTTCCGCGCATGACGGTGATGATGCGCAAAAGGCGTTCGCGCCGCCGTCGCGCGACTCACGCGCCACCTCTGCCCAGGCTGTTCATCCCGTAGTGCGCGAGGCCGAACGCCTTGCGCATCATCACCGTCATGCGCGGAACGGTGGCGTGTTCGATTTCGTAGAGCATGCGCGTGGACCAGCGAATGATGCCGTCTTCCTCCGACTGCGGCCCCGGGTAGAAACCTGGAATGTCCTGCAGAAAGATGAGCGCGAAACCGTACACGTCGCAAAAATTGATGAAGCGACAGATTTTCTGACAGGCCTTTACGTCCAGCGTGCCGGACATCTGGTTGGGCTGGTTGGCGATGATGCCGACCGCGCGGCCATCCAGATGCGCGAGCGCGGTCACCACGTTCGGCGCAAAACGCGGTTTGAATTCGAAACAGGCGCCATCGTCCACCAGACTGCGCACAACTTTTTTTACATCGTAGGCAAAACGCAAATCGGACGGCACCACGTCCAGCAACTCGTCGCAGCGACGGTCGGGCCGGTCACGGGTGGGCCGGCGCGGCGGCGGCTGGTGGCAATTGTCGGGAACGCATCACGTGGGAGGACTACGAGGCACAACTGGAGGGAAACCTTCAAGACTTGCATAAACGTATCCATAGCGGCGCATACCGGGCGCTGCCCGTCACAAGGGTCTTCATCCCCAAAGCGGACGGAAACGCCCGCTGGGAATAGCTGCACTGGAAGACAAAATCGTCCAGCGCGCCACCGTTGCGGTGCTCAACGCCATCTACGAGGAAGACTTCCTCGGCTTCTCGTACGGGTTTCGGCCCAAAAGGGGCAGCATGATGCGCTGGATGCATTGTCGGTTGCGATCAGCAGCACCCCAGTGAACTGGATACTCGATGCCGACATCAAAGGCTTCTTTGACGCGGTCAACCAAGACTGGTTGATACGCTTTCTGAGGCACAGAATCGGTGACGAGCGCATCATCCGCCTGGTGCAAAAATGGCTCAAGGCGGGCGTCTTGGAAGAAGGGCAATGGCAAAGCAGTGACATGGGAACCCCGCAGGGTGCGGTTATTCGAGCAGATGGGCGCCGGCGTCGAACCGCGTCGGTTCGCACAGCGTGGCGTCGACGGGCGCGCCCCGGATCACGTCGCTGGATGCCGCGGAGAACGACACACCGACTTGGGCGCCGTCGAGCATCACCAGATCGGTTCGGCAGTCGGCCTGGATCACCGCCCGCGGTGTGATCAGCGACGAATTGCCGTCGAAGGTGATCTCCGCGATGGCGGACGGCAGCACCGTCACCTCGCCGAATCGGCGGTCGAGCGTGGTGCGTTCGTCGACATCGAGGAGTTCGATCGACAGCTCGCTCAGATCCACCGGACGCGGGAACTCCAACGTCGAGGTCGCCGTCTCGATGGGCACGTCGAGGTCGAACGATCCCGTCGGATCGGTGACGCGCATCGCCGTGACGGCTGAGAAGTCACCGGGGGGTTGGGTGATGGTGAGCGAGTGTGCCGAGCCGGTCAACGAGGCGGCGAGCGTGGCGCCGGTCGGATGCCCGAACCTGGTGGTCCACGAGGTCGCCGGATCGCCGTCGAATGCCGCCGCACCCCGTGCGGCGGGTACCCCGGTGAGATGCTCACTGGCGACCACGGGCTCGTCGAGCAGTGCGGCCAGCGCGTCGTCAGCGGCGCGTTGATCGGCACGTAGTGTGACGACGGCGTCGGTCGCGATGGGCCCGGGCAGCGTGAACTCGCGGACCATCGCCGGTTCGGGGTCGGATCGCCGGCGGTCGGTGGGGTCGGTGCGCAATCGCGTGAAGACCATGGTGACGGGGGTGACGGGGGTGACGGGGGTCCCGGTCGCCGGCGCGGCGCCATCGGGCGCGGCGAGTGCGCCGAGCGCATCGAGGCCGTCGGTGGGCACCCGGATCACCTCGGTCGTCGAAGGCAGCGTCGTCGGGCCGCGGCCGGTGCCGATCTCTGCGAAACCGACTCCCTGGATGGCGGGCCCGACCGGCGCAGCAATCTCGGCCGTACCCGTACCCGTACCGGTGCCGGTGATGGTGACGGTCACGCGGCCCGCGCCGGCGGTCGGCTCGATGTCGATGCGCTGGCCACCATCGGTCAGCGACCGTTCGTCGAGCTCGACGGCGAGCGGCGCCCGATCGTCGACGGTGATGTCGACGGAGGTGATCCGCCTGGCGCCGTCGGGCGTGTCGGGCTGACGAAGGCTGATGTGGTCGACCGCGTCACTGACGTCGAGCCGGATGAACTCACCGAGCGCCGCAGCGCGATCGGCGACGGTCCAGCTCGTCGACACGTCGCCGTCGATCGCCATCGCGGGGCGGTGCTCGGGAAGATAGGCGAACGGCTCGCCGTACGCGCTCGCCGAAGCGGTCACCGGGCCCCGCTGGATCGACACGGTCTGTGTTTCGGCGGTCACACGGTCGAACACGGGCAGGCGCTCGTCACCGCTCTGATATCGCAGCACGCCGGGTTCGGGTCCACCCGATTCGGTAAATCCGGTGACATCCTGCGAGCCGCGCCACTGGTGGGCGCGATCGCGGTTGGAGTCGGTCACGACGAGGCGCGCCGAGCGCCCCAGTGCGGTGGCCAGTGCGTCGGTGTCAAGCGACGCGCTGTACAAGATGAGCTCGGAACCGTCGATCACACCGGCCGCGGCCGCATCGACGAGGCCGTCGCCGCTCCCCGACACCACGACCGAGGAGTCCTTCACGCGGACGGTCGGCACGGGGTCGGCGACACCGACGAGCGACACGGTGGCGAGCGGCGCGCCGACACGGTCGTCGCTCACCGACTGCTCGTCGATCACCGGGATGTCAGGTGACATGACACGCGGTGCGCCGAAGCGTCGGGGCGGCAGGAGACCGGCCTCGGCCGCACCCGCTCCGGTGAGCAGGTCGTCGACGATCTCGGGTCGGGCGAGCCGGAAGCGGTCGAACGCGATGTCGTCGGCGACCCAGAGCGTGTCGACTCCGAGCAGCCGCGAGATCGGCGCGACGGCGTCGACATCGACCACCCCGTCCTGGAAGCGGTCGTCGAGTGCGAACACCAGATCCATCGCCGCCGCGCTCCCGAGCGGGAGGAGGTCGCGGGTCACGAGCGGCCGTTCGGTGAGGGCCGGGAGCGGCTGGTCGACGGTGTATCCCCACCGGAACGCCCCGAACTCGCTGCCGGGAAGCTGCATCACGCGGTAGCCCGCGGGGAGCTCGTCGAGCTGTGCGGCAGCATCCAGCCAGGCCTGCGGTGGGTTCTGGTCACGTTCGAGTTGCGGGTCGACGAACCCCCCGTTGCGCAGGGAGGGCAGGTTGCCGATGGCCAGCAGCACGACGACGAACCCCAGTGCCGGCCCGAGGCGGAGACGTGGCCGGCGCAGCACGATGGCGCCGGCCGCCGACACGATCGCCCCGGCCGACAGTGCCAGACCGAAGACCAGCACGGGCACGGCACGGGTGCTGCTGCGCAGCGCGAGTGCGAGGCCGCCTTCGCCGTCGCCGAGCAGCGCCGACATCAGCGGCGCCGGATCGTCGATCGGGTGGACACCGACCGCCAGCACCGCGCCGACCGCCACAAGCAGCGCCGCGAACCGGCGGTGCTGCCATGTCGTCACGACGAACGCGAGGAGGCACGACGCGAGCAACACCGCTCCGAGGCCGATCACCCTGACCGACCACATGTAGTCGATCGATGCGCCGGTGGTGGCGCCGAACGCATCCCGGATGTAGAAGAGCCAGTAGCCGAGCCCGCGCACCACCTCGTTCGAGGTCGAAGTGAACGACACCGATTCGAGCGACTCGGAGTAGGCGAGCACGTCGGCCCCACGTCGGCCCTGGATGACGAGCATGACGATCCACCACATCGACACCGCGATCGAGAGCACCGCGACCTTGGCCGCGGTCGCCACCGCGCGGCGCCACGTGATCGTGCGTTGCCAGAGGGCGTGGATCAGCCAGAGCGTCGGGGCCGGGATGATCATCGCCAGTGCGGTGGCATTCACCGCCCCGACGGTGAACACGGCCAACGCGATGCCCGCGGCGAACCGCCAGCGTCCCCGTTCGCCGGCGAGCACGGTGAGCCCGACGATCCACCCGAGCCCGGCAAAGGGCAGCAGCAGCACCGACGTCCGCGAGATGTACGGCAGGATGTACGGCGAAAGCTGGTAGACGATCGCCGCGGTGAGCGCCGCCGTCGGGCCCAGCCCGAGCACCCGCGCCGCCCAGCGCACGCCGAGGCCGGCGGTGAACAGCAACGTCGCGATCCACAAGCGGTGCGCGACCCAGTCCGGAACGTTGAGCTGCTCGAAGACCCAGAACCACGGCCCGGTCGGCCAGAGATAGGCGATGTGCTGGTGGGGTACCCAACCGGCGTATTGCCGAGCGTCGAACGTGGTCGTGGTGTCGACGATGAACCGACCGGGGTTGAGATAGACGTAGAGCTTCGAATCCGCCGGCATCCGGCCCGGCGCCGCCGTGAGCGCTGGGGGGTACGCGAGCACTGCCAGGGTCGCCACGGACACCGCGACCTGGCGGCGTGCCACCCATGCCCAGAGTTGTGCGAGCGGGGTCACGACAGCGGCGGCGTGCGGTGACGCTGCCGCGGCGCGCTCACCGGGCCTCGGGCAGGATGCTGGAGCACCGCTTCACGAGCGTCAGTACCCCCTGACGGGCGCTTCGCCGGTGCTGCGAGGCGCCGGCGTCGTCCACGTGCGCGCGATTGGCGATGAACCAGTCGTAACTCTGGGCGAACATCGCCGCGGTCGACCACACCGGGGACCACCCGAGACCGCGTTGGAGGTGGTCCAGATCGAACCACATCGACTTGGAGTACATCAGCCAGTGGTAGGGAGCGAACGGCGAGATGCCGAGGGTCGCGCTCAACTTCATGCCGAGCGTGGCCGGGCCGACGGGCAGCGATCGGACCGTTGCCCCGGTTCCGGCGTACTCGCACAGATCGGTGAGCGTCTCACGCATCGTGCCGAAGCGGTCGGCGCCCACGTTGAAGATGTCGGGACCCTCGGCGACCGAGGCTCTGATGCACGCTTCGGCGAGGTCGTCGGAGTGAACGAACTGATAGCGGTTCGAGCCGTCCCCGAGCACGATCGGATCGCAGCCGTCGGCGATCCAGTCGAACAGGATGCCGAAGATGCCGAGTCGCCCGTGGCCGAGGATCGTTCGTGGCCGCACGATCGACACGTCGAGGCCGTCGCGGGCGGCCGCGAGGCAGGCCCACTCCGCGGCCAGCTTCGCATGTCCGTACGCCTCCATCGGCGACGGCACCGTTGTGGGCATCACCGGGTTGGCCTTCGGCACACCGAACACCGCACTCGAGGACGTGTGCACGACTTTGGACACGCCGGCGGCGGCGCTCGCACGCAGCAGGTTCACCGTGCCGTCGACGTTGACGGTTCGCAGCAGGTCGAGGTCACGCGCGAGCGGCACCTGGGCAACGTTGTTCATCACCACGTCGACACCCTCGACCGCCTCGCGCACGACGCTCGGATTCCGGACGTCGCCACGCACGAACTCGACCTCGGCCGGGCGGTCGGACGCGTCGTGCAGGTCCAACGTCCGGACTTCGTGGCCCAGATCGACGAGACGGCGGACGAGCAGCGAGCCGAAGTAACCGCTTCCGCCCGTGACCAGATAGGTCGTCACAGCTCGATGCCCTGCTCGCGGCACCAGCGGATGCTGCGGCGCATCCCCTCGTAGAGCTCGATCGCCGGCTCGTAGCCGAGATCGCGTCGGGCGGCAGCGATGTCGACCGCGATCGTCTTGTTCATCTCGCCGAGGACGTGGAGCTGCTGGTTGTAACGGCCGTATCGCTGCAGGAGCCCGTCGAGGCGTTCCGCCACGTCGCCCGCGAGTGAGGGGAGCCGAACCCGGTTCGGCACGGTCGACAATCCCTCGTCGTTCAGCGCCCGGGCGACCGTTTCGACGATCTCGGTGACGGTGTACGCGCGGGCATCGGCGATCCACCATCCGCGCCCGGCAGCGGTGGGCGTGAGCTCGGCGCGCACGATGCCGTCCACGAGGTTGTCGATGTAGACCATCGACCGGCGCTGGCCGCCGTCACCCAGCACCGGGAAACGGCCCGTGCGAATGAGGGTGAAGAACGTCGTCTGGCGGGCCGGTTGATGTGGTCCGTAGAACCATGGCGGCCTGACGATCACCACGTCGAGCCCCCGGTCAGCGGCGTCGAGCACGCGTAGTTCGGCGTTCATCTTCGAGCTGCCGTAGCCGAGGTACGGGTGATACGGCTCGTCGTTGCGGAAGTTGTCCCGCCGTTCGGGGTTGACGCCGAAGGGGCTGTTGGACGACACGTGCACCATCCGCCGAGCCGCGCCGGCTCCGGCGGCGGCCAACACGTTGGACGTGCCGGTGTGGTTGACCGATTCGAACTCGGACATGGTGGCCGGATGGATCACTCCCGCCGTGTGGATGACGTCGACGGCGCCGCTCACTGCGTCGAAGAGCCGCTCGGTAACACGCCGGTCGCTGATGTCGCCGATGACCACCTCGACGCTGTCGGAGAGCGCTTCGAGGCGCGCCCGGTCGGCGGCGTCGTGAACGAGCAGTCGCAGCCGGCCAGGGCGCTGCCATGGGCCGGGGCCGACGAACGCGGTGACCAGGCCCGTGCCGAGCCAGCCGCCGGCGCCGGTGACCACCGTGACGTCGGGAAGCTCGATCACCCTGACCGCCGATCGGCGAATCGTCGCGCGTTGCGGATGGCGACCGCCATCACCGAAGCCTGCGGGTTCACGCCAGGAGCGTCAGGAAGCAGGGAGGCGTCGTTGACATGGATGTTGGCTGCTCCGTGGACCAGCCCGAAACTGTCGGCGGCGCATCGGCGGTCCTCCTGGCCCATCGGAACGGTCGAGCAGAGGTGCACGGTCATCACGCTGGCGGCCGAGGCGGAGAACGCCGCGGTCATGGTCGCGAGGTCTGCCCGTGTCCGCACCACGGGAGCACCCCGGAACGAGGGAAACACCTCCACGGCATCGGCCTCGAGCATCAGCAGGGCCAGCCGGGCGAGACCCTGCCCGAGCAGGTGACGATCGCGCCGCGTGAGGCGATAGGTGACGAGTGGGTCACGCATGCCCGCGATGGCCTGCACCCACCCGCGTCCCTGGCTCGTGATCGCCGCGTAGTAGACGGCGATCTCCGGCCAGGCGGTGATCGCCTCGCCGAACTGCCGCCAGTTGTCACTCAAGGCCAACGCGATGAGGCCGGGATGGCTGGCCGAGCCGCCGAAGGAGATGTCCGGCGAGAACTCCTTGACCTGGTGGACGGGCACGTCGTCAGGAGTGTTCATCTCTGTGGTGAAACGTGCTGCCAGCTTCACCGTCGGGTGCACGGCGAGGGTCCGGCCCACGCGATGGCGGAATCCGGCGCGCTGCAGGATGGCCGGCGTCTGGATCGCACCTGCGCACACGATCACGTCGCGAAAGGTGATCGACACGTCGCCGGGCGAGTCGGGCAGTGTGGTGTCGGTGAGTTCGGCCCGCACGGCGCGACCCGACTCGACGACGAGCCGATCCAGCCGATGGTCGACCAGGAGCCGCGCTCCGGCGCGCAGGGCGCGCGGCAGATAGGTCTCCGTCATGCTCTGACGTTTGCCGTCGACGGCATCGCCGTGTTCCGGATAGGCCATCCAGCGGGGAATCTCGTCGTGTTGCCAGCCCAGACGGTCGGCGCCGAGGCGCAACATCTCGCTGGCCGGCGTGTGCCGGCCGGGTACCGTCTGGACGCTCAGGGCGGATTCGACCTCGTCACAGATCGATTCGAGGTCGTCGGTGGCGAAGTCGCGGATCGAGTACTCGCGACGCCACCGATCGAGTGTTTCTGCCGGCGGGCGTCGATAGAGCCCGCTGTTGACCTCGGTGCCACCGCCGGCGCAGCGGCCCTCGGTGTAGGCGATCGACGGAAAGCCCAGCGCCACGGTCACGCCACCCGAGCGGTACTGGCGATCCATCTGCTCGAGTGAGAAGGGCGCCACCGAGCCCTGATCGACCCAAGGCCCTTCCTCGACCACCAGCACGTCGATCCCGGCCTCGGCGAGGATCGCCGCGGTCGTCGCGCCACCTGCGCCGGACCCGATGACGAGTACGTCACATACGTGACGTACCGGCGCGCCGGCGCTCGGCGTGCTCACGACGGCGAGCCGTCCTGCGTCGTGTCGGGCCACGATTCCCAGATGAAGGCGTATCCGAGCGAGCGCACAAGGCGTGGGTATTCCGCGAGCAATGGGAACGGTCTGGAGGAGATGAGGGGGACGACCCGGTCGAAGCCGACGGCGCGACCGGCCAGGTCGACGACGAAGGAGATGATGGCGACACCGAGCCTCGTGATCGAGGGCAGCGTCGAGACACGCTGCTCGACGAACGCCACCGTTGTGCCACGCCGGTCGATCGAGAGGCCCGGAAGGTCGGCGCCGAGCAGTGCATCAGCGAAGCGCCCCACCGGCGGAGAGATCGATGACAGCTGACGCATGGGGTTCCGAATCGTAGCAACCTGGTCAGCAGGGCGATGGCGGTCCGTCGGGCGTGCGGTAGGCGCGCCGGCGACGTTTGAGGCTCACGATGTCCTGCACACCCCAGACCGTGACGAGCCGAAATGCCTCCACGAGGATGCGCCGGTCCATCTTCGAGGCGCCGGCCACCCGGTCGGTGAACGCGATCGGAATCTCGACCACGCTCAGGCCGGCGCGAACGACCCGATAGGTCATCTCGACCTGGAAGCCGTAGCCGCTGGCCTGAACGCCATCGAGGCCGACCGTTCGCAATGTGTCGACGCGGTACACCCGGTAGCCGGCGGTCGCATCGTTGACGGCCAGCCCGAGCATGATCGCGACGTAGCGGTTCGCCCAGCGTGACAGCCACGTGCGCCTGCGCGGCCAGCCGGTGACGGTGCCGCCGGGTACGTAACGTGAGCCGATGACGAGCGCGATTCCGCTGGCGGCGACGCCGAGCATCGTCGGCAACACCGACGGATCGTGGGAGTGATCGGCGTCGATCTCGACCACCATGTCGTACCCCTCGTCGAGCGCGAGCTGAAACGCATGGAGGTAGGCGTCGCCGAGCCCGCGCTTGTCCGCTCGCTCGATGATGCGCAGGTGTGTGTCGTCGGTGATGGCCGAGCGGACGAGCCGGCGGGTGTCGTCGGTCGACGCATCGTCGACGACGACGACGTCGGTGTCGGGGAGCACCAGCCGGATCTTGTCGAGCAGGCCGACGATGTTGTCGGCCTCGTTGTGCGTCGGCACGACGATGAGGGTGTTCATCGCGGACACGGTATTCATGACTGGCGCGGTGTTTGTCACGGGATCGCCCCGAATACCGCGTACAGGCCGGTGAGCACGGCGATCCCCGCGCCGCACAGCACGAGGGTCATGTCCCAGCCGAGCGTGCTCCACGACATGCGGTGGTCGGCGTCTTCACTGGTGGGTTGTGGCCACCACGCGGCGACGGCGATCAGCAGCGGAAACGCCGTGATCAGGAAACGAGGGCGCGCGGTGACCGTCTCGGGGATCAGCATCAACGCGACGACCACGGCGCTGTAGGCGACGAGTGGCAGCGACAGCCGGACGCGCCATGCGCAGTAGATCATCCCCACGAGCGCCACCATCGAGGCGGCCGTCAGCGCATCGGTCGGCGAAGCGAGCGGGTGTGTCAGGAAATCGAGGGTGTTGGTGACGGCGGTTGCGCCGAAGCTCGTTCCTTCCGACCACGCCTCGCGTTGCACTCGGAACCAGGCGCCACGTTCGCCGGTCACCCGATCGACGTACCACTGGAACCAGACGAACCCGATCGGTGACAGGGCCACGGCGACCAGCGACATCCAGTCACGTGACCGTCGGACGGCGAAGAAGCAGGCCACGACACAGGCGGCGACGAGCGCCACACCGTTGGGCCGTGTCGCCGTGCCGATCATGGCCGCCACCCCCGCGAGCCACCACTGCTCGCGCAGCAGGAACAACAGGCACGCTGCGGCCAGCACGATGAGCGTCGCTTCCGAATACGCGAACGACAGCACGTAGCTTCCGGGAAAGACGACGAACACGATCATCGCCCGGGAAGCGACCGCTGTGGAGTAGAGCTGTCGGGCGAGCATCCCGACGAGCACGACGGCCAGTGCTCCCAGTACGAAGTTGAGCGACAGCGCCGCGAACGTGTCGCCTCCCGGCAGTACCCGGTCGGCGGCGCGGGCGAGCCACGGGTAGACGGGGAAGAACGCCGCCCGCGCCTCGAGCTGGTCGTAGGTGATGTTCGGCGGGATCGCCTTGGGGTAGCCGCTCCGGATGAGCTCGAGGTACCAGCGACCGTCCCACGACGTGAGCACATCGGTGATCGTGTGGACGGCGCCGGGTTGCACGACCGGCGCCCCGGCCTTTTCTGCGTCCGTTCGTGTATCGACGACCAGCTGTGCGGCGCGTACGCCGGCTCCGGCGAGGACACACAATCTGGTGACGAGATAGGCGATCAGCCCGACGGCGACAGCACGATGCCAGTCGCTGAAGCGCCGTGGGCTCGTCGCCGACGCCGTCATCGTCGCATCCGTCCGGTCATCGGTCCGGTGATCGGGCCCGTCGGAGATCTGTTCGCCGGTCACTTCCCTGGTGGTCATCGGCGCCTCACCAGGTGTTCATCGCGATGATGCGCTGACGCGGACCGAACTTCGGCGCCGCTCGACCGTCGAGCCGCAGGGCACGCACCACGCGTCCCCGTTGTCCCCTGTACGGCTCGAGCAGTTCCATCATCCGTTCGTCCGTCGCCCGTGCTTGGCCGGCGAGGGCGAAACCGACCATGTTCTTGAGATGGAAGTCGCCGACCGCCACGGCATCGGGGTCACCGCAGGCCGACGCGAGCACCGTGCCGATGGTCCATTGGCCGACCCCACGCAGCAGCCCCAGTCGGTCGGCCACGTCGTGCGGCGGCAACCCGGCCCACGCCCACAACTTCGAGGCATGACGGGCGACCTCGATGAGCGTCTCGGCGCGGGAGCGCTCGATACCGAGCGGATGGAACCACCAGCTCGGGTGTCGCCGCAGCGCGATGGGTGCGGGCGGCAACAGCAGCCCGGCGAACGCGCCGGGAGCGGGCTCGCCCAGGCGCCGGCACAGCAGGCGCCACTGTCGGTGGGCTTCCTGGCTGGTGATGCGCTGCTCGATGACGGTCGCCAGCAGCTCGTGATAGAGGTTGCCGCCCGCGCCGAAGCGCACATGGCGGTGACGGTGCAACGCCGTGACCACCACGGGATCCCAGCCTGCCGTGTCGGTGTCGCCGAGACCACCGTCGTGACGGCCGAGCATCGCCGGGGCGCGGTCGGCAAGCCAGGCGCCACCTGGGCCGTGCCCTTCGATCGACACCCGCTGCCCGTGCCACCGCAGGCGGATGGTCGCGGGCCCCTCGGGGGTGATCGTGGCATGCAGGAACTCACCCGATGCGGCGATCCCGTGGCCGGACGTCGTCAGCGTGGTGGTCGGATCGCCGTGGCCGTGGCGATAGCACGCGAGTGTGGCGGCGATGTCGACGTCGTGCCCGGGCGCCGGCCGTGTCGTCTCGGCGGCCACGGCGACGGCAGCGGCAACTGCGGGCGTCGTCGTGGTCGTCATGGCGGTCAAGGGCATCCGGGCGACGGTACCAGCCCCGTCTCGGCCGGTTGAAGCACTCTCGCCCGGGAATCGGCCGGACCGGGGAATCAGCTGGACCGGGGGGCGGGCGCGATGGCGACCGTGGTCTCGACGGGATGGTGACAGGCGACGAAGTGGCCGTCACCCATCGCGCGAAGTTGCGGCTCCTGCTGGGCGCAGAACGAATCGGCCGACGCGCAGCGCGGATGGAACCGGCAGCCCGATGGGGGATCGATCGGTGAGGGCGGCTCGCCGATGATCTCTGCGCTCGAGTGATCGGCATCCGGGTCGGGCGCGGGAATCGAGCGGAGGAGCACGTTCGTGTAGGGATGGGCCGGGCGAGCGTAGAGATCGTCGCTCGGCGCGACCTCGCACAGCTTGCCGAGGTACATCACGGCGACTCGATCGCTGATGTTCTTCACGACGGCGAGGTCATGGGCGATGAACATCACCGTCAGCGCGTGTTGCGCCTTCAGATCCTCGAGCAGGTTGAGGACCTGGGCCTGGACGCTGACGTCGAGTGCCGACACCGGCTCGTCGCAGATGATCAGGGTGGGATCGAGTACGAGGGCCCGGGCGATCGAGATGCGCTGGCACTGACCCCCGGAGAACTGGTGGGGGCGACTCTCCGTGGCTCGTTGCGGATCGATGCCGACGGTCTCGAGGATTTCGTCGACGATGACCGAGCGCTCCTCGGGTGTTCCCCGCTTCCAGATCTCGAGCGGCTCGAGCACACTGTCACGCACCGTACGCCGGGGGTTCAACGAGGAGATCGGGTCCTGGAAGATCATCTGGACCTTCGTGCGCGCCTCGCGCAGTTCTCTGGACCCGAGCTCGGTGAGATCACAGCCTTCGAACATCACCGTTCCGGAGTTCGGCCTGGGGATCTGCATCACGGCTCGACCGGTGGTGCTCTTGCCGCAGCCCGATTCGCCGACGATGCCCAGCGTCTCGCCGCGCATGACATCGAAGCTGATCCCCGAGACCGCTTTCACCGTCCTGTGACGGCCGGCCTTGAACTCGACGGTGAGGTCCTCGACGCTCAGCACCTTGTCACCGTCACGTAGATGGGCCTTACCGGTTCCGGCCATCAGGACACCGCGGCGATCGACACGGGAGCGCCGCCGGCGAGTCGGAGTTCGGCATCGCGCTCGTTGAACTCGGGGGAGCCGACCGGATACCAACAGGCATAGAAGTGGTCGGGCTGTGCGGCCTGGACGAGTGGGGGTTCCTCCTGATGGCAGTGGTCGCGGGCGTAATCGCAGCGCGGCGCGAATCGACACCCGGCCGGCGGGTGGACGAGGTCGGGCGGCCGACCGGTGATCGTGGCCAGCCGCGTGTGGCTCCGATCCTCGAGCTTGGGGATGCTGCGCATCAGTGCCTTTGTGTACGGCATCCTCATGTCGGCGAACAGCGTTCGGGTCGGAGCCCGCTCGACGAGCTTGCCGCCGTACATCACGGCGATCTGATCGGTGTGGCCGGCGACGACACCGAGATCGTGGGTCACCAGGATCACCGACATGTTGCGCTCGGCGCGTTGCTCACCGATCAGGTCGAGGATCTGTGCCTGCACCGTCACGTCGAGTGCCGTGGTCGGCTCGTCGGCGAAGAGCAGCGTGGGGCCGCACGCGAGGGCGATGGCGATCATGACCCGTTGGCGCATCCCGCCGGACAACTCGTGCGGGTACTGGTCGAGGCGGTGTTCGGCCTCGGGGATCCGCACGTCGCGCAACAGTTGGATCGCGGTGGCCCTGGCGTTCGCGCGGTCCATGTCGAGGTGCAGCCGCAACGACTCGATGATCTGCTTGCCGATCTTCATCACGGGATTCAGGGAGTTGAGCGGGTTCTGGAACACCATCGACATCTCGGCGCCCCACAGGTGTCGCATCTGCTTTTCAGGTAGGCCTACGAGTTCCTGGCCGGAGAACTTGACCGACCCGGTCGTCACCGCCGTCGATGGCAGCAGACCCATGATCGATCGAGTGAGCACCGTCTTGCCGGAGCCGGATTCGCCGACGACTCCGAGCGACTCGCCACGACGCAGCGTGAGCGAGACGCCGTCGACGGCGCGCACCAGCCCACGTTCGGTCTTGAAGCGGGTCCTCAGGTCGTCGACTTCCAGCAGCGGCGCGTCGGGGTGGGTTCGCGAGACACCGAGATGTTCGAGGAGATGTTCGACGAGATGTTCGCTGTGATGTTCGCTGAGGCGTTCGCTGACCCGATCCGACGACCGGGTCTCGGGTGGCGGGGTCTCGGGTGGCGGGGTCACAGCGCCGTTTCCTTGACATCGAAGTACTCGCGCACCCGGTCGCCCGCGAAGTTCAGCGCCAGCACAGTGAGGAACAGCACGAAGATGGGCGCCATCGCGATCCACGGAGCGCTCTCCAGGTCGCGCGAACCCGAGCCCGTGAGGATGAGCTTGCCCCAGGTGGACCCCTTCTCGACCGAGAGGCCGAGGAAGGCGAGCCCACCTTCGGCGACCACCGCGACGGCCACCCCGAGCAGCGCCAGTGCCGCCATCGGGATCACCACGTTGGGGAGCAACTCTCTGATGATGATGCGCGGGTGCCGCGCGCCGAGCGAGCGGGCGGCGAGGACGAACTCGCGGTCGGCCGACGAGATCGTCGTGGCCCGCGAGACCCGACCGACCGGGGCGACACTCAACACACCCAGCACGAACGAGATCGTGAACAGCGTCCGGTCGAGCAGCGACGTGATGAGGATCGCCAGGACGAGCGCCGGAAACGACAGCAGCACCACGAAGACGAATGAGATGGCGGTGTCCCAGATCCTGCGGAAGTAGCCGGCAAGCATGCCGAGCGAACCGCCGACCAGCATCCCGAAGGCGATCGCCGCGAACCCCACGGTAAGGGAGATGCGAGCCCCCCAGATCGTGCGGCTGAACATGTCGCGGGCGTCCTGATCGGTCCCGAACCAGAACTCGCTCGACGGGGCGTACGGTGGGCGCTTGCCGGCAATGATCTGGTTGGCGTCCGGATCCTTGATGGGAAGCCAAGGCGCGAGCACCGCGGCCAGCACGATGGTCACGATCCAGGCGACGCTGATCCAGAAGCCGAATCCGAGTTTGCGGACCGTCCTGTGATCGCCGAACGCGGCAGCGCCCGCGAGTTGCGGCACGAGCGTCGTCGCCGGTTCGTCGAGATGCAGCTCGTCAGAGGCGCCGCTCATGTCGAACGCACTCTCGGGTCGAGGACGGAGTAGACGATGTCGACGAGCAGATTGAGGAACACGAAGGCAGTCGCCACCAGCATGACGATGGCCAGCACGACCGGGAAGTCCTCCCTCAGGATCGCCTCGACGATCGCCCGCCCGAGCCCGGGGATCAGGAAGATGTTCTCGACGATGAGCGCCCCGCCGAGCAGTGCCCCGGTGTTGATGGCGAAGATCGTGACGAAGGAGAACAGCGACGGTCGTAACGCGTGTTTGAAGAGCACCGATCGCCGTGGGACCCCCTTGGCTCGGGCGGTGAGGATGAAGTCCTCCTGCAACGTCGTGATGAGGTCGGTGCGCAGCAGGCGTTGGTAGATCGCCGCGGCCGGGAGGGCCAGCGTGATGGCGGGCAGCAACATCTGGTACATCCGCGTCAGGAACGGGTCGTTGGCGACGAAGGCCAGCGGGAAGACGCTGAACTTGATCGCGAACGCCCACTTGAGGATCACCGCGAGGGCGAAGCTCGGCAGCGCGATCAGCATGAACGTGACGGCCGTGGACGCCTTGTCGATCGCAGCGTTGGCCCTCGATGCCGACCAGAGCGCCCACGGAACGGCGATGAGTGCGGCGATGACCTGCGCCATGATCAGCAGTTCGACCGTGCGGGGGAGTCGTTCTGCGATCAGGTCGGACACCGGTGGCCGGCCATCCTCACTGAACTGCACCCCGAAGTCGCCGGTGACGAAGCCGCCGAGCCACATCGCCCAACGCACGGGAAGTGGCTCGTCGAGGTTGTACTCGGCCTTCGCGGCCTCGATCTTGGCCAGGCTCTCGGGGTTGTCGACATCATCGGCCACCGGGCCGAGGATGTTGAACAGTGGATCGCCCAGGACGTTCATCGCTCCGAACGTCAGGGCGCTGACCGTGAGGAGCAGCAGCACCGCACCCGCGAGTCGTTGGATCCAGTAGCTCATGAGGGACGACGCCGTGACGTGCGGTACCGGCTGGTCGGCCTACTCGGCGATCCACACGGAGGGGAACCAGATCCGACCGCGATGCGTGCACTGCAACAACGTCCCTTCGGGTGAGGTCCGCTCGCAGGCGCCTTGCACCGATTCGTCGAGGGCGTTGTCCCAGATGGTGTGTGTGCTGAAGATGTAGGTGTACGCGTCGTGGATGTCCTGGGAGATCTCCTGCAACAGTGGAACCCGTGCGTCGCGATCGGTCAGCGCCTGGGCCTCGTTGATCAGCGCATCGCGGTTCTCGCTGCAGTACTTCGGCCAGTTGAGCGAGATGCCCCCGATGTTGCGGCACATCATGTAGACCTTGTCACCGAGCGGGTCGACCTCGCCGAACTGGCGCCACGCGACCGTGTTGTACCGGCCGAGCGCGGCCTGTTGGATATCGTCGTCCTGCGCGACCTCGTCGAAGGTCACGTTGAACGCCACGCTCCAACCCTCGTCGAGGATCTCCGCCGTACGGGTACTGATGACGGATGGGCCCGGGAACTGGTACTCCATGTTGATCTTGCCGTCGGTGCACGCGGGCTTGCCGAGTACCGGGTTCTCCACCGTGGCGAACTCCGCGCAGTACTCGGCGACGAGCGCGATCGCTTCGTCGGGCATATCGCCCTCTTGGACGACGTCGGGGTTGTAGTACTCGCTCTCCGGGGTGAAGATCCCATCGGCCGGCCGGGCGATACCGAGCCCGATCAGGGAGCGGATGTTCTCCAAGGGACTGGCGAAGGCGAGTGCCTTGCGTGCCCGGATGTCGTCGAACGGCGGGACCGAACTGTTGATCATGACGAAGGACTCCTCGCCGGTCTCGTCGATGAGGTTCTGGACGCCGTCGGTGTCCTGCAACTCGCCGACCGTGGCGGGATCCGAGGTCTGCATGCCACCGAGATCGCCGCTGGTGAACAGGTCGAGGAGCGTATCGGGATCGGGGACCGGGAGGAACTCGACCGCGTCGAGGAAGACGTCGCCGTTCCACCAATTGTCGTTGCGGACGAAACGGGTGACCGAATCGGGGGAGCGGCTGTCGAACACGAACGGCCCGGTGCCGACCGGGGCCTGGTTGAGGGTTGGGTCGGCGATGGCGGCGTCGAGCCATGTCGGCGACGCGATGAAGCCGACCTGGGTGGTGAGCGCACCCGGGAACCCGGCGCTCGGTTCGAGCAGGTTGTACTGGACCGTCAGGTCGTCGATGACTTCGATGGCGCCTTGTTCGGGGTAGTACGGCCTGATGGCCAGCCCGACGAGCGGGTCGCTCTTGATTCGCTCGAAATTGACCTGCAGGGCTGCCGCGTTCAGCGGCGTGTCGTCGTGGAACGTGATGCCGTCGCGCAGCTTGACCTGCCACTTCGAGAGATCGCCGTCGACCGGCTCGATCGTTTCGGCGAGATACGGCACCGCGTTGCCCTCGGTGTCGTAGGCCGCGAGGGTGTCGAACACGACGCCGGCCATCTTCAACCCCGGCGACGACAGTGCCGACGATGTGGGGTTGAGGCCGTCGACGTCGGCTTCCAGACCGTAACGCAGCGTGCCACCCCGAACCGGTTGCTCCGCGACGCCGGTGTCGGTGGGCGCGGTGTCGGTCGCTCCGGTGTCGGTCGCGCCGGTGTCGGTCGCGCCGGTGTCGGTCGCGCCGGTGTCGGTCGCGCCGGTGTCGGTCGTGACCTCGGTGGTCTCGGTTTCACCCGTCTCGCCGTTGTCGTCGCTGCCGCATGCCGCGGCGACGAGCGCGAAGCCCACGAGCGCGGCGACGGCGTACCTCCGGGCGTGCCGGGATGGTCGATCGGCGTGCCGTGATGGTCGATCGGCGTGCCGTGATGTTCCTGTCCGCATCGTGAGTCCCCCTCGTTGATGCTGCCGTGTACGTGACCGTCGTCACGCTGCGCGGACCTTAGCCGCCTGGTCGGACAAGCGATAGTCGCACGAGAAATAGTCGGACGAGAGATGGTCGGAGCACAGGGCACATCACCGGCGAGGCCCAATTGCAGCATGACGGCGACCGCGCTTTGTACAGTCACCATGATGCCGATGCTGCTGCCGACCTCCCTCGCCGAGGCCACCTCGATGCTCGCGGAGCATCCCGGAGCGATGATCCTCGCAGGCGGCACCGACCTCATGGTCGAGATCAACGACGGGCGCCGGCGCCCCGAGAGTGTGGTGATCGGAGTGGGGCGCGTCACCGAGCTGCGCTCGTGGCGCCATGATCCCGTCGCCCGCACCCTCACGCTCGGCGCCGCGGTCACCTACCGTGAACTGCTCTCCTCGCCGCTGTCAGCGTTGGCGCCGGCGCTCGCCGAGGCGTCGCGAACGGTCGGTTCGCCGCAGATCCGCAACGCGGGCACGCTCGCCGGCAACCTCGGGACGTGTTCACCCGCGGGTGATGCCCTCCCGGTGCTCGCCGCGCTCGACGCCTCCGTCACGCTCGCGTCGGCGGGCGACGTGCGCACGGTGCCGGTTCGTGAGTTCATGCTCGGCGTCAAACGCACGGCGATCCGGCCCGGTGAGCTGATCGTCGAGATCACCGTGCCGGTGGTGCGGGGCCGGCAGGGATACGCGAAGGTCGGCGTGCGCAATGCGATGGTCATCGCCGTCGCGAGCGCGTGCCTCGTCGCCGATCGTGACTCGCAGCGGGTGTCCGTTGCGCTCGGATCGGTCGGCCCGACGGTGCTGCGCTGCGACGAGGCCGAGACGCTGCTGTCCGAGCAGCTCGACTGGGCGACGATGCGGGCGCCTCGTGAGGCCGTCGAGCGTTTCGGCGAGCTCGTCTCGGCCGCCTCCCGCCCGATCACCGACCACCGCTCGAGCGCCGAGTACCGACGGCATGCCGTCGGGGTGTTGGCCAAGCGGCTCGTACGCCGCGCCGTCTCCACGGACGTGGCCGCATGACGCTGCCCCGGCCCGACAACAGGACCGACAAGAGGACCGACAAGAGGACCGACAAGAGGACCGACAAGAGGACCGACAAGAGGAGTGTGGACCAGTGACCGCCGACCGGATCGAGTTCCTCACTCTGAACGTGAACGGCGACGACCTCGGTGTTCGTGATTCGTGGCTCGGCGAGAGCCTGCTCGACGTGCTCCGTGACCGGCTGGGCCTCGTCGGCGTGAAGGGAGCGTGCGAGCAGGGCGAGTGCGGGTCGTGCAGCGTGCTCGTCGACGGCGCCCTGGTGTGTTCGTGCCTCGTGATGGCGGCGAGCGCGGTCGGCCAATCGATCGTCACCATCGAGGGCATCGCCCCGGCCGGCGCACCCTCGGATGTCCAGCAGGCCTTCGTCGATGCCGGCGCCGTGCAGTGCGGGTTCTGCACGCCCGGCCTCGTCGTGGCGGTGCACGACCTGCTCGACCGGGTGTCGGCGCCCTCCGAGACCGAGATTCGTGAGCAGCTCGCCGGCAACGTGTGCCGTTGCACCGGATACGGCCGGATCATCGACGCAGTGCATCAGACCGTTGCGATGAGGATGAGCGCGCACGGGTCGCGCCCGAACTCATCGCAGCGTGCCGAGGGGGGCAGGTGAGCGTCATCGAACGGCCGGCGGCGACCGGGACGGGCAGCCGGCCCGGCACGATCGGCACGTCGCCGGGTCGCCCGGACGGCATCGCCAAGGTGCAGGGCTCGTTCGAGTTCTCCTCCGATGTCTCTGTCGAGGGATGCCTGTGGGGGGCCACGTTGCGCTCACCGCATCCCTCCGCCCGGATCCGCTCGATCGACGTGTCCGCGGCGTGGAAGATCAACGGTGTCGAGGCGATCGATCACCGGCGATGACGTCCCCGGCTCGACGTTCTACGGGTTGATCAGTCAGGACCAACCGGTGTTCGCCACCGATGTCGTGCGCTACGTCGGCGAGCCGATCGCCGCCGTCGCCGCCGACCATCCCGAGACGTGCCGGCGGGCGCTCGCCGGCGATCGTCGTCGACTACGAGATCCTCGAGCCGCTGCTCGACCCCGAAGCGGCGATCGACGGCAGCCGTCCGCCGATTCATCCGGACGGCAACCTCATCCGCCACCAGCGGATCGTGTGCGGTGACCCGTCCGTCGTGGGCGACGTGGTCGTCGAGGCGACGTACGAGATCGGCATGCAGGATCAAGCCTTCCTCGGGCTCGAAGCCGCTCTGGCGATCCCCGATCCCGGCGGCCACGGCGTCGAGCTGCACATCGCCACCCAGTGGCTGCACGAGGACCGCCGCCAGATCGCGGCCTGCCTCGCCCTGCCCGACGAATCGGTCCGGCTGGTGCTCGGCGGGGTCGGTGGGGCATTCGGCGCCCGCGAGGACATCAGCCTGCAGGTCCACACGTGCCTGCTCGCACTGCGGGTCGGACGGCCGGTGAGGATCGCCTACAGCCGCGCCGAGAGCTTCCTCGGCCACGTCCATCGTCACCCGGCGACGATCTGGATGCGCCATCACGCGACATCGGCGAGGAGAGATCGTCAAGATCGAGGCGCGCATGGTGCTGGACGGTGGGGCGTACGCCTCGACGTCGTCGGCGGTGCTGATCAACGCCGTCACCCACGCCCAGGGGCCGTACCGCTGCCCGAACGCGGTCGTCGACGGTTACGCGGTGCGGACCAACCACCTCCCGTGCGGCGCGATGCGCGGGTTCGGGGTGGTCCAGGCGTGCTTCGCCCACGAGTCGCAGATGGACCGGCTCGCCGACGCCTGCGGGCTCGACCCGGTCGAGATCCGGTTGCGCAATGCGATGCGCACCGGCGATCGTCTGATCACCGGCCAGGCGATCGATCAACGTCGCCCCCGTCGAGCGTGCATCCGAGAGACCGCGGCGCTGCCGCTGCCGGACCCCGGTCGGCAGGCCGATCGCGCGGCCGACAACGACGGGTCGACCGATGTGATGTCGACCGATGTGATGTCGACCGATGTGATGTCGACCGATGTGATGAGGCTGCCGGTGGCGCCGGTCGACCGCCGAACCCGGCGACATCGTTCGCGGCATCGGCTGGGTCGTCGCGATCAAGAACCTCATGTACTCCGAGGCGTTCGACGACTACTCGACGGCACGTTGCCGCCTCGCTGACGGCGTGGCCACCTTGAAGTTCGCCACGGCCGAGGTCGGTCAGGGCTTCGTCACGATCGCCGGCCAGATCGCCCGCACGATCCTCGGCGTCGACGACGTACGGCTCGACCGGATCGACACGCAGATCGGTTCCGCCGGTTCCACCTCGGCGTCACGCCAGACGTGGATGAGCGGCGGAGCGGTCGATGCGGCGTGTCGCTCTGTCCGTGAGCGCCTGTTCGAGCACGTCGGAGCGGCCTACGGCGTCGATCCGCTACGACTTGGCATCGAGGAGACCGATGTCGTCGACACCGTCTCCGGATGGCGGATCCCGGTGGGGGACGCGACGGCGGGTGTCGTCTTCGACGAGACCGTCGAGTACCGCCACCCGCCGACCGAGGAGCTCGACGACAACGGTCAGGGCAACTGCCACACGGCGTTCGCGTTCGTTGCCCACCGGGCCGTCGTCGACGTCGACCCCGAGCTCGGGCTGGTCAAGGTCGTGCAGATCGCCACCGCCCAGGACGTGGGCCGGGCCCTCAACCCGCTGTCGATCACCGGCCAGATCGAGGGTGGCATCGCCCAGGGTCTCGGCCTGGCCGTGATGGAGGAGATCATCCAGGTCGACGGGGTCATCCGCAACGGCAACTTCACCGACTATCTGCTGCCGACGTTCCTCGACATGCCAGAGGTGCTGTCGACACTCATCGAGTTGCCCGATCCGCACGCGCCGCTGGGCGCCAAGGGTGTGGGCGAGGCGCCCTGCATCTCCTCCACTCCGGCCATCGTCGCCGCGATCCGTGACGCATTGCGCCAGCTCGACGGCGTCGGTCGCCCACTGACACGGGTCCCCGTCCGCCCGTCCGACATCTGCCTGTGATCGACTGATCGACACCCCCCGCCGGAGTCCGCCGGAGTCCCCCAGACCGCCGGCGCCCGCCGGAGTCGGGTGTTTGCGCTGCGTCGGGTGTTTGCGACGCGTACGGCGCGCCGGAAATACCCGACTCGGTCCGTCGCTGCGGTAGGTTCCGGGGCCATGTCCGACGAGCGCGAGATCATGACCTGGGATGTGTTCGGCACCGCGTCCCGAGCCCTGGCACAGATGGTGGTCGACGACGGGTACGAGCCCGACATGGTGTTGGCGATCGCCCGGGGCGGGCTCCTGATCGGCGGAGCAATCGGATACGCGCTCTCGGTCAAGAACGTCTACACGATGAACGTCGAGTTCTACACCGGTGTCGACGAACGTCTCGAGGTCCCAAGGATCCTGCCGCCGGCGCCCGATTTCGTGGACGTCTCCGACGCTCGCATCCTGATCGTCGACGACGTCGCGGACACCGGGCACACGCTTCGCTCGGTTCAGGAGTTCTGTGCGGGCAAGGTCGGCGAGGTGCGCACCGGCGTGCTGTACGAAAAGTCCCATTCGGTCGTGAAGTGCGACTACAGCTGGAAGCGCACCGACTTGTGGATCAATTTCCCCTGGAGCGACCAGGATCCCGTCGTCCGGCGGGACTGGGCAGTCAAGGACTCCTGATTCTGCTGCCGGACCGGTGATCGAGAGCGCGGAGCCGTCAGTGGGGGAAGGCCTGCTGACGGGCCCGGTTGAGGCGTTCCTTCAGCAGCTTCGGTGGCACGACGCCCAGCAGACGGTCGCCCGACCAGACGGTCACGATCGGACGCAGCGGATTGATCCGTGACAGCACCGCTGAGAGATCCTCGTCGGGCGCGGCCTTCGCCAACTGGTTGAACGGCGCCATCAGGTTCGTCAGCATCATCAGCGCCCGGCGATCCGCGGGCACCGCCCACAGCTGGTCTTCGAGGACCAGCCCCTCGAGTTCGCCATCCTCGCCGACGACCACGACGGCTCCGGCATCACCGAGCCGCTGGCGCTGCCAGATCATCGAGTCGGCATCCATGTCAGCGCCGGCATGGGCGACCCCGAACCAGGTCAGGTCGCCGACCTTGACCCCGTCGAGCTGTTCGGCCACGTAGGACCCCATGATCTCCGCCTTGGCGTTGAGAGCGATGAACACACCCGTCAGGGCGATGAAGATCCCGGGCATCCCGTTGAACATCATCGCCACCCCGATGCCGGCCATGCTCCATCCGAGCACCCGCCCGGCCTGCCCGGCGTCGCGCATCGCCCGGTACTTGTTGCCGGTACGAGCCCAGCGCCACGCCCGCAGCACACGCCCACCGTCGAGCGGGGCGCCCGGCAACATGTTGAACACGGCGAGCAGCAGGTTGACGAGGCCGATCCATGAAAGCACGCTCGACTCGAAGCCCAATCCGAGCGCGATACCGAGCACCCCGATGAGCAGGCTCACCGCCGGTCCGGCGAGGGCGATCAGGCCGTCGGCACGCGGGGTCGGAGGTTCACGGTCGAGGTACGCGACCCCGCCGAGTGCCCAGAGATCGATCGATTCCGTCTGGACTCCGTACCGGCGGGCAACCAGCGCGTGACCGAACTCGTGGGTGAGGATCGACACGAAGAACAGCCCCGTCGCGACGAGCCCCGGAACGATGCCGAGATTCTGCGCGAGGCTCCACCCGAACAACGCCGCGATGAACGTCATGCTCCAGTGCGCCCGCACCGGAATGCCGGCATAACGACCCAGGGGGAGTGCACCAGTAGCCACGTAGGAGTCAACCCATCGCCGCCGCCGCTCATTCCCCCGTCGGGTCAGGATCGGTGTTCGAGGATGACGGCCGCGCAGTTGCGACCGCTTGCGCCCCACACCCCCGCGCCGGGGAAGGTGGCGGCGCCGGTGAGGTAGAGGCCGGCGACGGCGGTTTCGTACCGTGTCAGTTCGGGATTCGGGTTCCTGAACGCGGCGAGGGGCCCGCCGGCGAAGCTCGTCGCGTGACCGGCCGGGAGGTGAAAGTCACGTTCGTACACCTCCGGTGTCATGGCCCGCCAGTCGACGACCGAGTCCAGCAGGCCTGGTTCGCACAGGCCGGCGAACAGCTCCAGCCAGCGTCGAGGCTCGTTCGAGCCTGCCCAACCTCCCTGCAGTGAGAAGGGAGTGAAGAGCGCTTCCAGGCTGAGGACGTGACGCCCGTCTGGCGCCATCGTCGGGTCGAGCAGCGTCGGAACGTTGACGAGCATCCCGGGCCGCTCCGGCACCCGCCCGGCGCGCATCAGACCGACAGCCCGGTCGATGTCGACGATGCCTGGGGCGACGACCGTGGTCGCGCCGAGCGACCGGCTCGAGCCGAGCAGCCTCGGCGCGGCATCGAGGACCACGTCCAGCTTGGATTCGTACCCCTCGGCGTGTGGGATGTCGCGCCATCGGCGGACGAGGTCGCGCGCCGAGTTCGGCGGGTTCTTCAACCACCGCAGGAAGGTGTCGTGGGGATTGCACGCCGACACGACGATCGGCGCCGTGATCTCGGCGCCGTCGACCAGACCGACACCACGAACTCGCTCGCCCTCGCACAGGATGGTGTCGACCGCGCTCTTCGTGCGCAGCACGCCACCCGCCGCCTCGAAGGCGACCAGAATCGCTTCCGGCACGCGCCCGCTCCCCCCGATGGGGCGGCCCACCTTGGCCACATGGCGCATGGCGTGGGTGAGCGCGCCGAGGCCGGATCCCGGCGACTCCGGCGAGATTCCCCAGACCATCGGCCCGGTCACCGCTGCCGGCCCCATGATCGCGTCGTGGTCGAAGTACGAGCGCAGCACGTCGCCGGCACTGCGCCGCGACCACCTCATCAGCGTCGGGGCGCCGGCCAGGCGGCGCCGAACGGCGAGCTTCGTCAGGCCGCCCACCGACGGCGGCTCCGCGGCTGCCTCGAGGATCATCCTGATAGCCGGCATGGCAGCGCGGGCATAGCGGCGGTATCCGTCCGCCTGGCCGGGGAGGACCTCGGCGATCGACGCGACGGTCGCTTCGAGATCGTGATGGTGCGACCAGGAGATGCCGTCGGCGACCGTTCCCCACGACATGTTGTGCTGCGCCGGCTCGACATCGAGGTAGCGCAAGCCGTGTGCGGCGAGGCCGAGCTCGTCGATTACCGGTGTCGTGCGGAACGTGAGATGGTCACAGTTGCAGATGTTGACGGTCACCCCGGCGAATTGTTCGCTCGCCGCCGTACCGCCGACCACGGCTCGTGCTTCGACCAGCAGCGTGCTCAGCCCGGCCAGCGCGAGGTAGGCCGCGGTCACCAGACCGTTGTGCCCGGCCCCGATCACGATCGCGTCGAAATCCTGCGAGATCCCTGTTGGCCTGCTGCTGCTGGGGCTGATGCTGGGGCTGATGCGGCTCGTTTCCATCGGGATCAGTCTCTCGCGGCTCGGTGTCCAGGGCGTAACGTGCCGGTGTGCCTTCTGTTTCCCGCCGACTCGACGAACTGCGCGCTCCGGACATCGAGCGGCTGCTGACCGACCGCTCCATCCTGGTGCAACCTGTCGGCGCGATCGAGCAGCACGGGCCACACCTGCCGTTCAACACCGATCTGCTCGTCGCCGATCGGGTGGCCTCGACGGCGGTCGAACGGGTCGGCGAGGAGTTCGACGTGTGGCTGCTGCCGGCGCTGGCGTACACGAAGTCGAACGAGCACGCGTGGTCGGCCGGCACGATCTGGTTGTCGGCGTCGACGTTGCTCGCGGTGCTCGACGACATCGGTCGATGCGTCGCCACCACTGCGGCGCGAAAGCTCGTGTTCATGAACGGTCACGGTGGCAACTCCGCGCTGATCGGGGTGGCCAACCGTGAGATCCGCCTCGCACACGGGCTGATGACGTTCCTCGCTCACCCCGGTGTTCCCGCCGACCAGGGTGGGGTCTCGGCTCGCCGCACCGAGCTCGGGATGGGCATCCACGGCGGCACGGAGGAGACGTCGTTGATGCTCCACCTCGCCCCGACCTCGTCGACATGTCGGTCGGCGACCCGCAACCTGCCCGAACATCTGGCCGACAATCGCTACGTGCGATTCGGTGGGAGTGTCGGGTTCGGTTGGTTGTCGAACGACTTCGGCCCCGACGGGCACATCGGCGACCCGACGACGGCGCACTGCCGCACGAGGCGAGCAGCTCTTCGACGCAGGCAGTGGAGGCGTTCTGCGGTGCGCTCGCCGAGATCTCCCGGTTCACGCTTCCCGTCGAGCCGCCGTCGAGCCGCCTGTCGAGCCGCCCGTCGAGCTCGCTGGTCGGTGATGTCGATGGAGCTGTCGACGGATCTGCGGATCGACATCGATCGCCTGAGCGCGCGGATTGCCGAACTCGCTGAGATCGGGCGGGTCGACGGACCCGACGGCGAGTGGGGGAGCGCCCGCCTGGCGCTGACCGAGCACGATCGCCGAGGTCGCGACCTGGTCGTCACGTGGATGCGCGACCTCGGGCTCGCCGTCGCGATCGACGCCATCGGCAACGTCTTCGCCAGCCGGGCCGGCGCCGACCCGGACGCCGCCGCCGTGATGGTCGGCTCGCACATCGACACCGTACGCACCGGTGGCCGCTTCGACGGCAACCTCGGTGTGCTGGCCGGGCTCGAAGTCGTCGAGACGCTCGCCCGGCACGGTGTCGTGACCGAGCGACCCCTCGTCGTGGCGTTCTTCACCGACGAGGAAGGAGCGCGGTTCGCGCCCGACATGCTCGGCAGCCTGGTCTATGTCGGCGGCATGCCGATCGAGGAGGCGCTGGACGTGGTCGCGGTGGACGACGGCGCGCCGGCTCGGTGACGAACTCGACCGCATCGGGTATGCCGGTCCGCTTCCCTGCCCGGCCGCCACGGCGCCCCACTGCTACTTCGAACTGCACATCGAGCAGGGCCCGATCCTCGAAGCCGAGGGGATCACGATCGGTGTCGTCGAAGGCGTGCAGGGCATCTCGTGGACCGAACTGGTCTTCACCGGGCAGTCGGCGCATGCCGGCACGACCCCGATGCGGCTCCGCCACGATCCGGTGTACGTCGCCGCGTCGATCGTCGCCTTCGTCCGCGATCTGACCAGACGGATCGGTGGCGCACAGGTGGGCACCATCGGCCGCATCGACATCCACCCGAACCTGGTCAACGTCGTGCCCGCATCGGCGACCATCACCGTGGACCTTCGCAACACCGACGAATCCCGTCTCCGCGAGGCCGAGCGACTGTTGTTCGAGTTCGTCGAACAGATCGCGCACGCTGAAGGGGTCGACATCGAGCGCAGGTCACTGGCCCGGTTCGAGCCCGTCGACTTCGACGCCGCGATGGTCGATCTGGTCCAGCGGACGGCTGAGCGGCTCGGTCATTCCACACGGCGGATGGCGAGCGGCGCCGGCCACGACGCCCAGATGCTCGCCCGACTCTGCCCGGCGGCGATGATCTTCACGCCCAGCGTCGCCGGCCTCAGCCACAACATCGCCGAGTTCACCGCGCCCGCCGACATCGAGGCCGGCGCCAACGTGCTGCTTCACGTGGTCCTCGATCAGCTCGGGGTGGCGGACCCCACCGCCTGACCGGCCGCCGCCCACGGCGGACGCGTCGAGGGGACGCCCCCGGCGGGAGCGCCCCCTCGATCGGTGTTCAGGTGTTCAGGTGTTCAGGTGTTCATGACGTCGACGCCGGTCAGAGCCCGATGCTCTCGTCGATGAACTGGTTGGTGACGATGTCGTCAGGAGTGACCCCGTCCTTGGGCGACGCACCCTGGGTGGTGTAGATCGGCACCGCGAGGTCGATGAGCTTGCTCACGCGGTCGAGGTCGAAGTTGCCGATGGTCCCGTCGGGGCCGTTGGCCACGAGGCCATCTGACTTCATGGTTGCCACGCCGTAGTCGGCGGCGCCCTGAGTGTAGGTCCACCCGAAGGCGTCACCGAACTTGGCAACGGCATCGAGGATGATGGCGTTGGCACGAGCTGGGTCGTCGAGGTAGTCGACGCTGGCCTGCTGGATGATCGGCACGAGCTTCTCGAAGCATGCGCTGTAGGCCTCGATGTTCTCGGGCTTGGTGGCGATCGACTCTGCGTAGTTCTCCCAGCCGACATCGTTGATGTACTCGTACTTGACAGGCTTACCCCAGTCGGTGAGCTCGTTTTCGTACAGGTAGGGCTCCGCGGAACCGAAGCCCTGCTGAGCGGCGCTCGCCCTCATCGGCGATGAAGAGGCTGGGGTCGCCCGAGTAGGAGCCGTCGACCTGATCCTTCGACAGGATGCCGCTCCCGGTGAAGTAGTCCATGTAGGCAGCGCCACCGAAGTAGCGAATCTTGACGCCCTCGGTACCGAGGTCGGCGATGCCGGTCACGTCAGGGTAAGTCTCGGGGTCCCACATGATCATCTGCGGGTTCTTCTCGAAGCCGGACTCGATAGCCACGGTCGGGAAGTCGCCGGAGAACTGGATCCCCTCGTCGGTGTAGACGTAGCCAAGAAGGACACTGTCGTCTGCGTACATGACCTGGGTGACCGGCGAGAAGTTCTGGGCAGCTCCTCCCGAGCGAACCTGGATTTTCACGCCGGTGTCATTGCCGTTGGCGTCGATCAACGGTCCGGTGACGTAGGCCTTGCCGGCATCGATCTCGTACCCCTCGCCGACCATCTGGTAGATGAAGCCGTGCTCGGCCTCCGGCATCCAGTCGAGCTGGATCCCAACGGTCTCGGGGCAGTCACCGGCAAGGCTCACCGCTTCGGCGGAGCCCGCCGCGGTGGTGTCACCGGTGGTACCCGCCGTTGTGTCGCCTGTCGGTCCCCGGCTCGTCGTGTCCGCCGTTGCGTCGGCTGTCGTGTCCGCCGTTGCGTCGGCTGTCGTGTCCGAGCTGTCGTCATCGCTGCCGCAGGCCGCGACGGCGAGTGAGGCCGCGAGTGCCAGGCCGAGCAGCGAGACGCTGCGTTGCTTGTTCATGATTGCTCCTTGTGGTGGTTCACGCTGGTTGGGGTCGGGGAGTTCGGTGAACTCCGGTGGGTGGGAAAGGGGAATCGGAGGTATTACGACGACGTGTCGTCGTACCAACGGCCGATCGCGATCTTGCGGACGGCGCCGAACGCGAAGAACACGGCGATGCCCAGTGCGGCGGCCACGACCAGGCCGCCGTACACCTGCGGGAACCTGGCCTTCTGCCGGAACTGCTCGATGACCACGCCGATGCCGGGCTTTTGTCCGGCGCGGAAGAACTGCTCGCCGACGATCGCGCCGATCACGCTGAGCCCCGCGGAGATGCGGAACCCGATGAAGATCGACGGCATCGCCGCAGGGAACTGCAACTTCCTCAGTCGGGTCGAGCGCGAGACCCCTCGCAGCGTGAACAGTTCATGCTGGGCGATGTCGACCGAGGTGAGCCCGAACAGTGTGTTGGTCACGATCGGGAAGATCGAGATCATGACGCAGACGAAGATGCGAGCACCCAGGCCACCACCGAAGACCGAGCCGATGAGCGGCACGATCGCCAGCACCGGTAGGGCCTGAGCCGCCACCAGGTACGGGTACATCGAGCGCTCCAGCCACCGTGCCTGCGCCATGAGCACAGCCAGCGTGATTCCCAACACGACGCTGATGGCGAGGCCGGTGAGGGCGGTGAAGGTGGTCCAGGCCAGCCCGGTGATCATCTGGCGACGCACGATGTCATTGAGGAACGATTGGTCGACGACGGTCGTCAGCGACGGCAGCAGGAAGCCGGGCTTGTCGAAGAACCGGCGCATCCCGTCGCGATGGAAGTACTCCCAGAGCGCGCAGAACAGCACCAGGAAGATCAGTGGACCGACGATCGCGGAGATGAGATTGCGGCGTGTGGGGCGTCCGGATGGTGACGTCGCGTCGGCGAGCGACGGATCGGCTCCGAGCGCTGCCCCGGAGCTGGCCATCATCGATCCGGCCGACGCCATCGCCGACAGCGATTCGTGGTGACGATCCTCGATGGTGCTCATGAGTGCGCGCCTCGCAGGGCATGGGAGACCTCGCCGCACAGTTCGGCGAACGCTGGGTCGAAGCGCAGGTCGGGGACGCGCGGGTACTCGAATGGCACCGTGAACTCGCCGACGATCCGTCCGGGCCTGGCGCTCATCACCAAGATGCGCGTCGAGATGAACACCGCCTCGCTGATCGAGTGGGTGATGAACAGCGCGGCGAACGATTTACGCACGAACAGATCGATCACCTCGTCGTTGAGGCGCTCACGGGTGATCTCGTCCACCGCGCCGAAGGGCTCGTCGAACAAGAAGACCTTGGGTTCGAGCACGAGGCTGCGGGCCAGCGAGGCGCGCATCCTCATGCCGCCGGACATCTGCTTGGGATACTTCTGCTCGTGCCCGGACAGTCCGACGAGTTCGATGTTCTCGACCGCGCGCCGGCGCGTCTCGTCCGTGGAGAATCCCTCGAGTTCGGCGAGGAGTTCGACGTTCTGCATCACCGTCCGCCAGGGCAGCAGCGTCGCGTCCTGAAACACGTAACCGAGGCTCGACCTGTCGATCTCGACAGTGCCCGTCGTCGGCGCCGTCAAGCCCGACGCGATGCGCAGCAGCGTCGATTTCCCACATCCGGAGGGGCCGACGACGGTGACGAACTCCCCGGGGTTCACGTCGAACGACGTTGCCGCGAGGGCGTGTGTGCCGTCGGCGAACGTCATCGACACGTCGCGGAACGTGAGCGCCGGGGGTGTCGGCGCAAGGTCGGCGTCGGCCGGCGATTCCTCCACGTGCGGTGGCGCAATGCCCTCGCTGGTGCCCCTCACGACCATGGTCCTTCCATCTTAGGTGTTGGCGACGACACGCCCGAACGTCGCGTCTGTTAACTCTTCGTTTCGTCGACGCGAGTGCCCGAGCTCCACACCATCCGGTCGCTCGGCGCCCAGGCGATCGCGTCTCGGACGCTGTGCGATCGAATCGCCATCAGGTCCGCGGGCGCTCCCGGTTCGAGCGCGACCGTGCCGAGGCCGAGTGCACGCCGTGCGTTCGACGACACCGAGTCCCATGCCGCCTCGGGTGACAGATGCGTGGTCAGGACCATCAGGCCTGCGGTCTCGAACGGGCACGCCCGCCCGAGCGGGTTGAACGGATCCTGCAGGTTGTCGGCGCCGGCGGCGACGTTCGCCCCGGCCGCCTGCAACGCGGCGACGGCGGTGAGGCCGCGGGGCATCGGATAGCGCTCCCGGCCCTGCAGGAAGAGGTTGGTGTGCGGGAGAGCGATGATGTGGACACCCGCCTCGGCGACGAGCTCGGCGACGCAGCGCTGGTCGCGCTCGCTGCGTTGCCCGAGGCTCACGCAGTGGCTTGCCGTCACGCGTTGCCCGAACCCATCGAGGACCGATCGGCACAGATCGCCGAGGCCGTCCATGCTCGGATCGAGTGTCTCGTCGGTGTGCAGATCGACGCCGACACCGAACTCGGTCGCGATGTCCAGCAGCACGTCGGTCGCCGCCCGTGTGCCGGCGTCTTCGAGGTGTGGGCATCCGCCGACCAGGTCGGCGCCGGCAGCCATCGCCGCTCGGAGCAGCGCACGTTGGTCGGCCCCGGCCGGCCCCGACACCGGCCATCCCGTCAGCGCGACCATCTCGATGTGGATCACGTTCTCCAGCGCGGCTCGAACGGTTGCCAACGCTTCCACGCTGGTCAGCCCGTTCTCGGTCGTCACGTCGACGTGCGTGCGTACTGCGGTGTAGCCGTTGCGGGCCATCAGCCGTGCCGCACGTTCGGCGCGTTCGACGATGTCGCCGACGGTGATCAGGTGACGCCCTGCCTCCATTGCCGTGATGGCGCCCATCAGGTCACCCGTGAGATTCGGGATCCGCCCGGCGAGGAATGCCTTGTCGAGATGAGCGTGGGGTTCCACGGCCGCCGGAAGCAGGAGGTATCCGGCGAGATCGACCACGTCGTCGTCGCGCTGCGGCGCCAAACGGCCGATGGCCTCGATGAAGCCACCGGCGAGGCGCACGTCGACCTCAACGTCCTCGACAAGATCATCGACCTGGTCGGGCCGCTCGGAGTCGTGTGTCACATCTGCGTGAACAACCCGTACCCGTTGCAGCAATGTCGACGGCATCTGCGCGAACATAGACGCCATGAGTGATCGACCGGACGTGAAATTGGGTGCATTCTTCTTCGGCGGGGTGGAGATGGACGACGCCGGCGCCGGCGCGCCCGACCCGATGGACCGCAGGTATTCGAACGAGGCCTGCTGGAAGGCGACGATGGACTACGTGAACTCGGCCAAGGAGGCCGAGCGGCTCGGCTTCGATTCGTTCTGGACCACCGAACACCACTTCCAGCACGAGGGCTACGAGGTGATCCCGAACGGTCTGTTGATCTCGACGTGGATCGCGGCCCAAACCACCAAGCTGCGCTTCGGCGCGATGTTCAACGTCGTTCCGCAGTGGAACCCGCTGCGTCTCGCCGAGGACTTCGCCACGTTGCACAACCTGTCGGGTGGCCGAGCGATGCTCGGTGTCGGGCGCGGCACGGTCCCGCGTGAGGTACTCCACCTGAACGACAAGGGTGTGTCGATCGGCTCGCTGGACAACCCCGATGGCATCGATGCCGACCGCTTCAACCGCGAGGTGTTCGAAGAATCGATGGAGGTCGTTCGCCGGGCCCTGACCCAGGAGCGGTTCTCCTATCAGGGCAAGCACTTCCGGATCCCGTTGCCGGGTATTCCCGATCGGGGATCGACCGTGCAGGACCTCACGCTGGTTCCCAGGCCGATCCATCCGTTCGAGATCTGGCAGGCGGTCACCTCGCCGCCGACGCTCGACTACGTGCCGGTCGTCGGTCACGGAGCCGTCTTCTGGAACCAGCACTACAGCTTCATCAAGCGCTTCTGGGACAAGTACGCCGAGAACTACGCGGCCGCGCACGACGGCCACGAACTGGCAAACCACGAAAAGCGGATGATCGTGGTGTCGTTCCGCATCGAGGACACGATGGAACAGGCACGGACATCGGCCCGGCCCGGCCACGACGAGTTCTGGAAGTTCCTCGGGCCCGTACGGTTGGAGCCGGGGCTACATGGGGCCCGATGGCAAGCCGGCGCAGCCCGGGCTGATCCCCACGCTCGAGGAATCGATCGAGAACATGACGATCCTCGTCGGCCCACCCGACAAGGTCGCCCAGGACGTGCAGTTCCTCAAGGACCTGTTGGGTTTCGAGTACCTCACACTGTTCCCGCATCTGCTCGGCGACCCCTACAAGAAGGCCGACGAGCAGATGGCGCGCTTCGCCGAAGAGGTCATGCCCCTGCTGTCGTGACGCGACCCGGTGAGCGCGACCCGGTGAGGCGCAGCGAAAATCCTCGTTTGCGTCGGGATTTTGGTGCGCCGGGTCGCAGAAAGCCCGACGCAAACGGAGATGTAGGCTCGGCTGATGGGGGTGCGCCGGGAGCACAAACGACCCGCCGTGGCCGCGATGGTGACGGTCGGGGGCATCGTCATGCTGGCGGGCATGTTCGGGCCGTGGGTGCGCTCGGGTGCGGCGAGCCGGTCGAGCTTCGAGATGGTCGATCTCATCGATCGCCTGGGGTTCGCCCAACAAGGTCCCGTCGGGCCGGCCATCAGATCCTGGCCGCTCGCGCCGCTGCTCGTCGTCATCGCCACCGTGATGTCGTGGCGGCTGTCGTGGCGGCTGTCGGGGCGCGTCGCATCGGCGATTGCGGTGTTCGCCGGATCGACGGTCGGTGGCGTCGGGCTGGCGGTCGCCAACGTGCCCGAGTCCGTGATGTTGGGAGCCCGCTGGGGGGCTCTCGTCACCGCGGCCGGCGGAGTGCTGATGATGCTCGGCGGGATCGTCGGGCTGTTGAGATCCGGCGCGGGCTCGATCTGGCAGGACGCCTCAGACGTACCAGATGCCGCGCTCGTCGAAGACATCCCGTAGGACCTCCGGACGATCGGTCATGATCCCATCGACGCCGAGGTCGAGGAGCCGGTGCATCTCGTCTCGGTCGTTGATCGTCCAGACGTGCACGGCGATCCGTCGATCGTGGGACTGTCGAATGAAGCGTTGCGTGACGACCTCGATGTGCCCGAGGCCGGCGCGTCGCCCGGCGCTCGGGGGCACCTGAGCGGCCCGTGACTCGTTGCCCGGCACCCAGCCGGAGAACCAGAGCGAGGTGATCTCGGCCGGGCTGAGCGTCGTCAGCAGACGGTGGCCCAGGCGGCCGCGCAGACGGCGCAGGCGGCGATGGCTGAACGACCCGATGCACACCCGGTCCATCGCATCCATGTCGGTGAGCAGCTGCGCGAGAGGTTCGAGGGCGGCATCGGACTTGCAGTCGATGTTGAACCTGATGTCGGGCCACCGTTCGAGGAGATCACGCATCCGCGGGATCGGCTCGCGTCCGTCGACGCGTAGCGCGGCGAGTTCCGCCCAGGGCATGGTGATGATCTCACCGGGATGCCCGCACGTGCGGCGCAGATCGGCGTCGTGGAACGCGACCAGAACCCCGTCGGCGGTGAGATGAACGTCGGTCTCGAGGTACCGGTAGCCGAGTGAGACGGCGTGTTCGAACGCTCGCATCGTGTTCTCCGGGTACTCGCTCGTGCCCCCCCGATGGGCGATTGCGATCGGCCCGGCTGAGTCGAGATACGGGTGGAGTGGAGCGGGCACGGTCGCAGACGCGGCGTCGGGTCAGATGTTCCGGCCGGCCGCTTGCCAGTACTCGTCCTTGAGCAGGCGCTTGTAGAGCTTGCCGGTCGGATGGCGGGGGAGTTCGTCGCGGAAGTCGATCGACCGCGGGCACTTCACGTCGGCGATCTGACTGCGACAGAACGAGATCAGCTCGCCGGCGAGCACCGCCGCGGCAGCATCGTCGGCGGGCATCTCGACCGGATGCACCACGGCCTTGACCTCCTCGCCGAAGTCGTCGTTCGGAACACCGAAGACCGCGACGTCGAGCACCTTGGGGTGGGTGACGAGCACGTTCTCCGCTTCCTGCGGATAGATGTTCACTCCACCCGAGATGATCATGTATGCCTTGCGGTCGGTGAGGTACAGGAAGTTGTCGTCGTCGAGGTAGCCGACGTCGCCGAGCGTGCTCCAGCCCTTCGGGTGGCGTGACCCCTTCGTCTTCTCGGGGTCGTTGTGGTACTCGAATTCGCCGCCGCCCTCGAAGTAGACCGTGCCCGACTGGCCCACCGCCACCTCCTCGCCGTCTTCGTCGACGATGTGCAGCGTGCAGCTGATCGGCATGCCGACGGTGCCTTCGTGGGCGAGCCACATCTCGCTGTTGCAGTAGACGAAACCGTTGCCTTCACTGCCGGCGTAGTACTCGTGGATGACCGGCCCGAACCACTCGATCATCTGCCTCTTCACCTGCACCGGGCACGGCGCTGCGGCGTGGATGACGGTCTGGAGCGACGACACGTCGTAGGCCGCGCGGACCTCGTCGGGCAACTTCAGCATGCGTACGAACATCGTCGGCACGACCTGGGTGTGGGTGATGTCGAACTGGTCGACGAGCTTCAGGAACTGCTCGGCGTCGAAGTGCTCCATCGCGACGATCGTGGCGCCGAGCGCGTGGGCGCCGAGGCAGAAACGGAGCGGAGCAGCGTGGTAGAAGGGCGCCGGCGAGAGATACCGGCTGGTGTCGTCCATCCCGAACACGAGCTGCAAGAGCCCGACCATCGCGCCGGCAGTGGTTTCGAGCGGCTCACCGAGGAACGGGCGGTCGATGCCCTTGGGCATGCCGGTGGTGCCGGAGGAATAGAGCATGTCGGTTCCGGCGACTCGTGCTTCGTCCAACGGCTCGGCCGACTGGGCGCCGACTGCGGCCTCGTAGCTCTCGTAGCCGTCGATGACGCCGTCGAGCATGAGCTTGAGTTCGACGTCGGGAATGCGGTCGGCGATCTCGGCGGCCTGTTCGGCCTTGTACTTGGACGTGATGTAGACGCGGGCGCCGGAGTCGTTGATGACGTACTCGAGCTCGCCACTCTGCAGGCGCGACGACGCACACGTGTAGATGAGACCGGCGTAGTGACAGCCCCACACGACCTCGAGATAGCGGTCGTGGTTCTCCATGCACAGCGCAACATGATCGCCGGGCTGCAGCCCTGCGGAGCGCAACAGGCGGCTCAGCCGATTCGCGGCTGCATCGAGTTCGGCGAAGGTTTGGGTGAAGCCGGACCCGGCCATGATGAGCGCAGGCTTGTCGGCGGACTGGTCGAGATGAGCACCGGGGAACATGTTGCCGGAACGTAGTCGACCGATACCGTGCCATCCATGACGGCAGGCCGACCATGACCGCAGGCCGGTTCGCCCGGGTGATGGCCGAGGGTTCCGACGGCGTCATGCTCGACGAGGCTTCGCTACTGCTGTCGTCGGCCCTTCAGCATCACCTCGACGAGATCGAATGGCTGGCCGCGCTCGACATGTTGGCGGGCGACTGCCCGATACCGACCGCCGACGGCGTGGCCGACTACCTCTTCGGTGTCCTCGGCTTCTCCGGCAATCGCACTGCCTACTACGACTGGCACAACTCGTGTCTCGATCGGGTGATCGCCACCCGCACCGGTATCCCGATCAGCCTGTCGGTGCTGATGATCGAGGTGGCCCGACGGGTCGGCGTGCCGACTCCTCGGCGTCGGTATGCCGGCGCACTTCCTCGTTCGTGCGGCCGACGACGACTCGGTCTTCTACGACCCGTACCACGGCCCCGGACGGCTCGACCGGTCCGCGGCCCGGGCGGTGTTCGAACAGGTCACGAGAGGGCAGGTTCCGTGGCGCGAGTCGCATCTCGCCCCGACGTCGAACCGCGACATCGTGATCCGAATGCTGAACAACCTGAAGGGTTCGTTCGCTCGACGTTCCGACGAGGTGCGCTTCGCCATCGTGATGCAGCTGCGATCACAGATCCCCGAACTCGTCGAGACCGATCGGGACGAGATCGACACGGCCACGGCCGTGTTCAACTGAACCGGTCGAGCGAGCACGGGGAGGCCCACGAGTGCTCCGTTACCGGCAGTACCGCCTGTCAGCAGCTCAATCCGGCGAGCACGTCACTTGCGCCGAGGCTGCGATCATCCATGCCGGGTCGGTCGAGCAGGCTGCCGCCGAGCAGCACCGTGGAGGCCGTCTCGATCGAGTTCTGGAGGTCACGGATGTTGCGTGGCGGGGGGAAGTACTCGTCTTCGTCGGTGACGTTGACCGGCTCGACCCCCTCGGTCGGCGCGAGGAACTCGATGACCGCCGCGACGAGCTCCTCGGGGGCTGATGCACCCGCCGTCACCCCGACGACGCCGCGCAGGTCGGTGGGGAGTTCCTCGACGTCGTTGATGCGATGGACCCGCGCACACCCCTCGTCTCTCGCCAGTTGTTCGAGCGCGCGGGTGTTGGACGAGTTCGACGAGCCGATCACGATGATCACGTCGCAGCGTTGTGCGAGTTCCATGAGCGCCGATTGACGGTTCGTTGTCGCAAAGCACAGGTCGCTTCGGCCCGGCGTCCACACACCGGGGAATCGCTTGCGGACGGCGACGGCGACGCCCTCCCAGTCCCGGTGCGAGAGCGTCGTCTGGGCCAGCAAGGCGATCGGCTGATCGGTATGGGGCAAGGCCTCGACCTCGGCGATCGACTCGACCCGGTCGATCGAGCCGGGTGCGACGGCCATGGTGCCGACGGCCTCTTCGTGGCCCTGATGACCGACGTAGACGATCCGATATCCCTTGCCGGCGCGGACCTTGACCTCGTGATGGACCTTGGTGACGAGCGGACAGACCGAGTCGACCACGTATGACCCGCGGGCACGCGCCGCCTCGACGACCTCGGGGGGTGAACCATGCGCCGACAGCATGATCGGCATCCCCTGGGGCACCGCCGCGATGTCGTCGACGAACACGACACCGAGCCGCTCGAAGCGTTCGACCACCAGCTTGTTGTGGACGATCTCGTGGTAGCAGAAGACCGGCGCGGGGAACGAGCGAACCATCCAGGCGAGCGCCTTGATCGCCATCTCGACGCCGGCGCAAAAGCCCCTCGGTTCGGCGAGGAGCACCTTGCGGACATCGCTCGTGGTGCGTACGGGAAGATCGCACGTGGTGCGTACGGGAAGATCGGCCGTGGCCGAACTGTCGGGCTCCGATGGGGCGTCGGAGGGCTGCGCGTTGCTCATTCCCGTTCGAATCTAGCCGCGAGCACCCGCCGGTAGCCTGGGCAGGCCGTGTCTCCCGTGTCCTCCATGTCTCTGGCTTCCTTCGCACCGCTCGCCGAACAGGCCGCTCCCCGCGCGTCACGCACCAAAGGGTCGCTCGCGCCCCTCGTCGTGTCGGTCCGCCCCGGATCACCGGCCGCAGCACACGGCATCGTGATCGGCGACGAGATCATCCGCGTGAACGGTGACGCTCCGCGCGACATCATCGAGTGGCAGCTCGCCACCGACGACGCCGACATCGACCTCGAGGTCCGGCGGGGCGGGCTCGACCTGTCGTTCGAGATCGACAAACGGGCCGGGGAGTCGCTGGGGATCGAGGTGTCGAGTGCGGTGTTCGATCGTGTCCGAACATGTGACAACCACTGCGAGTTCTGCTTCATCCATCAGCTGCCCAAGGGGATGCGGGGCAGCCTGTACCTGAAGGACGACGACTACCGGCTGTCGTTCCTCTACGGCAACTTCACCACCCTCACCCGGTTCACCGAGGCCGATCTCGAACGGGTGGTGACCGAGCGGCTCTCACCATTGCACGTGAGCATCCACTCGACCGATCCCGTCGTGCGCAGCCAGATGCTCAAGAACCCCCGCGGCGGTATGAGCCTGCGCTGGCTCCGCGCCCTGCTCGATCACGGGATCGTCGTACGCGGCCAGATCGTGGTCTGCCCGGGCGTCAACGACGGCGCCGTCCTCGACGACACGTTCGCCGGCATCCTCGACCAGTACCCCGAACTCGATTCGGTGGCCGTGGTGCCGCTCGGCGTCTCGAAGTTCAACGGCGAGGCGGCGATGCGCGCCCACACCGTCGCCGAGGCACGAGCTGTCGTCGACGCTGTCGCCGACTGGCAGGATGTCTTCCAGTCGACTCTCGGCAGGCGGATGCTCTACGCGGCCGACGAGTACTACCTGATGGGACACCGGCCGTTTCCCGAGGCCGAGCGGTACGACGGTTTCGCCATGCACGAGGACGGCATCGGCATGGCCCGCACCTTCGAGGCCGAGTTCCTCGGGCGGACCACACGGGCCACCGGCCCACAGCGGGGGTTCTTCGCAGCCGTCGACGCCCCGTCGAACCGCCCGCCCAACCCGGCTTCGTACACCGCGCTGCGGTCATCACCCACCGCGCCGCCCTCGCCGGTCGCTCCGGCCGGGAATGGCGCCCAGCCCTCGCCGGTCGTACTTCGGGCCCGACGCTCGTCGCCCGTCGGCGTGCTCACCGGGGAGTTGGGCGCCCGGGTCATCGCCCCGCTGATCGGCTCGCTCGGGCGCGACGACATCAGGGTGCTCACCGTCACGAACGACTTCTTCGGTGGTAACACCGGGGTCACCGGCCTGATCACGGGCGCCGACGTCGGCCGAGTGCTCCTCGCCCAGCCGGAAGGGCATCGCTACCTCCTCCCCGACGTGTGCCTGTCCGACGACGGCCGCTTCCTCGACGGTGTCACCATCGACCAACTCCCGCGAGCTGTCGAGATCGTGTCGACCGACGGCATCTCGCTGCGTCGCGCGCTGGCCGCGAACTGAGAACGGAAACACCATGCCGACCGACCAACGAACGAACCTGACGCGGCCCGGAACCTACCGACGGTGGTGATCATCGGGCGACCCAACGTCGGCAAGAGCACCCTGTTCAACCGCATCGTCGGGAGCCAACAGGCCATCGTCGAAGACCGTCCGGGGATCACCCGTGACCGCAAGGAACTCGAGGCCGAATGGCTCGACGTCCCGTTCCTCGTCGTCGACACCGGTGGCTGGATGCCCGGCGGCGACGAGCTCGAAGCCAAGGTCAGCCGCCAGGTCGAGTCAGCGGTGCAGGAGCGCCGACGTCGTGCTGTTCGTGGTCGACGCGTCGGTCGGCCTGACCGACGACGATCAGGTGATCGCCAACTGGATCCGCCGGACGGCGACCGAGGTGCTCGTCGTCGCCAACAAGTCGGACAACGAGCGCCGCGAGGCCGAGATGTGGGAGTTCATGAGCCTCGGGCTCGCGGCGCTCGTTGTCCGACTCGTTGGCGACCACGAGCACCTGGTCGTCGAGCGTCGGATCCAGTTGGCGATCTCCTGATCGTCGTCGGTCAGTCCAACCGACGCGTCGACCACGAACAGCACCACGACGTCGGCGCCCTTCACCGCTGACTTCGACCTGCCGGCACACCTTGGCTTCGAGCTCGTCGCCGCCCGGCATCCAGCCACCGGTGTCGACGACGAGGAACGGGACGTCGAGCCATTCGGCCTCGAGGTTCCTTGCGGTCACGTGGTATCCCCGGACGGTCTTCGACGATGGCCTGTTGGCTCCCGACGATGCGGTTGAACAGGGTGCTCTTGCCGACGTTGGGTCGCCCGATGATCACCACCGTCGGTAGGCCGGGGCGGCGTCGGCTCGCCGTTGGTCGGTCGGCATGGTCCTACTCAGCAGCGAGCCCGCGACGCAGCGATGCCGTCGGTCGGCACGATCTCGACAGCTCGCGGGAGTTGGTCGATGGTGACACCGTCGAGGAAGCGGCCGTCGTCGGACAGGCACACGTCGGGGAGGAGGTAGCGATGCCCTTCCGGCTCGGCGAGGAGCGCCGCCGACGTCGCGCCGTGATCAGACCGTCCCGGTGTTACCACCGAAGAAGTCGTTCGTGACGGTGAGCACCCTGATGTCGTCGCGCCGAGCGAGCCGATCGCGGGGCGATGACCCAGGGCGCCCAACTCCCCGGTGAGCACGCCGACCGGCGACGAGCGTCGGCCCGAAGTACGACCGGCGAGGGCGCCGCGGTGGGTGATGACCGCGCCGCGGGCACGAAGCCGGTTGGGCGGGCGGTCGGCGGGGCGTCGGCGGCTGCGAAGAACCCCCGCTGTGGGCCGGTGGCCCGTGTGGTCCGACCCAAGGAACTCGGCCTCGAAGGTGCGGGCCATGCCGATCCCGTCTTCGTGCATGGCGAAACCGTCGTCCCGTCTCGGCCTCGGGAAACGGCCGTGTCCCATCAGGTAGTACTCGTCGGCCGCGTAGAGCATCCGCCTGCCAAGGGTCGACTGGAACGTCCCTGCCATCGCGACCGCGTCGACGACAGCTCGTGCCTCGGCGACGGTGTGGGCCGCATCGCCGCCTCGCCGTTGAACTTGCTCGACCCCGGGCACGGCCACCGAATCGAGTTCGGGGTACTGGTCGAGGATGCCCGCGAACGTGTCCTCGAGGACGGCGCCGTCGTTGACGCCGGGCAGACCACGATCTGGCCGCGTACGACGATGCCGTGATCGAGCGGGCGCAGGAGCCAGCGCAGGCTCTCCCGCACGGGGGCTGCTTGAGCATCTGGCTGCGCACGACGGGATCGGTCGAGTGGATGCTCACGTGCAATGGTGACAGCCGCTCGGTCACCCGTTCGAGATCGGCCTCGGTGAAGCGGGTGAGGGTGGTGAAGTTGCCGTAGAGGAACGACAGCCGGTAGTCGTCGTCCTTCAGGTACAGGCTGCCCCGCATCCCCTTGGGCAGCTGATGGATGAAGCAGAACTCGCAGTGGTTGTCACATGTTCGGACACGATCGAACACCGCACTTGACACCTCGATCCCCAGCGACTCCCCGGCCCGTTTGTCGATCTCGAACGACAGGTCGAGCCCGCCCCGCCGGACCTCGAGGTCGATGTCGGCGTCGTCGGTGGCGAGCTGCCACTCGATGATGTCGCCGCGGAGCGTCACCGTTGCACGCGGATGATCTCGTCGCCGATCGCGATGCCGTGTGCTGCGGCCGGTGATCCGGGGCGGACCGACACGACGAGGGGCGCGAGCGACCCTTTGGTGCGTGACGCGCGGGGAGCGGCCTGTTCGGCGAGCGGTGCGAAGGAAGCGGGAGACATGGAGGACACGGAACACGGGAGACACGGCCTGCCCAGGCTACCGGCGGGTGCTCGCGGCTAGATTCGTACGGGAATCAGCGTACACGCAGCCCTCCGACGCCGCCTCGGAACCCGACACGCTCGGCCCCGCCGATCTACAGTACGCACCACGTGCGATCTTCCCGTACACACCACGTGCGATCTTCCCGTACGCACTACGAGCGATGTCCGCAAGGTGCTCCTCGCCGAGACCAAAGATGGCGCCGTGTCGAGATGGCGATCAAGGCGCTCGCCTGGATGGTTCGCTCGTTCCCGCGCCGGTCTACTGCTACCACGAGATCGTCCACAACAAGCTGGTGGTCGAACGCTTCGAGCCGCTCGGTGTCGTGTTCGTCGACGACATCGCGGCGGTGCCCCCGGGGAAGTCCGGATCCTGCTGTCGGCGCATGGATCACCCCGAGGTGGTCGAGGCCGCACGCGTGCCCGCGGGTCGTACGTGGTCGACTCGGTCTGTCCGCTCGTCACCAAGGTCGTCACGAGGTCAAGGTCCGCGCCGGCAAGGGATATCGGATCGTCTACGTCGGTCATCAGGGCCACGGAAGAGGCCGTCGGCACCATGGCCGTCGCACCCGGCTCGATCGACCGGGTCGAGTCGGATCGCCGAGGTCGAGGCCTTGCCCCATACCGATCAGCCGGTCGCCTTGCTGGCCCAGACGACGCTCTCTCGCCCGGGACTGGGAGGGCGTCGCCGTCGCCTATCCGCAGCATTCCCGGGCGTGTGGACGCCGGGCCGAAGCGACCTGTGCTTTGCGACAACGAACCGTCAATGGGCCTTCATGGAACTGGCACAA
>CAVPET010000065.1:0-7164 GCA_963703525.1 Ilumatobacteraceae bacterium | reverse complement strand
GCGCCGGACACCCTTGGGCCGTCCGGTCGTGCCCGAGGTGTAGAGCATCGAGGTGCCGGGGGACCGGTCGTCGGGTCGTGAGGTCCGCTGCCCGGCAGCGATCTCGTCGTACGGGCGGAAGCCGTCGATCGAGCCCACCGCGAACCGGTGGTCGACAGGGACCTCGATCTCCTCGGCGGCGCTCGTGGAGGCGGTCGCGTAGCGCTCGTCGGTGACGAGGACCTTGGCCTCGCAGTCGTTCACGATGTAGGCGATCTCCGGCCCGGTGAGGTGGTAGTTGACGCAGGTGAGGTAGAGACCGATCTGCATCGCGGCCAGGTACATCTCGACGAACATGACCTCGTTGGGCAGGACGATGGCGACACCGTCGCCGCGCTCGAGTCCGAGGGCTCGCAGGCCGCGGGCGAGCTGGTTGGACCGTTGGTCCAGCTCCCCGTACGTCCAGGTGTTCTCCCGGGCGTCGACCAGCGCGAGGCGCTGCGGATCGGCATCGGCAATCGCCCAGAACCCGAATGCGTCCGGTTCTCCCATGTTGTCGTCCTCCATCGTGTCTGGTTGTCCCTGGTTGTTCCTGCCGTTCCGGTTGTTCCCGGCTGTTCCCGGTTGTCCCTGGTTGTTCCCGGTTGTCCCCGGTTGTCCCCGGTTGTCCCCGGTTGTTCCCGGCCGCGTCGTGACGGCCCGTGGCCGTGTTCTCGTGCGTGTGCGTCTGTCCGGCCCGCGGGCGGCCTAGCGCATCGGGTTCTGCAGGAGCTCCCTGAACGGGGTCGTGCTCGCCGGCCCCGGCTCCTTGGCCAGGCCGAGCACGCGCTCGCCGATGATGTTGCGCTGCACCTGGTCGGTGCCGCCGTAAATCGACGGCGCCGGGGAGAAGATGATGAGCTCCTGGATGTCGCCGGCCGTGGGTGAGTCCGGCCCGGTGATCGTCGCTCCGGCGCCGAGAATGGCGGCGCCGATCTCGCGGGCGAGGCGGGTCATGTCGCTGTTGCGGAGCTTGGCGAGGTTGCCTTCGCCGCCGGTGGCCGCGTTGCCGGTGCGCATGCGGCCCATGTGCCAGGTGGTGATCTCGACCATGCTGTAGAGGCGGGCGATCTCCTGGCGGATGGTCGGGTCGTCGATACGGCCGTTCTGCTGCGCCAGCTCGATGAACTGCTTGACCCGCTTGTGACCGACACCGCCGCCGCCCATCCTGGCGGCCTCGTTGTCGAAGCTTCCGGCCGGCAGGCCGAGGTGCTTGGCGACGGTTCCGGCGATCGCCGCGCTCGGCGCCGCCGCATTGGCGCCGCCGATGCCGGCCCGCTCGACCATCAGGGTGGTGTTGGCCACCCTCCAGCCGTCGTTGAGGTCGCCGATCATGTCCGCGTCGGCGACGCGCGCGTCGCTGAAGAAGACCTCGTTGAACATCGCCTGCCCGGTCATCTCGCGCAGCGGGCGGACCTCGACTCCCGGTTGGTGCATCGAGAACGCGAAGTAGGTCAACCCCTTGTGCTTGGGCTGGTCGGGGTCGGAGCGGGCGACGAGGATGCCGTAGTCGGCCCACTGACCGCCCGACGTCCACACCTTCTGGCCGTTGATGACCCACTCGTCGCCGTCTCGTTCGGCTCGGGTCTGCATGCCGGCGAGGTCGGATCCGGCGCCGGGCTCGGAGAACAGCTGACACCAGCCGTCCTGGCCGTTGAGGATGCTCGGCACGTACCGCTCGATGACCTCCGGCGAACCGTGGGCGAGGATGGTCGGCACGGCGAGCATCATGCCGATTCCGGTGGGTGGCCCGAGCGCTCCCTTGGCCACCATCGCCGAGGCGAACTCCGCCGCCTCCGCTCGGCCCCAGCCTCGCCCCCATGGTTCGGCGAGCATCGGATTCGAGAGCCGGGCATCGGCGAGCTGTTGCCACCATTCGGCCACGGTCATGTCCGGATCCCAGGTGGCGTCGAGCCACGCGATCGCCTGATCCACGGTTGTCGTCACTGGTGTCGTCTCTGTCGTCGTCACTGGGCCCCCTCGGTCCGCGAGCGAATGATCTCGCCGGTTGTGACAGTATCCGTTCGATGTTCCATATTCCATGTGGACACACAAGAACAGACGAGGGGACGGAAAAATGGTTGGGATCTGCGAGGGACGAGTAGTCGTCATCACCGGCGCCGCGAGAGGCATCGGACGGGCGCACGCGCTGGCCTATGCGGCCGAGGGAGCCAAGGTCGTGGTGAACGATCTCGGCGCCGAGGTCGACGGGACCGGGTCGTCGACGGGGCCGGCCGGCGAAGTGGTCGAGGCCATCCGTGGGATGGGTGGTGAGGCGGTGGCCAACGGTGACGACATCTCCGACTGGGACGGGGCGAAGCGGCTCATCGACACCGCCGTCGAGACGTTCGGCGACCTCCATGTCCTGGTCAACAACGCCGGGATCCTGCGCGACCGGATGCTCGTCAACATGACCGAGGAGGAGTGGGACGCAGTCGTGAAGGTGCACATGAAGGGCACCTTCGCGCCGATGCGCTGGGCGGCGACCTATTGGCGGGAACGCTCCCGCAGCGGCGAGACCAACGACGCCCGCATCGTCAACACCTCCTCGGGGTCCGGTCTCTACGGCAACCCGGGACAGGTCAACTACGGAGCGGCCAAGGCCGGGATCGCGGCGATGACGATCATCGCCGCCAAGGAACTCGGCCGCTACGGGGTGACCGTCAACGCCATCGCACCGGCCGCCCTCACCCGGATGACCGAGAACCTCGGCTTCGGCCAACTGGCCAAGGATGTCGAGCCCGGTCAGTTCGATGCGTTCGCGCCGGAGAACATTTCGCCGCTGGTGGTCTGGCTCGGTAGCACCGAGTCGGCGGCGGTGACCGGACGGGTGTTCAACGTCGCGGGCGGGAAGATCTCGATTGCCGACGGCTGGCGTCGAGGCGCCGAGCAGGACAAGGGGGATCGCTGGGATCCGGCCGAACTGGGGCCGGTGGTCGAGCAGATCCTCAGCGAGGCGGCGCCGACGGAGACCCTCAGCGCCTGAGCCTGGAGCGGCAGCGACGGGTGCGGGAACATGGTTCCCGACCGGAAAACGAAGGTATGTTCTTATCGGTGTTGTAAACCGAACACGAGTACGGTACGATCGGTGTCATGTTCGCTGATCCGGTCGAGGAGCTGATGGGGCTCGACGACGCCGAGGTGACGGAACGGTTCCGTCAACTGGAACTTCGGCGTCGTCGCGACGACGCCGAGATGGCTGCGTTGGTCACTGTGGCCGATGTGCGCGGTGTGTGCGCCGGTGACGGTCATCTGTCGGTGAAGGGCTGGTTGCGGGCGAACGCCGACTGGTCCGACGCGGAGGTCGCCTGCCGACGTAGGACGGTCACGTTGCTGCGCGACCATCCATCGGTCGGTGATGCTCTGCTCGAGGGTCACATCGGTCTCGCGCAGGTGGGCGAGTTGGCCCGGGCCCGCTCGAACCGACGGTGTGGTGACGAGCTCGGTGGGGTGATCGATCAGTTGACCGAGCATGCCGAACAGTTGTCGTTCGAGGATTTCCGTAGCGTCGTGCGCCGTTGGGAACTGCTCGCCGACGCCGACGGCGCGTATCGCGACGCCGAGATCACCCGTCAGCGTCGCAGCGTGTCGTTGCACGAGGTGGACGGTGGAATCGATCTGCGGGCCTCCGGTGGGGCAGCCGTTGGACACCGCGGCGATGTCGAAGATCTTCGAGCGGTTCGTCGAAGCCGAGTTCCGTGCCGACGTCGCGGCGCGTACCGAACTGCACGGCCCCGACGCAGCGGCGTCACTGCCACCAGCGCACCGCTGCGCAACGTCGCTTCGATGCGCTGGTGGCAATCTTCCGGACCGCGGCGGGGATGCCGGCCGACGCCCGGTTCCCCGAACCGGTGGTGAACATCGTGGTCACCCGGCAACGTTTCGAGCATGAACTACTCCGGCACCGCCTGATCGACACCATCGACGGGGCCTACAGTGACCCGTTCGCCGACCTGTTGGGTCAGTACTGCGAGACCGACAACGGGGTCGCGGTGCTCGGTGATGATGTGCTGCGAGCGGCGATGGCGGGCCACATACGCCGGGTGGTGATCGACAGCAAGGGTGTCGTCGTCAGCAAGGGTGTGGTCGTCGATCTGGGTCGTCGACGCCGCCTGTTCACCGGTGCGGCCCGCGTCGCGCTCAAGCTGATGATCCGACACTGCGGCCACGTCGGCTGCGACATCGGACAACAAAGTTGTCAGATCGATCACATCGACGAATGGGTCCGAGACGGTGGCGCCACCGACGTCGACAACGGCAAGTTGAAATGCGGCGGCCACAACCGCGACAAACACCGCCTCGGGCTGACCGAACGAACAGACCGCACCGGCAAACTCATCCAATACCGCCCAGACGGCACCCCCATCACCCCCGTCGGACAACGACTCCACCTCGACCCACCCACCCGATCATCCGCCACCGACATGTCGGCAGGATGGCCCATCCATCACATGAGCCTGGTCGCCTGAGCGGGCTCACTGTCAGTCGTCGCCCGGTTGATCACGGTTGATCACGGTTGATCACGGTCGAACAGAGTCGAGCAGAGTCGAACAGAGTCGAGGCTCAGTCGAGGTCTTCGGCGGGGAGGAACGCCAACTGTAGATCGCCGAGTTTCACCAGCGTCGAGGAGATCCACCCGCCGAGCGCGCCGAAGTGATCGTCGAGCAGCGTGCTGGTGCCATCGGCGACCGTTTCCTCGGCGAGCTCGTAGAGACCTTCGTAGGTGATCTCGACGGCGTACTCGATGTCGACGCCTGCCGGGTCACCTGTCGGGTCGGGGTAGGCGATCTCGGCCGTGAGGCCCGCACGTTCGAGCCGATCGTCACCGACGAGCGGGCTGTGCTCCGGCACCGCGGCATACAGCGCGGCCGGGTCGGCCGGGCCGGCGAGCCGCTGGATCCGCAGCACGATCTCCATCTCGATCGCCGGCCGGCGCTCGAGCTCCTGCTCGATGTACCACTGGCGGTAGGCGGCCTGGCTCCATGAGGGCCAGTCGAACGTGATGTGGGCGACGACACGCGGCGGTTCGCCTTCGCCGGGCAGGCCGTAGCTCGTCTCCCACGTCAGGTCACCGAGGAGCACGTCGGCCTGGAAATGCTCCTCGAACGCCTGACGCTCGAGGAACGCGGCTTCGAAAGCATCTCGGAGGGCGCTGATCGCATCGGTGAAGACGTGGTCCAACATCTGCGTTCGGCAGGCTAACGCTCAGTCCACGTCAAGCAATGGCGGATCCCCCAAGTGCACGTACCGGTGCGCCACGCGTGGCCGAGGTGTCGCCGAATGTCGGCGGCTTCGGCCGACCGGAACGTTGCGGTCCCGGCGATCAGGTGACGCCTCCGGAAACCGGAGCGCCCGGGATTGTGGGAACGACTTCGGACGTTGCGTGCGGGTGGGTCCCTCGGATGCGCCGGACTGCGGACGGTGATGTGTGGGCGGTATCAGCCCGATTCGAACTGGGCAGGTGTCGCGACCGGCGGGCATTGTGGTTCCCATTCCTGGAGGTCCTTGTCGCCCGAGACGATGACGTCAAATCACCTGAACGTGATGGTCGTCGGCCATTGGAAGTACCCGCGCAGATCGTCTCGATATGCGTCGAGTGTTCGACCGCTTCACCGAGCGAGGAACGACGCCGCAGTCGGCTGTCCCTCGTCGAAGCCGGCGCCGGACGGCTGTTGCGTGATGATCGTTGTCGCCGATTCGGGAATCACTTCTCGGGCAACAATCGCCCCGACTCGTTCCGGAACCTGGCCACCAACGACCGTGTTGCCCTCCCTTTCCTCATCCCAGGATCGGATGAGACGTTGCGCGTCAACGGCACGGCCGAGTTCACGACCGATCGGGGGCTCTGCGAAGAGCTCGCCGTGGGCGACAAGCCTGCCCGCGTGGTCGTCGTCGTGACCGTGGCGGAGATCTACGTCCACGGCGCGAAGGCTCTCCGGCGCGCCGACCTTTGGTCGTCTGGCGCCTGGCCCGGCCCCGGAGACGTTCCCTCCGCGGCATGCATCGTGAAGGACCACGCGTCGCTCGACGCCGAGGTCGCGGCGATCGAGGACGCACGCGAAGAGAACCTTCGAGCCACCCTCTGGGCGCCTGGGGGCGCCGACGGCCCCGACTGGCGAGGCTGACGGCCCGGACCCGTCCCCGACGCCGGGTCGGCTGGGCGAGTCGAAGGGTTGCCCGTCCCCAAGAGGCGCCGTTGGAGGGCGCTGTCGACCTGTGGTTGCGCATCGCCGGCGGGGAGATCACCTCCGACTGGAGGATGGGCAGGCTTGAGCGCCACCAACGGTGATAGCGGCGCGCAGTTCTTGCTGAGGGGTGGCCGTGCCAGACTGACCCGATGAAACCGGCGCCCGACTCAGCTGCTGCCCCACTGGTGTTGACGGAGGTGTCCGATCGCGTCGGCACGCTCACGCTCAACAACCCCGACGAGCGCAACACGATGACCGCTCCGATGGTGGCCGAGATCCTCGCCGCGATGGATGCCTTCGAAGCCGACGACGGGGTCGGTGCGATCGTGGTGACCGGAACACCGCCCGCGTTCTGTGCGGGCGCCAACCTCGGCAACCTCGCCGAAGCAACGGGCGAGAGCCTCGGCACGATCTACGAAGGGTTCCTGCGCATCGCCCGCAGCCCGCTTCCGACGCTCGCTGCCGTCAACGGAGCAGCGGTCGGGGCGGGCATGAACCTGGCGCTCGGCTGCGACGTCCGCATCGTCGCCGAGCGGGCCAAGCTCGACACCCGCTTCCTCCAACTCGGGTTGCACCCAGGCGGCGGGCACACGTGGATGCTGCGGCGCATCGTCGGCCCGCAGGCGGCCATGGCGGCCGTCGTCTTCGGTGAGGTGTTCGATGGCGCGGAGGCGGAACGGATCGGCCTCGCCCACCGGTCGGTGCCGGGTGACTCGCTACTCGAGGTGGCCCACGAGTTCGCCGCTGTTGCGGCGTCGGCGCCCCGTGAGTTGGCGATCGCCGCGAAGCGCACGATTCAGGACATGGCCGACATCGACGATCACACGAGCGCGGTCGAACGCGAGCTCGTGCCGCAACTGTGGAGCACCCAGCAGCCATGGTTCGCCGAGCGTCTCGCCGCGGTGCAGCGCCGCATCTCGTCCCGGTGACCCGACCGGTGACCCGTCACGCCACGCTG
>CAVPET010000064.1:0-33261 GCA_963703525.1 Ilumatobacteraceae bacterium | reverse complement strand
TCCCGGGTAGCGCAAAAGTGCGGGCTGCTGGGGCAACGCTGTGGGGGTGGACACCGCGTGGAGTATTCGGCGGCGCAACGGCAATCGACGCCAGGGGCGCGCAGATCGCGGCCCCGGCGCTACATCAGCCTGCGGATCGTTCGGCTGCGCCCGTCGGGATCGATGTCGAGCTCCATCCGGTCGCCGGTTAGTGCGGCGAGGTTCTGGACTGTCTCGGTGACGGTCGCGTCCAGTGCCTCGGCAATAACGGGAATCATCTGTAAGGCAACCTCTGTGGTGCGCGCGGGGAGACCGTCACCGGCTACGTGCCGCCGGGCCGTCGCCGAGACACGAATCCCGTTGGGGTTACCCGCATAGTCGTAAGTGTTCTGTGCGAACCCTGACTGTGCATCGACACCGCGCACCGCCTCGTGCTCTTTGCGCCAGCGGTGCGCGTTCTCTCCACGGATGTCCATCACGGCTGACCACTCAGGCGACTTTCGCAACTGCTCCAGCCGGTCCACCGCTGGCCGATGGATGGCCAGCAAGTTCGCCCCCAGTGAGGCCAGCGTCTTCTCACTGAGTGAGAGCCAAGCCTTTTCATCGTCGGTGACAAACGGCCGGTAGGTGGCTCCGAGCTTCTGGAACCGCGCGATATCGCCGAGCACGTCCCGAACCGCGTGGTCTGTTCTCGCCACACGCACGACGAAGTATCGCGGCCCAGCGAAAATCTGGTCGGCATGATCGGAACACCGTGCGTCCGGTTTCGGTCATCACCAGATTGCGGCCTTCCTTGCGGAAGAGCTGCGCGCCGATCGACGCTTCCAAGCCCGCGATCTGGCCGCTGATCGTCGGCTGCGCCAATCCGAGCTTTTCACTCGCGCGGGTGACGCCGCCTTCCCGGGCGACGTTCCAAAAATAGAGACAGATGCTGATAGTTGAGACGGTCCATGGTTCCATAGCTTTTAACGATGTAACTAATTTATATATCCTTATTTTCAATCTCAATCCCCTGCGCCATCTTTGACGCGTCAGCGTCGCGGCGGCGCTCGCCCAAAGGAGGACGGCAATGGCGCATCGCTCCGCACTCATCGCGCTGGCCTTGGCAGGGGCGCTGACGTCACCCGGATTCGCCACCGGGCGCGAATTCATCGACAACGCCCCAGGACACTGCCTGCTCTGCGACCTTTTTAGCCAATTGCGCAAGCGCAACGCAGATGCGGGCTGCCGACTGCCGACGGCCGACGACGTGGGCGTATCCGAACAGGCGGATGAAAAAGTCGTTCATTCGCGGCGTGCTGTGCAACTGGATGGTGTCGACGGGCGTCGTCGGCGCGATGGTGTCGTCCAGCGTCTCGGGCAAGGTGATCGCGATGTGGATGCCGATCATGGTGTTCTTCTACATGGGTTTCGAACACTCGATCGTCAACATGTTCCTGTTCCCCTCCGGCCTGATGCTCGGAGGCAAGTTCTCGATCGCGGACTACTTCATCTGGAACGAGATTCCGACCGTGCTCGGGAACCTGGTGGGCGGCATCGCGTTCGTGGGGCTGACGCTGTATTCGACGCACATTCGCACGGCGCCGAAGCGCGCCGTCGTCTGACCGCACCGATCGAGCCGCTGCCCCGGCGCCCGCCTTGCCGATGAGCGACACGCTGAAGGTCTCTATCGGCCAGTGGTCCGACAAGGGGCACAAGAACACCCAGCAGGACTTCCATGGCGCGTGCGTCCCGTCGGCGTCGGCGCTGGGTGCGAAGGGAGTGGCGCTGGCGCTGGCCGACGGCATCAGCAGCAGCGACGTGAGCCAGGAGGCCAGCCAGTACGCGGTCGGCGGCTTCCTGTCCGACTACTACTGCACCCCGGACGCGTGGTCGGTCAAGACCTCGGTGGAGCGTGTCGTCAGCGCGACCAACTCGTGGCTCCACGCGCAGACGCGTCGCAGCCAGTACCGCGATGCGCAGGACCGGGGCTATGTCTGCACCTTCAGCGCACTGGTGCTGAAATCGCGCACCGCGCACATCTTCCATGTCGGCGACGCGAGGGTGCACCGGCTGGTGGGGCGCGAACTGGAGCAGCTCACGACCGACCACCGCGTCCACGCCGGCGCGGGCCAGAGAGCTACCTCGGCCGCGCGCTGGGCATCTCGCGGCGTCGGGTGGCGTCTGGGTCAAGGACGAAACGCACGCCGTCGGCGGTAGCCACAAGGCGCGCCACCTCGTCACGATCCTGCTGCACCTGCTCGCGGCCGAATCGCTCGGTCACCTCACCGAGCGTCCCCGGCTGGCGATCGCCTCGTGCGGGAACGCGGCGCTCGCCGCCGCCACCCTCGCCCGAGCGGCCGCGTGGCCGATCGACGTCTACGTGCCGACCTGGATGAGCGACGGCTTCGGGCAGCGTCTCGACGAGCTCGGCGCGACGGTCCATCGGTGCGAACGGATGGTGACCGATCCGCCCGGCGACCCGGCGATGCTCCGGTTCCGCGACGCGGTCGAAGCGGGAGCGATTCCCTTCACGGTGCAGGGGCCGGAGAACGCGCTATGCCTCGACGGTGGTCGGACGATCGGCTGGGAGATCGCCGGGCAGACCGCGGCAGCGGTCGGCGGCCGCCTCGACCGGGTCTTCGTGCAGGTCGGTGGCGGCGCGTTCGCCACCTGCCTGAGCGATGGCCTGGATGCCGCCGGCCCGAGCGTGCGATTGCACGCGGTGCAGGCGGAGGGCTGCGCGCCACTGGTCGTGGCATGGGATCGAGCCCGCGACGTCGTCGACGTCGCGTCACAATGGTCGCGGCTGATGACGGTCTGGGCCGACCCGCGCTCGCTCGCCGACGGGATCCTCGACGACGAGACCTACGACTGGATCGGCGTGCTCGAGGCGATGCGTCGCAATGGCGGGCACCCCGTGCTCGCACCGGAGTCCGACATCGTGCGCGCTCACGAACTGGCGCACACCGCGGGGTTCGAGGCCAGCCCGACGGGCGCCGCGGGCCTCGCCGGCCTGCTCGCCCTGTGCCACGACATCGGCGCCGACGAGCGAGTGGCGGTCGTGATGAGCGGTCTCACCCGCCGATCGGCGTGACACACCGTCGGACTAGCGTGGTGACACGACTTCACGCACGCGTCCCGGATGGGCCCTCACGGGTGCCCTCGTGGGCGCCGTCGCGGTCGTCGGCGCCTCGGTAATCTCGGCGCGCGCACCGTCGCGCAGCCCACCACGGCGCCGATCGAGATCGTGTCGGCCCTGCCCGGCGACGGCGGCCCGTTCACGCCGGCCAACACTGCCCCACGCATGTCCGACGACGGTTCGATCGTGGTCTTCGACAGCACCGCAGGTGGCGGCACGACCGAGCCGGTGGCTGTCGTGGGCATTCGCAATCGTGTCGACGATGCGACCGGGCGGGTTCCCGACACGCCGAGCCTGCATCCAGGCATCAGCGGCGACGGATGTGTCGTCGCGTACTCCGTCCCTCTCGCCGGCACGGGCCAGGTCCAGCTCACCGCGCTCGATCGCTGCACCACCGCATCGGGTCCGCTCGTCGGCTCCGCCACGGTCGTCGACATCGTCACGCCGGGCGACATCATCGCGCGTGTCGGCATCGCGGGCGACGTCACATCGGGCGACGTCACATCGGGCGACGTCACATCGGGCGACGTCACATCGGGCGCCGCCATCGCGGGCGCCGCAGCGCCCGAACCGCCGGCCCTTCCGCCGCCCGCGCTGTCGGCCGATGGATCGGTGATCGTGTGGTCGACCGGTACCGAGGTCGTCCGCTACGTCTCGACCGACACCGGCTACGAACGCTCGGCCGTGATCACCACGCCGATCGAGTTGTTCGACCCCGGGCAGTGGGCCGCGGTCTTGGCGACCGGGCTCGTCACCGGCTCGACGGTCGATGTCTCCTCCGACGGAAACACGGTCGTCTTCGTCGCCGGGCCGGGCACGGCCGCGTACCGGCCCGAGCCGGCCAATGTGTTCATCTGGGCCGACGCCGACGCCGACCCCGACCCCGACCCCGACGCCGGCACCGACGTGCTTGCGCCGGTCGTCGAGCTCGCTTCCATGACCGACGGCGGGCTACCGGGATCCGGCGATTCGACCCGTCCCTCGGTGTCCGGCGACGGTCGGCTCGTGCTGTTCGAGTCGAACAGTGTTGATCTTGCCGCCCTCGATCCGGCGCCGGCCGCGGCGCCGCCCGCCGTGCCGTTCGTGGTGCTGCTCGATCGTGGACGCGATACCCGGGTGCTCGCCGACGACGCCGTTCGTCCGACGATCTCGACCGACGGCAAGGTCGCCGTCTACGACCGTGACGGCGCGGTCCGATCGCAGCGCTGGTCGACCGGGTACCCCTTCGTCACCGCGACCGAGACGGTGGTCTCGACCGCCATCGACGGTGCAACGTCGGCGGGTGTTTCGGTGTCGGGTCCGGTCGTCTCCGCCGGTGGTGCACTGGTCGTGTTCGACAGCGCGAACGGCGCAGCGCTGACGACCGATGTGCGGTTCCACGAAGGCACGCACGTGTGGGCCCGCGCGCAGCCGAACATCGTCGAACCGACCGAACCGACCGGGCCGACGACCGGGCCGACCGGGCCGACGAGCGTGCCGAGGCCCTCCACCACGGGCCAACCGCAGCCGGCGAACCGGATTCCCCCATCCGGCCAGGTGTTTCCGCCCGAGACGCCACCGTCGACCAACGCCCCGTCGACCAACGCCCCGCCGACCAACGCCCCGCCGATGTACGGCGTGCCTGTGCCACCTCCGCGTCCCCAGTGGTACTCGTCTCCGTCGTACAGCACCGGCCAACCGACCGGAGTGTTCGTCTCGCCGGGCACCCGATCGGTCGCCGTGTTCGAACCGAGCGCTCTGGAGTTGTCACCCACCGTCGTCGAGGCCGGCCACCGGATCGCCACGATCGAGATCGCCAACCACACCGCCTCGAGCGTGCTGGTGACGTCCACGTCGATCGACTCGTCGGACGGCGTGTTGACGATCGCCGACACGTCGTGTGGCGGCGTCTCCCTGCCGCCCGGTGGTCGATGTGCGGTGTCGGTCCTCTTCGCGCCGGTCGCCGTCGGGCCGACCTCGGCCACGCTCGTCGCGTCGTTCGGCGACGGCACGTCCGTGAGCGCGCTCGTCTCCGGCACGGGTGCTCCGCCGCCGGTCGTCACCGTCACCCCCGGCGTGGCATCGAGCGGGCAGGTCGTCGCGGTGAGCGGCGCCGGGTTCCCCGCCGGTGTCGTCGTCGCACTGTCGTGGCTCGACAACCCCACTCCGCACACCGTGCAGGTCGACGACCAGGGATCGTTCGTCGAGACGCTCGTGGTGATGCAGCACACACCGCGCGGCCCCTCGGCCGCGGTGGTGGCCGCACAGCCCGACCTGTTCGCCACCGTGGTCGGCGCCGTGTTGATCACCGAGACGTCGTCACGTTCGACGTCCACGCTGTCCAACAGCGCCGCCGGCAGCCCCTACGGCCGCTGACGAGAGTATTCAGCGTGTTCGGTCGACGAAGCCGAGCAGCGTCGTGCCGATGTCGCATGACGCCTGGCCGGGCCCGGGTTCATCACAGGTCACCGTGATGCCGATCGTGCTGCCGGCCTCGAACACGAACGGGGCGACCAGGTGGAAGTCGAGATCGCGGAAGTTGGCCAGCTCCGACTCCAACAGCACGTCGCCGTCACGCATCAGCGACACGGTTCCGACCGCACCTGTCGGATTCTGGAAGACGATGTCGGTGACGGACCACACGAGCGACGAGCCGACATCGAACGTGTCGCTCGCCGAGCCGCCGGTGTCGGCCGACACGGACAACCGGAGGTCCGACGGCGTACCGAGTGGCAACTCGTCGGCTTCGGCGGCCGCCGCATCCAACTCCTCGATCTTGGCCTCGAGTGCCGCGCGATCCTGCTCGTTCGCGTCGGCAGCAGCAGAGTCGGCGGTGTCGCGGACCCACGGCGCGAGGAACGCGAACCAGATCACCCCACCCACGACCAGGGCGGCGGGTATCCCCGCGAGCGCGGGGCCCCACCACGGACGCATCCGAGGTCGCTGTTCGTAGGCGCCGTGGAGCTCGAACGACCGGCCGTCGCTGCCGACGGTGTCGACCACGAAGCCGTGCTCGACCACCGGACCGTTCCACAACGGTGTCGCCGGAATCGCCTTCACCTCGACCACCGTGCGCTCGCCCGCACCGACCGTGACGTTCGCGAGGTCGGGCTGCAGCGAGATCGTGCCGTCATCGGCGGTCGCCGTGAGGTCGACGGTGACGGCGACGTTGCCGAGGTTGTCGATCGTGACCCGGTGACGGCCCGCTGCGGCCGAGCGTGACACGACCGGGCTGAGGGTGACGACGTGATCGGCCGACTCGGCGATGTCGAGTGTCGACTCCGCGGTGGCGACCAACTCGTCGCCGATCGACACCGCGACGGCGGGGGAGTGCGGCCCGGGCGGCAACGACAGCGGGATCTCCACGGTCAGCGGCACATCGACGAACTCGTCGGGCGCGAGTTCGGCCGACGGTGCGATCGCGGTGCGGTCGGCGAGGGCGCCACTCGGGTGCAGACTGACGAGCTGCTTCGTCGGATTCCGGTTGTGGATCCGAAGTGAGAATGCCACGGCGCCGCCGGGCTGTGCTGCCGAACGTTCCGGTTGGAGAGAAGCGGTGACGGGCATCCACGCGACCGTACCTGCTCGCGTCGGACCGATCACCCAGCGGTAGCCTTGGCCCCCATGCCCGACATCGCAATGCCACAGGCCCTCGACGGCGGAATCGATCCGCGTTCGGCTGTGTTCGACCGGCTACTGAAGAACCGTGTCATCATGCTCGGCTCCGACGTGAACGACGAGATGGCCAACCAGATCTGCGCCCAGCTGCTCTACCTCGAAGGTGAAGACCCCACGACCGACATCTGGCTGTACATCAACAGCCCCGGAGGGTCGGTCACCGCCGGCATGGCGATCTACGACACGATGCAGTTCGTCGGTTGCGACGTCGCCACCGTCTGCCTCGGCCTCGCCGCCTCGATGGGCCAGTTCCTGCTGACGGCCGGCGCCGTCGGTAAGCGCTACACGTTGCCCAACGCCCGGATCATGATGCACCAGCCGCTCGCCGGCCTGCGCGGCCAGGCCTCCGACATCGCCATCCAGGCCGAGCAACTGCGCTACACCAAGCTGCGCATGGCCGAGCTGATCGCCCAGCACTCCGGCCAACCGCTCGAGCAGATCCAGGCCGACTCCGAACGCGACCGCTGGTTCACCGCCGACGGCGCCAAGGAGTACGGCCTCGTCGACAAGGTGTTGCTGCACCGCGGCGAGATCTCCTGACGGTCGGGCCTCCTCCGGCACTGACTTCTTCGGCCTTGACTCCGCTGGCCGTCACTCGTCCGGCCGTCATTCGTCCGGCCCGAGGCCGTCACGGTCACGGGTTGTGCGGCACGAGGGTGGCCACCGGGCCGATCTCCACGGCGCAGTTGGCCCGCAACCACGCGTCGATCTGCGCGGCCGAGGATTCCGAGGAGTAGATCGCCGCCAGCGCGGCCTGTTCGGATTCGGCGTCATCGGGTACGACCGTGCTCGCGGTCTCGTAGGCGGTCACCAGCTCGTTCCACTCCGTCTGGATCGCCAGCGGTGCGAGGTCGCCGATCTCCCGATACAGATCGAGCAACGGCTCGATGTCGTCGCTGAACTCGAGCTGCGGAGCAGTGAGGGCGTCGTTGTTGGCGGCGACCTCGCCGCAGAATCGTTCGGCACTCCCGGCATCGTCGTCACTGCAGGCGGCGAGCGCCAGCACGAGTGCCAGCGCCGCGGCGCCGACCACGGCGCCCGTCGACTTGACGCCGGTTGATTTCCTGACGGTGGTCGTCGTCGTGACGCTCCGGGGTCGTCGCCGGGGTCGTCGCCGATTCGACGGCGGGCGGTGGCGGGCGAGCACGGCGGAGAGTGTCGCACGAGTCGGGATCGATTCGGCGTCGTGACGTGATCGATTCGGCGTCGTGACGTGATCGATTCGGCGTCGTGACGCCAGTGACCCGGTCACACCGTCACACCGAAGCCGACCGTCACACCGTCACACCGAAGCTGAAGCTGAAGCTGAAGCTGTCACACCGTCTCGGTAGGGTGACGTCTGCCGGTCCGACTCTGACGGATCGCCGGTCGTGAGGCCCGATCGTCGCCTCTCCTCGATGTCCACCCTGCGGCCTGCCGCGTCATCCAGGTGCGGCCTGCCGCGTCATCCAGGAGGAGCAATGCTCGCTTCGATCTCATCTGCCGTGATCTTCGGCGCCAAGGGGTACCCGGTCACCGTCGAGGTACAGGTGGTCAACGGTCTTCCCGCGTTCAGCATCGTCGGGCTCCCTGACGAGTCCGTACGCGAGTCCCGTGATCGTGTCCGCGCCGCCGTGGTGAGCAGCGGCCAGTCGTGGCCGAGCCAACGCATCACCGTCAACCTCGCTCCGTCGCAGGAACGCAAGACCGGCTCCGGCCTCGACCTCGCTGTGGCGGTCGGCGTGCTCGTCGCCGGCGATGTGATCAGGGCCGAGGCGGTCGAGGGGCTGGCGTTCATCGGTGAGGTCGGGCTCGACGGGTCACTGCGTGCGGTACCCGGGGTGGCTCCGATGGTCGGGGTGCTCGGCGAGCGTGATGTGGTCGTGCCCGTGGCGTCCGGTGTCGAAGCTCGGGTCGCCGCACTCGGCGCGACCCGGCTCGTCGCACATCTCGCCGAACTGATCGCGGTGCTCCGAGGTGAGATGCCCTGGCCCGACCACGCACCGACCACTCATCCGGTCGAGTCAGTCCGGGCGCCCGACATGTCCGAGGTGCACGGTCAGCCGATCGCCCGGTTGGCGATCGAGATCGCGGCGGCGGGTGGGCATCACACGCTCTTCGTCGGGCCTCCGGGCTCCGGAAAGACGATGCTCGCCGCGAGGCTGCCCGGCCTGCTCCCTCCGCTCGACCGGGAGCGCTCGATCGAGGCGACGATGGTGCACTCCGCCGCCGGGGTTCCGCTTCCACCCGCGGGCCTCGTCGACCGCCCGCCGTTTCGTGCGCCGCATCACACCAGCTCGATGGTGTCGCTGACCGGCGGTGGTTCGCACAGCCTGCGGCCCGGCGAGGTGAGCCTGGCGCATTGCGGCGTGCTCTTCCTGGACGAGATCGCCGAGTTCCCGGCGATGGTCCTCGACACGCTGCGTCAACCACTCGAAGAAGGAGTGATGCGCATCAGCCGGGCGAACCTGCACATCACCATGCCGGCCGACTTCCTGCTGATCGCCGCGATGAACCCGTGCCCGTGTGGGAGCGATGGGTCGCCGGGTGACTGCGAATGTCTCGACAGTGTGCTGAACCGATACGCCCGGCGGCTCTCGGGGCCGCTGATCGATCGGTTCGATCTCCGGGTCAACGTCCAGCGCCCGGCGATCGACGACCTGCTCGCCAACGAACCGAGTGAACCATCCGCAGTAGTGGCGGCACGGGTGGCCGAAGCTCGTGAGCGGGCGATCGGGCGCCAGGGTGGCCTCAACCGTTCGATCCGGGCGAGCGACCTCGACGAGTTCGCATCGCTCGAGCCCGGCGCGCGGGCATTGCTGCGTCGCGAGATGGAACACGAGCGGTTGAGCGGCCGCGGCTACCACCGGGTGCGCCGCGTCGCCCGCACCATCGCCGATCTCCGGTGTGCTTCGGGCGACACCATCACCGAGCAGGATGCGGCGCTCGCGCTGGAGTTGCGAACCGGCCTGCGTCGTGCGCTCCGAGTCAGGCGAGCAGCGTGATGGCGGCCGCCGACATGCTTCCACCGGAGGCCTACCTCGCCGCGCTCGCCGGCTTCGAGCGGATGACCACCAAGCGGCTGTGGTCGCTGTTGGCGCACCTCGATCCGGCAGTCGCGTTCGCCGTAGCGGTCGGCGACGAACGGCCGCCCCCGTACATCGCGGCGTTGTTGGCGGGCGACACGTCGCTGGCCTCGGCATGGCGCGCCGACCGGTCGCGGCGCGATCCGGCAGCCTGCTGGCAGCAGTGTCTCGAGGCCGATGTCGCGGTCGTCAGCCGCTCAGACCCCAGATATCCGCCGCCGCTGCTCGACGATCCGGGAGCGCCGCCGGTGCTGTTCGTGCGCGGCGACATGTCGGCACTCGACGCGCGTCGCGTCGGCATCGTCGGCACGCGCAACGCCACCCAGCGAGGTCGGCAGACGGCCGCCCAGTTCGGCTTCGAGTTGGCCGAACGAGGTGTCGCCGTCGTTTCGGGGCTGGCCAAGGGAATCGACGGTGCAGCCCATCGCGGCGCGCTCGCCGCGGACTCCGCGCCTCCCGTCGCGGTCGTCGGCAACGGGCCCGACAGGCCGTATCCGAAAGCGCATGCCTCGCTGTGGGCTCAGCTCTGCGCCCGTGGAGTGGTGATCTCGGAGTGGCCCCCGGGCACACCTCCCGATGCGTTCCGCTTCCCGCTCCGCAACCGGATCCTCGCGGGGCTGGTCGAGGTCCTCGTGGTCGTCGAGAGTCGCGAGCGCGGCGGGAGCCTGATCACCGCCCGCGAGGCCGCCCATCGTGGTGTCGAGGTGTTCGCCGTGCCCGGCCCGATCGATTGCAGGGCGTCGCTCGGCACCAACGACTTGTTGGTCGACGGCGCCGCACCGGCGACGAGTGTGGACGAGTTGATGATGGCGCTCGGGCTCGATGGGCGACGAGCGGGGCGATCCCGGTTCGATCCGCGTCCGCTTCCGCGAGGGGTCGATGCGGAGGTGATCGCGGCATGCCGACAACAAGCACGCACGATCGAGCAGATGATGCCGGTGCTCGGTGTCGCGCTCGGCGAGGCGGCGATGACGCTCGCGCGGTTGGAGCACCAGGGGTGGCTCCGCGAGACCGGCGGATGGTTCGAGGTCGTCGATGTGTGGGCCGATCTCGCATGAATCGGCCGACACCGGCCCCATCCGCGGACGCACACCGCCGCGGGCAATACGATCGGCCCGGTGAAGAGCTGGCGCATCGACGAATTCGTCGGCGCGCTCACCTCGCTGTCGGCGAACACGGTCTCGTCGTACGGTTCCGATCTACGTTCGTTCGCCGAGTGGTGCTCGCGCGGCAACATCACCGATCCGGCTGCGGTGACTCGCGCGACGGTGCGTCGTTACCTCGCCCATCTCACGACGCGCCGGTTCGCGCGCAGCACGATCGCCCGCAAGACCGCGGCGCTGCGCCGCTACTACCGCTGGCTGATCGCCTGCGGCGGCGCCACCGTCGACCCCACCAGCGGCGTGTCGGTGCCGGGCGGCGGCGGCCGGCTACCGCGCGTGCTCGACCAGCGCGAACTGGCCGGGTTGCTCGACGGCGCCGGCCCGCCCGACGAACCCGATTGGCGCCGCCGGCGCGACGACGCGGTGCTCGAACTGCTCTACGGCTCCGGGCTGCGTGTCGGCGAGCTGTGCGGGCTGCGTGTGTCGTCGCTCGGTTTGGCGACGTTGTCGGCCACGGTGTGGGGCAAGGGTTCCAAAGAGCGCCGGGTTCCGCTCAGCGAGCCGGCGGTCCGCGCCCTTCGGCGATGGCTCGAGATCCGCGGCGACGTACTGCCGAGCGATCGTGGCGACATCCTGTTCGGCAACGAGCGTGGCAATCCGCTCACCAGCCGCGACGTCCGCCGCATCATCGACCGCCGCTCGCCCACCCCCACGCACCCCCACGCCCTACGGCACACCTTTGCCACTCACCTGCTCGATGGTGGAGCCGATCTCCGAGCCGTGCAAGAGCTGCTCGGGCATCAAGACGTGGCCACGACCCAGCGTTACACTCACGTCAGCCGCGAGCGCCTCTCGGCTGCCTACCGCGAGGCCCACCCAAGAGCATGAGCATCGTTCCCGATGACCCCGACCTCCAGATGCAGTGGACCCGGTGGTTGAACCGCCGAAACCCCGCCGCCCGCGAGCACCTGATCGTCCACTACTCGCCGCTCGTCAAGTTCGTGGCCGGCCGTGTCGGCGCGGGTCTGCCGTCGAGTGTCGATCCCGGCGACCTGGTGAGTTCGGGCGTGTTCGGCCTCATGGACGCCATCGAGCGGTTCGACCCGGAGCGCGGCGTGAAGTTCGAGACGTTCGCCGTTCCGCGCATCCGCGGCGCGGTGTACGACGGCCTGCGCAAACTCGACTGGGTGCCGCGTTCGGTGCGCAGTCGGGCGCGCAGCGTCGAGCGGGCGTTCTCCGAACTCGAACATCGCATGGGTCGGGGGCCGACCGATGAGGAACTCGCCAAACACCTCGACATCTCGCCGGCCGAACTCGCCCGGTGGTTGTCGGCGATCGCCAGCACCACCGTTGGCCCGCTCGACCGGGCCATCGCGGCGGGCGCCGAGCCTGCCGCGATGGACGGCCCGGGGTCCGAGTCACCATCGGCGGTTGTCGAAGCCCGCGAGTTGAGTCACCTCGTGCGGGTGGAGATCAAGAAGCTGCCCGATCGCGAAAAGCTGGTGCTCTCGCTCTACTACGACGAAGGATTGACGCTCGCCGAGATCGGTGTGGTTCTCGGTGTCACCGAGAGTCGTGTGTCGCAGATCCACACCAAGTCGGTATTGCACCTGCGATCGCGGCTGTCCGCCGCCGGTGTCGGCTGACCGGTTTCCGATTTCCGATTTCCGATTTCCGGATTCCGGTGTGTCGGCAGCTCGGCACCTCGGCACCTCGGCACCTCGGCCCTCGGCCCTCGGCACTTCGGCAGCTCGGCCCTCGCCACTTCGGCTCCCGGTCGGCTCCCGGTCGCTCGGCATTCGGCGCGTCGACGAGCTGAGCCCGCTCGCTGCGGTTGCAGCCAATTGCGAATCGAGTTCCACGGAGGTGTCATGTCCCGACCGACCCCGCTCATGTCCCGTTTCCTCGTCGTGCGCCGATCAGGGCTGCGTCGCCGGCGCCTGCAGTGCTCGGGTGTCGTGGCGTGTGCCGTCACGCTGGCACTCGGGCTGGGCGCCGGGGCCGACGTCGCCGCCGGTGTTTGCTGGCCTCCGCCGGTCGAGCCTGCCACGGTGACCGATCCGTTCCGGCAGCCCGAATGCCGGTGGTGCGCCGGCAATCGAGGCATCGAGTACCACGTCGCGACGGGCACCAGCGTGCAGGCGGTCGCCACGGGAAGGGTCAGCTTCAGCGGTGAGGTCGCGGGGGTTCGTTACGTGGTCGTCGAGCTGGCCTCGGGATGGAAGCTCACGTACGGACGGCTCGACTCGAGCCCGCTGCGTGCCGGCGACGTGGTCGTCGCCGCGGCCACTGTGATCGGGCACGCGTCGGGCGAGTTCCTCTTCGGGCTGCGCGTCGACGGGGAGTACACCGATCCGGCGCCCCACATCGGCCGGGTGAGGGGCCGGGCGCGGCTGGTTCCCATCGACGGCCGTCGATCGCTCCCGGCCCCACCCGGTCGCCTCGTGTGCGGAGGAGGCGTCGGGCCCTCCCGATAAGATCGAGCCCGTCGAATCACCGGATTCGGCCGCTCACGGCAGCGTGCAGCGTTCACGTCATTGACCACCCGATCAACATGCGGTCGCCTCGGCGCCGATCGGATGGCTGCAACCGCACAAGGAGACATCAACATGGCTGTCATCACGATGCGCCAAATGCTCGAAGCCGGCGCTCACTTCGGTCACCAGACCAGGCGGTGGAACCCGAAGATGAAGCGCTTCATCTTCGGTGAGCGCAACGGCATCTACATCATCGACCTCGAGCAGACGCTCGGTCGGGTGGAAGTCGCCTACGGCTTCGTTCGCGACCTCGTCGCCGGTGGCGGCACGATCCTGTTCGTCGGCACCAAGAAGCAGGCTCAGGACCCCGTTCGCAGCTATGCCGAAAAGAGCGGCATGCCGTACGTCAACGAGCGTTGGCTCGGCGGCATGCTCACCAACTTCGAGACGATCGTCCAAGCGCGTCGACAAGATGCTCGAGTACGAGCGCATGCAGGCCTCCGGCGAGTTCGACGCGATGATCAAGAAGGAAGCCCTGCTGCTCGACCGCGAGCTCACCAAGCTGCAGCGCAACCTCGGTGGTCTCGCGCAGCATGAAGAAGGCGCCCGACGCGATCTTCGTGCTCGACACCAAGAAGGAGCACATCGCCGTCACCGAGGCCAACAAGCTCGGCATCCCGGTGGTCGCCGTCGTCGACACCAACGTCGACCCCGAAGTCATCCAGTACCCGATCCCCGGCAACGACGACGCCATCCGCTCGAACAGCCTGTTCGCCCGCGTCATCGCCGACGCCGTCGAAGAGGGTCGCTACATCGCCAACAAGCGCAACCCGGCGCCGCCGCCCGTCGCCGAGCGCACGCCCGAGGAACAGGCAGAGTTCGCCGCCGCTCAGGCCGCTGCCCGCTGACGCCGCCGCCCAGGCCCAGGCCGATCGCGACGCCCGCCTGGCCGCCGCCAAGGCATCCCCCGTGGTCGAGGAAGCGCCCGCCGCGCCCGCCGGTGTCACCGTGGTCGCCGAGGAGACTGCTGCCGAGGAGACTGCTGCCGTGGTCGCCGAGGCGACTGCTGCCGAGGAGACTGCTGCCGAGGAGGCCGAGCCGGTCGCCGACGCCGCGGCCGAAGACACCATCGAACAGAACACGGAGAACTGAGCCATGGCATTCACCGCACAAGACGTCAAGGCGCTGCGCGACGCAACCGGCGCCGGGATGATGGACTGCAAGAAGGCGCTCGAGGCCACCGATGGCGACATCGAGACCGCCAAGACCTGGCTGCGCGAGAAGGGCCTCGCCGCCAGCGCCAACCGGGAAGATCGCGACAACGCCCAGGGCGTCGTCAGCCTGCTCGTCGACGGCAACGTCGGCGTGATCGTGGAGCTGAAGTGCGAGACCGACTTCGTCGCCGGCTCCGACCAGTTCAAGGCCGAGGCCGATGCGCTCGCCGCCGTCGTCGCCGCCAAGGGCGTCGACGCGGTCGCCGACCGCTCCGTCGAATTGGAACAGCTGAAGGTGACACTCAAGGAGAACATCGCACTGGGTGAGGTCGTGCGCTTCGAAGCAGCGGAGGGGAACATCCTCGACAGCTACCACCACATCCAGGGTGGCCGCGGCGTCAACGCAGTGCTCGTCGAACTGGCCGGTGGCTCTGCGGAACTGGCCCATGACATCGCCGTCCACGTGGCCTTCGCCCGCCCCCGGTACCTGCACCGTGACGACGTCCCCGCCGACGTGGTTGCTGCCGAACGGGCGACGCTCGAAACGATCACCCGCAACGAGGGCAAACCCGAAGCGGCGCTCCCCAAGATCGTCGAGGGCCGTCTCAACGGGTTCTTCAAGGACGTCGCGCTCCTCGATCAGCCGTACGCCAAGGACGACAAGCAGTCCGTGTCGCAAGTCCTCGGCGCGGCGACGATCGTCAGGTTCGCCCAAGTCGAGATCGGCTGACTCCCGCTCCGGTCGGCTACGGTCGGCGTCGCCACCGACCCTGCCATCTGGAGACGAAATGACCGAGACGATGCCTGCACCCACCCCTCGGCCGCGGCCGAGCTGGAAGCGGATCGTCTTCAAGCCGTCGGGGGAGGCGCTGGCGGGAGAGTCCGGTAAGGGGCTCGACCCGGCCACGCTCGTGGCCACCGCTGAAGACATCATGGATCTGCGCCAGAACCTCGACGTCGATGTCGCGGTCGTCGTGGGAGGCGGCAACTTCTGGCGCGGGCGCAACGGCTCGCTCACGGGGATGGACGCCAGCCAGTCCGATCACATCGGCATGCTCGGCACCGTCATGAACGCGCTTGCCCTGCAGGACGCGCTCGAGCGGCTCGGACAGGACACGCGGGTACTGTCGGCGGTCGAGATGCCGCGCATCGCCGAGCCGTACATCCGGCGACGGGCCGTGCGTCACCTCGAGAAGGGCCGCGTCGTGATCTTCGCTGCCGGCACCGGCAACCCGTTCTTCACCACCGACACCGCCGCCGCGCTGCGCGCCGCCGAGATCGAGGCCGACGTGCTGATCAAGGGCACCCACTCCGGTGTCGACGGCGTGTACTCCGCTGATCCGCGATCCGATGCGTCCGCGACGAAGTACGACGAGGTCGGCTACCTCGAGATGATGACCAAGGACCTCAAGGTGATGGATGCCACCGCCATCGCGTTCTGTCGTGACAACGGCATTCCGATCGTCGTGTTCGACATGTCGAAACGGGGGTCGCTGCGCCGGATCGTGCAGGGCGGAACCGAAGGAACACTCATCCACGAGTTGTGAGCAGCCCGGCCTGTGGCGTGCCCCGCGGTCGACCAATGTTTCCGTCGTCGCGGAATGCCTGGGTACGCTGTCTGGCGTGATCGACGACACGCTGCTCGAAGCGATGGACAAGATGGACAAGGCGGTGAGCCACACCCAGTCGCAGTTCGCGACGGTGCGCACCGGCCGTGCGACGCCGTCGCTCGTCGAGCGCATCACCATCGAGTACTACGGTGCCCCGGTGCCGCTGCAGCAGCTCTCGTCGATCTCGGTGCCCGAGGCTCGTCAGCTGCTGATCAAGCCGCACGACCGCGGCACCCTCGAAGCCATCGAGAAGTCGATCCGCGACAGCGATCTCGGTGTGTCACCGAACAACGACGGCATCTCGATCCGGCTGTCGCTGCCGCAACTCACCGAGGAACGGCGCCGCGAGTACGTGAAGGTCGTCCGCCACATGGCCGAAGACGGCCGCATCGCCGTGCGCAGCTTGCGCCGAGAGGCGCGCAAGACACTCGAAACGCTGGAGAAGACCGGCGAGATCTCCGCCGACGAGCTCGAACGTGCCGAGAAGGAACTCGATCGGGTCACCCATGAGCACGTCGAACACGTCGACGCCGCCCTCGGGCGCAAAGAGCAGGAACTGCTCGAGGTATGAGCGGCGCAGGAACTGCTCGCAACGTCGCAGATGGACGGAAGGCGCACAGCATGAGCGATGGCACGGGGCAACCCGGCGACAAGAACCCGCGCCGGCCGGGCCCCTTCGAGAGCGAGATGGATGTCTTCGACGACGAGGAGTTCGGCGGCCCGCTGTTCGGGGAGACATCCGAACAGCCGGTCATCTCCCTCGACGACGAACTCCGCCGCGCCGACACACGGGGCGACGAGCGGTTGAGCTTCGGCCGGGACAACACCGGCTCGCTGCCGCACTGGACCGATCCACCGACCGGTGAGGTCCCCAAGATCGACGCGGTCGCGCCCGCGGCGGACTCGACCGACGACGTCGACGTCTGGTCGTCGTTCACGTCGGAGTCACCGGTGTGGAAGGGCACGGGCGCCCCTGCCGTCGGAGCAGTCGACGACGGTGAAGCCCACGGATTCGGCGATCGTCCGGTCGACACCACCGGTGAGCTCAGGTGGCACGGCGATTCCGGGGCGAGCGTCGACGAGGATCCGCCGGCGACCACCGTCCACGACGCGGTCACCGTGCCGGTGCGCGAGCCCGCACGGATCACGATCGGCACCGATCCCTCCGGCATGCCGCGTCGTCCCGATCTCAAGCGTCGGGGCGGCTCGCCTCAGCGTCCGCCGAGCGCCGGCGCAACGCCACCACCGTCGGGCGACCGCAACCTGCCGGTCGCTGTCGCATCCGGTCTGGTTCTCGCCGCGGTGTTTCTCGCGCTGGTGATGTGGCGTCCGGCCGGGGCGGTCGCCTTCGTCACGGTGGCATTGGGCCTCGCCGCGGTCGAGTACTTCACCAAGGTCACCGAGAAGGGGTACCGGCCTGCCGTCGCTGCCGGTGTCGCCGCCTGCATCGCCGCCCCGCTCGCCGCCTACTGGGTCGGTGACTCCTCGTTACCGCTCGTGATCGTGTTCGGATTCATGGCGGGCGCACTCGGGTTCATCGGGGCCGACTCGATCGACGTCGGCCCGATGCCGAACATGGCGATCACCATGCTCGGCATCGTGTGGATCGGCGTCCTCGGATCGTTCGCGGCGCTGATCCTGCGCTGGTCGACCTTCTCCGGGGGCACCCCCTGGGGGACCGACACCCTCGTGCTCGTCGCCATCGGCGTGGTCGCCAACGACGTCGGCGCCTACTTCGTCGGTTCCGCGTTCGGTCGGACACCGCTGCGGCCGTGGATCAGCCCGCACAAGTCCGTCGAAGGATTCCTCGGTGGCGCCATTCTGACCCTCGTGGTGATGCTCGTCATCGGCATCCAGGATCTGAGCGACACCTGGTCGAGCACCGGCCACCTGCTGATGCTGGCCATCGTGATCTCGATCATGGCGCCGCTCGGCGATCTCACCGAGAGCATGTTCAAGCGCAACCTCGACGTGAAGGACTTCGGGACCCTCATCCGTGGTCACGGTGGTGTGCTCGACCGGTTCGACGGGTTCCTGTTCACGCTTCCGGCCGTGTACTACCTGTTCCTGGTGGTCGAGCCGTGGACGGCGCGCTGAACCGCGGGACCGTCAGCGTCGCCATCGCCGGATCGAGCGGGTCGATCGGCGCCCAGACCCTCGAGGTGATCCGGGCCGAGAATCGGCGGCAGCCGGGCGCCTATCGCGTCAGCGCCCTCGGCGTCGGCCGGTCCGTCGACCTCGTCATCGAGCAGGCATGCGAGTTCCGTCCCGACGTCGTTGTCGTCAGCGACGACGAGGCCCGTCGCATCGTGAGCGACGCGCTCTCATCAACCCGGGTGGTCGCGGATGTCGCCGAGATCGTGGAGGGGGCCGATGTGGTGGTCAACGGTGTGGTCGGGTTCGCCGGATTGCCGGTCACCATCGAGACGCTGCGCGCCGGGAAGCGGCTCGCCCTCGCGAACAAGGAGAGCCTCATCGCCGCGGGTCCCGTCGTCCAACCGTTGCGGGCGACGCCCGGCGCCGAGCTCATGCCCGTCGACAGTGAGCACTGCGCGCTGCACCAATGTCTGCGCTCGTCCGCCGACGCGAGCAGAGAGGTTGCTCGTCTCGTGATCACGGCCAGTGGGGGTCCGTTCCGTGGCCGAACGGCCGGCGAGCTCGCGGAGGTGACGGTCGAGGACGCGCTCGCGCATCCGACCTGGAGCATGGGCCCGAAGATCACCGTGGACTCGAGCACGCTGATGAACAAGGGGCTCGAGGTGATCGAGGCCCACGAGCTGTACGGCACGCCGTACGAGCGGATCGATGTGGTCGTGCACCCGCAGTCCGTGGTCCACTCGATGGTCGAATTCACCGACGGGTCCACGATTGCCCAGCTCAGCATGCCCGATATGCGCCTGCCGATCGGTTACGCGCTCGGCTACCCGCACCGGATCGGCGAGCGCGTTCGGCGCCATCGACTGGACGACGCTCGGTCGCCTCGACTTCGAACCACCCGATCGGGCGACCTTTCGCTGTCTCGACCTCGCGTACGACGGCGGGGCGGGCCGGCGGCACGGCCCCGGCCTGGTTGAGCGCCGCCAACGAGGTCGCCGTCGACGCCTTCCTGGCCGGAAACTTGCGATGGAATGAGATCCCTGACGTGTGCGTTGGGGTGATGGAACGCCATGATGGTGCTACACCCACGACGGTGGACGACGTGATCGAGGCCGATCACACCGCCCGCCGGATCGCCAACGATCTCGTTCAGAAATGACGGTGTGATACCGATGACCGACCAGATGACCCCGGCGCCCGACCGAACCGACGAGAGCTTCGAGACGTCCGTCGGCGCGGCTGTGTTCCCGCCGCCGAAACGACTCGATCGCGCCAAGAGCGAGATCATGGCTGGTGGAGCGGTCACCGAGAACGGAGACGACGAGCTCGCCGGCGGCCGGCGTGGGTTCCTCGCGATGGCTGCGATCCTCGCGCTGTTCGTGTGGCTGGCGGTGGTCGACATCTGGATCTTCGTGTTCGTCGTCGGTGTCGTCGTCTCGATCTTCCTGCACGAGTTCGGTCACTACGTGACCGCCAAGCGGACCGGCATGAAGGTCACCCAGTTCTTCTTGTTCTTCGGCCCCCGGCTGTGGAGCATGCGCCGCGGCGAGACCGAGTACGGGGTGCGCGCCCTGCCACTCGGCGCCTTCGTGCGGATCATCGGCATGAACCGCATGGACGAGGTCCCACCGACCGACGAAGCGCGCACCTACCGCCAGCAGCGCTTCCCGCAGCGACTGCTGGTGATCTCGGCGGGTTCGATCATGCACATCCTCATCGCGATCACGTTGTTGTTCACCGTGTACGCCACCCAGGGCGAACTCACCTCGCAGGACGAACCCCGGGTGATCGTCGGCGCGGCCGCCCCCGAACTACCGGCGGGCCAGGCCGGAATCCGCGCCGACGACGAGATTGTCTCGGTCGGCGGCATCGCCATCACCTCCTCGGTCGAGTTGGGAGAGACCGTGCGCTCCTTCCAGCCTGGCGACGTCGTGCCGGTCGTCGTGCTCCGCGACGGCGAGACGACGACCATCCCGGTCGGGCTCGGCGCGAACACCGCGCAGGGCGAGCTGTTCGGCACGGCTCTGCTCGGTGTGCGCAGCTACAGCCCGCCGCTCTATCAGGATCACAGCACGGCGTCGGCCGCGCTCAACTCGGTGACCGACATCATCCCGGTGTCATGGGAGTCGGTGCAGGGCATTGTCAAGGTGCTCAACCCGGTCAACATCATCGGCCACCTGACCGGTACCAACGACGACCTGTCCACGCGGCCGACCACGCTGTACGGCGTGGCCACGGTCTCCGACGACGTCGGTCAATCCGGTGGCCTCGCCGGCGTCCTGTACATGTTGGCCGTGCTCAACGTGTTCGTCGGCGTGTTCAACATGATGCCGCTGTTGCCCCTCGACGGCGGCCACGCGGCCGTCGCGGTGTACGAGCGGGTGCAGGAACGCAGGCGGCACATGAAGCAGCGGTACTTCGCCGACGTGGAACGGTTGATGCCGTTGGCGATGGGTGTCATCGTCGTGCTGGCGATGCTGATGTTCACCGGCCTGTACCTCGACATCACCGAGCCGATCGGCTGACGTCGGTCTCGTGGACGTCTCCAGCATCCTCGTCCCCCGCAGGCCGACGAAACAGATCGCCGTCGGCGACGTGAAGGTCGGCGGCGATGCACCGATCACCGTCCAGTCGATGACGATCACGAAGACCGCCGACGTCGAAGGCACGCTGCAGCAGATCTACGCGCTGGCCGGCGCCGGCGCCGACATCGTGCGCTGTACCTGCAACGAGATCGAGGCGGCCGAAGGCCTTGCCCAGATCGTTCCCCGTTCGCCGGTGCCGATCATCGCCGACATCCACCACCAGTACAAGATGGCGATGGCCGCCATGGAGGCCGGCGTGCACGGCCTGCGGCTCAACCCGGGCAACATCCGCCGTCCCGAGCACATCAAGACCGTGGCCGCCGAGGCCCAGCGACCGCGGGCTGCCGATCCGCATCGGTGTCAACGCCGGCTCGCTCGACCCGGCGCTCTACGAGAAGTACGGCGGCGCCACGCCCGAGGCGATGGTCGAGTCGGCACAGCAGGAGATCGCCTACTTCGACGAGGTCGGGTTCGACCGATCAAGATCTCCGTGAAGGCGTCGAGCGTGCCGCTGATGGTCGAGGCCTACCGTCAGCTGTCCGAGGTCACCGACCATCCGCTGCACCTCGGCGTCACCGAGGCCGGGCCGCCGCCCGCCGGCCTGATCAAGGCGACCGCCGGGATCGCGACGCTGCTGCTCGAGGGCATCGGCGACACGATCCGCTACTCGCTCACCGCCGACCCGGTCGAGGAGGCCCGTGCCGGGTCGCCAGCTGCTCGAAGCGCTCGGGTCTGCGCGAGCGCAAGAACGTCGACCTGATCGCCTGCCCGTCGTGCGGGCGCGCCGAGGTCGACGTGATCGACGTCGCCAATCAGGCCATGGAGGCGTTCGCCGACCGGAAGATCCCGCTGCAGATCGCCGTCATGGGCTGCGTCGTGAACGGCCCGGGCGAGGCCCGCGACGCCGACCTCGGCATCGCGGCCGGCAACAAGCGTGGGCACCTGTTCGTGCAAGGGCCAGAACGTCGCCGTGGTGCCCGAGTCGAGATGGTCGATCAGCTCGTCGAGTGGGCCGAGTTCATCCACGAGCACGGCGTCGACGCCGCGTTGGCCCGCGTCGACCTGGTCAAGGCCGCCCGCGAGGCCGAGAAGGATCGGGCCCATCTGCTCGACGAGCAAGGCGCCGACGTCAACCACGCAGCCGAAAAGATCGTCGAGATCCGCCGCAACGCCTGACGGCTCCCCGCAACGCCTGACGGCTCCCCGCAACGCCTGACGGCTCCCCGTCACGCCTGACGGCCCACGCCGTGTGACGTCGCTCCGCGACGGTCGACAGCCGCCGGGCTCACGCCGTGCAACGTCCCCCATCGTTTGCGTCGGGAAATGTGCGGACGGGGTCTCCGAAATCCCGACGCAAACGTGATCGGCGATGCACCGGGTGGATGTCCAGGCATGGCATGGCCGTGTGACGTCGCTCGTCGTTTGCGTCGGGAAAAGTGTGGACCGGGTCACCGAAATCCCGACGCAAACGTGATCGGGGGGGAGGCGGGGGATCAGCGGTGGGGGACGACGACGAATGCTGTCGTCGTGGGGGACCAGGTGGCGCCCGGAGGGAGGTACCAGGTGGTGCCGTCGAGGCTGACGGCGAGTTCGTGGCCGGCCGAGACGTGAGCGTCGCTCGCGTCGAGACGGATCAACGTGCAGCCGGCCTCGGCAAGGGGGTATGCGCCGAGCGCCGCGGCCGCGACCATGACCGGCTGTTCGAGCGGCGTCGGGTCGAGCACTCGGAACAGTTCGTCGACGTCGACGGTCTTGGTCGTCAGCCCGCCGCGAACCACGTTGTCACTCGCCCCCATCAACTCGATCCCCGCACCTTGCAGGTAGGCATGCAGGTTGCCGGCCGTCAGATGGATCGCCTCGCCGGGCGCGAGCACGACGTAGTTGAGCAGCAATGTGGCGGCTACGCTCGCCTCCAGCGGATAGCGCTCGTCGAGACGGCACACCCACGCCGCCTCGGGAGTTGTGCCGGCACGGCAGGCCCCGATGATCGGGCTGGGATCGATCCGGCCCCGGTAGAGGCCCTCCAGTGCGGCGCCGGGGCCACCGAGCGCAACCTCGTCGGCGAAGTCCGCCAGGCCGAGGTCGCGCAATAGGGCCACCGTGCGCTCGACCGGTCGGATGCCGCAAAGCGCCTCGAACTCGGTGAGCGCAACCAGCAGTTCGGGCTTCGCGCCGGCGTCGGGATACACGCCGCGGCGGAACCCGTCGATCGCCTGATCGAGACCGGGGTGGGCTTGCAGCGACAATGGTTCGGCGGCCGCCAGGACCTTCACCAGGTACGGCAGGTCGCCGGTGACCGACCGAAGTTCGGTGCCGTCAGTGAAGTGGGCGGGGCCTTTCGGGTGGGTGCCGAGCCAGAGCTCCGCCCACGGACGGCCGTCGGCGGCGAGCCCGAGCAGTCGGGGGATGAACGACGGGTCGCCCCACGGGTAGTGGCGGATCGGGCCGACGATCAGGCGGGGAATGGGCGGCACGCCGGGAGCCTACGGGGACCGGACGGCCTGTTCAGATGCCGAGCCCTGCGGCCCGTTCCGGCCGCCGGCGCGCGGCGGCGCCGATCGCAGGTCGTGCCGAGCCCACGACCTGCCGGTCCCCCCACGCTCGGCGCCGATGGTCGTCGTGTCGAAGACCACGACTTGCGGGTCGTCGCCGTCGACTGGCGAAGATTCCGTCGGTGGTGACGAGTTCGATCGCCGGCGTCGATCCGTCGATCCGTCGATCCGTCGATTCGTCGATCCGTCGATTCGGGCTCAGAGGACCACGACGCTGCGGAGCACTTCGCCGCGCTCCATCTTGTGGAACGCCTCCTCGACGTCGGGGAGCGTGATTGTCTCCGACACGAACCCGTCGAGGTCGAGTCGACCCTGGAGGTAGAGATCGATGAGTATCGGGAAGTCGCGCGACGGCAGGCAGTCGCCGTACCAGGACGACTTGAGTGCTCCGCCTCGACCGAACATCTCGATGAACGGGAGCTCGATGGTCATGTCGGGCCGCGGTACGCCGACGAGGACGACCGTGCCGGCGAGGTCGCGAGCCTCGAACGCCTGGCGGTACACCGCGGGATTCCCGATCGCCTCGATGCACACGTCGGCGCCGAAACCGCTCGTCACGTCGCGGACGAACTCGACCGGGTCGGTCGTCGTCGAGTTGCACAGGTGGGTCGCCCCGAACCCCTTCGCCCACTCGAGCTTGCGGTCGTCGATGTCGATCCCGACGATCGTCGACGCACCGGCCAGGCGAGCCCCGGCGATCGCCGCGTTGCCGACTCCTCCGCAACCGAACACCGCGACCGACTGGCCCCGGGTGATGGCCGCTGTGTTCAGCGCGGCGCCGATCCCGGCCATCACGCCGCACCCGAGCAGGCCGGCCGCGGTGGCAGGGGCGGCCGGATCAACCTTCGTGCACTGACCGGCGGCGACGAGCGTCTTGTCGCAGAACGCTCCGATGCCGAGCGCCGGCGAGAGCTCCGTGCCGTCGAGCAACGTCATCTTCTGGGTGGCGTTGTGCGTCGAGAAGCAGTACTGCGGTTCGCCGCGCCGACATGCCCGACACTCGCCACACACGGCGCGCCAGTTCAGGATCACGTAGTCGCCGGGAGCAACCTCGGTGACGCCATCGCCGACCGACTCGACGACACCGGCCGCCTCGTGGCCGAGCAGGAACGGGAAGTCATCGTTGATGCCGCCCTCCCGGTAGTGCAGGTCGGTGTGGCAGACCCCGCAGGCCTGGATGGCGACGACCGCCTCGCCGGGGCCGGGATCGGGGATCACGATCGTTTCGATGGAGACCGGCGCTCCCTTGGCCAGTGCCACGACGCCGCGTACCTGTTGGCTCATGGAGGTGGACGGTAGCGCGAACCGTCGGCCGACGAGATCGGTGCGGGATCGCGGTACAGCGAACTCGCTCGCAGCAGCCGGTGGGGCGTTTGCGATGAGAGTTGGCGCGACCTGTCCGCGCTCGTCCTCATCGCAGCAGCGGGTGGGCCGTGCTTGCGATGAGAGTTGGCGCGACCTGTCCGCGCTCGTCCTCATCGCAGCAGCGGGTGGGGCGTTTGCGATGAGAGTTGGCGCGACCTGTGCGCGCTCGTCCTCATCGCAGCAGCCGGTGGGGCGTTTGCGATGAGAGTTGGCGCGACCTGTGCGCGCTCGTCCTCATCGCAGCAGCTGGTGGGGCGTTTGCGATGAGAGTTGGCGCGACCTGTGCGCGCTCGTTCTCATCGCAGCAGCCGGGTGGGCCGGATGGACGGGGTGGACGGGGTGGGCCGGGTGGGAGTGCCGGGTGAACGCGTCAGAAGAGGCGGAGATCGTCGGGGCGCATGCCGCGGAGTTCGTCGTAGTCGACCTCGACCCAGCGGAAACCCCGTGCTTCGGCGAGGACCCTGGCCTGCGGCTTGATCACCTGCGCGACGAACACACCGCGGATGTCGCCGAGCGAGGAGTCGAGCCGCAGACGTTCGATGTAGCGGGCGAGCTGCTCCACCCCGTCGATGTCACCGCGCCGTTTGACCTCGATCGCCACCACGGTGTCACTCCCGTCACGGCACACGAGGTCGATCGGCCCGATCGCCGTCGGGTACTCACGTCGCACCAGCGTGAGCCCCTGCTCGATCGCGCACGGGCTCGCTGCGAGGAGCTCTTGCAGGTGCGCCTCGACGCCATCCTTCCGGAGCCCCGGGTCCGCTCCCAGCTCTTGGGCGACGTCGCTGTACACCTCGTGCAACGTGATCGTCAGCGTCTCCTGCTTCGGGTTGGTGACGACCCAGTGAGAACCGTGGTCGACCAAGGTGTTGGGCGCGTTCATCCAGTTCAGCGGCTTGTAGGCGCCACCGTCGGCATGGATGGCGACACATCCGTCGGCCTTCACCATGATGAGCCGGTTGGCCTCGGGCAGATGCGCATCGAGCCGCCCCGAGTAATCGACAGAGCAACGGGCGATCACCAGGCGCACAGCCCGCGACCCTATCCGGTCGCCTGCACCGGGCCCTTGGCGCCTTCGACATGGTCGCGCATGCGCTTTTGGATCACCTCCCGTCGCTCCTGCAGTTGGCGGTACGTGAGCTGGTTGATGCTCGGGTCGAGTCCGAGTCGTCGTGCGCACACCGGCCACGTCGAAGTCGACCGCGGAGGGATCGACACCGAGCTCGCGGCCGAGTCGCTCGCCGTGCTTCTGGGCGAAGATCATCGAGAGGTTGGCCACCTCGGCGAGCAGGTCGAGGTCGGGCGCGAGCCGGGCGATGGCGCCGTCGAGGAACACCATGTTCTTGACGTACAACATGAGTTCCTTGGGCAGCTTCGCGCCGTAGCCGAGCAGCGCCTTGACGACCTGCTGGACCTCCTTGACCATCTCCTCGCCGGTCAGCGTCGTCGGGTCGATTCTCACTTCGTCGAGACGGAGATCCTTGATCACCGCGTCGAGATCGGTGTCCATCGGCAGCGCGCCGAGGTCACGGAGCGCGGCGACCTGGGCGCGAACGTCGTTCGTGGTGGCGCCGAGCATGAGGCGCAAGAACGCGTTGCGTCGGGCGTCGGACAACCGGCCGACGATGCCGTAGTCGAGCAGCGCGGTGCGGCCGTCGGCCATCACGAACAGATTGCCGCCGTGCAGGTCGCCGTGGAAGATCCCCTCGACGATCGCCCCCTCCATGAACGCGATCATTGCGGTCCGCACGACGTCCTCGGTGTCGATCCCGGCATCCTGCATGCCGATCACGTCGTCGAAGTTGAATCCGTACAGGCGTTCCATCACGAGCACCCGGCGAGTCACGAGCGTCGGATGCGGGCGTGGCACGACGTAGCGGTGCTGGTCGAGGTCGTGGAGCATGGCGGCCATGTCGAGCATGTTCGCGGCTTCCATCCGAAAGTCGAGTTCCTCGACGATCGTCTCGGCGAACAGCTCCACCAGCGCCGGCGGGTTGGCGAGCGCGGTCACGGGGATGCGTCCGACGAGGTGCGGAGCGAGCCACGCCATCACCCGCAGGTCCTTGCGGACGAGCCGGGCGACCGAGGGTCGCTGCACCTTGACGACGACCTCTTCGCCGGTCTTCAGCGTCGCGGCGTGTACCTGGGCGATCGACGCGGCGGCGAGGGCCGTCTCCTCGAACGTTTCGAAGATGTCCTCCAACCGTGCGCCGAGATCCTGTTCGACCGTGAGGCGAACGAGGTCGAACGGCTCGGGGGGAACCTGGTCACGGCACTTCTTGAACTCCGACACCAGCTCGGGGGGGAACAATCCCTCGCCCGAGGAGATGATCTGGCCGAGCTTGATGTAGGTCGGCCCGAGTTCCTCGGCGGCGAGTCGAAGGCGCCGGGAGATGTCCTGGCGGCTCGCCGATGCGTCAGGATGGGTCCCGCGGCGCTTCTTGACCAGCCATGGCACGATCGCCGCGCCGAGGTGGCGGGCGACGGTGACGGCGCGGGCCCCCGGTGGCATCGTGGAGGGCTCGGTCAGGCCCGGTACTTCGGCCTGTGCCCGGCGACGCAGGGTCGCGGCGAGGTCCAACCACCGGACCTCGGAGCGCTCGAGCTCCCATGGAGCCTCATCGGAGAACGAGGCCCACGACAGGTCCGCGGGCCTCGCCCGGGCAGGCTCGCGGGGCGGCGTGACGACGGAGGAGTCGCTGGAGGGTGATGCCATCGGTCCATGATGCCGGGATCTGCGCCGATCGTCGCTTCGAGCTGCCGTCGATCTGCCGTCGATCTGCCGCCGACCGGCCGTCGATCTGCCGCCGACCGGCGGAGACTTGAAGGTCGGGCTCGACGGCGTGGCAACATCGGGGTATGACTGCTCGACCGTTCCGGGTGCTCGGCGTCCAACAGATCGCCATCGGTGGGCTCGACAAGGGCGCACTGTCCGGGTTGTGGAGTGGCCTGCTCGGTGTCGAGAAGGTCGGCGACTACACCAGCGAGTCGGAGAACGTCGACGAGGACATCCTGCGTCTGGGATCAGGGCCCCACGCAGTCGAGATCGACCTGATGCAGCCACTCGACCCCGAACGCTCACCCAAGGTGCACGTGCCGACGCTGAACCACGTCGGGCTCTGGATCGACGACCTGCCGGCGTGTGTCGCCTGGCTGACAGAGCAGGGTATGCGGTTCACGCCCGGCGGGATCCGCAAGGGAGCCGCCGGCCATGACGTGTGCTTCATCCACCCGAAGGGGAACGACGACACGCCGCGGAGTGGCGAGGGAGTCCTGATCGAACTGATCCAGGCGCCCGACGACGTCGTCGCCGCGCTCCGCCTCAGCTGAAACACCGGCGCCGGCAGGCGGTTGCCCGGGCTCGTCGCGTCAGAATTCGGGCGGTCGCTTCTCGCGTCAGCGCGCTGACGCCCTCGCGGTACTCCGCCGTGCCCATGGCTTCGTTCAGGAGCCGGACCGAGTCGTGCACCGATGCTGCCGGGTCGTGGCGAAGCAGATCAACGGTGAGCTGACGCTTGGTGACGCTCACCGCGGCGGGGCCGGTCGTGGTGGCCAACATACGCGCGTAGTCGGTCGCGGCGGCGAGCGTGGCGTCGCCGTCGGTCTCGACGCCGTTCCACAGCCCCCACTCGGCCGTCTCGGAGCCGGTCACGATCCGCCCCGACAACAACAGGTCGGCGGCCCGAGTCGCCCCGACGAGGCGCGGAAGGATCCAAGTCATCGCGTACTCGGCGGGCAGCCCCAGCTTCGGGGCCGCGGTGGTGAGCTTGGCGCCGGCGGCCACGAAGCGCAGGTCGCAGAACAGCACGAGCGCGAGCCCGACACCGGCGCACGCGCCATTCACCGCCGCGATGATCGGCAACCGGTAGCCCAGCTGCCAGACGAAGTCGGCGTCGAGGCGGTCACCGCCACCGGGTTGCGCGGCTGTCGCCGGGAGGCCCGCGTCGTAGCCGCCGCGTTCGGCATGGCCCGCCAGTGCCTGCGAGTCGCCACCCACGCAGAACGCCGGGGGCGTTCCAGTGACGACAACAGCCCGAACGTCCTCACAGTGTTCGAGTCCGGCCATCACCTGGCGGAACTCGGCGTGCATACGGCCCGTCCAGGCATTGTGCCGGTGGGGCCGGTGGAGCCACACCGTGGCGACCCGATCGACGACCGCCCAACGAATCGCCGTGAGCTCGCCCGCCTCCGACCCCATCGGCTCGGTGCTCACTGGATCGGTGCTCACCGGATCGGCGCCCGCAGCGTTCAGCCCCACAGCGCCTTCAAGACGCCATCGGCGAGTTCGGGACGACAGACGATGAGATCCGGCAACCACGTGTCGCGATGGTTGTAGACGAGCGGCGAGCCGTCGAGGCGGCTGGCATGGAGTCCGGCCGCGAGCGCCACCGCCGCCGGAGCTGCCGAATCCCACTGGTACATGCCACCGTCGTGGACGTAGATGTCGGCCTCACCCATCACCACCGCCATCGCCTTGGCACCGGCCGAACCGAGCCGCACTGCATCGCAACCGAGCCCCTCGGCCACGAGGACGGCGGCGTATGGCGCGCGTGTACGGGAAGTGACCATCAACGGCCGCTCACGATCGACCCTTGGCAGCGGGGGAGCAGGGTCGGTCGAGAACGTGCGGTTCAACGCCGGCAGGCTGACCGCGGCGGCGGTGAAGTGATCCAGGGTCCACAGCGCGACGTGGACGGCCCAGTCGATCCGCCCCTGCTCGCTGTACTCACGGGTACCGTCGAGCGGGTCGACGATCCAGACGCGGTCGGCGGTGAAGCGGCGGGGGTCTTCGCTGCCCTCCTCCGACAGCACGGCATCGTCGGGGCGGTGCACCGCGAACTCCTCGGAGAGGAACTTCTGCGCGAGTGCGTCGCCGGCGTCCTTCACGTCCCACGTCGATGCGCCCGACGCGAACATCTCCTCGCGGCAGGCCGACGAGGAGTTCACCGGTCTTCGTCGCCAGCCGGCCGGCGAGCTGGGCGTCGGACTCCGATTCGGGCATCGGGTCAGTCTGCCAGTCGTCGACGTGCGCCGGCCGCCGTCACGCGAGCTTCTTGTACTTGAGGCGGTGGGGTTGGTCGGCGGCGACGCCGAGTTCCTTCTTGCGGTATGCCTCGTACTCGGAGAAGTTGCCCTCGAACCAGCGCACCTGGCTGTCACCCTCGAAGGCCAGTACGTGGGTGGCGACGCGATCGAGGAACCACCGGTCGTGGGAGATCACGACGGCGCAGCCCGGGAACGATTCGAGCCCGGCCTCGAGCGCGCGCAGCGTGTCGACGTCGAGGTCGTTGGTCGGCTCGTCGAGCAGCAGCACGTTGCCGCCCGACTTCAGCAGCTTGGCGAGGTGAACCCGGTTGCGTTCGCCGCCGGAGAGATCGCCGACACGCTTGCCGTGATCGGTGCCCTTGAAGTTGAAGCTCGACACGTAGGCGCGGCCGTGGATCTCGCGGCCGCCGACTTCGAGCACCTCGGCGCCGCCGGTGATCTCCTCGTAGACGGTGGCGTCGGGATCGAGGTCGTCGCGGTCCTGGTCGACGTAGGACAGGTCGACCGTGTCGCCGATCTTGATCGAGCCCGAGTCGGGCTCCTCGCGCCCGGCGAGCATCTTGAACAGCGTCGACTTGCCGGCGCCGTTCGGGCCGATGATGCCGACGATGCCTGCCGGCGGCAGTGTGAACGACAGATCCTCGATCAGCAGGCGATCGCCGAAGCCCTTGCACAGGTGCTCGACCTCGATGACCTGGTCGCCGAGGCGTCGACCGGCGGGGATGGCGATCTCGAGCGTCGACACACCCGAGTCGGCCGCCTTGGTCTCGGCGTAGAGCTTCTCGTAGGCGGCGAGGCGGGCCTTGCCCTTCGCCTGGCGGGCCTTCGGCGCCATGCGCACCCATTCGAGTTCTCGTGCGAGCGTGCGCCGGCGGGCTTCGTTGCCGCGCTCCTCGCGTTCGAGGCGTTCCTGCTTCTGCTCCAGCCAGCTCGAGTAGTTGCCCTCGAACGGGAAGCCGCGGCCGCGGTCGAGCTCGAGGATCCACTTCGCGACGTTGTCGAGGAAGTAGCGGTCGTGGGTGATCGCCACGACGGTGCCGGCGTAGTCGCCGAGGAAGCGCTCGAGCCAGTCGACCGACTCGGCGTCGAGGTGGTTGGTCGGCTCGTCGAGCAGCAGCAGGTCGGGGCGGGAGAGCAGCAGCCGGCACAGCGCGACGCGACGCCGCTCACCGCCGGACAGCATGGTGACGTCGGCGTCGTCGGGCGGGCAGCGCAGCGCGTCCATCGCGATCTCGACGTTGCGTTCGAGGCTCCAGGCGTCGGTGGCGGCGATCCGGTCCTCGAGCCTGGCCTGCTCCTTGCCGATCTTGTCGTAGTCGGCGTCGGGGTCGGCCCACATGGCCATCACCTCGTTGTACCGGTCGATGATGCCCTGCACCTCGGCGACGCCGTCCATCACGTTGCCCTTGACGTCCTTGGCGGGGTCGAGCTGCGGCTCCTGGGGCAGGTAGCCGACCGTGAAGCCGGCGGTCAGCCGGGCCTCGCCGGAGTACCCGTCGTCGAGGCCGGCCATGATCTTCAGCAGCGACGACTTGCCGGCGCCGTTCGAGCCGAGCACGCCGATCTTGGCGCCCGGATAGAACGACAGCGAGATGTTCTCCAGCACCGTCTTGTCGGGCGGGTAGTGCCGGGCGAGCTTGTAGGCCTGGTAGATGAATTCGTGCGCCATGGTGATTCGAGGCTACTGGCGAGCCGCCAGGCCATCCCCCGGGTCGGGTGTTTGCCCGGCGTCGGGTGTTTGCGTTGCGCTTTTCGCGCTGCAAACACCCGACGCGCTGCAAATACCCGACATACCGCCATACCGCGGCCAGGTGGCGGCTTGCCGGCAGGTGACGTGCCGGTCAGCTGCCGAGTGTCTCCACGTGCCGGCATCCTCGAAGTGTGAGCGCTGCCGACCGAAATCGGTCGTTTCCGCTCACACTTCGGCGCCGGCAGGTGCGGCGTCGCGACGACGGGTCGGGCGGCGGGTCGGGCGGCGGGTCAGGCGGCGGGTCAGGCGGCGGGATGCTCCTATGGATGTCAAGTCCGGATCGGGGTGGTGATGAGGTCGGTCTTGATTGCTTGGTAGGCCTCCCGGGCGATGGCGCGTTTGAGGACGCGCATGGCGTCCTTCTTCGTTTTGCCGGTGGCGAGGAGACGATCGCGGTAGAGCTGGGTGCGCGGGTCGTAGCGGAGGCGGCTCATCGCGATCCTGTAGAGCGCACAGTTGGCGTCGCGGTCGCCTCCGCGGTTGAGGCGGTGCCGGTTGGTCTTGCCGGACGAGGCGGGGATCGGCGCGACACCGCAGAGGTGAGCGAACGCGGCCGAGCTGTGGATCCGGTCGGGGTTGTCGCCGACGGTGGCGAGCAGTTGCCCGGCGACATCGGTCGCGACACCGAACATCGCGACCAGGGTGGGTGCGGTCTCGGCGACGAGCTGGTCGAGGTCATCGTCGAGATCGGCGATGTCGTCACTGAGATGGTGGACGCGTCGGGCGAGGCTGGCCAGGGTGCGCTTGGTGGCGGCGGTGACGTCGTCGAGGCGGCCCGGTCGCGGCTTGCGCTTCGCGAATCGTGATGGTGTCGGGGCGGGTCCACGGTTGCAGCGCAGACCGGCGCAGCGGGTGATCAACGTGGCGCCATCGAGGTTGCGGAGCTCGCAGCGGAGTTCGTCGGGTGCGGTCTTGATGACCGCTTTGAGCTGGGTGATCGCGACGGCGCGGGCCTTGATGGCGCTGGAGCGTGCGACCCGCAACACCCGGATCATCTCGACGTTGCCGTCACGTGTCTTCGGAGTTCCGGACGCCCGCCCGGACAACGCAGCCCGTGCTGCGGCGTAGGCGTCGATCGGGTCGGATTTGCCCTCGAAACGCCGACTCTTGCGGTCGGGCCGGTCGACTTCGACGATGTGAACACCGCCGGCGGTGAGATGGCGGGCGAGCCCGGCGCCGTACGCACCGGTGCCCTCGATCCCCACCACCGTCACCACACCGTGCGTGTCGATCCAGGCGTGTAGTTCCCGGTGACCGGCCGGTGTCGTCGCGAAGCTGGCGTGGCCGAGCTCTCGACCGACCTGGTCGATCACCGCCGCAACATGGACCTCGGCGTGAGTGTCAACGCCCGCCGCGACGGGGTTGTCGATCTCGGATAGTTCTGTGACGATGCTCATGTCGTCCTCTCGTTCGAGCCGGATGGAGGACGGCACGCACGAGCCCGAACGGGCGGACAAGACAGTGATGGGCGCCTGATAGCGCAGGCTCCTATGAGGTCACGATCCGTCCGAGACAGCTTGTGCCGAAGTGAGCCAGCGGCCACCGAATCGACCAATCCCTTTCAGGTCAACCCGAGAGCGACAGTCAGGCGAAGAGTCAAACCCGGCAGCCGCAGGCTCACTTCTCATTATCACTGTCAG
>CAVPET010000063.1:0-128346 GCA_963703525.1 Ilumatobacteraceae bacterium | reverse complement strand
GGAAGCTCACCGGCGATGACGGCACGGTGGAAGCGGTCGAGTGCCACGTGATGGGTGCTGCCGCGATCGAGCGCCGTGATGCTGATCGCGTCGTCGGGTTCGTCGATCGGTCGGACGCCGAGGAGGTAGCGCACGAAGTAGGCGTGGGGGCAGCTCGACCATGTTTCGAGCTGGGTGGGTGACACGACGGCGCCGATCGGTGGGACGCCTGCGGCCGACAGGTCGCCGTCGTAGATCGTCAGGGTGTCACTGCTCCGCCCGGCGACCAGGGCGAGACCGCGAACGAGGGCTGTGTCGTCGCCGACACCCGCCGCCGAGATGAGCGGCTCGCCCGCAGCGGACGTGCGCGTAGCGGGCTCGCAGCCGATGTTCGGTGGGGCTCGACGGGAACTCGGTGCTCGACAGGCCGGCGGTGTGTGAATCGACAGTGCGCAGTTGCGACCGACCAGCCCAACGATCGAGCCATCGCGAAGGTTCACCGTGCGCCGTCGATCGCAGGTCACCCCGGGGGAGGGTGAGCGTGACGTCGGCGGTGTCGCCGAGAGCGATCAGCAGATGGTGGAGCCGCGTGGTGTGGGTGTCGGAGTGGGGGAGACCGGCTGCGGCGCGATCGGCGTCGGACAGCAACGGATCGCTCGGCGCCGGCGGCGGCAATGACCCCTCGGAAGCACCGAGGACGATCGCCACGTCCACATCGAGCCCGACGGCGCCCGCGAGCGATCCGACGGTGACGCCGTCGCCCACTCGGCCGATACGGCCGGGCATCGAATCGAGTTCGGCTTCGAGTGCCGCGCGGAATCGGCGGCGGGTGACGGGTTCGCCGACCGGATCGAGGCGTCGGAGCCGATCGAGTGCCTTCATGAGCGCTTCCCACGCGCGGTACTCGACCTCCGGCAGCCGTTCGAGCCGGTGGAGGCCGACCCACCGGTCGAGCTGTTCGACACACCACTCGGCCCAGTCCCACCAACGACGGGTGCGGCTCGGTGGCCCGAGCGCCGTGCGGAGATCATCCACGAAGTCGAGCAACGACGTCGCCGCTCCGCCCCACCGCTCGCTGCCGGCCAGGGCGCCGAGGCGCACGCCCCAGTCGTCGTCGCGAGCCACCCCGGCCTCGCGGCTGACCCGCTCCCATGCGGCCGTGGGCAGGTAGCCCCCATCGGCGCCGCTCGGCGGGACGTCGGCGACCAGGGCGAACAACGACCGCCGCCGCAATCCGCGGCGATCGACGTCGAGCAGGTCGAGCACGAGGCGCGGGGCGAGCCGCTCGGTGATGGCCGTGCCCGGGCGTCCGTTCCAGCGGATCCCTGCGGCGGTGAGGTGATGTTCCACCAAGCGCGCGTATGGCCGTTGCGTCGGCCAGAGCACTGCCACGCGTTCGAACGGCGTGCCGGTGCGGGCGGCGTCGAGCACGACTCTGGTGGCGATGCGGACCTCGTCGTCGGCATCGGTGGTCGAGATGATCCGTACGGGCCGGGTCGGCGAGGTGGTGGCCGACCGGGTGTCGAGCCCCATCTCGACGGGCCCCGGCGTGTCGAGTCCGAGCGCATCGAGCAGTCTCAGCGTGTCGATTCCGAGCGCATCGAGCAGCCTCAGCGACTCGACATCGCACTCGCGTTGACCGGTCTGCTCCACGACGAGATGCACGTCGACTCGGGCCGCGAGGGAGCGGACGAACCCCAGTGCCAACTCCGACAGGTTGTGGGGGAGGTGTACGACGACGTTCGGGAGTTCGGCGACGTCGCCGCTGCCGACGACCCGCCTGGCCTCGGAATAGAGGTCGCCTTCGTCGTACCAGTCGGCCTCGAGGTCCGCGGTGACCGCTCGGCTGACACGGACCGCCTCCCGGCCCCGTGACGAATGTTCGGCGAGCCGGTCGAGTGAGGTCGGCCCCGCTCGACGCAACTCGTCGTGGAGGTGCCGCAGCGCGACGACCGTCGACGGATGGGTCGCCACGGCCCGAAAGGAGCCGGGATGGCGGTGCAGGGCGCTGCCGATCGCGAGGTCGACGACGGACGAGGACATCGGCGAGCGGCCGGCGGCAGCCAGCGCGGGGCCGGCGATGAGCTCGGCGAGCCGGTTGAGCGTGACCATGTCGACGCCGACGATCCCGCTTCGCCGGCCGAGCGCTCGCCGAGCCATCACTCCACAGGTGTTGGTCGGCACGATGACGGTCACCGGGACGAGCCGATCGTCTCCCTTGAACTGTGCAATCGCTCTCGCCAGCTCACCGAGCGCGTCCGCAGGGCGCACGACGGCAGCGGTCAAGCTCATGAGTCGATCGTAGAGAGGGGGTGTGACGCCCCGGGGCCTTGCGATGAGAGTTGACGCGACCTGTCCGCGTCGGAACTCATCGGAGCGGGGTCGAAGCCGCCTTGCGATGAGAGTTGACGCGACCTGTCCGCGTCGGAACTCATCGGAGCGGGGTCGAAGCCGCCTCGGCGCGAGATCGCAGATCGCTGACGGCGTGTTCGAGACCGAGCGGATCCTTGTACAGGGCGCTTCCGGCGATGAGCACGTTCGCGCCCGCGGTTGTCGCTGCGGCGACCGTCGCCGGGCCGATGCCGCCATCGACCTCCAGATCGACGAGATCGGACAATCCGGCCTCGTCGATCATCCGACGGATCTCGGCGATCTTCGGTTCCATCGTCGCGATGTACGTCTGGCCACCGAAACCCGGGTTGACGGTCATGACCAGAACGAGGTCGACGAGGTCGAGCACGTGGGCGATCGCGGAGGCCGGCGTCGCCGGGTTCAGCGCGACGGCGGCGGCTGCACCGAGGTCGCTGATGTTGCCGAGCGTGCGATGCAGATGGGTGCAGGCCTCGGCGTGCACGATCAGGCGGGCGCATCCGGCGTCGATGTACTGCTTGGCCATCACGTCGGGTGTGCGGACCATGAGGTGCGCCTCGAACGGCACCGTCGCGTGTGGGCGGGCCGCGGCGATCACGTCGGGGCCGAACGTGAGGTTCGGCACGAACTGTCCGTCCATGACGTCCCATTGGATGAGGTCGACACCGGCGGCTTCGAGGGCCGCGACCTCCTCGCCGAGCCGGGCGAAGTCGGCCGGGAGCACGGACGGAGCGATCTGGATCGGCCTGGTCATCGACCGGCCAACCTACTCGCCGACCTGCGCGCCCGGCCCGTTCCGGTTCGGCCGCTCACGGGGAGTCCGCCTCGCCCTTCCACTCGTCGTCGGACTCGTCCCAGCCCTCGTTGCGCTGCTCGACCTTCGCCCTCCAGTTCTCGGCGTCGGCTTTGGTCGGGTACGGGCCCAGCATGTGGTCGCCGGGGCCGCGCTCGGATGCCGGCACCGCCACGTTGCGCTCGAGGTCGTAGTACCACTCGCCACTGCTCATCACCTCACTCTGCCACCCCGTTCGGCGGCCCATCACATCATGTTCGGGGCGCCCTGACGGCCGTGCGCCCCGACGGGTGGCGACCCGGTCACCGGCGTGATGCCCGTACGCTGCGGGAATGCAGCTCACGGTGCGCACCGATCGTCTCGTCGCCGGCGGAGACGCGATGGCTCGTGCCGACGACGGCCGTGTGGTGTTCGTCACCGGGGCGCTTCCGGGCGAACTCGTCGACGTCGAGGTCACCGAGACCAGACGTGACTTCGTGCGAGGCCGGGTGACCGATGTCCTCGAACCGTCCGACCAGCGCGGGCTCCCGGTGTGCGCTCATCGCCGAGCCGGATGCGGTGGGTGTGGATGGATGCATCTCGCGCCGCCCGCACAGCTCGAGGCAAAGGCCGAGATCGTCCGCGAATCACTTCGCCGGATCGGTCGTCTTGCGGCGGCGACAGTCGAGCAGATCGTGACCGTCGGCGGCGCCGTCGACCCGTTCGGGTACCGCACGACGATTCGCGTCGTCGGTGGACCCGACGGGATCATCGGCTTTCGCGGGGAACGCAGCGATCATGTCGTTGCGGTGAACAGCTGCCCGATCGCCGAGTCGACCCTGTCGAGGCTGCTGGCGAAGATCGAACTCGACCCCGGCGCCGAGGTCACATTGCGCACGAGCGTCGCCACCGGCGCGGTGACCGCGATCTGGTCACGCGAGCACCACAAGCAGGTTCGCGGATTGCCGAGCACGGTGCACATCGGAGAGCGGGCGTGGTTGAGCGAGCGGATTGCCGGACACGACCTGCGCGTGTCGGCCGGCTCGTTCTTCCAGTCGGGCGCGCAGGGCGCCGAAGTACTCGTGGCCGCCGTGAAGCGGGCCGCTCCCGAACTGCACACGGCCGGCCACGCCGTCGATGCCTACGGTGGTGTCGGGCTCTTCGCCGTGACCGCGATGGCGGAGGTGGGGCACGTGACCCTGATCGAATCGTCGAAGTCGGCCTGCTTCGATGCCACCCTGAATCTCGCTGGTCGACCATCCACCGTGGTGCGCTCCGATGTCGGCCGGTGGCGGCCGTCGGCCGACCGGCCGGTCGACATCGTCGTGGCAGATCCGGCGCGTTCGGGCCTCGGCAAGCCCGGCGTCGGCGCCCTCACCGCGGGCAGGCCGCCGGTGGTCGTGCTCGTCAGCTGCGACCCGGTCTCGCTCGCCCGCGACGTGACGCTGATGGGTGAGCGTGGGTACCGTTGCGAATCGGTCGAGGTGTTCGACCTGTTCCCCAATACCCCCCACGTCGAGACGGTGACCCGCTTCACGATCGCCGATTCGTAGATCCGGTTCGCGGATCCGGTTCGCGGGCGCGCGTTACGAGAAGGTGGCCGATCCAACCCGCTCGGGCCCTGGCACACTTCGAGCATGCTGACACCGATCTGTTCCCCCGAGGTCGACGCTGCGCTCGCCGACGGCCGGCCGGTCGTGGCGCTCGAATCGACCATCTTCTCCCACCTCGGCCTACCGTCGCCGGCCAACCGTGAAGCGCTCGATCGGTGTAGCGCGGCGATCCGTGACGGTGGAGCGACGCCGGCCGTCACTGCGGTGCTCGACGGCATGGTGCGCGTCGGTCTCGACCACGGCGAGGAGGAGCGGATCCTCGGACCGGCGCGCAAGATGGCCGAACGGGACATCCCCGTGGCGATCGCACAGCGCTGGGAGTTCGGGGCGTCGACGGTGTCGGCGGCGCTGGCCATCGCGGCCGCCGCTGGTGTGTCGGTGTTCGCCACCGGGGGGATCGGTGGTGTGCACCGGGGCGCGGAACTGACCGGTGACATCTCGGCCGACCTCGACGCGCTCGCCCATCATCGGGTGGTGACCGTCTCGGCCGGTGCGAAGGCGTTCCTCGACCTCGCCCGCTCGCTCGAGTACCTCGAAACGGTCGGTGTCCCCGTGCTCGGTTGGAAGCACGACTGGTTCCCGGCGTTCTACACCCGGTCGTCGGGCCTTCCCATCCCGCACCGGGTCGAGTCCGCCTCGGAGGTGGCGGCTGTGTTCGCGGCGACGACGAGGCCCGCGTCGGGAGTGCTGCTCGCGGCGCCGATCGCCGAAGAGGACGAGCTCGATGCCGAATACCTTGGCTCGGTCCTCGACGATGCCCTGCGTGCCTGCGACGACGCCGGCATCACCGGCGCTGCGATCACCCCGTTCGTGCTGGGGCGTATCGCGGACGCGACCGGCGGTCGCAGCGTGCCGGCCAACCTCGCTCTCGCCGAGAACAACGCGCGTGTCGCCGCGGCCGTGGCTGTCGCGATCGCCGACACCCGCGCTGCCGCCCACGCCGCCACCCACGCCGAAGTGTGAGTCCTGAGTGCAGGGATCGGCCTGCGGAGCTCACAGTTCTCCGGCCGACCCACGCCGAAGTGTGAGTCCTGAGTGCAGGGATCGGCCTGCGGAGCTCACAGTTCTCCGGCCGACCCACGCCGAAGTGTGAGTCCTGAGCGCGGAGATCGGCCTGCGGAGCTCACAGTTCCCCGGCCGACCCACGCCGAAGTGTGAGTCCTGAGCGCGGAGATCGGCCTGCGGAGCTCACAGTTCTCCGGCCGAGCTCCCGTCAGGCCCGGCCGAGGCGCCCGAGTTTGTGGTCAACGCGGGCGAGGAACGCCTGGCGCTGCTCGATGCTCGCTGTGTCGATGCCGTACATCGCCAGCCAGGTGGTGCGCGCCAGGGGGTGACACATCGTGCGCAGGCTGCGGGTCAGCGTTCGCTTGCCGGCCTCGCCCTCGATCATGTTGACCACCTTCGAGGAGCCGTGGGTCGTCACCGCGATCAGCCTGCGGATGTTCTTCAGGCGCGGCGTCAGGCGGTTCGCGCCGCCGGGTAGATCCCACGCGACACCGTTGACCCAGACCCGGTCGATCCAGCCCTTCAGCATCGCCGGCTGACCCGACCACCACGTCGGGTACACGAGCACCAGCGTGTCGCACCACTGGAGGTCGTCCACGTAGCGCCCGAGCGACGGGTCGGCGCCGGGCACGAGATGGTTCGTGCTCTCGGCGGCGCTGAACGCGGGGTCGAAGCCGTCGGCATGGAGATCCTCGAGACGGATCTCGACACCGCCCGCAGTCAACGCGGCGATCGTGTGATCGCGCAGCACACCGACGAAGGAGTCCTCGATCGGATGGCAGTACACCACGAGAGCCCGGTTCATCGCAGGTCCGCCATCGTTCGCTCGACCCTGGCGCCGAACTCCGCGCGAGCCACGTCGGTCGAGGTGTCGATCCCGTACAGGGCGAGCCAATGGACGCGGGTGCGGATCCCGCATGACACCCGCAATGCCCTGCTGATCGTACGGCGACCGTTGTCGTTGACGGCGAGCACGTACGAACGGGGCGAGCCATACGTCGAGATGCCGATGATGTGGCGCACGTGGCCGAGCGCGGGTCGGACCTTCTCGGTGCGCTCGTCGAAACGGAACGCCACGCCCGGCAGCATGACCCGTTCGAGCCACCCCTTCAGGATCGCCGGAAGCCCGCTCCACCAGGTGGGATATACGAACACGAGCACCTCGGCCCGCTGGACGAGCGCCGCGTAGCGACTCACGAGCGGGTCGCAGATCGGCTGCTCGCCGTGGTACGCGATCCGCTCCTCGGCCGACATCGCCACCCGGAAGCCGTCGCCGTACAGGTCGAGTACCTCGACCGTGTGGCCGGCCGCCTGGAGCCCGGCGATCGCCCGCCCGGCGAGCCAATGGCAGTAGCTGCCGGAACGTGGATGGGCGACGACGACAGCGACGAGCATCGATCAGGGCTGGATCGGGTTCGCCGAGGGCTGGATCGGGTTCGCCGAGGGCTGGATCGGGTTCGCCGAGGGCTGGATCGGGTTCGCCGAGGGCTCGATCGGGTTCGCCGAGGGCGCGCCGGCGCCGGCCCGCAGGGTCAGCAACTGGGTGATGGCGACGGCGACGAGCAACACGGCGAACATGATGTTCGAGGCGCTGTCGCTGAGCCGATCGGAGATCGACGCCCCGGCGATCGCGCTCAGCGCTCCGAAGCCGCCGACGATTGCCGCGGTCCGGATGTCGGCATTGGAGTGCTTGCGGTTCCGGATCGTTCCCATGATCGCCGTCGGCACGATCACCGCGGCGGACGTCCCCTTCGCCACGACGGGCACGACACCGAGCAGCACCACCATCACCGGCACCAGGATCACACCGCCGCCGATGCCGAGCAGCCCGGCGAGCGTGCCGGCCGTGAAACCGGCGACGAGGAGCACCACCGCAATCCCGAACGTGAGGTCGTCACGCCCGCTGACGTCGCTGGTGGTCACGAGGCGCACCGCAGTCGCGAGAACCGTGACGACGAAGATAATCGTCAACCAGCGCTTCGAGATCACCCGGAGCAGATTGGTGCCGACGATCGCCCCGACCACGGAGCCGGCGGTGAGGATCGCCGCGACGGTCCAGTCGACGTTGCCGTGGGCGAGGTAGGTGGCGAGGCTCGCCACCGAGATCGGCAGGGTGGCCGCCAGCGATGTGCCGTGGGCAAGCCTGCGGTCCATCCTGGCGACCGCGATGAGCGCGGGAACGATGACCAGCCCGCCGCCGACGCCGAACAGGCCACCCAGCAAGCCGGCGGCGAGGCCGATGGCGGCGGCGACTCCGAGGCTGACCGTGGCCAACTTCGGAGCGCTGAGGGTGGTGGTCACGCCGTCGACGTTAGGGCGTCGTGTGCCGTTCCACCGGATCTCACCCGGCCAGGCACGCGGCGAGTCGCCCGGCCAGTAGCCCGGCCCGTCCCCCGGCCAGTCAGCCGGCCAGTCGCCCGGTCGAGTCGCCCGGTCAGTCGCGTGCGGATCGGTGGCCATTCGCCGGCGACGATGGAGTACACGGCCGTGTTGCGCAGTTGCCCTTCTTCGAGCGCGACCGTCGAGCGCCGATGCTGTCGCAGCACGCCTTCGAACGTGGCGCCGAGCCGTTCGATCGCGCGCCGGCTGCGCTCGTTGCGCTCGTCGGCGCAGATCGCGACCCGACGAACCGACCAGATCTCGAAGGCGTGGGTAAGCAGGAGCAGCTTCGCCTCGGAGTTGACGGGTGTCCGCCGGGCATCGTTCACGAGCCAGGTTCCCCCGATCTCGACTTCGTCGGGATCACGTCGGCCGAGCGGCCAGGCCGGGTTCATGAAGCGGGTGCAGCCGACCACCCTGCCGTCGCTCGGACGTCGCTGGACGAACGGCGCGGCGAGATGATGATCGGCGTCGTCGAGAAGCGTGGCGACGTATCGAGCGGCCTGGTCGTCGTTCGACGGAACGTGCGTGAAGCCGAACGCCGCCCTGTCGCCCGGAGCGTCGCCGGCGCCCGCACGGGCGATCTCGTCGACGTGGCCGATCCGTAACCGTTCCAGTACGACGTGCTGTCCGGACAGTTCGCCGACGGCGAGCGAGTGGCCGGCATCCGCGACCTGGTTGGGCTCCACTCCCATCGGCGCGACCGTAGCCCGGCTCGGAGGCGTTGCTACCGTGCGATCATGGTCAGCTCCGCGCCGTCGTTGTTCGACGATTCCCCCATCCTGCCTCCCGCCCCGGCCCATGCCGACGGAACGCCGATGGAGGTGTTGCACGATCGCGAGTACCGGGTACGCGCGTTCCGCAAGGCCGACGACCTGCTGCTGATCCGTGGCGCGGTGCGCGACCAGAAGCCTGCCGGGGTATTCATCGTGGGCGACCCCGACCCGTTGACGATCCACCACATGCAGATCGACATCGAGGTCCGGTTTCCGGCCTTCGAGATCGTCGCCGCCGAGGTGACGATGAGTGTCCACCCGAACCTGGCGTGTCTGAACATCGTCGAGCACTACGACAAGCTCGTCGGCCTGTCGATCGCCCGCGGTTTCACGCACCGGGTCCGTGAGCTTTTCGGTGGGCCTCGTGGCTGCACGCACACCACCGCGTTGCTCCAGGCCATGGCGCCGGTGGCGATCCAGTGCGCCATGTCGATGCAGGCATCGGAGTCGCGGGGTGGTGATGGTGATGATGATGATGGTGATGATGGTGATGGCGGACGCGCCTCATCGGATGGGACGTTGCCGATGGCCGGTGGTTCCCAGGAGCAGCGTCGCGCGATGTGGCAGGTGAACCTCAACACCTGTCACGTCTGGGCCGAGGATTCCGAGTGGGTGGCCCGGCTCGAAGCCGGTGAGGACATGGCCACGCCGTTGTGGGCGCAGGAGCGGATGGTGTCGCTCGGCGTGAAACCGGACGCCTGGCAGAGCCGGATGCGTGGGGGCTGAGGGGCGCGCGATGTACACAGCCATCGAGTGTGCGGTGCTGGGCCCGGTCGACCGGTTGCGGGTCGTGGAACGCGAGTCGCCTCCGCTCGGTCCGGGGACATTGCGGATCGCTGTGGCGGCGTGCGGGGTCAACTTCGTCGACGGGCTGCTCGTCGAAGGTCGTTACCAGATCAAGCCGCCCGTGCCGTTCGTGCCGGGTTCGGAGGTCGTCGGACGGGTGAGCGAACTGGGCCAGGATGTCGATGCGTCCTTCGGCATCGCCGTGGGCGACCGAGTCTTCGCGAACGTCGGCCTCGGCGGTTACGCGAGTGAGGTCGTGGCGTCGGCGCGCCAGGTCATCCCGATGCCGCCGGGGTTGTCCGACGGCCAGGCGGCGACGTTCATGCAGAGCTACGTGACGGGCTGGTACGCGCTCCGCGAGCGGGCGAAGGCAGCAGCCGGGCAGACCATGCTCGTGCTCGGCGCCGGCAGTGGCGTCGGCCTTGCAGCCGTGGACATCGCCGCGGCGCTCGGGCTGCGGGTGATCGCTGCCGCGTCGAGCGCGGAGAAGCGCGCGTTGGCGGCCGGGATGGGCGCATCCGAGACGATCGACACCTCGGCACTCGATCCGACCGGGGTGAAGGATGCGGCCAGAGCGTTCGCCGCGCGCTTCGCTGAGACGGCCGATCGGGGTGGTGTCGACCATCTGTACGACCCGATCGGCGGTGAGCTCGGCGAGACGTGTCTGCGTGCGCTCGGTGAGGACGGCCAGTACATCGTGATCGGGTTCGTGGCCGGAATCCCGAAGCTGCCGGCCAACCAGGTGCTGCTGCGGAACCGTCGGGTGACCGGGGTCGACTGGGGCGCCTGGGCGGGCCGCAACCCGGTGGCCAACACGGCACTGCTCGACGAGGTCATTGCAGCGATCGATGCCGGAACGCTCCACCCAGTCGAGCCGACGGCGTACACGTTGGCCGACGCGTCGCAGCGCGTTGGCCGACCTCGCTGCGAGAAAGGTGGCGGGCAAGGTGGCGCTCGTGCCGTGACCTGGCAGACTGGGCGCTCTTGGTGGTCATAGCTCAACAGGTAGAGCACCAGGTTGTGATCCTGGCGGTTGGGGGTTCAAGTCCCCTTGGCCACCCCAACGCAGCAATGCGGTGACCTTGAAGGGTGACCTGAAAGGTGACCTGAAAGGTCCGAACGGCAGGGTGCGGAGCGAATCATCGCTCGGTACCCTGTCGGGCTGCGCTTCTCTAGCTCAATGGCAGAGCAGTGGACTCTTAATCCATTGGTTCTGGGTTCGAATCCCAGGGGAAGCACTCAGCGCGACGACCAGGTGCGGTCGTCGCGGTAGCGGGCCACCGACAGTGGTGTCGACCACTGACGACGTTGCCGCATGCTGCTCGTCCCGACGATGACCAGGGCCGCGAGAATGAGCGCTCCGAAAGCGATGCCGAGCGTGGCGAGCAACGAGTCGCCGGCGAGGCGCGGGAACACCCCCATCCAGTTGCTGTCGGACAGTGCGGGGAGCACCGCCGCGGGCACGATGTAGCCGAACACGATGATCAGCGCGGCCAGCGCCCCCAGACCGATGGCGAGCGCGAGTGAGATCTCGCCCCGCTCCGGGCGCGTGATCGCGGCGACCACCAGGAGTACCAGGCCCAGCACCGCGCTGCCCAGCGCGATCCAGCCTGCGATCCGGTCGATGACCGACAGCACGCCGACCTCCTGCACGGGCAGCGTGATCGTGGCCATCTCGCCGACCCGTTCGTCACGCACGATGTGGACCTGCTGCTCAGCGCTGATGCGCACCGGCTCATCGCGATCGCCGATCAGGCGTTCATGGGCCTGGCTGACGAACTCGGTCATCAGCGCCGCCCCTGCCGGGATCCTGGAGATCTGCTCGATGAACTCCTTGAGTTGTGTCGGCGACTGGCTCATCTCGGCCGCTGTTGCGCTCGCGATGATCGTGGCGATCTCACCTCGGATCGCCTCGTCGCCGAGGATCGCCTGGGTCGAACCGGTGTCGGCCGACGGCGTGAACGCGACGCGCTGGAACCACCACGAGCTGATCGACACGGCGAAGAGAACCGCCGAGATGATCAGCAGGAGACCTGCCAGGGAACGCCGCACCGTGAGAGTCTGACAAATCCCGGCGCGTTTGCCCGACTTGCCTCCCGATCGGCCGATTCAGTGGTGCTGCAGGCCGATCTCGCCGGACCCTGTGAACTGGCTCGTGTAGCTGATGATGTTGCCGATGTAGTTGGCCCGCTCGTACGCCGTCGGGTCGCCGGCGGTGTGGCCGGCGACGGCGCCGCGCATCTGTCCGACCGAGTCGTAGTCGTGCTCGCTCATCCACTCGCGCAGCTGTTGCTCGATCGTGGCGAGGTGCTGCGGTCCGTTGTGCAACAGCGACGACGTCGTCATGGTGACATCCGCGCCGGCGAGGATCAACTTCGCGGCGTCGTAGCCGCTGTGGACGCCTGTCGAACCGGCCAGTGAGATCGAGAGGTGCTCGCGCATGATCCCGATCCAGCGCAGCGGGAGTCGCAGTTCCTCGGGCGTGCTGAGCGCGATGCGTGGCAGCACATCGAGGGTCTCGAGGTCGAGGTCCGGGGAGTAGAACCGGTTGAACATCACCAATCCGGAGGCGCCGGCCTCCTGCAGCGAGACGGCGAACGCCGACAGCGACGAGTAGTACGGCGAGATCTTGACGGCGACCGGGATCCCGACTTCCTCCACCACCAGGGCCACCAGTTCGAGATGCTCGGCTTCGAGCGTGGCGCCGTTGATCGCCGGGTTCGCCGCCACGGTGTAGAGGTTCAGTTCCATGGCGTCGGCGCCGGCGCCTTCCAGCAGCCGGGCGTACTTCACCCAGCCCCCGATGTTCGTGCCGTTCAGGCTCGCGATCACCGGGACGTCGACGCGTCGTCTGGCGCCCTCGATCAGCTCCAGGTACGCGTCGACCCCCGAGTTGTAGTTGTCGATCTCGGGGAAGAACGACGTCGCCTCACCGAAGCTGTCCCGGTGGACAGTGAAGAGCCGGTCGATCTCCGCGGTCTCGTGCTCGATCTGCTCTTCGAACAGCGACGGCAGCACGATTGCCGACGCGCCCGCCTGTTCCAGCTCGGCAATCCGGTCGAGCCGGTCGGTGAGCGGGCCGGCCGACGCCACGAGTGGGGATCTGAGGGCCAGCCCCAGGTAGGTCGTGTGCAGGTCAGTCATGTCGTGCCACCTCCACGGGCGCGCCTGCGGTTCGTTCCACGGTCACCTCGTTCGCCGCGGTCACGTCGGCCGGCTCGTCCGGGTCGTGATGTCGGGGCACCATCCGTTCGAGCCCGGCGAGCTGCTCGTAGTAGTGCCAGCGTTCGTCGATGTCGGCCTGGGCGAGGTCGAGGAGTTGGGCCGAGCGGCCGGGATCCGATCGGGCCAACATGGCGAAGCGGGCCTCCTTCAGCGCGAACTCGCGCGAATGGGATGCTGGGCGCCGCCGAGTCCAGCTGGAACGGGTGCTCGTGCTCTTCCACGGTCGGTCGGTAGCGGTACAGCGGCCAGTAGCCGGACTTTACCGCTTCCTTCTGGTGCGACATCGACGTCTCCATGTCGATCCCGTGGGCGATGCACGTCGAGTAGGCGATGATCAGCGACGGGCCGTCCCAGGCATCTGCCTCCTGCGAGGGCCTTGACCGTCTGGATGTCGCTGCCGCCGATGGCGATCTGGGCGACGTACACGTTGCCGTAGCGACGAGCGATCGGCGCCGAGGTCCTTCTTGCCGGTCGCCTTGCCGGCCATCGCGAACTTCGCGACGGCGCCGAGTGGCGTGGCCTTCGAGGCCTGCCCACCCGTGTTCGAGTAGACCTCCGTGTCGAGCACCAGGAGGTTGACGTTGCGACCGCTGCCGAGCACGTGGTCGACACCGCCGAAGCCGATGTCGTAGGCCCAGCCGTCGCCGCCGACGATCCAGGTGCTGGACCGGACGAGTTCGTCGGCGATCGTGTCGAGCCGCCGCGCCCGTTCGGCGATGGTGGGATCCTTCGAGGCGACCAGTTCGACGAGCCGTTCGCGCAGCACGCCGACCCGGGCGCGCTGCTCGACCACCCCCGACTCGGTCGGGGCCGTGTTGGCGACGAGTGCCTCGGCGAGGTCGGCGCCGATCGCGCCGGACAGCTCGCCGACCAGTCGCCGTGCATCACGTTGGTGGTGTTCGATGCCGAGGCGCATGCCGAGACCGAACTCGGCGTTGTCCTCGAACAACGAGTTCGACCATGCCGGGCCGAGCCCCTGGGCGTTCGTGGCCCATGGCGTGGTCGGGAGGTTGCCGCCGTAGATCGACGAGCAGCCGGTCGCGTTGGCGACGACGAGGCGGTCGCCGAAGAGCTGGGTGAGCAACTTGAGGTACGGCGTCTCGCCACAGCCCGAGCAGGCGCCGGAGAACTCGAACAGCGGTTGCAGGAGCTGGCTGTTCTTCACCGAGTCGTGGGTGAACGACGTGCGGTCGAGTTCGGGGATCGAGGTGAAGAACTCCCAACGCTCGCGTTCGACGTCGCGGTGTTCGTCGGCAGGACGCATGTTGATCGCCTTGCGCTTGACCTGCGTCTTGTCCTTCGCGGGGCAGACCTCGACGCAGATCCCACAGCCCGTGCAGTCGTCGGGCGCGACCTGGATGGTGAGCTGGTGGCCGTCGAGCTCGCGGGAACGGAAGGTCTTGGTGAGGAATCCGTCGGGAGCGTCGGTGATCGCCGACGGCTCGTACGCCTTCATCCGGATCGTCGCGTGCGGGCACACCACCGCGCACTTGCCGCAGTCGATGCAGAGGTCGGGTTCCCACACCGGGATGTCCGTCGCCAGCTTGCGCTTCTCGAACTGTGTGGTGCCGGTGGGGAAGGTGCCGTCGAGCGGCATGGCCGAGACGGGGAGCAGGTCGCCCTTACCGGCGATCATGGTCATCGTGACCCTGTCGATGAAGTCGGTCGTTTCCACGGACCGCGCGGATTCGAGGGCTTCGAGCGTGCGCTCGAGGTCGCGACCCGGCCCGGTCGGGAACGGTGACCTGGGTGAGTTCTTCCAGCGCCCGGTCGACGGCGGCCTCGTTGCGCTCCACCACGAGCCGACCGCGGCGGCCGTAGGCGGTGGCGATCGACTTCTTGATCGCGGCGATCGCGACGTCGCGCTCCATCACGTCGGTGAGGGCGAAGAAGCACGGTTGCATCACCGTGTTGATCAGCCCGGCCATGCCGAGGTCGCGCGCGACGCGCGTGGCGTCGATCGTGAAGACGCGCAACTCGCGTTCGACGATTCGTTCCCGGATCGGCGCGTCGGGAGGTGCTGCCACACCTCGTCGGCCGCGTACGGCGCGTTGAGCAGGAGCGTGCCGCCGTGCCGGATGTCGGCGAGCACGTCGAAGCGGTCGAGCAGGCCGAACTGATGGCAGGCCACGAGGTCTGCTTGCTGTACGAGGTACGTGGAGCGGATCGGCTCGGGCCCGAAGCGCAGGTGCGACACCGTCATCGACCCGGACTTCTTGGAGTCGTACACGAAGTAGCCCTGCGCGAACAGGCCCGGCTCGGAACCGATGATCTTCACCGACGCCTTGTTGGCGCCGACGGTGCCGTCACTGCCGAGCGCGTAGAACACCGCCGACCGGCCGGACTGTGTCGATCCGGAACGAGTCGTCGACGTCGAGGCTGAGCCCGGTGACGTCGTCGACGATGCCGACGGTGAAGCGGCGCTTCGGCGACTCCGAGGCCGCCTCGTCGAACACCGCCTTGGCCATCGCCGGCGTGAACTCCTTCGACCCGAGGCCGTAGCGGCCACCGATGATCCGGATGCCGGCGCGGGCAGACTCGGCGATCGTGGTGACCACGTCCTGGAACAGTGGCTCGCCGACGGCGCCGGGCTCCTTGGTGCGGTCGAGCACGGCGATGGAACGAACGGAGCCGGGCAGCGCAGCCAGCAGCGCGTCGCTCGGAAACGGCCGGAAGAGCCGGATCGTGAGCAGGCCGACCTTCTCACCGTCGGCGACCATCTTGGCGACGGCCTCACCGACGGCGCCGGCGCCGGAACCCATCATCACGATCACACGGTCGGCGTCGGCAGCGCCCTCGTAGTCCACGAGGCCGTAGCGTCGGCCCGTGCGCGCGGCCAGTTCTGCGAACACGTCGTCGACGATGCCCGGCACCGCGTCGTGGAACGAGTTGGCCGCCTCTCGGGCCTGGAAGAAAACGTCGGGGTTCTGTGCCGTGCCGCGAACGACCGGTGCGGTGGGGCGCAGACGGCGCAGCTTGTGCGCGGCGACGTCGTCCTCGTGGACGAGGTGGCGGAGGTCGGCGTCGTCGAGCAGTTCGATCCGGTTGATCTCGTGCGATGTGCGGAACCCGTCGAAGAAGTGCAGGAACGGAACGCGCGCGCGCAGACGTCGCCGCGTGCGACACCGCGGCGAAGTCGTGAGCCTCCTGCACCGAACTCGCGCACAACATCGCGAATCCCGTCGTGCGCGCGGCCATCACGTCGCTGTGGTCGCCGAAGATCGACAGTGCATGGGTCGCGACCGCGCGAGCGGCGACGTGGATCACCGCCGGGGTCAACTCGCCCGCGATCTTGAACATGTTGGGCAGCATCAGCAGCAGCCCCTGTGACGACGTGAACGTGGTCGCGAGCGCCCCGGTCTGGAGCGCTCCGTGCAGCGTGCCGGCCGCGCCGGCCTCGGACTGTAACTCGATGATCTCGGGCACCGCCCCCCAGAGATTGGTACGCTGGGTGGCAGCCCAGGAGTCGGCCAACTCGCCCATCGGTGATGCCGGGGTGATCGGGTAGATCGCCACCACCTCCGACACGGAGTACGCCACGTTGGCCGCGGCTTCGTTGCCGTCGATGCAGGCAGATGTCATGTCGTCCATCATGCTCTCTACGATCGACCGTGGCGACGGCCCAAAGTCCCGATTGTCGTCGGGCCCATCACCGCCGGCGCCCCGTCGCCGTGCCGCCGTGTCGCCGTGTCGCCGTGTCGCCGTGCCGCCGTGCCGCGGGTTGCGATGAGTTTGAGCGCGACCTGTCCGCGCCAACTCTCATCGCAGGGCGGGGACTCGGGCGGGAGGGGTTCGCTGCGTAATCGTGCCGCCGTAGCCTGGGCTCGTGGATCGGCCGAGCCTGCGTCGGATGTTGTTCCGGGGCGCGCGGCGGGCATGTCCGTGGTGCGGTGGGCGGCACGCGTTCTTCGTCGGATGGTTCACCAAGACCACCTGCTGTCGGTCATGCGGATTGCGGTGGCGACGGGGCGACATCGGCTTCGAGTTGGGCGCGGCATCGATGGCGGCGATCATCACGCTGGGCCCGCTGATCGTTGGGCTCACGGTGATGATGGCGATCACATGGCCCGACGTTGCCGTGGCGCCGATGTTCGCGTTGCTCGGGCCGGCTGCCCTGATCCTGCCGGTGGTGCTGTACCCGATGTCGTACACGATGTGGCAGGCCGTCGACATCGCCATGCGTCCCGTCACGATCGACGACTTCGACCTCGTGCTGACCCTCGAGGGTTGACACCGGCCGGACGTGACCGGGTGTGACCGGACGGTTGCTCGGACGTGACTGTCCGGACCTCCGGCCGCCGCGTCTTCGACGTTCGTCTCGGAGATGCTTGAACGAACCCGTGTTCGTCAACTACACTCGTGTCATTCGCTGCCCCGACCACCAACCTGTCAGCACCCGCCTGGTCGTCTGATCATCCACACTCGATCGACGTTGTCACACCCCGTCCGTACAGTCCGATCCACCGCATTCCAGTACATCGACCAGTCCGGGTCTCCGCACCCAGTGCCCAACCGAAAGTGAGACACCCCGTGAGCAACGACCGTGACAAGGCCCTCGAAATGGCCCTCGCCCAGATCGACAAGCAGTTCGGGAAGGGGGCCATCATGCGGATGGGCGAGCGCACGAACATGAACATCGAGGCGATCTCGACGGGTGCGTTGTCGCTCGACCTTGCCCTCGGTGTCGGTGGCTTGCCGCGTGGCCGCATCGTGGAGATCTTCGGTCCGGAGTCCTCGGGCAAGTCGACGTTGGCGATGCACGTCGTCGCCGAGGCGCAGCGCAACGGTGGAGTGTGCGCCTACATCGATGCCGAGCACGCCATGGATCCCGTCTACGCCCGTGCCATCGGCGTCGATGTCGATCAACTCCTGATCTCGCAGCCCGACACGGGTGAACAGGCACTCGAGATCTCCGACATGTTGTGTCGTTCCGGTGCGATCGACGTGATCGTGGTCGACTCCGTTGCGGCGCTCACGCCCCGTGCCGAGATCGAAGGCGAAATGGGAGACACCCACGTCGGGCTCCAGGCTCGGCTCATGAGCCAGGCGCTGCGCAAGCTCACCGGCAACATCAGCAAGACCAACACCATCATCATCTTCATCAACCAGCTGCGCGAGAAGATCGGCGTGATGTTCGGCTCACCGGAGACCACACCGGGTGGGCGGGCGCTGAAGTTCTACTCGTCGGTGCGGCTCGACATCCGTCGCATCGAGTCGTTGAAGGACGGCGCCGAGATCGTCGGCAACCGCACCCGGGTGAAGGTCGTCAAGAACAAGGTGGCGCCACCGTTCCGCCAAGCGGAGTTCGACATCATGTACGGCCAGGGCATCAGTCGGGAGGGGTCGCTGGTCGACCTGTCGGTCGATCTCGGGATCGTGAAGAAGTCGGGCGCCTGGTTCACCTATGAGGGTGAGCAGTTGGGCCAGGGGCGTGAGAACGCGAAGACCTATCTCAAGGAGAACCCGGAGGTGATGATGGAGATCAGCGACAAGGTGCTGATCGCAGCTGGCCTCAAGGAGCCCGACCCGGGCACCGTGGCCGAGGTCTTCACCGAAGCCGACGAGGTACCGATCGATCTCGGCGAGTCACCACTCCACTGACCCATCCACTGACCCATCCACTGACCGAGTCCACTGTCTGCTCGACTGTCCGGATCGGACAACACCGGCTGATCGACTTCGGAGAAGGAGCCATGGCGGTACCACAGCGGATTTCGATGATCACCCTCGGCGTCGATGACGTCATCCGAGCGACCACCTTCTACGAGTCGCTCGGGTGGCGTCGATCGCCGGCCTCGCAAGACACGATCACCTTTCTCCGGATGGAGGGCTCGGCGCTCGCGCTCTACGGTCGCGACGACCTTGCAGATGACGTCGGCATCGGTCGGGCTGCCGGAGCCTCCGAGGCGGAGGCATCCGGGCCCGGCAACTCGTTCGGGGGCGTCACATTGGCACTGAACTGCGATTCTCGTGACGAGGTCGATCTGGTCTACGCCGAGTGGGTCGGCTGCGGGGCCACCCCGCTCAAGCAGCCCGAGGCAGTGTTCTGGGGTGGCTACTCGTCGTATGTCGCCGACCCCGACGGGCACATCTGGGAGATCGCGCACAACCCGATGGCGCCGAATGGGCCCGATGGCCGAATGGAGCTGCCCGCCAGTTGAGCGTCACAGTTGAACGCCGCTCGAACGCCGCTCGAACGTCACTTGAACGTCGAGCCACCCGGCTTGAAGACCATCAACCACAGCGCGATCACGAGGAGCACGTGGGTCGAGCCGATCCCGGCGGCCATCTTCGAGCGAGCGGCTTGGCTTGCGTCGGTGATCGACGGGCGGATGAGGAACCAGCTGATCAGCATCGTCGCCAGCCAGACGAGGATCGCCGCTGACATCCACTGTGTCTCGGCCAGGTCGTACTCGCCGATGCCCGCCATCCCCATGCCGAGCACCCAGAGCAGGGTGAGCGCCGGGAACACCAGCTTCATGTGAAGTGCGGCCACTGCGGCCGTCTCACCGTTGCGCTGCATCCGCGGGTAGAAGAACAGCGGCCCAAACGCCACGATGGACGCGAGAACATGGAGCAGTCCGAAGATCTGGTACGTGGTGGAGATGGGCGCGATCGAGAGCACGACAGCGACGATAGCGGCCGCCAGTAGCCTCGCCTTCATGTCTCGCAGCTATATCGTGCGCACGTTCGGGTGCCAGATGAACGCGCACGACTCCGAGCGGATCGCCGGGCTGCTCGAAGCCGACGGGCTGGTGCGCGCCGAATCCGAGGACGACGCCGACGTCGTCGTGCTCAACACCTGCTGCATACGTGAGAACGCCGACAACAAGCTCTACGGCAACCTCGGCCACCTGAAGACGTGGAAGGCTCGCAAGGACGGTCGCCGGATCGTGGTGTCGGGCTGTCTCGCCCAGAAGGACCAAGACCTCGTCGCCCACAAGGCGGGCCACGTCGATGTGGTCATGGGAACCCACAACGTGCACCGGGCGGCCGAGTTGTTGCGCGAAGCCGAGTCCTCCCAGGTGCCGATCACCGAGATCCTGACCGAAGCCGTCGTGGACGACCATGCCATGTTCCCGTCGGCACTGCCGGCGCGCCGCGAGACGTCGTACAACGCGTGGGTCACCATCCAGATCGGTTGCGACAACAATTGCGCGTTCTGCATCGTTCCGGCGGTGCGTGGCGTCGAGATGAGTCGCCCATTCGCTCAGATCACCTCGGAGATCGAACAACTCGCGGCCGCCGGAGTCACCGAAGTGACGCTGCTCGGCCAGAACGTGAACAGCTATGGCCGCGACCTGCAGTTGGCCGCGCGCCACACCGGCGACGCGACGGCCCGGTTGCGACCGCTGTTCGCCGACCTGCTGCGCGAGGTCGGCTCGATCGACGGCATCCGCCGGGTGCGCTTCACGAGCCCGCATCCGAAGGACATGCGTCCCGAGACGTTCGCCGCGATGGCGCAGAGCGCAGCGGTCTGCGAGCACCTGCACTATCCGTTGCAGTCGGGCAGTGATCGTGTGCTCGCGCTGATGCATCGCGGTTACACCGCGGACCGCTATCTGGCCAAGCTCGGCGACGCCCGTCGGACGGTCGACGATCTCGCCGTCTCCACCGACATCATCGTCGGCTTTCCCGGTGAGACGGACAGCGACTTCGAACGCACTATGGAGGTCGCAGCGGCGGCCGAATACGACTATGCCTACATGTTCATCTTCTCGCCCCGTCCCGGCACCGAAGCGGCCGACATGGAGGCGGATTTCGTCGACCCGGCGGTGGCCGGGGAGCGGTTCGGGCGATTGCGGATCGTCGTCGAACACGCAGCGCTGCGTAACCACCAGGCCCGGGTCGGGCGGGTCGAGGAGGTCCTCGTCGAGGGCCCCAGCAAGCGGGACCCGACGGTGACCAGCGGCCGCACCCGCCAGAACAAGCTCGTCCACTTCACGCCGCCGGCGCCGCTGCGCACCGGAAGCTATGCGGCCGTCGAGATCACCTACGGCGCCCCGCACCACCTCGCCGGCGAATTCGTCGAGCTGTTGGCCGAGCCCACCCACAAGCTCCGGATCCCGGTCGCCGCGGTCTGAACCGCCATTCGCTGTCGCGTATCGTCAGCTCGATGGAGACCGGTGATGCCACGAGAACCTGACGTCGACGGCGCCGGCGTGCGCGAACGCCTCGCAACCGAGCGCAACATCTGGCTCTGCACCGTGCGTTCCGACGGTCGACCGCACGTGGCCCCGGTGTGGTTCGTCTACGTGGGCGCGAGCTTCTGGATCGGTACGGGTGAGACGTCGGTGAAGGTGAGCAACGTCCTCGAGCGGCCGAGCGCTTCGGTCATGTTGGAGAGCGGCGATCGGCCGGTCTGCGCCGAGGGTCGTGCACTGCTGCACCCGCACGATCGTCCCCAGCCAGTCGTCGACGCGTTCATGGCCAAGTACGGCTGGGACGTGACGCGGATCGAGGATGCCGACGTCGGGACGCTGGTCCTGCTCGAGGTGGCTGTCGATCGTTGGTTGTCCGGTGCCCCGGATTCGCAATAGTTTCAGACGATGAGTGATCAGGCGGCCGACTCGCAGCTCGCCGACTACCGCGCGAGCATCGACAACATCGATGCCGCGCTCGTGCATCTCCTGGCGGAACGATTCAAGATCACCAAAGCAGTCGGCCGATACAAGGCGTCGGCCGATCTGCCGCCGGCCGATCCCGATCGTGAGGAGATCCAGATCGCTCGGCTGCGTGCCCTCGCGGAGGAATCGGGCCTCGACCCCGTCTTCACCGAGAAGTTCCTCCGCTTCGTCGTGGCCGAGGTGATTCACCACCACCAACGCATCGCAGAGGGCGAGACCATCTGACCATCGAGTCGAGCGACCTGACCATCGAGTCGAGCGACCTGCCCCGACGTGTCGCGATCGTCGGGTCGACCGCATCGGGCAAGTCTGCCGTCGCCATGGAGGTCGCCCGTCGTGTCGGCGACGTCCACCTCGTATCGGTCGACAGCATGCAGGTGTATCGCACGATGGACATCGGCACCGCCAAACCGACGCCCGCAGATCAGGCGGTGGCGCCTCATCACCTGATCGACCTCGTGGACCCGAATGACGACTTCACGGTTGCCCGATTCAAGTCGGCGTACACGAGCGCGCTCGACACGATCGGCACGCTCGGTGGGCGGGCCCTGCTCGTCGGCGGGACGGGGCTGTACCACCGCGTCGTGATCGACGACTTCGACCTGCCCGGTGAGTGGCCCGACGTCCGGTCCGCCCTCGAGCGCAACGGCCCGACCGAGTCGCTCCACCATCGACTCGGCGCCCTGGATCCGCTTGGCGCGGCGAGGATCGAACCGTCGAACCGGCGGCGGGTGATCCGGGCCCTCGAGGTGACGGTCGGCAGCGGCAGACCGTTCAGCTCCTTCGGCCCGGGCCTGGGTTCGTACCCGCCGACCGCCGTGACGCAGATCGGGATCCGGTGGCCCCGTCCCGTGTTGGTTGAGCGGATCAGCGACCGGGTCCTGCGGATGATCGAGTTCGGCCTAATCGACGAGGTCGCAGCCATCGGGTCGGCCTCCGGATTCTCCCGCACGTCAGGCCAGGCGCTCGGCTACAAGGAAATCATCGAGCACATCGACGGCCGGACGAGTCAGGACGAAGCGGTCGACAAGATCATCACCCGTACCCGCCAGTTCGCCGTTCGCCAGGAGCGATGGTTCCGCCGTGATCCACGCGTACGCTGGATCGACGTCGATGACGATCCGGTTGCCGAAGTGGCGCCTGCCGTGATCGACGCCCTGCGCTCGACAACTTCACGATGACGACGATCAACCTCACGAAACATCACGGCCTCGGCAACGACTTCCTCGTCGCGTTCCACCCTGGTGTCGACGACCTGCCCGAGCTGGCACGTCGGTTGTGTGATCGCCGGCGAGGTGTCGGCGCCGACGGTCTCCTGATCGCCGAGTCGGCCGACGGCTATGCCGCGCGGATGACGCTGTTCAACGCCGACGGTTCACGCGCCGAGATGAGCGGCAACGGCATCCGTTGCTTCGCCCAGGCGCTGGCGAAGCGTCGCGGGGATGTCGCGTCGCAACTGATCCTCACCGATGCCGGCGATCGCCTCGTCGACCCTGACGGCTACCCACGATCCCGACACGATCGAGGCCGGCGTCGAGATGGGTGAGGTCGCGCCGCTGGAGGAGCCGGCCGGATGGAGCGCGCTGGGTTGCCACGCCGATCGGCCGGTGATGCATCTGAGCCTCGGTAATCCGCACACCGTCGTCGGGGTCGATGAGGTTGCGGTCGTCGACCTCGAGCGGCTCGGCGGTCAGGTTCCCGAGATCAACCTCGAGATCATCGAACCGGGGCCGGAGGCCAACTCCATCACGATGCGCGTCCACGAACGTGGCGCGGGCATCACCGAGGCCTGCGGCACGGGCGCCTGTGCGGCGGCGTACGCGGCGCGGTCGTGGGGGCTCGTCGCCGGCGGGCTTCCCGAGGTGATCGTGCACATGGACGGTGGCTCGGCGGTCGTCGGTTTCGACGATGCCCGACCGGGCCGGGTGACACTCACCGGGCCGGCGACGCTGATCGCCACGATCGAGGTGACCATCGGATGACGACGCCCTACGACGAGGCGCTGGCGTCGACGCTGATCGACCGTACGATACGAGAACGCATCGTGCTGGTCGCGGTGGCCGGCCCACGCGACGACGAAGATGCCGTCGAGGCGAGCCTCGACGAGTTGGCGCTGCTTATCGACACCGCCGGCGCCGACGAGGTCGGGCGGATGGTACAGCGGCGTGACGCTCCCGATCACACCTGGTACATCGGCAAGGGTAAGGCCGAAGAGCTCAGGCAGCTCTGCCTGGCGGTCGATGCCGACACCGTCGTGTTCGACAACGAATTGTCACCCCGCCAGCAGTTCAATCTCGAAAAGCTGCTCGGCCGGACGGCACTCGATCGCACCGCGGTCATTCTGGACATCTTCGGCCAGAATGCCCACACGCTGGAGGGCAAGGCACAGGTCGAACTGGCGTTGCTGCGCTACCGGCTCCCCCGCATGCGTCGCGGCGCGGAGGCCAACCTGTCCCAGCAGCGCGGCGGTGTCGGGGCCCGCTTCGGTGGTGGTGAGACCAAGATCGAGACCGACCGTCGACGCATCATGAGGCGGATCAACAAACTCGAACGTGAACTCGACACACTCTCCGAGACCCGATCGCTGCAACGCAAGGGGCGCGGTCGCAGCGGCCTGGCGTCGGTGGCGATCGTCGGATACACCAACGCCGGCAAGTCGACGTTGCTCAACGCGCTGACCGACTCGGGAGTGCTCGTGGAGAATCGGCTGTTCGCGACGCTCGACCCGACGACGCGTCGGCTGGCGCTGCCCGGCGGTGAGCCGGTCCTGCTCTCCGACACCGTCGGCTTCATCAATCGGCTGCCACACGGCCTCGTCGAGAGCTTCAAGGGAACCCTCGAGGTCGCCGCGCTGGCCGACTACCTCGTGCACGTCGTCGACTCGAGTGCCCCCGACCCGATTGCCCAGATCGATGCCGTACGCACCGTGCTGGGCGACATCGATGCGGCCGCAGTGCCGGAGCTGCTGGTGTTCAACAAGGCCGATCTGGCGCCGGGTGTCGCCAAAGAGCTCGCCCAGGATCATCCCGGGTCGGTGGCGATCAGTGCTGCCACCGGCGAAGGCATCGAGGAGTTCCTGCGAACGCTCGCCGACCGGCTGCGGGTGCTCACGGTCGTGCACGAACTGTCGATCCCCTACGACCGTGGCGATGTGCTGGCAGCGCTACACCGCGAGGGCGAGGTGGTCTCGATCAGCGAAGGCGCCGACGCGTGGACCGTGCGCGCCCGGTTGTCCGACGCGTCGGCCGGACGCCTCGAGTCGGCGCTCGCATCTGCGCCGGCCGGTCATGTCGACGACGATGGTCCCGATCGATGAGCAACCGCACATGAGCATGAGCAACCAAACGGTCGAGACATCGGCCCAGGGCTTCGTCCCACCGCCGTACCCCTACGATCGGCTCGACCGCCTGGCCCCGATCGCGTCGGCGCACGAGGGCGGAGTGGTCGACCTGTCGATCGGCACACCGTGCGACCCGCCGCCGCAAGCGGCACTCGAGGCACTGGCATCGAGTGGATCCGAGCGTTCCTATCCGCCGAGCATCGGCACCGTCGCTCTTCGTGAGGCTGCCCAGCGGTGGATCCTTCGACGATTCGCGATCGAGGTGGCTGCCGACCAGATCGGCGCCACCGTCGGGACGAAGGAGTTCGTCGCCACGCTGCCGCAGTGGATGCGCCTGCGGACACCGCGGCGCGACACCGTGTTGTACCCGGCGGTGGCCTATCCGACTTACGCGATGGGCGCCATCCTGGCCGGCTGCCGGCCGATCCCGGTGGCCACTCGACCGGACGGTCGTCTCGATCTGGACTCGATCTCTGCCGATGACGCTCGTCGGGCGTTGCTGTTGTGGGTCAACAGTCCGAGCAATCCGACCGGCTCGCTCGACGATCTCGACGCAGCCGCCGACTGGGGACGCGCCAACGACGTGCCCGTGTTCTCCGACGAGTGCTATGTCGAGTTCACCTGGGCCGACCGTCCACGGACAATCCTCGAACGCGGTCTGACCGGGGTGGTCGCGGTGCATTCACTGTCCAAACGTTCGAACCTCGCCGGTCTGCGGGTCGGCTTCTATACGGGTGACGCGACGATCGTGCACTACCTACAAGAGGTCCGCAAGCACGTCGGGATGATGGTGCCGGGGCCCGCTCAGTCGGCCGGCGCGGCGGCGCTGGACGACGACGGCCACGTCGAGCTCCAGCGCATCCGTTACCGCAACAGGCTCGAACTCCTGGCGTCCGTGCTCACCGAATGGTCCGGCACACCGGTTCGCCTCCCTGACGGTGCGTTCTACCTGTGGATCCCTGCCGACGACGGCTGGGCCTACACCGAACGTCTGGCACGTGAAGCGGGTGCGCTGGTGAGCCCGGGTGAGTTCTACGGAGATGGTGGCCGGCGGTTCGTCCGCGCCGCTGTGGTGCAGCCTGACGACCGGATGCTGCTTGTCGCCGATCGACTGCGGGGTAGCCGATGACGCCAAGTGTCGATGGGGCGGGTGGCGTGGACGGTAGAGGCAGTGGTGGAGGCAGTGGTGCCGGTGCCGGTGCTGGTGGCAGTGGTGCCGGCAGTGGTGGAGGGCGGACGTGGCTGATCCTGGCCGGGGTCGTCGTGCTCGTCGTCGGTCTGGCAGGCGCGGCCGGCCTTTGGTATGCGGCCGGCCGGCGGCTCGACGACGCAGTCGCCGGGTTGGCGAGGGCGCCCGTCGGGTGCGACACGGTGCTCGACTTCGACACGGGCGGCGAGTTCATCCTGTTCGTCGAGACCGCAGGCACGATCGAGGGCGTGCGCGGTGACTGCAACGTGTCGGGAGATTTCGAGTGGGACGGCGCCGAGGGTGACGTCCCATCGGCGGTGTTGGCCTTGACGAATCAGGACGGTGACGAGGTCGAACTCAGCCCGAACGCCGGCGTGAGCTATGACAGCGCCGGTTCGGTCGGTAGCTCGGTGCGCTCGGTGACCATCGACGAGACCGGCGATCACACGCTTCGTGTCGAGTCGTCGGATGGCATGTTCGCGATCGCCGTCGGACGAGACCCCAACGACGGCGTCGACACGCTGCGTCGCGGGGCGTTGGCGATCGCGGTCGTCGGGTCGCTTGTCGGGGGAGTGCTGCTGGTGCTCGGAGCCCGGCGGGGTCACGCGTCGGCCGCAACGGCCCCTGGCTCGGCGACTGCGTTGTCGACTACCGCTCCACACGGTCCCCCTGGTTGGCCATCGAGCCCACCCGGATTTCCCGAGCCGCCACCGACGACGGGAGCGACGGGCGCGGTCGGCCCGACCACCGCACCGCCGATTCGCCCGCCGACGGGGCCGCTACCCGTTCCACCTGGTTCGCCGGCCACGCCCGTCGGACCGGCCACGCCCGCCGGACCGGCCACGCCCCGCACACCCGCCGAAGAGTGGGGGCCGCCGCGATCTGAGTACCGGCGATCTCAGTAGCGACGCATGACGGTGACGACCTTGCCGTACAGTTCGACCTGATCGGCCGTGAACGTCATCGGCTCCATCGTCGAGTTCGCCGGAGTGAGGGTCACCTCCGCGCCGGAACGGCTGTACGTCTTGATCGTCGCCTCGCCGCCGGGAATGCCGGCGACGACGATGTCGCCGTTGCTCGGATGGGTGATCTGGGTCGCCACCACGAAATCGCCGTCGAGGATGCCGATTTCGATCATCGAGTCGCCGCGGACACGGAGCATGAAGAGCTCGCCGTCGCCGGTGAAGTCGACCGGCACGGGGAGGAGTTCCTCGACGTTCTCCTCCGCCAGCACGTCGGTGCCGGCCGCGACGTCGCCGATCAGCGGGACGTGGCGGACCGGTCGACGCTCCATCACGACGCCGCTGTTCGTGTCGTAGCGCACTTCGATGGCACGGGGCTTGGTGGGGTCACGACGGAGGTAACCGAGGCGTTGCAGCGTGTTCAGGTGGCTGTGCACCGTGGACGGTGACGTCAGGCCCACGGCATCGCCGATCTCGCGTACCGACGGCGGGTACCCACGCTCACGAATCTGCGACTCGATGAACTCGAGAATGCTGCGCTGGCGGGTGCTGATGGGAGGAGCCATGCGAACACTATACGGCTTCTGCCATCATGCGTCAAACATCTGTACTGCGAACAATTGTGCGTAAATGTTGACGGCGGTGTTGACAATGTCCACCCAGTCGGCTTGACTGACGAACAGGCGTTCCACGAACACACGTTGCGGTAACGTAGGTCGAGGGAACGTTCGTCGAACACTCACCGTCCGTACCCGCACTCTGTTGCCCGCACTCCGTTGGGGAGTCCCATGAGTCATTCCTTGTACTACCCGTCCGTCACCTCGTCTCCGTCGATGCCGTGCCCACCGGCGCCGAACTACGTCGTACGCAGGCTGGCGGTCGGAGCGCTCGTGCTCCTTGCCGTCACCGCTGTCGTCGCCATCACGGCACTCGGTCTGCCGGCCGGCCCCGGGGGGCGACCTGCCTCCGCCTCCCGGGCCGAGCCGGCACACATTTCGTCGGCGGCGATCTACGTCGCAGTTCCGGGCGACTCGCTGTGGTCGATCGCCCGGGCGTACCACGGTGAGGTCGGTCTCGACCGATACGTCGACACGCTGATCGACCTGAACGGCGGAACCTCCGTCCAGATCGGTCAGGCAGTTCGCCTGCCGTGACCGGCGAACCCGCATGAAGCGGGCCAGTCGAGCCGAGTATCGTTGCAGCGTGCAATGTCCGATCTGCCACGCCGACGACACCAAGGTCGTCGATTCGCGAGTCGCCGAAGATTCCACGGCGATCCGTCGCCGGCGACAGTGCCTGACGTGCGCCCACAGGTTCACGACGTTCGAGCGAGTCGATCATGCTGCGTTGACCGTCCTGAAGTCGCACGGCGGGCGTGAGCCCTTCGATCGCAAGAAGGTCGTTCAGGGTCTGCTGGCGGCCACCACCGGCCGATCGGTCACACCGGAGGCGCTCGAAGCGCTGGCATGCCGTGTCGAGGACTCGGTTCGACTCCAGGGTTCGGAGGTGTCGAGTTCCGCCGTCGGTCTTGCCGTGCTCGACGAGCTGCGCGGGCTCGACGAGGTTGCGTACCTCAGGTTCGCGAGCGTCTACAAGGATTTCGACGGCGCGGCCGACTTCCATCGTGAGCTCGAACTCCTACAGAAGTCAGCCGGCGCCACTCCGATCGCGTAGCCAACGCGAATAGACGAACGATTGGTCGTCGATCAGGAGTTGGGCGAGTGTGAACCGACCCGAGTGATCGCTGCCGCCGGCGGCGAGGCGTGGCCCGTCACCGCCGACAGTCAGCGGCGACGTCGTCACGTTGATCTCGTCGATCACGTCCTGGCCGAGTAGGGCGCCGTTCAGCACGGCGCCGCCCTCGGCGTGTACGAACGCCGGCGTGTCGGTCACGTCGCCCAGCCGGGCGAGCGCCAGCGCGAAGTCGACTGAATCGGCCCCCGCCCGAATCGCGTCGACACCGCTGGGAATCGCTGCCGCTCGGGTGGTGATCAGGAACCCGGCACCCGATGTGAACAGCGCGGCGCCGACGTCCACCGAGCCGCTCGCGGTCACCACCCCGATTCGTTGGCCGGCTCGTTTCGGGGCGCCGTAGGCCTCATCGCGTACCGTGCCGGCGCCCACGATGATCACGTCGGCGAGGGATCGCAACCGTTGGAGGACACCGGCGTCGTTGGCGCCGGAGAGTTCGGCCGAGGCCCCGCCGACGACCGTCGAGCCGTCGATCGACGTCACCATGCACAGGCCGACCCACGGTCGATCGTCCCGGCTCCCCAGCGGCCCGGCGTAGGCGTCGTCGATCGTGATCTCTGCCCGTTCGCCCGGTGTCAGTCGCAGCATGTGTCGGCACGATACGCCCGCCCCGACCTCATCGGTGCGGTCGAGCCCGCCTGTCCCGCCGCCTGTCCCGCCGCCTGTCCCGCCGCCTGTCCCGCCGCCTGTCCCGCCGCCTGTCCCGCCGCCTGTCCCGCCGCCTGTCCCGCCGCCTGTCCCGCCGCCTGTCCCGCCGCCTGTCCCGCCGCCTGTCCCGCCGCCTGTCCCGCCGCCTGTCCCGCCGCCTGTCCCGCCGCCTGTCCCGCCGCCTGTCCCGCCGCCTGTCCCGCCGCCTCCGATGAGGATGAGCGCGACCTGTGCGCGCTCATCCTCATCGCAGGACGGGTTCTGCTGGTTGCGATGAGTTCTCGCGCGACCTGTGCGCGCCTATCCTCATCGGTGGCCGCTCGTTCGCACTCCACAGGGTGTCCACACCCCACAGGGTGTCCACACGGAAATTCACAACGTTGTCCCTCTTTCGCCTCACAGGGTCTGGTTCGTATGGTGACGTCCCTGCCGACTGCGGCATTGAACACGGACAAGACGGCGGGCGCCGAAATTCGTTCGACATTGGTCGACGGCGCCAGCTTGGGGAGCGAGCCCTGTACCTGTGAATCCGTGCCGCAGTCGGCCGTGTGATCGGCGCCACATCGATGTAGTTCGAACGATGCTGGTTCGATCGCTGTAGTTCGATCGATGCTGGTTCGATCGATGCTGGTTCGATCGATGCTGGTTCGATCGATGTAGTTTGATCGATGCTGGTTCGATCGATGCTGGTTCGATCGATGCTGGTTCGAACGATGCTGGTTCGAACGATGCTGGTTCGATCGCTGTAGTTCGATCGATGCTGGTTCGAACGATGCTGGTTCGATCGATGCTGGTTCGATCGATGCTGGTTCGATCGATGCAGGTTCGATCGATGTAGTTTGATCGCTGTAGTTTGATCGTTGGCAGTTTGATCGCCGCAGTGAGAAGATCTCGTTTCACACCGTCAACCCAGGAACACCTCGGGGGTTTCGTCCATGTCGATCGCAACCAACCGCTCGACCGGTGACGCGATCGGGCTACGCCGGCTGTTCACCTCGCCGGGCGTCCACCCGTACGACGAGGTCGTCTGGGAACGTCGCGACGCCCGGATCGCCCATTGGCAGACCGGTGCGGTCGCCTTCGAGCAGCCCGACGTCGAGTTCCCGGCCTCGTGGTCGCAGAACGCGACGAACATCGTCGCCCAGAAGTATTTCCGGGGCACGCTGGGCACTCCAGGTCGGGAGTCGTCGCTGCGCCAGGTCGTCGACCGCGTCGTCGACACGATCACCCGGTGGGGCGTCGAGGGTGGTTACTTCGCCGACGAGGCCGAAGCCGAGGCATTCACCGCGGAGCTGAAGTACATCCTCGTCACCCAGCGCGCCTCCTTCAACAGCCCGGTGTGGTTCAACATCGGCGTCGAGGGAGTTCCGCAACAGGCGAGCGCCTGTTTCATCCTGGCGGTCGAGGACGACATGAACTCGATCCTCGACTGGTATCGCGAAGAGGGCACCATCTTCAAGGGCGGATCCGGAGCAGGCGTGAACCTGTCGCGGATTCGCTCGTCGAAGGAGCCGCTGAAGGGTGGTGGAACCGCCTCGGGCCCCGTCAGTTTCATGCGTGGCGCCGATGCGTCGGCGGGCACGATCAAGTCGGGTGGCAAGACTCGCCGTGCCGCGAAGATGGTGATCCTCGACGCCGACCACCCCGACATCGAGGAGTTCATCTGGTGCAAGGCGATCGAGGAACGCAAGGCCCGCGTGCTGCGCAGACGCCGGCTTCGACATGGACCTCGACGGCGCCGACTCGTTCTCGGTGCAGTACCAGAACGCCAACAACTCGGTGCGGGTCACCGACGAGTTCATGCAGGCCGTCGCTCGACGATGCCGACTGGCGACCTCATCGCCGTCACGACCGGCGAGATGCTGCGCACCGTGCACGGCCCGTGACGCTGTGGCGTCAGATCGCCGAGGCCGCATGGGAGTGCGCCGATCCCGGCCTGCAGTTCGACACCACCATCAACCGTTGGCACACCGCCCCGAACACCGGCCGGATCACCGCCAGCAACCCCTGCTTCACCGGTGAGTCCCTGGTCCACACCGACAAGGGCCTGATCCGATTCGACGAGCTCTTTGCGCGGGCCAACTCCGCTGAGGAGTTCCGCGTGTGGACCCACGACATCACGAACGCTGACGATCCCGCGCCCGCGATGCGCCTGACCACACCGGATGCCTTCATGATCACGGGCAAGAACCCCGTACAGCGGCTGCGGTTCGACAATGGCATGGAGCTGCGGTGCACGCCCGGCCATCGGATCTTCACCACCAACCGTGGCTTCGTCGAAGCGTCCGAGCTGACGGCCGACGACCGGGTCCGGACGCTCGACCTGCCGTCGCCTGCAGAGTCGGCCGACTGGGCGATACCGCTCCCGGGCGACGACCAGGAGCTACGAGGCAAGGGGGAGTGGGACATGCCGCTCGTGCTGCCCGACGTCTGGACCGAGGACTTCGCCCACTACCTCGGCTGGCTCGTCGGCAACGGCAACACGAGTGGGGCGTCGGCGTCCACCAGCTACGGCTCGCGCGACGACCGCTCCGAGATCCTTCCGTGGCACCAGGAGTTGATCGAGCGGATCAACGACGGCAGGCCGCTCAAGGTCATCGAGCAGTCCGACGGCGCCGCGCAACTCCGGCTGAGCCGCCCGGAGTTCAAGCGGTACCTGGAGTCTCTCGGCATCGCCTCCGTCACGGGCGAGCGCAAGGGCATGCCGTGGACGATCGAGCAGGCGCCACCCGAGGTGGCGGCCTCGTTCCTGCGTGGACTGTTCGACGCCGGGGGGTGTGTCGTCGACAACGACAAGAGTGCCTACGCAGGGTTGGGTTCGACCTCGGTCGAACTGCTCCGTGGCGTGCAGCGACTGCTCACTACGTTCGGTGTGTTGTCGCACGTGAGCCGCGTCCGATCAGCCGGTCGGAGCGAGTCCGGCCACACCCGAAACGACGGCAGCGTTCGCTCGTACAAGCGCACTGCGTCGTTCGACCTGCGCATCGCCGACAAGAGCCTCGAACGGTTCGCTGCAAACGTCGACTTCACCCTGTCGGGAAAACGTCGAGCGCTCCGTCGAATAGCGCCCGGTCGGGTCGAGGGGCTCTCCGACGCCGACACCACCGTGAGTCTGGTCGAACGCTCTGACGAGGGCATCGAGCTCACGTACAACCTGTCGGAGCCGCGCAACCACTCCTACGTGGTGAACGGTGTCGTGGTCCGCAACTGCAGCGAGTACCTGCACCTCGACAACTCGGCGTGCAACCTCGCGTCGATCAACCTGCTCGAGTACCTGCAGGACGACGGCACTCTCGATGTCGGCGCCTTCGTGCACACGGCCGACACCGTGTTCACCGCGCAGGAGATCCTCGTCGGCCGCGCCGATTATCCGACCGAGAAGATTGCCGAGACCACGCGGGCGTTCCGCCAACTCGGCCTCGGCTATGCGAACCTGGGCGCGCTGCTGATGGCGCTCGGGTTGCCCTACGACTCCGACGCCGGCCGTGCCTGGGCGGCATCGATCACGTCGCTGATGACCGCTTCGGCCTATGCGACGAGTGCACGCGTCGCGGCCCGGCTCGGGCCGTTCGACGGCTATCGCGACAATGCGGAGCCGATGTTGCGGGTCCTCGGCATGCATCGTGACGCGAGCCGCCGGATCGCCGGCGCCGACAGCGTGCCGGGCGAGCTGGTCGCGGCCGGTCAGCACGCGTGGGACGACGCGCTCCAGGGTGCCCGGTCCCATGGCGTGCGCAACAGCCAGGCGACGGTCATCGCGCCGACCGGCACCATCGGGCTGGCCATGGACTGTGACACGACCGGAATCGAACCCGACCTCGCGCTCGTGAAGACGAAGAAGCTGGTCGGCGGCGGGACGATGTCGATCGTCAACCAGACGATCCCGCGTGCACTTCGCCGGCTGGGCTACCCCGCGGACCAGATCGACGACATCGTGGCCTACATCGACGAACACATGTCAGTGCTCGGTGCACCCCACCTGGCCGCTGAGCATCTGCCGGTGTTCGCCTGCTCGATGGGCGACAACACCATCCACTACGAGGGCCACGTGCGGATGATGGCCGCCGTGCAGCCGTTCGTGAGCGGTGCGATCAGCAAGACCGTCAACGTCCCCGCGGATGTCACGGTCGAAGACATCGAGGCGTTGCACCAGCTGTCGTGGGAGCTCGGCCTGAAGTCGGTGGCGATCTACCGGGACAACTCCAAGGTCGGCCAGCCACTCTCGACGTCGAAGGCGGCGGCCGACCCGAAATCGAGCACGCGACGACGCGGCGCGTCGGATCGTCGAGCGGGTCGTCCGCGAGCCGGTACGCCAGAAGCTGGCGCGCACGCGGCGGGCGCGCACGTTCGAGTTCCGGGTGGCGGACTGCAAGGGCTTCGCGACGATCGGCGAGTACGACAACGGCCAGCCGGGCGAGATCTTCCTCACGGTGTCCAAGCAGGGCTCGACGATGGCGGGCGTCATGGACGCGTTCGCCAAGTCGGTCAGCTACGGCCTCCAGTACGGCGTGCCGCTGCGGGCCTTCGTCGAGGCGTTCACCAACATGCGCTTCGAGCCGGCCGGCATGACCGACGACCCGGACCTGCGGTTCGCGTCGTCGATCATGGACTACCTCTTCCGCCGCCTGGCGCTCGAGTACATGACATACGACGAGCGAGCCGAACTCGGCATCTTCTCCGTGAACGAACGCCTCCAGCCGACGCTGCCGGGGGTCGACGAAGCGACCACCGTCACCAGTCAGGGGTCCGAGCTACCGGCGGATCCGAAGTCGGCGCCGTCGGCGGGGGAGCTGTCGATGCGGATGCAACTCGGCTTCGTGCCGGAAACGCCAGAGGACAACACCGCTGCCAGGGGAATCATCCGCCCGAGCGACGCTCCGATGTGCATGCAGTGCGGTGTCGCGATGATCCGCTCGGGTAGCTGTCATGCCTGCCCGAGCTGCGGTAGCACCAGCGGCTGTAGCTGAGTCCGCAACCCGCCTGATTCATCGTTTGCGTCGGGATTTCGGAGGAGCGGTGCACAGAAATCCCGACGCAAACGGTGATTGACGGTATCTCGCTATGGTCGGGGGCTGTGGCGATTGCGTGTGCGTACTGCGGAGGCGAGCATCCGTCGCCCGCGCAGGTGCGTCGGTGCTGGAACGATCGTGGCCGCCAGGACCTTCCGATCCGACCTGACGACGGGTCCGTCCGAGCCGACGACGAGTCCGTCCGAGCCGACGACGAGTCCGTCCGAGCCGACGACGAATCCGTCCGGGCCGACGACGAGGTGGGTGACCGTCCGCCGGAGGTACGACGCCCTGCGCCGACGGCACCGCTGGTTCGTGGCGCCGCTCCCGCTGCCGCAGGGCCCGATCGGCTCGGCCGCCATCTCCTGATCGCACCCGGTCAGCGGGTGGCGGATCCATGGCAGGCGTGCGAGGTCGTGCGGATCGGGCCGGAGGTGCTCACCGACCCGGCGGCAACGAGTGCCCGATTGCGTGCGGCGCTCCACCGCGGCGAACGCCTCGTGCTCGAACTCGAACTCGACGTCGACTTCGAGGCGCCACCGATGTCGACGACCAGTGCCGCGCCGTTCGAGGTGGGCCCGAGGTTCCGGTTCGAACTCGACGACCTGCACCATCTCGTCTGGTCGAACACAATCGACGGCCGTGACGAGCAGCGACCGACATGGCTCGCGCTCGACTCGGCGATCGCTGTCGGGGCGCGAGCGGCATCATCCGGTGGGCCCGGCGACGTCGTGCTTCCGGGTGGTGTCGCGGCCTGGATCGACGCCGGCCCGGTTCGCCACGTCGGGCCGATCGACGGTGTGCCGGTCATCCACGTCACCGCGCTGGAGCACGGCTCGTTCGACATCCCCGGCGACGACCGATCCTCGGCCGACCTCGCCCCCGACCAGCTCGCGGCCGTGACGCATTCCGGCGGGGCGGCACGAATCATCGCTCCCGGCCGGCTCGGGCAAGACCCGCGTGCTCACCGAACGAGCACGTCACCTGCTGACGCGTTGGAATCTCCCGGCCGGCGCCGTCAGCCTCGTGGCGTTCAACAAGCGGGCCCAGGAGGAGATGCGCGAGCGCACCACCGACCTGCGGGCGCTCCACGTGCGCACGCTCAACGCGATCGCGCTGGCCATCGTCAACGGTGTCGCTCCCTTCGCGCCGCAGCCACGATCGTGGCGCACGATCGACGAGCCCGACGTCCGCCGGATCATCGGCGACCTGGTGTCGTTCCCGAGGCGGCGCAACAGCGACCCGGTCGCGCCGTGGATCGAGGCGCTCAGCCTGATCCGCCTCGGCCTCGTGCGCCCGCAAGACGCCGAGCAGCAGTACGACGGCGACGTCGACGGCCTCGCCGACATGTGGCCGGCGTATCGGGAGCGTCTGGAACGCCAGGGCGTCGTCGACTTCGACGACCAGATCTACCGGGCACTGCTCGTACTGCTGACGCAACCGGAAGCTCGCCTGGCGGCGCAGCGGGCGTGCCGTGTGATGCTCGTCGACGAGTTCCAGGACCTCACGCCGGCGCACCTGCTGCTCATCCGTCTCCTCTCGGCCCCGGGTGGCGCCGTCTTCGGTGTCGGCGACGACGACCAGACGATCTACGGCTACAACGGCGCCGACCCGGCATGGCTGATCGACTTCGCCGAGCTGTTCCCCGGCGCCGGCGAGCATCCCCTCGAGGTGAACTACCGCTGCCCCGCAGGCACGGTCGAGATCGTCGATCGCCTGCTGCGGCACAACGATCGGCGGGTCGTCAAGACGATTCGTGCGGCATCGACCGACCCCGGGGGCTGGTCGATCGATCGTGCGGTCGACCCGATCAGCGCCAGCCGCTCGGCTGTGGAGCAGGCGCTCGCGGCCGGTGCGCCCGCGTCGGACATCGCCGTGCTGGCCAGGGTGAATGCGTCGCTCGCCGCGATCCAGGTCGCGCTCGCGTCGGCGGGCGTGCCGATCTCCGGCGGCGTCGGTCTCGAGTTCGCCGATCGTACGGCGGTGCGCAGCGTGCTGGCCTGGCTCCGGCTGGCCTCCGGCGGTCGCCGCGGCGATGCCGGGTTCAGCCCGGACGATCTCCGCGAGGCGCTGCGCCGGCCGTCGCGGTCGTTCCATCCCCGGATCAACGACTGGGTCACCGAACAGACGACCATCGTCGACATGCACCGGCTCGCCGCCCGGCTCAACAACGACAAGGACACCGAGCGGGTCACCGAGTTCGCGGGCGACATCCAGACGCTCCAGAAGATGGTGCGATCCGGTGCGACGACGTCCGACATCGTGCTGCGGCTGGTCGATGACATCGGCCTCGCCGGGTCGGTCGCCACCCTCGACGCCCATCGCCGTGGGATGAACCGCGCCGCGCAGGGCGACGACCTCACGGCGGTCCGGCACCTGGCTGCGCTCCACGACGACCCGCGCACCTTCGAGTCGTGGCTGCGGTCGCAGCTCGCGGTCAGACGGTCCGTCGATGGGGTCGTGTTGGCGACCGTGCATCGCGTGAAGGGCCAGGAGTGGCCCCATGTCGTGGTTCACCTCGCCGACGCCGAGCAGTACCCGCACCGCCTGGCCGACGACGTCGAAGAGGAGCGCCGCCTGTTCCACGTCGCGATCACCCGGGCGAGCAGGCACGTCACGATCGTCACGGGTCCCCGCCCCAGCCCCTTCGTCGACGAGCTGACCACCGAGCCGTCCAAGCACCGTGTCGTCTCCTCGCACCGTCGCGAGCCCGACGTGAGTGCCCGACGGGTGGCAGCAGCGCCCGCCGGCGACCCGGCCGCGTCGCTCGATGCCGCGGGCAAGCGACGCTTCGAGGCGCTCAAAGCGCTCCGCAACGAGTTGCGCGACGGCAAGCCCGCCTATGTGGTGTTCGACAACAAGACTTTGGCCGCGATCGCCCGCGACGTCCCCGCGAGCACGTCGGAGTTGGCACGGATCCCCGGCATCGGCCCGGCGAAGCTCGAGCAGTACGGCGATGCGGTTCTCGCCCTGCTCGCGTCGCTCGCCGCCTGACGTTCTGCGACCCGAGCCGGGTGGGCGTGTCGGGAAACACCCTGCCGCGCCGGCTCAACGGTCCGCGTCAGGGCTACGGTGGCGGGCGATGACCCAAGCGATCCACATGCTCGAGCGCCCCACATGGCGCGGCCGCATGCACTCCTGGGCGTTCGCGGCCGCCATTCCGGCGGGAGCCGTGTTGATCTCGATCGCCGACCGCACCACCGCCCGTGTTGCCGCCTCGATCTACGTGGCGTCGCTGCTGCTGCTGTTCGGGACGTCGGCGTCCTACCACCGGCTGGCGAAGTCCGAGCGAGCCCGCGAGATCATGCAGCGCTTGGATCATTCGATGATCTACGTGCTGATCGCCGGTTCGTACATGCCGATCTGCCTGGTCGTGCTCCCTCCGGCCTGGGGGATCCCGATGCTCGTGATCGTCTGCCTGTGTGGCGCCGTCGGCATGGTGATGAAGCTCACCTTGTTCAACCATGCCCAGTGGCTGTCGTACTCGCTGTATCCGATCATGGGCTGGGTCGCGGTGATCGCCGCCCCGGCGCTCATCACCCACCTCAGCCCGCTGCAGTTCGGCCTGATCGCCGCTGGTGGCGTGGCCTACACCGTCGGTTGCCCGGTGCTGCTCACCCGTCGTCCCGACCCGTGGCCGACCGTGTTCGGGTATCACGAGGTGTGGCACCTGCTCACCGTCATCGCGGCGGTGCTGCACTTCGCCGCGGTCGTCAACGTCGTCGCCTGAGCCCGTCGGGGCGGGCCGGCGGTGATCTTCGATCGCATCGTCGTCGTCGATTGGAGTGCCAACTCGACGGCCAAGCTCGGCGACGACTCGATCTGGATCGCCGACGATCGCATCGCCGACGACCGCAACGCCGACGACCGCAACGCCGATCAGCCGGGAGAGACACGCCGCCTCGAGAACCTCCCCACACGGTCAGCGGCCCACGAGCGGCTCCGCGAGATCGTCGACGATCGCTGCCGGGTGTGTCGTTGCCGGGACGACGGTTGCCGGGACGATGGTTGCCGGGACGATGGCTGCCGGGACGGTGACGGAGCGAGCACACTGATCGGCGTCGACTTCTCACTCGGCTACCCGGCAGGCACGGCGGCCTCGCTCGGCCTCGAGGGGATCGCGTGGCGCGGGATGTGGGAGTTGCTCGCCGCGTCGATCGCCGACGACGCCCACAACGCCAACAACCGATTCGACGTCGCAGCCGAGTTGAACCGGCGGATCTCGAACGATTCCCGTCCGTTCTGGGGTTGCCCGCCCAGTCGGGCCGCAGCGACGCTGACGACTCGCAAACCTGCGCATGCAGAACGTGGGCCGGGGGAGTGGCGGACCGTCGAGACGGCCCTGCGCGCCGCGGGCTACCGGCCGTCGTCGTCCTGGCAACTGCTCGGCGCGGGCGCCGTCGGGAGCCAGAGCCTGCTCGGCATCCCGGTGCTCGAACGACTACGCCGCTACGCGCCGGAGTGGGTGGAGATCTGGCCCTTCACGACGGGCCTCGGCGTCGGTGGGATCCGACCGGGTTCCGTCGTGATCGCCGAGGTGTGGCCGTCGCTGGTCCCGGTCGATGACCGATCGCACCCGGTTCGTGATGCCCGGCAAGTCGTCGCGGTGGCCGACTGGATTCGTGCCGCACAGCAGTCGGGTCGCCTCGCCGAGCTGTTCTCGCCGGTGCTTCCCGCCGTCGTCGGCGAGCGGGTCACGAACGAGGAGGGCTGGGTGCTGGGCGCCGATGTCAGTGTCAGTGTCGGTGTCGGTGCAGTGTCAGTTGACGACCCAGGTGCCGTTCGAGCGCAGAAGCGCACCGAGATCGCCGGGCCCCTTGCGCTCACTGGCTGCCAACACCTGGTCGGCGACGGCCGAGGAGTACTCGGGGCGCTGGATGTCGCGTAGGACACCGAACGGGGTGGGCGAGTGGTCGTCGGTGTTGAGCCTGGCCAGGGCGAACGCCAGGGACGGGTCAGCCCGGTGGGCGTCGTGGACGAGCACCTGCTCGGGCGCCACGTCGGCCAACTCGACGAGGCGCAACTGGCCATCGGAGCCCATCACCACGCCGCGCTGCTGCTCGGACCCGAACGTGATCGGTTGGCCGTGGACGAGGTTGATCATCATCTCGTCACGCACCTGCTTCTTGGTGATGTCGTCGAACTGGCCGTCGTTGAACACGTTGCAGTTCTGGTAGATCTCGACGAACGACGTGCCCCGGTGCGTCGTGCGGCGGCGCGGAACGTCTCGATCATGTGCTGGCGATCGAGGTCGTGCGTGCGGGCGACGAAGCTCGCCTCGGCGCCGAGCGCGACGGCGAGCGGGTTGAACGGCGGATCGATCGACCCCATCGGCGTCGACTTGGTGACCTTGCCGAGCGGGCGACGTCGGCGAGAACTGGCCCTTCGTCAACCCGTAGATCCGGTTGTTGAACAGCAGGATGTTGAGGTTCACGTTGCGCCGCAGCGCGTGGATCAGGTGGTTGCCGCCGATCGACAGGCCGTCGCCGTCGCCGGTGATCACCCACACGTCGAGGTCGGGACGGGCGACGGCGACACCGGTCGCGATGGCCGGAGCCCGCCCGTGGATCGAGTGCATCCCGTAGGTGTTCATGTAGTACGGGAAGCGGCTGGAACAGCCGATGCCGGAGACGAACACGGTGTTCTCGGGCGCGGTGCCGAGCTCGGGCATCAACTGCTGCACGGCGAGCAGGATCCCGTAGTCGCCGCAGCCGGGGCACCAGCGCACTTCCTGGTCGCTCGTCCAGTCCTTCTTCGTCGTCACGGCAACCTGGGCGGTGGTCATGAGCGTGCTCCCTCTGCCTGTGCGGCTCGTTGTGCGGCGACGCCGCCGAGCGCGGCGTCAATGGCGTTTTCGATCTCTCGTGACAAGAACGGCAGACCCTGCACCTTCGTCACCGCCGTGGCGTCGACGAGGTACTTGCCTCTGATGATGTTGGTGAGCTGGCCCGAGTTGAGCTCGGGGACGATGACCTTGGAGTAGCGACGCAGCACGTCACCGAGGTCCGAGGGCAGCGGGTTGAGGTGCACGAGATGGGTCGACGCGACCTTGTGGCCGGCTCGCCGGCGACGTTGGACGGCGGCGTCGATCGCGGCCCATGTCGAACCCCACCCGACCACCAACACGTCGGCGTCGACGTCGCCGTTGATCTCGACCGGCGGGATGTCGGCGGCGATGGCGGCGATCTTCGCGGCACGCAGGTGCACCATGCGCTCGTGGTTCTGGGGCGTGTAGTCGATGTTGCCGGTGCCGTCGGCCTTCTCGAGGCCGCCGACACGGTGCATCAGCCCGGGCGTCCCGGGAATCGCCCACGGACGGGCGAACGTCACCTCGTCGCGTAGGTACGGCCAGAACTCCGGGTTGCCCTCGGCGTCGGTGTGGTTGAACTCGGTGGCGAAGGGCACCGAGATGTCGGGCAGGGTCGAGATGTCGGGAATGTTCCACGGCTCGGACCCGTTCGCGAGGTACCCGTCGGACAGCAGGATCACCGGGGTGCGGTACTTGAGCGCGATGCGGACCGCCTCGATCGCGGCGTTGAAGCAGTGCGCTGGGCTGTAGGCAGCGACGATCGGCAGCGGGGACTCGCCGTGGCGCCCGTACAACGCGATGTTGAGATCGGAGGCCTCGGTCTTGGTCGGCAGCCCGGTCGAGGGCCCGCCACGCTGGATGTCGACGATCAACAGGGGCAATTCGACCGACACGGCGAGCGAGATCGTCTCGCTCTTGAGGGCGACGCCGGGGCCGCTCGTGGTGGTGACGCCGAGGTGCCCGGCGAACGCCGCGCCGAGAGCCATCCCGACCGCGGCGATCTCGTCTTCGGCCTGCACCGTGCGGATGCCGAAGTGCTTGTGCTTGGAGAGCTCGTGGAGGATGTCGCTCGCCGGGGTGATCGGGTACGAGCCGAGGGTGATCGGCAGTTTGGCGAGTTGACCAGCGGCGACGATGCCCCACGCGAGCGCGGTGTTGCCGGTGACGCTGGTGTACTCGCCCGGCGGCAGCTTCGCCGGGTGCACCTCGAAGCGGTGGCCCACGGCCTCGGTGGTCTCGCCGAAGTTGAAGCCGGCGAGCAGCGATGCCCGGTTGGCGGCGCGGACCTGCTCGTTGCCGGCGAACTTCGAGTCGATCCACTCGAGCGTCGGCTCGATCGGCCGGGTGAACATCCACGACACGAGACCGAGGGCGAAGAAGTTCTTGGAACGTTCGGCGTCGCGAGGCTTCACGCCGAGCGGGACGCACACCTCCTTGGTGAGGCTGGTCATCGGCACCCGCAACATGCGGTAGTTGGCGAGGCTGCCGTCATCCAGGGGATTGGCCGTGTAGCCGACCTTTTCGAGGTTCCGCTCGTCGAACGCGTCCTCGTTCACGATCAACGTGCCGCCGGGCTCGAGCCGGTGCAACTCGGCCATCAGCGCCGCCGGGTTCATCGCGACGAGCACGTTCGGTTCGTCGCCCGGGGTCGTGATGTCGTGATCGGCGATGTTCACCTGGAACGACGACACGCCGTTGACGGTGCCTGCCGGGGCCCGGATCTCGGCCGGGAAATCGGGCATCGTCGACAAGTCGTTGCCGAACGACGCGCTCACGGACGTAAACCGGTCACCGGTCAGCTGCATCCCGTCGCCGGAATCGCCTGCGAATCGGACCACGAGGTGGTCGAGCACGCGGTTGTCGTCGGCTGCGTCTGACCGTTCGATCGTGTCGGTCATGTATGTCATCCCCCCCAGGGTATGGTGGGCAGATCGCCTTGCGACGGCCGGCCCGTTGGACCCCGGCACCGTTGCCGGAGCCTCGCGACTCCCAACGTAGCGGGCGAGCACCACAACGCGCGCGGCAGCTTGCGAAACTCTTGACGTGGGGACACTCTTCGACCGTCTCGTAGTTCGACCGTCTCGTAGTGTTGGCGCGATGAGGATGGAGCACGTGGTGGCCGTCTCGCTCGCATCGCTCTGTCTCGCCGGCGCGCTGTCGGGCTGCAACGACGATTCCGGCGAGCCCGTCGACACCGTCACCGTGCAGGTCGACACGAACGTCGACGCCACATCGCCGGCGCCGGTCTCGGGGTCGGTTCCCCCGACGGGGCTGACGAGCATCGACGGGCCGGCCACGGTCGATCCGGACTTCGGCGGGGCAGACCCCGGCGACGGTGGCGGGTAGGGTCCGTTCGCGTCATGGCCATCCTGCGTTTCAGCTTCGGCACCATGGGTTCGGGGAAGAGCACCGTAGCGCTCCAGATCCATCACAATCTCACCAACCGGCAGCTGTTCGGGCTGTTGCTCACGACGATGGACCGCGAGGGCAACCAGGTCACGAGCCGCCTGGGCGTGGCGGCGCCCGCGATCGAGGTCACACCCGATCTCGACATCTATGCCCTGGCCGTGAAGTACTGGCCGTTGCACTACCTCGTGTGCGACGAGGCGCAGTTCTACACGGTGCAGCAGTGCGATCAGCTTGCCCGGGTGGTGGACGATCTGGAGATCGACGTGTATGCGTTCGGTCTGCTCACGGACTTCCGCGGCCGGCTGTTCGAGGGTACCCGGCGCATGTTGGAGATCGCCGACGAGCACACACCGCTGCAGGTGGAGGCCCGCTGCTGGTGCGGCGCCCGCGCCACGCACAACGCCCGCGTCGTCAACGGCGCCGTCGTCTACGAGGGTGAGACGGTCGTGGTGGGCGACACCAACGAGCAGAACGAGCCGCTGTTCGGCGACACGGTCCGGTACGAGCTGTTGTGTCGCTCACACTTCGGTACGGGCAGTCTCGGCGACTGAACCGCCCCGACGCTCGCCGCGGCTGGCGATGGCCGGTAGCTCGATGCGGACGATCAGCCCCGTCGGGGCGTTCGCGTCGAGGCTGATCGTTCCGCCGGACGCCTCGACGATCGATTGCACGATCGACAGCCCCAGCCCGCTCCCCGGCGAGGTCGTGTCGGCCTGCCAGAACCGCTCGAGTGCGTGCCGGCGGTCGTCGGGGCTCAGACCGGCCCCCTGGTCCGCGATCGCGAGTTCGTGGCGGGTCGTACCCGCCGTGACCGTTGCGCGCACCGTGGTCCCCGTGGGAGCCGCCCGGATCGCATTGTCGAGGAGGTTGTCGAGCACTTGCTCGACGCCGCCGGGAACCGCCGACACGAGCAGCTCCGATGCCGGCGCATCGACGGCCAGCTCCACACCTGCCTGTTCCGCGACCGTGCTCCACGTGTCGACACGATCCCGCGTCAGAGCGACCAGGTCGGCGCTCGCGGGGGCATCCGTACGCTCGGCTCGGGCGAGTTGCAGGAGTTCACCCACCAGCGATGCGAGACGGGTGGTCTCGTCGATGGCGCGCTCGATCTCGGCTTCCTCCGCCGGGTCGTGCGTCATCGAGCCGATGTTCTCGAGGCGCAGGCGGAGCGCGGTGAGCGGCGTGCGCAGCTGGTGTGATGCGTCGGCGACGAAGGCCCGCTGGCTCGTGATGAGCGCGTCGAGGCGGACCGCCATCGAGTTCAACGTGGCTTCGAGGTCGGCGAGTTCGGGCGGCGCGTGCGGGTCGGGCGTGGTCGGTGTGAGATCACCCTCGGAGAAGCGATTCGCGGCGTGCTGTAATCGACGCACGGGTCGGGTCACCGATCGGGCGAGCAGCCATCCCGAGACCGCGACGGCAAGCAGCACGACGACGGCGATCGCGGCGAGGCCCCACCAGAAGCGCCGGACTCGCTCATCGACGTCGTGGGTGTCGAGCGTTATCCGAATCGCGCCGTGGACGGTTCCGCCCGAGGCGACGGGCACCGCGACGTACAACAGATCGGTGTCGAGTGTGTCCGAGCGGCGGATTCCGACCGAGCGCTCGCCGAGGAGCGCCGTCATGAACTCCGGTCTGGTGGAGAAATCACGGTCGGCGTCGGCGCGGGTGTCGACGACGGAGATCCCCTCGCCGTCGACGATCACCACGCGGGCGCCGGTGCGCGCGTCGTAGTTCGCGGCCACCGCCGGATCGAGGATGGTTCCGTCCTGCAGCGCGTCCTCGTAGAGCGTCGCCATCACCATGGCGTCGCGCTCCACGTCCACGGTGAGCCGGTCGACCTCGCGATCGCGGTAGAAGAGGGCGAGCGGCAGCTCCAGCACGATCAGCACCACGACGGTGATCGTCAGGTAGCTGAGCAGGAGGCGTCGTGTCACGGGGCAGAGTCCGGCTCGGCGAGGCTGAAGCCGACCCCACGGACGGTCTGGATCATCTCGTGTCCGATCTTCTTGCGCAGCGAGGCGACGTGAACGTCGAGTGTCTTGGTCGAGCCCCACCAGTGCTCGTCCCAGACATCTCGGATGATCTCCTCACGGGTGCGTACTGCGCCGAGATCGAGGGCGAGGTATGCGAGCAGGTCGTACTCCTTTGGTGTCAGCGCAACCGACTCCCCGTCGACGGACACCCGGCGTGTGCGCCTGTCGATCCGCAGCCCGTTCAACTCGATCGGGCCATCGGAAGCCGCCGGCGTCGGGGCCGCGGCGCGCCGGAGGACCGCGCCGATGCGCGCCACCAGCTCTCTGAACCCGAAGGGTTTCACGACGTAGTCGTCCGCGCCGAGTTCGAGCAACGTCACCCGGTCGAGTTCGTCGCCACGGGCAGTGACCACGATGATCGGCACATCGGATCGCGCTCGGAGTTCACGGCACACGGCCCGCCCGTCGAGGTCGGGCAGTCCGAGATCGAGCAGCACCAGGTCGGCGGCCGACGCGGCGATGGCGGCGGCGCCCGTCGCGACGTGCTCGACGGTGAACCCCTCACGTATCAATCCCGAACACAGCGGCTCGGCGATCGTGGGGTCGTCCTCGACGACCAGCAGGTGCATGGCACAACAATCGCAGGCGGACGGGGGCGCCGCGTCGATCGCCGCAATCTTTGCCATTTGCTAACGATCGGCTGGCTGGCTGCTGGAGACGGTGGTCGTAGGTTCATGGGAAAGATCCTCACGGGTCGACCGGTACACCCCAGACATCCGACGAACCGGATGTCGACAACGAAGAAAGCGCAGGCCATCCCATGGACCGAAGGACCACCTTCATCACCACCGCAGCAGTCGCCGGAGTCATGCTCGCAGGCACGACCGCCGTGGCGGCGAACATCGGCATCCTGAACTCGGCGAACGACGATTCGGTGGGCGAGCTGAACTCATCGGGCGGCTTCGCTGCCGCCGTCGCACCACCGGCGCCGACGGCCGGTCCGGTCAGCGGCGCCGCAGAGTTCGCTCCGGTTGTTGCGGCGGCTCCGGCGGCTGCGGCGGCCGACGCGGCGAGCCAACAGTATCGAGCCGACGAAGCCGGACTCGTGACGGTCACGCGCACCGCCGACGGTATCCAACTCGGCGATGTCACTCCCGACGAGGGCTGGACGTGGACCACCGCACAGACGGTCGCGGGCGAACTGACCGTGACGTTCACATCGAGCGAGAAGACCTACGTGTTCACCGCCGGATTGGCGGCAGACGGCACGATCAACGCCCGTGTCGAGCAACCGGTCGTTCCGGCGACGCCGGCGACGCCCGCGACGCCCGCGACGCCGGCAGGATCGGGGACACCGGCGATCCCCGCGACACCGGCGATCCCCGCGACACCGGCCAGTGCGTCCGCCGGACATGACGACGCGTACGAGGACCTCGACGACGACGAACTTGAGGACGTCGACGAGGAGGACGACGCCTACGACGATCACGGCGCCGACTCCGGCCATGACAGCGAGACCCACAGCGGTGGCGAGGACGATGACTGACCGGGCAGAAGCTGTCCGAGACGCTCGACTCGAGCGTCTCGCCCGTCTCGACAAGCGCCGTGCGGCTCCCGTTCGCACCCCAGCCGCGCCCGGCCCCGAGTCCGGGGCCCGGGCGTCGGTGTCGGGTTTCGAGCCGCCCGATCCGGCGACCCGACGAGCATCCGCCGGCCCGGCGATCACGGCCCCCGCGGGCCCGGCGATCACGGCCCCCGCGGGCCCGGCGATCACGGCCCCCGCGGGCCCGGCGATCAAGAGCAAGGCGCGCCGACGCCGGCATGCCGCACGAGGGGCCCGCATCGTCGCCGCGGGGCTCGGCGCATCGACCATGTTCGGCATCGTCACGGTGCTCGGGCTCGATCACCCGGCGACCCCGCAATCTGTTGAGGAGCCGACAGCGTCGGTCACTCCCGAGGCGATGATCGCTCCCGTCCCGTCTCCGCCTCTTGTTCCTGCCCCGCCGGACGCGACGTCGGCCCAGGCGGTGGCGCTGCCCGCAGTGGAGCCCATCGCGGTCCCGATCGTGTTGACGGCGAACCCGGTCGTCCAACTCGTTGCATCGGCTCCTCCGACTCCGGTGCAGGCCACCGCCTCCGCGCCGGCGCCCCGGCCCTCCCGGGCCCAGGCAGCCCCGACCCCGCAAGCTGCGCCGGCCCCGCAAGCTGCACCGGCACCGGCACCGGCACCAGCGGCCACGACCAGTGGAAGCAAGTAGCGCCGACTTCCGGGTCATGGCGAGCGCGGCCCGGGTGATCGTGGTCGACCCGGCTCCGCATGCGCTCGAGCGGGCCGAGACGCGGCTGCGTGAACTGGAGCAGCGGTGGAGCCGCTTCCTGGCCGACAGCGACATCAACCGGCTCAACTGCGCTGCGAACACGTGGGTGCCAGTCACGGCCGAGACGATCGCGTTGATCCGCACGATGCAGCTCGCCCGCCAGGTCACCGACGGTGGCTACGACCCGACGTATCTCCACGAGCTGCTCGACGCGGGGTACACCACCAGCATCGACGACCGGACGCGGATCAGCGTCGTCATGGAGTGTCCCTGCCCCGATCACGATGTCAACGACGTGCGGATCGACATGTCCACGATGTCCGTCCTCCTCCCGACCGGGCTCGCGCTCGATCCCGGGGGGATCGGCAAGGGTTTCGCGGGTGACATCGTGGTCACCGAGCTACTCCGTTCGGGCAGCGGCGGAGTCTTGGTCAGCGTCGGCGGGGACATCGCGGCGGGCGGCCGCGCACCGACGCCCCAGGGCTGGATCGTCGACGTCGAGGATCCCTGTGACCCGACGTCGGTGCTCACCACGGTCGCACTCAGCGCCGGGGGTGTCGCGACGTCGAGCACCCGCTCGCGGCGGTGGAAGCACAACGGGGTCGAGCATCATCACGTCATCGACCCGGCGACCGGCAGGAGTTCGCACACCGATCTTGCCGCGGTCACGGTCGTCGATGTCGCCGGTTGGCGGGCCGAAGCACATGCGACGGCGGCACTCCTGCGCGGCTCGGCCGGCGCGATCTCCTACATGCGCTCGGTCGGCGTGAACGGGATCGCCACCACGCTCGACGGTGTGACCACCACGACGCCCGCCCTCGGCGCCGTTCTCGCCGGAGTGGGCGGATGAATCCTCAACTCTGGTGGTTCCTGGCGCGGGCATCCGGGGTGACGGCGTGGTTGCTCCTCACGGCGTCGGTCATGTGGGGTATCTTCCTCTCGAGCGGTCTGTTCCCCAGGCATCGCCGGCCGGCCTGGTTGCTCGACCTGCACCGGGCGCTCGCGGGCCTCACGATCGCGTTCGTCGTCGTGCACATCGGGGCCCTCATCGCGGACAACTACATCCACTTCGACCTCGTCGACGTGCTCGTGCCGTTCGCCGGCGACTGGAAGACGTGGCAGGTGGCGATCGGCGTGTTCGCGTTCTGGGGACTCGTCGCGGTCGAGTGCACCTCGCTCGCGATGAGGCATCTGCCCCGATCGACGTGGCGCGCGATCCACCTGACGAGCTACGCCACGTTCCTGCTCGCCGGCCTGCACGGCACGTTCGCCGGCACGGACGCAGCGAACCCTCTGTACGTCGGCACGTCGATCGCCGCCACGGTCGCGCTCGATGCTCGCGGTGGTGTACCGTGTCGTCGCCCGCCGGCCGCCTCGCACGTCGCGACGCCCAACGTCCACTGCGCCGACCGCCGACCATCGCAGACACCAGTCCGCACACCGTTAGTCAGGAACTTCCATGGAGATCAGCAATCTGTTCGGTCTGCCCGCGCACCCGCTCATGGTGCACGCGGCGGTGGTGATGCTGCCACTGGCGGCGCTGCTCACCTTGATCGTGGTGATCTGGCCGCGTTCACGGCGGTGGTGGGGGCCCATCGCCCTCGTCCTCGCAGTCACCGCGACGATCGCCGTCGGGCTGGCACAGGGCTCCGGTGAGCAGCTCGAAGATCGGGTCACCGAAACCGAACTGGTGAAGGAGCATACCAGCCAGGGAGAGACCGTCCTGCCATGGGCGATCGCCGTGACGCTGGTGGCGGTCGCCGCCGTCGCGATCGAACCCCTCTCACGGCGCTACCCGGGGGCCAAGCTGACCGGACGTGGCGGGCGCATCGTGCTCGTCGTCGTCACCTCGGTCGCGGTCGTCGGCGCGACGTGGACGATCATCGATGTCGGTCACAGTGGCGCCAAGGCCACGTGGAACGACGTCGCGAAGTCGACCGGTGACGACTGATCCCGACCGGCCCCGCCCCGGCGGTTGCGATGAGGATGAGCGCGACCTGTGCGCGGTCGGACTCATCGACGACGTGGTCCCGGGGGTTGCGATGAGGATGAGCGCGACCTGTGCGCGGTCGGACTCATCGACGACGTGGTCCCGGGGGTTGCGATGAGGATGAGCGCGACCTGTGCGCGGTCGGACTCATCGACGACGTGGTCCCGGGGACGTCGTCGCGCACTGTCAGGTCGGGTGGGCGGGGAACGCGAGTCGGGCGGCGCCGAGGAGCGGCCCGCGAGCGCCGAGGCTCGCCGGCACGCACGGGGCGCCGGCGAGAGCCCGCCGCAGTGACGGCCCGAAGAGGTCGAACGCAGCGACCAGCCCGCCGCCGATGACCACCACGTCGGCGGCGACCGCCGCGACGACGGGAGACAGGAACTCGCCGACACGCCGGCCGTAGTCGGCGACGACCTGCGTCGAGGACGGATCATCCACCGCTGCGCGCAGGTCGGCCGTCGTGACCCCGAGCCGACCGGCCAGACCACGCGCCGACAACACGTCGTCGGCGCGCCCCCACGGCGTGGGTTGCAGGGCCAGTCGTTCCAGGCAAAGATCACCGACGTCGGTCACGGGAACGCCACCGTCGGTCAGGCATGCGCCGACGCCGGTACCGAGGGTGATCGTGAGGACACGCCGGCATCCGCGCCCGGCTCCGGCGATTGCCTCACCCACGCCGGCGGCTTCGTTGTCGCGGACGAACACGATCGGGCGCGCGCCGATCGCTGTGCGCGCCCGCAGCTCGGGGCGCAGTGGGCGCCCGTGAATCGCGTCGAACTTGCTCAGCCCGACGATGAGCGCGGTCCCGGCGTCGAGGTCGAAGGGGCCGGGGAAAGCGATGGCCAACCCGAGCGCGTCCGGCCCGGCGAGGGCGAGGGCCGTGTCGGCGGCCTCGGCGAGCCTCGCCAGGATCACCCCGGCCGGAGCCGATGCCATGGTCGGCAGCGTCGGTCCCTCCGAGACGTCGTCGCCACGGACGACACCGGTCTTGATGGAGGTGCCCCCGACGTCGAGTGCGGCGATGACCGTCATTGCCGGCAGCGTAGGTCCGGCTTGGTGCCGGCGGCCGTAGGTCCGGCTTGGTGCCGGCGGTCGGGTGATCACTACTGTGGCGGCCATGACCGAAGCCGTGATCGTTGCCACTGCCCGTAGCCCCATCGGGCGCGCCAACAAGGGGTCGCTCGTCGACCTGCGCCCCGACGACATGGCGGCCCAGGTCGTCCGCGCGTTGATGGCCAAGGTGCCGCAGGTGAAGTCATCCGACGTGGAAGACCTCATCATGGGGAGCGGCCAACCTGCCGGAGAGGCCGGCTTCAACATCGGCCGGATGGTCGCGGCACTCGCAGGCCTCGGCGACGTTCCCGGCGTGACCGTCAACCGGTATTGCTCGTCGAGCCTGCAGACGATCCGGATGGCCGCCCACGCGATCAAGGCCGGTGAAGGCGACTGCTTCATCTCCGCTGGTGTCGAAGCGGTCAGCCGCTACGCCAAGGGCGCCAGCGACACCGCGCCGAACCCGATCTTCAAAGAGTCCGGTGAGCGCACGGCATTGCGCAGCCAGGGTGGTCAGCCGTCGTGGACGCCACCCGAGGGTTTGCCCGACTTCTACATCGCGATGGGCCAGACGGCCGAGAACGTGGCCGAACTCGAAGGTGTCACCCGCGAGGAGATGGACGAGTTCGGCGCCCGAAGCCAGCAGCGTGCGGTCGCCGCCGTCGAGAGCGGTCATTTCGCGAACGAGATCACTCCGCTGACCCTGCCCGACGGCACCGTCGTGTCGACCGACGACGGGCCCCGCGCCGGCACCACGGTGGAGAAGCTCGCCACGCTGAGCCCGGTCTTCCGGCCCGACGGCACGATCACCGCCGGCAACGCCTGTCCGCTGAACGACGGCGCCGCAGCGGTGATGGTGATGAGCGCCACCCGGGCCAAGGATCTCGGGCTGACACCGCTGGCGCGCATCGTGTCGTCCGGCGTCACCGGGATCAACCCCGAGATCATGGGCCTCGGCCCGATCGAGGCGTGCCGCCAGGCGATGAAGCGTGCCGGCATGACGTCCGACGACATCGACCTCGTCGAGATCAACGAGGCATTCGCCGCCCAGGTCATCCCCTCGGCTCGCCACCTCGGCTTCGACCTCGACAAGGTGAACATCAACGGCGGCGCCATCGCGTTGGGTCACCCGTTCGGGATGACCGGTGCTCGCATCATGACCACGCTTATCCACAACCTGCAGACCGAGAACAAGCAGATCGGCATCGAGACGATGTGCATTGGCGGTGGCCAGGGTATGGCGATGATCATCGAGCGCCTGTCCTGACCCGACCTGACCCGACCTGATAAGGCGCGTCGGGGTCGGACTCCGACGCGCCGACTACACGGGTTCGCGGCGGTGAGGGCGCGCCGCGTGCACGATCACGGCATCGCGGTCGTGGGGGCATACGATGCCGAGCAGCTCGTAGTGATCGCCTCCGCTGGACAGTTCGGCGAGTGCGTAGCCCCCGCTCGAATCCCGCACGCCCGTGCCGGTACAGTGCAGCGACGCGATCTCCAGCCCAGCGGCTTCGGCTTCGGCCGCCCACAGATTGACCAGTCCCTGTCGCAGCGACGGGTCGTCGAGCAGGTCCGAGCCGGCCAGCGTGAGGGTCACGTTCGACACGTGGACGGGCTCGATCTCGCCGGCGGTCACGATGTCACCGCTGAGTTCGCCGTCGAGCATCACGACGATGGGGCCGGTGGGGTCGGTGACCCCGTCGACGAACCCGTAGCGCACGAGCGGCAGCCCGTCGTCGTCGACGGTCGAGTACCGGATGCGGTCGCCATGGCTGAACAGCGTCACGGGGACACACCATGTGGGGCAGTCGTCGAAGCGACGAACTCCTCGATCACCGCGTCGGAGAGGGCGGGCCAGGCTGCGAGAGCCCATTCGCCGAACGGTCGATCGGTCAGTGTGACGAGCGCCAGATCGATGTCGGGGTCGAACCAGAACATCGTGCCGGCGGCGCCGAAGTGGCCGACGGTCCGCGGCGAGTTGCGTTGCCCTGTCCAGTGCGGTGATTTCTCGCCGCGGATCTCGAACCCCAGTCCCCAGGGGCACGGCGCAAATCGCCCCACGCCGGGAACGATACCGTTGAGTGAGGGGTAGTTGCTGCGGAACGCGTCGTCCCGGGTGGTGGCGGAGATCAGTGTCGGCGAGCGGATCTCGGCGATGAAGAGCGCGAGGTCCTCCGAGCAGCTCCGCGCACCGTGGGCGGGCGACCCGTCGAGTGAGGTGAGGGTCATGTCGAGCGGATCGAGGACCGCCTCGGACAGGTACACGGAGATCGGGATGCCCGATGCTGTTTCGAGCGACCGGGCGGCGATCTCGAACCCGGTGTTGGAGTACACGCGGGTTCGCTCGGGTGGTGAGATCGGTACGGCGCCGTCGACCGGGTATCCACCGGCATGGCTGAGCAGGTGCCGATACGTGCAGCCGGGTTGGCCCACCGGATCATCGAGCGTGATGACCCCTTCTTCGACGGCGACGAGAAACGCCCACGCGACGAGTGGCTTGGTGATCGATGCCAGCGGGAACTGCCGTGCGGGGTCACCCGTGGTTGCCGCGACTCCTCCGGCGTGCACGACGCATGCGCTGACGTAGGTGGCCCGCCAGTCGGTGGTCAGGTCGAGGGCAGTCATCGTGTGGCTGCCGGCGGGCTCAGGTGAAGGCGCGGAGCAGTTCGGCGACCCTGAAGGCCAGGTCGACGCTCTGTCGGGCGTTCAACCGAGGGTCGCACACCGTTTCGTAACGATCGTCGAGGTCGGTGTCGCTCACGGCATCGCCGCCGCCGAGACACTCGGTGACGTTCTCGCCGGTCAGCTCGACATGGATGCCGCCGGGCCAGGTGCCCTCGGCCCGGTGGGCCCGGACGAAGCCGCCGATCTCGGCGACGATGTCGTCGAAGTGGCGGGTCTTGAGCCCGTTGGTGGCCGCTGTAGGTGTTGCCGTGCATCGGGTCGCACGCCCACACCACCGGATGGCCAGCGTCGGCGACGGCTCGCAGCAGCGGTCGCAGCGGACTTCGACCTTGTCGGCGCCCATGCGGGTGATCAGCGTGAGCCGCCCCGGAATGCGTGACGGGTTGAGCATCTCGCACAACTCGATCAGGAACTCGGCGATCGTGGTCGGGCCGACCTTGCAGCCGATCGGGTTGCCGACACCGCGGAGGAACTCGACGTGTGCGCCGTCGAGCTCACGGGTGCGTTCGCCGATCCAGAGCATGTGTGCCGAGCAGTCGAACCAGGCGCCGGTCAGCGAGTCCTGGCGGGTGAGCGCCTCTTCATAGCCGAGGATCAGCGCCTCGTGGGAGGTGAACACGTCGACCTCGGAGAGGTTGGGGTTGGACTCCGTGTCGATGCCGCAGGCCCGCATGAAGCCGAGCGCGCGGTCGATCTCGCCGGCCAGCTGCTCGTAGCGCTCGCCTTCCGGGCTCGAGGCCACGAACTCCTGTGTCCATGCATGGACCCGTGACAGGTCGGCGAAGCCGCCCTTGGTGAAGGCGCGCAGGAGGTTCAGCGTCGAGGCGGACTGGTGGTAGGCCTGGACGAGCCGATCAGGGTTCGGGATCCTGGCGGCCTCGGATGCGGTCGGGTCGTTGACGATGTGCCCGCGGAACGAGGGGATGTCGATGTCGCCGATGCGTCTCGGTGTCGGACGACCGGGGCTTGGCGAACTGGCCGGCGATGCGGCCGACCTTGACGATCGGCACCCCGACGGAGTAGGTGAGCACGATCGCCATCTGCAGGATGACGCGCAGCTTCTCGCGGATGTTGTCGGCGGAGAAGTCGTCGAAGCTCTCGGCGCAGTCGCCGGCCTGGAGGAGGAAGGCGTTGCCGGCCGCCACTCGGCCGAGTTCGGCCTGCAGTGAACGAGCCTCGCCGGCGAACACCAGCGGCGGCATCGACGAGATCTGCTTCAGCGATCGTTCGAGCGCGCCCAGATCGGGCCAGTCGGGCTGTTGACCGGCAGGATGCTCGCGCCATGATGTCGGCGACCACAGCCCAGGCGCTTCGTGCATCCCACAAGGCTACCGCCCCCGAAAACGAAGAAACGGCCCCAGTTCGAGGGGCCGCTTCGTTCTTGTCGTTGAATCCGTTTGAGATCAGATCAAACGGCGAGGATGCGCTCGGCGTCGTCGCGTAGACCGGCGACTGCACGGCTGACGAGGCGGCGGGCGGCTTCGGCGGTGACGCCGAGCTGCTCGCCGACTTCGCGGAAGCTCTTGCGCTCGCCGTCGATGAGCCCGAAGCGGGACTCGACCGCGAAGCGGGCCCGCGAGTCGAGCGTGCCGAGCAGTTCGTCGAGCAGTTCGCTGTCGACCAGCGCCATCACGTGGTCTTCGGGCGTGCCGTCGCCGTTGGCCATCAGGTCGCCGAGCGTGGCGTCGCCGTCGTCGCCGACGGTCTTGTCGAGGCTGACCGGGCGTGGTGAGGCGGTGCAGTTCGGCGTTGTTCTGGTCGAGCGTCTCGCCGTCGCCCGACGCCTGGCGCAGCGCAGCACGAAGGCTGGCCGAGCGGTCGCCGGGGATGCGGATGAGGCTGGCCTTCTGGTCGAGGGCACGGCCGATGGCCTGGCGGATCCAGAAGGTGGCGTAGGTGGAGAACTTGAAGCCACGGCGCCAGTCGAACTTGTCGACGGCGTGCTCGAGGCCGAGGTTGCCCTCCTGGATGAGGTCGAGCAGATCCATGCCCTGGGGAAGGGGATAGCGGCGGGCGATACTGACCACGAGGCGCAGGTTGGAGCGGATGAACCGATCCTTGGCCTTGGCGGCGGCCGCCACCTGGTTCTTGAGGGCCACGCTCTTCTTGCCCGCGGCGAGCTGCTCGGCGGCTTCGCGACCGGCCTCGATGATGCGCGACAGCTCACGTTCGTCTTCGGCGGTGAGCAGAGCCACCTTGCCGATGTCGTTCAAGTAGAGTCCGATGGAGTCATTCATGTTGGATACAACCGTTCATTTGTTCGTTGGATTCCGACCGGCAGTGTGCCGTACGGCACACTGCAACGACCGGCAGGATCGAGAACTTGCCACGAAAGAGACTGTCGAGGCGAGTTGATCGGGTGCGTCGGACGCCGTAGACGTGGGCTTTCTTCGGAGACTTTCGTCAGAAAACCGACTGAAACCGTCAAATCGGGGGTATGTGGGGGACAATTGACAGTAACAGACCTGTCAAGCACCTCTGGTGTCGGTTTCGCAGAATTTTCGTCGGGGGCTCGTAAGATGGTCGATCGTGCCCGAGTCTCCCGAGCCACCACTGTCCGTGTGACACGGGACTCGAGCGACGAACCGTGACGCGCATCGGTCTCTTCGGCGGCACCTTCGACCCACCGCACGTCGGGCACCTGGTGACTGCGGTCAACGTCCGCTACGCCCTCGATCTCGACGAGGTGATCTTGATGGTGGCGAACGTGCCCTGGCAGAAGGAGGGAACCCGCCGCTTGACACCGGCGCTCGACCGGCTGGCGATGGTCGAAGCGGCGGTCGCCGAGGTGGCGGGGCTCGTGCCGGGACGTCGCGAGATCGATCACGGCGGCAACAGTTACACGGCCGACACGCTCCGGTCCTTGGCTGAGGAGCACCCGGGCGCCGAACTGTTCACGATCGTGGGTGACGATGCGGCGGCCGGGCTGCGCACGTGGACCCGCTACGACGAGGTGGTCGCCCGATCGCGTCTCGTCGTCGTCGATCGCCCGGGTCAGCCGGTCGTCCTTCCCGACGATGTCGAGTGGATCCGTGTCGAGGTGCCGAGGCTCGAGGTGTCGAGCACCGATTTGCGGGCGCGTTTCTCCGACGGGCGGCCACTCGACTACCTGGTGACCGAGTCGGTGCTCGACGTCATCCGTGCACGATCCCTCTATCGGGAGATGCCGTGACGGCGACAGCGCAACGCCGGCGCCGCGTGACGATCCTCGGGTTCGTCGGCACGCTGCTGCTGCTGGTGGCGGCGGGGGCGTTGTTCATCGTCGGCGTGATCACGCTGTCGAACTCGGAGGAGGGCGAGGCGGTTGGTGTCGAGACGCGCCCCGTGTCCGTGCTCCCAGCGACGCCGAATGCGATGCTCGCGGTCGTCGACGACGCGGGCGCGCTCGACTCCGTCGTCGTGATGACGCTCATGCCCGACGGTGTCGGTGGCAGCATCGCGACGATTCCGGCGAATGCCGATGCGACGGCCGCGTTCGGCGTGCAGCGCCGTGCGTTGAACGAACTGTTCCGCGCCGACGACATCGAGGGGTTCACCTCGGCGGTCGAGGAGATGCTGTCGATCACGATCGAGCGCACCCAGGTCGTGACCGCCGACGAACTGGCGGACCTGCTCGTCGATGTTCCTTCGATCGAGGTTCAGGTTCCGCCGGCCGACGGCTTCTGGGACGAGGTTGCCGCCGCCACGCCGATCTCTCGGGATCCCCCGCCAGTGCCCGTCGACGAGGCCGGTCAACCGGTCCCGCCGGCGACCGTCGGCGAGCTCGTCGAGCGCCTTCTCGCCGGCGAGGCGCAGACACGACCGCTGGCGACCCGACCCGCCACGAAGGCGGAGAATCCGACCGGCGCCGATGTCGTGATCGTCGATCGGCGCGATGCCGCCTTGGTGTTCGCCCAGGTCTCGCCGGCGCTCGTGTCGACCCCGAACCTCGCCCTGTCACTGCGCATCGTCGCCCCGTTCTCCGATGAGCAGATCGCCGCCGGCGGCGGGCGTTACGTATCGACGTCGGAGCTGGTGCTCGATGTCATCGGCGAGATGTTGTTCTTCCAGGCCAACATCGTGTCGGCCGACACCCAACCGGCGCCCGGCGGCGCCGCCACCGTGACGCGGATCGAGGTGGCCGAGGAGCGCTTCATCGAGGACATGCAGGCCCTGGCCACGGTCGTGTTCGGTGAGTCCGAGGTCGTGCCGGCGCCGACGCTGATCGAGGGCGTCGACGCGGTCGTGACCCTCGGGACCGACTACATCACCAAGAAGGGCCCGGTGCCATCGGTCGCGACCTCGATTGCGCCGGACGACACATCGGCTCCGGTCGGCGGTACGGTCGCGCCGAATGACTGAACCGACCGGTGACTCCAGCCTTGCGCTCGCCACGTTGGCGGCGCAGGTGGCCGACGGCGCGAAGGCCACCGACGTCGTCATCCTCGACGTGGGCGAGGTGCTGGCGATCACGGGGTACTTCGTGATCGCCGGGGCGTCCAACCCTCGGCTGGTCCGGGCAATCGTCGACGAGATCGAGCAGCGGGTGAAGGCCGACCTCGGTCGGCCGCCGGTGCGGATCGAAGGTCTGCGCGAGCAGCAGTGGATCCTGATGGACTACGGCGACGTCGTGATCCACGTGTTCCTCGATTCGATACGTGAGTTCTACGAGATCGAACGGCTGTATCTCGACGTCCCCCGCATCGAGTGGGCGCCCGTCCCCGGCCCCACCACCGACTGAACCGTTCTGGCCGGTCCGCCGTCGCGTCGTTGTGACGGGGGAGCGGCCGTTGGTATCGTACGACGTCCTTCACGGGGCTATAGCTCAGTTGGTAGAGCGCTTCCATGGCATGGAAGAGGTCAGGAGTTCGATTCTCCTTAGCTCCACGAAACACCCCAGGTCACAGGCATCGCGTTCGATGACTCCGTCGAGTCGGCCAGTCCAACTGACACCTTGTGGAAACCGTTTCCAGTTGCAAAAGGCGCCATTTGTGCCTCCAGGGGCCCTTGACCTGTGGTTCGGGCGCCCGTTTACCCGTCTGACCTCTTCCACGCCGGCCGAGAGGTTGGGCAACCGGAGTGGATGGCGAGCACCCTTGATGTCGGGTATCGCAGACCCTTCGAAATCATCCGCGGCGGTTGGATTATGCGGTTGCCGCCGGAGGCATTGACCTGACCGACCTCGCCGGCACTGGGCGGCGAAGTCCGTGTGATCGGCCGGGATTATCGCCTGCCTCGATTCGTCCCGAGAGAGAGTGTTGACAACAGTTGATAACTCAGGCACGCTGGTGGAGTGAGCAAGACCACCATGAGCTTCGCTCTGCCAGATGAGCTGCGGCGCTACATCGATGACCGCGTCCGATCCGGCGAGTACGGCAACACCAGCGAGTACCTGCGAGAGCTGATCCGGCGCGACCAGCAACATGTGGCCGAGCGGCGGCTGCGGGCACTCATTGCCGACGGGCTCGGCTCAGGCGACGCGACGACCGGCGACCACCGACGTCATCGACGAGATCCGCCGACGCGCGTTTGCTGATGACCCGTGAGTGTCGCCCGGCTGCGGCCGCTGGCCGAGGCCGATCTCGTCGAACGCACCCGGTACTACAGCGCTGAGGGCGGAAGCGACCTCGGCGAACGCTTCTTCAATGCTGCCGTTGCGTCGCTGCGAGCCATCGAGAAGATGCCCAACGCCGGATCGCCACTTGTCGGCGAGCTGTGCGACATTCAAGGGCTTCGAGTCCGAAGAATCGAAGGCTTTCCAGTCGGCTGGTTCTATTTCGTGCGGCCGGATCACGCCGACGTTGTCCGCCTCCTGTCCGATGCCCAAGACCTGCCCGTCATTCTCGCCGAGCTCGACCCCGACTAACTACCGCCCCACATGCCGTGAGGATGTCCCGCTTGTTGTCGAAGTTCGGTGGTGATCCCCGATCTTGTTCAGGCGGCAGTCTGGTTGTAGTGGGTCTGCCCCCGGTCTGGTTGACATCTCGACTGCGATGATCCGGCTGAGCCTTTCCGCATCCGTGAGAACAAGACCTCCCCGGTCCCGGCACGTGTCGCCACGAGGGGGTGATAGCCGAGACATTTCGTGTAGCCGTACGCGGCGCCGTGCTTGTGATGGCCGTGCACCTCACACATCGTGGAGTCCACATCGATGACCAGATCGGCGTCGCCGGGGCCGGCACCCGCAGCCCACGCGTTCGCCAACAACCGGCAAGCAACAGCGTCGAGTTGGCGCACGAACCCGAACGTGAACGTACGCAGGAACGTGCCGATCGTCGAGGGTGCCCGGCGACCATCGCTGCGATCAGCGTGCAGATCTTGCGGCCCGGCGCGAACGACCCGGTGTGGACCCACCGGTTGACGAGGCGTTCGAGACCGAGCCGCGACATCAGTGTGGCGATCACGATCAGCCCGGCGTTGGCGACCAGACCGTCATGATCGAAAGTCGTTTCATAGCGGTCGATGCTGCGCGATACTGGGAACACAGAAAGTGCCTCCTGTCGCTGTGGACTTGTTGACTCGGAACATCAACATCTTCCCAGCTCAGGAGGTCTTTTTGGTGGACGCGCAATACCCAACCCGATCATCTACACGGTGAATCCAGGCTGAAGTCATCGATCCACTCGCCGGCGTCGCCAATCGCAGCGCAGCAACATTCGTGGAGACCGTGCTGTGGATCGACCGAGTCTTCGAGTACAGCATCGGCGAAGAAGGTGCGCCCGATACTGATCCGCAACGCGGCGCTACGCCTTCGTTCGGTGTGTCGCTTGAGCCAAGATCGCACCCTTCACCAGCGCGTTCATTCACACTCGGCAATCGATACTTCGGTCTCAATGTTGTCCGATGAGATGAGAACGAAGATCGAGTGCGTTTCCGGTGCCCTGCTCGTGGATCGCGCTGTCAGCGGACTGCGCTGTTGGGAACCGTGACGGTGCTGGTCGCCGTCACCGATGCACCGCAACCGTTGGTCGCCTGCCAGGTCATGGTGTAGCTCCGACCCGTGCCGATGCCGGACCGTTCGGCCCGGAGCTTCACGGTGAGGTCGTCGACGATGACGATGTCGTTCGCTGTGTCGCCGTCACCCAACCCGGCGTCGGGTTCGTTTGACGTCGCCGATACCAGCGCCACGTCGACGACGTCGCTGGACGTCGTCGGCACTGCAACCACAGTGCGGTACTTGTGGTTCGGCGGCCACAACGTGTCGGGGCTCACGCTCATCGACAGTGTCGGCGCTTGGCACATGCCGACGATGACCGGGTCGTGATCGGAGGATCGGAACGCATCGGGAGCGAACAGGCTGTCGACGTGGCCAGGGGACTTGAAATTGGTGTTGTAGTCGAGCGCGATCGGCTCGTCTGCGTTGATGTGCCACTCGGTCACACCGGTCACCTGCGGGACGAGCGACGCGTTGGCGAGCGCATGGTCGAGATAGCCGGACTGGCCGTCGAACACGTACGAGTATGCGTTCGACCCTTGGACGGCAGCGACCAGGTTCGTGTACCCGTCGGTCTCAAGGGATGTGATCGGATCCTCCTCGGCGTAGGAGTTCAGGTCGCCGATGATCAGGAAGTCGGGGTCGCCGCTCGCGGTCGGGTCGGTCTCCAGCCAGTTGGCAAGGGCGGTCGCTGCGTTGGTCCGGGTGATGTTGCAGTTGCCCTGCCCGTCACCGGCATCGGGGTCGGCGACAGCGTTGCAGTCGGAGCCCTTCGACTTGAGGTGGTTCACGACGACAGTCAAGCGTCCACCGTTGGCATTCTCGCTGAACGTCTGAGCGAGCGCCGGGCGGTTCAACGTGTCGATGAAAAGCGGATCGTCGGCAGAGGTGAGAGTGTCGAAGTCACCGACAGGCGTGACCGAGGCCGGCTTGTAGATCATCGCCACCCGGATCGCGTCGGTTCCGATGAGCCCGGTGTCAATGAAGCTGTACGTGTCTGCGCCGACCTCGGCGTTGAGGGCAGCGGTCAGCTGGGCGATGGCGCTGGTCGGGCCGGACGCATCGTTCTCGATCTCCATCAGACCGACGACGTCGGCATCGATGTCGACGAGGGCGGCGACGAGCTTCGCCTCCTGGCGTCCGAACTCGAACGGCGTCTCGGCGCCACGAGCGGTCGGGAACCCACCACCCAAGCCATCACCGTTGAAGTAGTTGAGGACGTTCATCGATGCCACCTTCAACGAGCCGCCGACAGGCTCCGGCGACGACGGTCGCGGATTGTCGGCACCGAAGGGCACCGGTCCGGTCGGCTGGATGCGGTAGAGGCTGAACCGCTGGTCGAGGATGCCGGTCACTCCAGTCGCCGTGTACCCGGAGCGCAACGTGTTCGATGCGCTCAGACCGCCGAGGGGATGGATGGTCGGGGCGATGTTCTGTTGGCCATTGCCGTCGTCGAGCACGATGCGGCTGCGGTTGTTCAGATCCTGCCGGGCGAGAGCCGGCGCGCCGGGCTCGGCGACGCTGGTCGGCTGGTAGAGCCGTCCACCGACCGAGAGGCCCACCTCGCCGAAGCGGCCGAGCGTGAATGTCTCGGTCGCCGTCAACGTCTGCGGGAACGTGGTGAGCATGCCCTCAAACCGCTCCAAGTCGCCGACCGCGGATACGGGCAGCACCACGGGCGTGGGTGCCGGCAGCGCGGGTGCGGGCAGCGTGGTCGCCGACTGGCAGGTCAGGACCGAGCTCACGTTCGTCAACTCCGTGAGTGTGGTGCTGCCGGAGGCGAACTCCACGACGTTCCCGCGAACTCGCACTGCATCGCCCACAGCGACCGGGAAGCTCGTGTTGAACACGAAGATGCCCTCGGAGGTCAGTGGGTCGGCGTCGGCGTCCTCTTCCTGGACGTAGAAGCCGTTGAACTGACCGGGGCCCTGGAAGTCGCCGACGACGACGCCCTCGATGGCGACGTTGGACGTGCCGTTGAGAGGTGAGGTGTTCCCGGAGCCCTGGATGTCGTGGATCAGGGTGGCCGGATCGCCGCAGATCGCGGCGTCGACCGTCGTGAAGCTGAAGACCCGGTCGGTGGCCAGGGTGTCGGGCGGATCCGATGCATCCTGGTCGCTGACATTCGCGGCGAAGACGGTCACGGTACAGAGTTCGCCGGCAGCGAAGGTGGTGTCGGGGTCGAGCGTGAAGCTCGTCGGCCCACCGCTGAGCGCGACCGTGTGCGGGCCACTGGCTGCGCAGGAGATCGTGAACGACGCTGCGCTCACGTTCACCGGCTCACTGAACGTCACCGCGATGTCGGCATCGTGGGCGACACCGGACGCCCCACCGGCCGGGGAGGTCGACGTGACCCGCGCAACGCTGTCGACGCCACAACCGGTGTACTCGCCCAGCCCGCCGAACGTGTCGATCGCGAAGCCGTCCCACTCCGTCGCGGGGACGAAGCCGTCGGTGCCGATGGGGTCGCCTTGGCAGACCGTCGCCGTCCGTCGCAGTGTGTTGTCGGCGGTGCTGACGAGCCCCGCGCCCCACTCCGAGCCGGGGTCAAGACCGATCTGGCCGATCACGTCGACGATGGTGCTGCCTTGACGCAGCACGATCGCGTCGTCGCCGTTGAACCACCCGGAACCGTTGGTCTGATCGGCCTCGGCGAGGATCGCCGCGCTCGCGGCAGAGTTCGCGAGCACGAAGACATCCCCGAACGCCACGGTGCCGTTGAGGTTGATCGTGAGACCCGCAGAGGCACTTCCGTTGAAGAACATCTGGACGCTGTACCCGGCGGCGCCGAGGTCGATCGAGGCGCCCGTGCCGTTGAAGATCTCCAGCGCCTTGTTGTTGCTCGATCCCTCGATGTACTCGGAGAAGTAGAGGCCCGACGTGACAGCGCGAACCTCGGCCGCGCCCAACGGAACGACCGCAGTGAGCGGTGTCACCGCGAGCGCGAGGCCGAGCAACAGCCAGGTCCGCAACCGTCGACCCCCGGTGACTCGACTCGTCATGATGCGGCGCATTGTGAGAACCCCCAGGATCTCTCGATCGTCATCGGCGCCCGACGCCGACATGATGCTTGTAGAGCCGGTCGGTCGCGCCGGGCGATCACTCACCCGGCCCGACCGACCGACCATGTCACTGTGAAATGTTCCTCACCCTCAGGGTGTCACGTCGATGCGGTCCAGGGCCGGCGGCGACAACGGTCCGACGAGGTTCAGATACGCCTCGAATGCATCGGTGTCGACGGCACCACCCAGACGGTTGGTGCCACCCAGCAGTGCGCCGAAATTGTCTCCGCCATCGGCGAGGAAGCTGTTGACGGTCACCCGGTAGGACACGCCGGCGAGGATCGGGTTGCCGTTGAGCGTGAGTCCGCTCACCACGTCGAGCGCGCAGGTTGGATCGTTCTGCGCAGCGAGGGCCGGGTTCCACGTGTAGTGGATGCCGGCCGAGGGCAACAGCACTTTCAGCCCCGTCCCGTCGTTTAAACCGCAGAACTGCTGCTCGAGGGTCGCTTCGATCTGGGCACCGGTCAGGGTCATGGTGACGAGCGAATTGCCGAACGGCTGGACAGTGAATGCCTCGCCGTACGTGACGACACCGTCCCCCTCGCCCACCGGACTGCCGGCGAACGTGAACTCGGCCCGTACGCCACCGGGGTTCATGAACGCCATGACAGCATTGCCCACATCAGCGCCCGCGGTGGCCGCGAGCTGAGCGTCCGCAATGACGTTCCCCATCGTGTTCTCCCGCGAGGCATCGAAGGTCCTCGTGAGGTTGGCGGTGATCGTCCCGATCGGACGGTTGGCAATGGGTGCCGCGATCGCGTCGTACCGAGTGATCAGCGACGTGATCGCCGGATCGGCAACGACGTCACGGGTCACGATTCTGTTGTTGATCGTGATGGACGTGACGTCCTTCTTCGCCCGATCGACCTTCATGTCGATGTCGGTGAGCACACGACCGAACGAATAGGCGCTCGTGACCGGCGTGCCGTCGATGTTGCAGACGTACGGCTGATGCGTGTGGCCGGAGATCACCAGGTCAACCTCGTCGTCGAGACGATTCACGATGTCGACGATCGGACCACTCACGCCGTTGCAGCCGTTGATGTCGAACGATGCCGGGAGACCACCTTCGTGGATCATCACGACGATCGCCTCGACGCCGCGGCGCGTGAGTTCCGGGACGAGCGCGTTGACGGTGTCGGCTTCGTCGAGGAAGTCGAGCCCGGCGACGCCGGAGGGACTCACGATGTTCGGTGTGCCCTCGAGCGTCATGCCGATGAACGCCACCTTGGCACCAGTGAAGTTCTGGATCGAGTAGGGCGGGAACAACGTCTTGCCAGTGGTCTCGCCGACCACGTTGGCGGCGAGGAACTCGAAGTCGGCGCCGCCGAAGTCGTCGCCGTCGAGGCAACCGTCGACCGGGTGGCAGCCGCCGTTCTGCATCCGCAGGAGTTCGGTGGCGCCTTCGTCGAACTCGTGGTTGCCGACTGCGTTGAGGTCGAGGCCGATCGAGTTCATCGCCTCGATGGTCGGTTCGTCGTGGAACAGCCCGGAGAGCAGCGGACTGGCACCGATGAGGTCGCCGGCGGACACGACGATCGTGTTCCGGTTCGTGGTTTCGAGGGCCTTCACGTGCGTGGCCAGGTACTCTGCCCCTCCCGCGTTGACGGTGTCGACGCGACCGCTCGAACCGCTCGGCGGCGCGAGGTTCCCGTGGAAGTCGTTGAGGGCGAGGATCTGGACTTCGACGGCCGACCCGTCCTGGATGATCGGCGCCTTGGATCCTCCACCCGCCGCCGGGGACCCCAGGCCCACGACCACCGTCGCGAGCGACGCGGCCGCCACGAGGGCGGAAGCACGATTGATGCGCATCGGTTTCACCTTTCACACGTTGCCGAATCAGCACCGGCCACTGCCGTCACCGTCTCGACGGAGCCCGAGCGCCCTGGCGACAACGTACCAGACCCCCCCTTCCGCCTGCTCACGCGCCAGCTGAAGCCGACCTCGCACGACACCCGAGCCGGCGCGGTGGACTGACCCGATCTCGCTGGGGCGGCTGCCGCCCGACTCGAACACGGCCGGCGCGGAGCGCTCGACCTCGCGGTGTACCGCCGCCGGCTGATCGAGCCTCACGACGGTCAGGGCACGAGGTCGAGGGCGTCGCAATGGGCGGGTTTGACGCCGGCAAAGTCGCGGTGGTTGAGCGTGGCAATCTCACGGACGTTGTGTCGTTCGGCGATGGCGATGATCGAGGCGTCAACGAAGCCGAGTCCGAGATCGGTGTAGGTGTCGATCAAGGTGATGGCGCGCTGGTAGTCGATGTCGATTGGGTCGATGATCGTGAACCGGGGGCTGGTGACCAGCGTGAGGAAGCGTGCTTCGGCCGCGGGCCGAGACGGGTTTCGATCAGCCACGCAGCTTCGGGGATGACGGTGGCGGTGACCGCAAGATCGGTGTGCGTGCGCAGCAGGTTTGCGCAGGTGGTGTGGCGGGGTTCGTCGCGGTCAGCGACAGCGACGAAGATGCCGGTGTCGATCAGCAGCACGTTCGGTCGTCAGATGCCTTGAGCGAATTTCTTGCCGGCGGCTTCAGCGCGTTCGCGTTGGATGTCGAATGGTTCGTTCCCACCCGACGCAGCGCAGCCGATGAACGCTTCCAATGGGTCATCGAGCCGGGCCGCCAACTCCTCGATGACTGTCTCGGTGGTGATCCCGCGACGTGTCGCTTCGGCAGCGAGCCGGGTGGCGAGTTGTTCGATCGTGATCGACATGCCCTCAGCCTATGTGTTCCCGCGACGTTGCTGTTCGCGTTCGCTTGCGCCTGAGGTTGGAGGACGCGCCCGCTGGGACCGGAGGTCGGGGTGAAGCGTTCCGCCAACTCATTGACGATCAGATCTCGCCGGAGGTTCGTGACACTGTGTTCTGGATGCAGGGAGGTCGGTGCGCCAAGTGTGACTGTCGCTTGGCACCGCCCGGGCTCGACTGCTCGTTCCATGTCGACCACATCCGGCCTCAGACCTGGTTCGAGGACGAACCTGTCGATCATTCGCCGGCGAATCTGCAGCCGATGACCACAGCGATGCTCACCTCCAGTGTGTCGAGGCGCTGCTGGTCGGTCTTGAAGGCACGAACAAAGTTCTCCAACAGATTGCCAGGGGACGTTTGGGCGTGTTCCACGGCTTGCAGCACGATGACCCGCCGCTTCAACGCGATCGCCAATGCGGCGAGTTCGAGGTGAGCGCCGAACAAGCCGCCGGGTTCGTCGATGCCAGGGAAGGACTCGATCAACGCGTCGACATCGACCGGCTCGTGATCGGACAGCTTGTCGAGTGCGGTCTGCCATCTTTCGAGCCGACGTTCAGTGGCCGCGAGCGATTTGCCGATCGCGTGCACTGCAGAGTCCAGTCCCAGCGAGACACCGAGCTTGCCCTCGTCGAGCAGGATGGCGGTTGCCTTGTCGATGGCGTCTCGGCAGCCGTCCAATTCACTGCGCTCGTCGTCGAGCTTCTGCTCGTGTAGTTGTTCCAGCAACTCCGTGATTTGCTCGATGGCCTGTCGGCGCTGCTGTTCGGCGGCCGCACTCACACCAACCGCCACCGCCATGAGCACGAGCGGCGCCCGCGCCGGTGAGTGCCGTGGCGCCGGCGACGGCGACACCGGCTGTGCCGGCGGTGCCACCAACAGCGCCTGCAGCCGCCGCTCCCCCGACAGGAACGAATGTCGCGTGGCCAACGATCCCTGTCGAATCTCTGAGCTTGCGATTAAACCTCGGGCTCTACGTGTTGGCGTCTTGTTGGAGGATGAGGCGGGTGGCTTTCGCGGCGAGGTCTCGCATCTGGGCCAGTAGGGCGCGGGCGCGGCGGTCGTTGGTGATCCATTCGGTGTAGAGCTCGGCTTCGCGGGGGCTGAGCCTGCGGTTGATGGTCTTGCCGTCGACTTTGGCGGTCCAATGCCAGTAGGGCCCGTGGAGCTGGGGTGGATCGGCGTGGCAGGCGCAGTTGGTCTTTCCGCATCGGTTGTAGCGGGGAGCGATGCTGCCGGCGGTGATGTAGCCGATGTCGGCGAGCTGGTGGGCGAGTTCGCGGTAGCGGCGTTCGTAGCTCTCGAGCCGGGCGGCGGTCCGTTTGTCTGCCATGTCACCTCCTTGGGCGAGTATCCCACTCTTTCATCCGAGAGTATAGATACTCTCGGATATGACATCTGCTCAGCAAACGGCGTTGAGTGAATTCCGCCGGTCCCTTCACCAATGCTTCACCGGCTGGGCAGACGCCCTGTTCGAACTCTGCGACGCCGTCTTGTGCTCGCCGGTGCCGGTCGCGTCGGTGCCATCGCTCAGCTTGGAGCCGGTGTTCCGCCGCAGCCACGGCAGCATCTACAAGGCACTCGCCCGCGGCGACATCGACGAGGACAAGATACGCCGGCTGCTCGTCGACACCCGACCGGCGCACTGGCCGGCGGTGTTCGCGGTGGACGCCTCGACCTGGGACCGCTGCGACGCCGAGACCAGCCCACAGCGCGGCTTCTACTACTCGGCGTCCAAGCACTCCGCCGGCCAGCCGATCGTGGCCGGCTGGTCCTACCAGTGGATCACCCAGCTCGACTGGGCACCCGACTCCTGGACCGCACCGCTCGACGCCATGCGCATCGCGCCCACCGCCGATACCACAACCGCCACCATCGACCAGGTCCAACGCCTGGTCGGACTCCTCGGCGACGACGGTGAGGAGCCGATGTTCGTCTTCGACGCCGGCTATGACCCCATCGCCTTGGGGGCGGGGCTGGCCGACACCCGCGCCCAAGTGCTGGTGCGCATCAGCCCCAAACGGGTCTTCCACCCCGATCCTGCCCCCCGCTCGGACGGCATGGTCGGGCGACCCCGCCGCCACGGACCCCGGTTCGCCCTGTCCCAACCCGACACGTGGCCCGACCCCGACACCGAACTCGTCACCCACGACCCCCGATACGGCAACATCCGCGTGCAGGCCTGGTCACAGATGCATCCCAAGCTGCACAGCCGGGGACGCTGGGCAGACCACGATGTCCCCCCGATCGTGCGCGGCACCGTGATCCGCGTCGAGGTCGAGCATCTCCCCAAGCCCACAGCGCGCGCTGTCAAGACGCTATGGCTGTGGTGGTCCGGACCCGGCGAACCCGACCTCGACCTGTGCTGGCGCGCCTACCTACGACGCTTCGACATCGAGCACACCTACCGGTTCGCCAAAGGCACACTCGGCTGGACCACCCCAGCGCTGCGCACCCCCGAACAAGCCGACCGCTGGACCTGGCTCGTCGTGGCCGCCTACACCCAACTCCGCCTCGCCCGAGGCCTCGTCGACGACCTCCGCCTCCCCTGGGAACGCCCCAAAGACCCGTCGCTGCTCACACCAGCACGAGTCAGACGAGGGTTTCGTCATCTGCGCGCCACCATCGGCACACCAGCCCACCCACCGAAATCCGACACACCCGGCCCCGGACGACCCAAAGGCACCCGAAAACCACCACGAACCCGCCACCCAGCCATCAAGAAAGCCGCCTGACCAAGGCAACAAGGTTTAATCGCAAGCTGAGTGCACTGTGTATGCCCTGAGCGGAAGCCGCCGACCGCATCGGGCGAACCAGGCCCTGACCGAACTCGGCAGCAACCTTCGCAGGGACCACCATGCGGTACAGACCTTCACCAGACGCGGTTGCGGTTGCGGCCACCGATGAACCTCGCGCTGTTTGCGAGATGAGCTGCGACAGGTTGTGCGCCAAAGGGCTCGCCGCGTCGAGCGAGATGCCCTTGCCGCGGTCGAGCTTGTCGGGGAGTGGATACACCTCGAGTGTGGCAATCGGCTGGTCGGCCAGAACGGCAAGCACACCCCGCAGCTCCGTCAGACGCTCAGGCGTCATCGCTTCGTCCAAGGAGACCGCAGGCAGCCGGCTCTCTCCGGTCGCCGGCGTTCACACCGGCACGATCGCCTTACGCACCGGCGAGTCGGCGCAGGCGGAGCCTCCCGGCGTTCTGTTTCACTTTCATCTGTCCGAACACCGGCTCGATGATCGCCTTTCGGCGGGCGTAATCGGCGCGACCCGTCTTGGTGCGTAACCGTCTCGCCATCCGCTCACGGCTGGTCGCAACGAGCACATCGTGTCCGCTGCCGGCGGCGTCATCGATGTTGGCCGTCGAGCAGTAGCCGGCATCAGCCAACGTGCGTTTCGGTGTTCCGAGCCCGGCTCCGGCGAGGGCGAGGTTGATGCGCTCCAACATCGGCAACAGTTGCTTCACATCCGTCGGAGCTTGGGTCACATAGCCAGCGACGATGACCTGGGAGAACTCGTCAGCTGCAGCCTGAGCGTTGTAGGCGTAACCGAACCCGTGATTCGTTTTCATCATCCGCGCATCACGATCAGTGAACGACCGCTGCGCCTTGTCCCTCGGCTCCGCTGCGTCAGCTGCCGCCTTGGCGGCCTCACCGATCTCGGCGTCGGTCTTGCCGGCCTCACGGGCCTTGTCCGCAGCCTCGGCGGCGGCACGTTCGGCGGCTTCAGCCTCGATGGCTGCTTTGGCCTCGCGCATCTTCGCGAGGCGACCCTCACGAGTGCGTAGCTCGACAGGCAGTTCGTCACCGCGACGGTCCGCACCGAACTCGGCGTCCTCCGCGGCGTCGACCGCTTCAGCCTCCGCCAACAATCTCGCGACTTCGGCCTCAACCTCGGGAATCCGGGTCACCAGCCGACCAGAGGACATGGCGGTGTGTTTCGATGCTGACGCATCCAGCTTGGTGCCATCGAGAGCGACGCGACCGAGTTTGACGAACCCGGCGTTGGCGCACAACACCAACACCTGGGCGAACAGATCATCCAACGCCACGAGGTGGCGGCGCCGGAATCGTGACACCGACCGATAATCCGGTGCGGTGTTCGCCGACAACCACCGGAACGCGACATCGACCTGGCAGCGACGTTCGATCTCGCGTGACGACGTCACCCCCGTCGAATAGGGGTAGATCACGAGTTTCAACATCATCCGCGGGTCGAACGGCGGCGCCCCCGTCTTGTTCGTGTAGGACGCATACACCGCGTCGAGGTCCAACATGTCATCGACGACTTCGGACACGAACCGGGCCGTATGCCCCGCCGGAAGCCAATCATCCAACGACGGCGGCAACAGAAACACCTGAAACTGGTCATAACACCGGAACGTCCTGGCCACACCAGCCGACGCCGTCACCAGCGACGCCTCGGGCTCAGCCACCTCGAACAACCGGTCAACACCCTCATCGGCCATCCACCAAGTTTTCCACACGCCCCACCCTCACAACGCGATACTGACCCACGGTCCTGGCCATGCTGAAGAGCGCACGCTCAAAGCTTTCGGTCGGCAATCTTGCCGGAAAGCTTGTTCTTCACGGACCTGGCCGGAGGAAGGAGCGCTCCTCGGTGGCGCCGGGCACTTGCTCCTGGAGTTGCGCTGTGTTGTCCTGTTTTGCGTTCAGCGCCTCGGACGTCGGTGGCTCGCCGATCGGGTACGATTCTGCCGTGGGAACGGATGCGGCCACTGTGTTGAGTGAAGGCTTGGCCCTCCCCGAGGCAGAACGGGCTCGCGTCGCTGCGGAGTTGTTCGCCAGTTTGGAAAGTCGCGATCCCGAGTATTCTGCACAGCGGTCGCTGGCCTGGGCGCGGACAGTCGAAGAGCGCATCGAACGGTTCGCCCGCGGTGAGTCGCAGGGAGTCGACCTCGACGCTGCGCGACAGCGGGTCGACACCGCGCTCGCTGAAACGTGACGCGCCGCATTCGCATCGATGACGAAGCACTCGACGAGCTTGTCGAAGCGGCACGTTGGTACGAAGAGCGGGAACGTGGGCGTGGCACGTTGTTCTCGCACGCGGCGTTCGCGAGAGTCGAGGCGCTGAGCAGCTTTCCGGACGCCGGTATGCCGGTGAAGGGCGTCAGCGGCGCTTCCTCGCCCGCCAGGTTCGCTTGTTGCGTTACCCAGGAGCGGATGCCGAAGACCCCTCAGGTCGGGATTCGCCGGCTCCATCCCGGCCCAAATGCGGTACCACACTTTCGCCGAACCGTGCAGGAGGTCTTGGCAAGCTTTGCCAACGACTCAGTATGCTGAGGCAATGTCGACGATGAACGTGTCACTGCCGGACGAACTCAAGTCGTACGTCGACGAGCAAGTCGGCGACGGCGGCTACGGGTCCACGAGCGAGTACGTCCGCGATCTCATCCGTCGCGACAAGGACCGTCAACAGCTTCGACGTGTCCTGCTCGACGGGGCGGCATCGTCACCAGGCCCCGTCGCAGATGCTTCCTACTTCACGTCAGTGCGTGACCGCATCGGGTCCGACACCTGATTGCCGTGCCCGCCCGCCCGGTCCGACTTCGCGAACGGGCTGCTGCCGACATCGATCAAGCTGTCGACTTCTACCTCGCTGAAGCGGACACTGACGTCGCCGTGCGTTTCGTCGACGCCGTCGAACGGGCCGTCGGCCAGATCGGTCGTTCACCGCAATCGGGCAGCCTGCGATTCTCCTACGAACTCGAGATTCCTGGCCTCCGCGTCCGCCCGCTGGTTCGCTTCCCGTATCTGGTGTTCTACGTCGTCGGCGATGAGGTCGTGGATGTCTGGCGAATTCTTCACACCCGCCGTGACATCCCGACGGCGATGGGCGATGAGATCGGCACCTGACTCGCACATCCGAAGGACGCCCCGGCCCCGGTTGCCGCACACTTCTGCGCTCAGAATCACGCCTTTGTGAGCCACCAACCCACTGCACTTCGGCCCTGATGCGGCGCCGCATGTTCGCGCTCGGTTCGGTTGCTACGACGCGTTGACGGATTGGCCGTAGCGCTGGCGTGCTGCTTCGCCGGAGGTGCCGACCATGGCGCCGATCGATGCCCAGGAGTGACCGTTGTGACGGGCGCGAACGACGGCATCGCCGAGTGCGCGTTCTGCGTCGGCTCGGGCGAGGAATGCCTCTCGGACGAGGCGCAGCTCGGTGGCGTCGTGAACGTCGTCGCCGGGCTCGTGAGCTTCGAAGCGGGCGGCGAGTTCGTCGGCGTGGTCGAGGATCTCTTGGGCGGTGCGGGGCATGGTGGTCACCTCAGGTACTTGGGTCGGGCGGGCATGGCGTGGATGATGATCGGGCCGTCGCTGGTGTCGACGACGCCGATCTCGAGCAGGTTGGCGGCGGGGTCTGCGCCGATGAACATCGTGAATCCGTCGTCGAGTTCGTCGACGAAGATCGGGTGGTTGAAGGCGTGGATCATGTCGGTGTCGGCGATGCCGTGCTTGCGTGCGCTGGGAGCGATGAGCGGCGCATCCACCTCCACAAGTTAGCTTGCGCGATCATTCATCGCAAGTTGCCTTGCATGCATGCTCGATAACGGCGCACACATTCCCGATCAGTCAATGGGCAGAAGCACCACAGTCCGCCCAAGCAGCGCACTGCACTTTCCCGAGCGATGCACGACGCAGCAGCCGTGTCGTGACGTCCGACCCTGGTCGGAGGCGAGCTCGGCGCCGCAGCGTGCCAGCAGCTACCCGCAACTCGTTGTCGACGACATCCGCGCTGCGCTGGAATATGCCGCTGCGACGGTCCGGGAGCGCCAACTCCCCTTGCGCATCGGCGCGTGAAGTTCCTCGTCGCCGAACGCCTGCGACCGATCGTCGCCACCGGTCGTGTAGGTGTCGGCGGCGGTGCTGGTTGCGTTCGGGCCGGCGTCGTTACGGCCAGAGCAACGTCTGTCGCGCGGGTATCGCTTCGCGCTGATGGTACGCACGCTCGATCTCTCCCGGTGGGCCGGTCGCTGGGTCGCTCTCGGTGAAGGCGACGAAGTGCGCCGCGACGCCGAGACGTTGGGTGAACTCCTGACGATGTTGGATGCTGACGGTGTAGAAGGTGTTTCGGTGATGCGGGCGCCTGCGCTCGATGAGCCGTTGACCTACGCGGTCGGCTGAAGCCTGGCACTGCGGCTGCAGGGCTCCGGCGAGTGACGCGAGAGAAGCCCGCTGGCGGTGTTTCGTACCGTCGTCGAAGTCTCCACGCTCGGCTTATTGGGGTCTCAGCGTGCGGGTGGCTTCGGCGGGTTGATGGCTGTGATCGCTGGGAGGTTGTTGCTGATCGCTGCAGCGACCTCGTGGACGGTCCGGGTTGGGTTGCGCAGTCGGGCTGCCATTGCGGTCACGACGGCGACGGCTGCGTCGGGTGATTCGTCGATCAATCCTGCGGTCAGCTTGTTGGGGGAGATCGCTGCGACGAGTTTGTGGCGGCGTGGGCGATGGTCGAGCCAGGCGGTGATCTCGGCTTGAAACTGGGTGTCGCTGGTGACGATGTAGTCGACGCCGTGGTGCAGCGCAGCGGCCATCACGTGGCGGTCCTTGGAGTTGATCATCGAGGCGTCGGCGAATCTGCGGGCGACGGGCTGGTCGTGGCCGTCGGTGGCTGCTCGCACGGCGTTGAAACGGCGTTCGATTCTGGCCGGTTCGAGGTCGGGTCGGTCAGCGGTGATGTTGCGTGTTGCCTCGTCGAGGATCTCGGCGCTCACGATCGGCCGGGCGATGAGTTGGTGGGAGCTGGCGGTGAGGATGAAGTCGCAGACGTTGATCGGGTAGAGCACGTTTGCGTCGAGCAGAACGAGCGATCCTGTGATCGGGCGGTCGCGGTTCATCGGCTGATGTGGGCGGCCGTGTGGGGGAGGATCAGTTGTCGAAGAAGCCGAATGCTTCGGCGTCGGCTGCGAGTTCGTCGAGTGCTTGGCGGCGTCGTTGGAGATCAGCGCGCAGGTAGGCGAGTGCGTCGCGTCGTGAGATGCGACGGTGTCCGTGGGTGCCGTTGGTGCGTCGGTATGCGACAGCACCGGTGTCGAGTAGGCGGATCAGCGTTGGTCGAGAGACACCGATGAGTCGGGCAGCTTGCTGTGTGGTCAGGTCGTCGGTGTCACGGACGCGCATCTCGGCGATGGCTGCTTGGAAGGCCTCGGCGACGTCGTCACCGAGTGCGATCTCATGGCCTCGGGTGTCGACGAGACGGGTGTCGGCGTCGAGCATGGTGAGCAGCTCGTCGAGTTGGGGGGCAATTGTCATGTCCGGTACGGTACCGGTAATTCGAACACATCGCAAGCGATGTATGGCTCGAGCAGTTTGGCCGGATCAGAGGGGGGCAGGCGATGGTTGAGTCTGATGCAGCACTGACTGTCAACAGGTTCGCCAGTGAACCAATCGGGTGATGCTCTGTGAGTTCGTCTGGGGCTTGGTGAGCACCGTGACGCCGGCCGTCCTCATCGGCGCAGCCGCAACCTGGTGGATCGGTGTGGTGCAGATGAACACTCCGACCGACGGTTGCGTCAGCCGCGCTCGCGCGATCAGCGCGGGTATCGAATCTCGGATCGCACGACGGCGTTCGCCCGATCCGAGTCGGTTGACGGGAAAGGTGACGGTGTCGATCAGCCAGAAGCCGTCGTCCTGGGGTTGACGGAGTACGTCGGTCTTGCTCGTCGAACGCAGAGCGCTGGCATCGAGTCCGTACTGGGCGAGTGCGACACCTCGGAACAGGTTGTCGTGTCCTGTCAGCTGATCGCTGTAGAAGAGGCGGCGATCGCCCGCCAACGGGTCGGGTACCGATTCTGCCACGAGCAGCACCCGAACGGTCGGCGGCTTGTAGTGCTGGCGGAGCGTCTCGTACCACGGGTGCCAATCGCTCATGAATCCTCACAGGTGCAGAGATCAGCCCCATGACCAGCCTCTTTCTGAATTGGGGAAGACGTCGACGTCGACGACATGGAGGCCGTCTGCGTCGGCGACCCACAGCGCCCCGTCTCCCCCGATGACCATTGCAGTCGGTTCCCGGAAGGTCAGGTCCGTACCCTGCGAACCGAGGTCATCCTGTTGCGCGATCCACAGTCGCGATGTCCCGTCGGGTTCGGGCAGAAGGACGTAGGCAACGTTCGCGTCGCTGGTGATCAGCGGTCGAACCGTGCCACCGGGCTCGCCGGTCGCGACCACGGTTGCGGTCGGAACACCGGTGACCGATCCCTGGTCGTCGGCGACAGGGCCGGTATTGTACCAGACCACGGGGGTCCGTTGTCCGTCGACCTGATTGAATCCGACGGACCAGAACCCCAGCGGCCAACTCGGACCTGACGTTGCGGGATTGACCGGGGACACATCGGTGACCTCGCCGGGATGTCGCCAGGGTGTCGAAGTACTGTGCCATGGGTCGACCTGGACGACTCGACCATCGGCGCTGATCGCGATCGTGAAGAACAACGCCGACCGCAAAGAGTTGATGACGAGCGGCGTACCGTTCTCGTCGGCCGGTCTGATCTGCGTCGCGACATCCCATCGCCACGGGTTCCGCACGGTGACGGCGCTTCCGTCTTCCGTCACCAGCATCAACGCCGGAGGAGACCCGCCATGAGGTTGCATGTCGATCGCGCCGGGCGATTCCACGACCCAACGCACGGTTGTCGGCGCCGGATCGTTCGTCGGCGCGTTGACGGGGGCAGTCGTCGGGGCGGCTTCGGTGGTCGGCGCAGGTGCAGTCGTCGGGGCGTTCTCGGGAGCGGTCTGCGTGGCGGTCGGCACCGTATTGGTGACGAGCACCCGATTCGGTTCGTCGTCGCCGCTGCCGAGCACGACCACGCCGCCGATGATGAGCGCCGCGACTGCGGCCACGGCCAAACCACCGCGCATCAGCCGCTGGGTTCTGGCGTGCCGTGCGATCGTGGTGAGACCATGCTCGGGTGCCGGGCGACGCAGCGCAGCGCCGGCGCGGTGGCCGAGTTCGTCGACCGCCCGCTGCCGCTCCTTTGTAGAGGGGGCCGTCCCGATCAGCTCAGAGGTATCGTCGGCGGTTGCACTGCTGGGCCGGCCCGTTGAACTGACACCTTGCGGAAACCGTTTCGAGTCGCAAGCAGGTGCTGTTGGGCCTCCCGGAGGCCCTCACTGGTGGTTCGGGTGCCCATGTTCCTGCCTGACCTCTTCCACGCCGGCCGAGAGGTTGGGTACCCGGAGTGGATGGCGAGCACCCTTGATGTCGGGTATCGCAGACCCTTCGAAATCATCCGCAGCGGTGGGATTATGCGTTGCCGCCGGAGGAGTTGACCTGACCGACTTCGGCCGGAAGCCAAGTGCTGTGGTCAGCTTCGGGGAGCGGGATTACGAGTGGTCTCCAGCTGTTGCTTCCTTCCCGCCCGTCGGTGGCTCACTCACGGGTTGGGGATGGGAGGGGTTGGTGATGGCTCCAGCGGGCGGCGAGTCGGTGGAGCCGGTGTGCGGGCGTGCGTTGGAGGGGTTGGGCGGTGGTGGCAACTGCGGTCTTGTAGAAGTAGTACTTGGCGATCTCGGTGGATGTCAGGTAGGCGACGACGAACGCGATGAGCACGGCGAAGAATGCGGGTGGAAGCGGCGCGAAGCCGAGTGTGTCGTTGAGTGGGGACTGCGGGATCAGGGCGCCGATGGTGACGACGACTAGCACCGAGGTGATCAATGGCCGCGATGTCCGGGCGACCGATGACCGTCTCGGGTGCTCCCTTGGTGATGAGGAGCTGCCGGCCGTTCCTTTCGGCGAGCACGGAGACGCAACGGCGTTCGTGATCGAATGGGGCGGTGGCGACCCGGCGGAATTCACCGGTCGGGCGGTCAGCCGTGCCGGGTGCTTCCCAGAGGGCGACGTCGAGGGGGTTGCCGCCGACGGCGGTGTCGCCAGTGGGGGTGGCCTCGTTGCAGACGAGTCCGAGGGTGAGTACGTGGGTGCTGTCGTCGCCGGTCGCCGTGATGGCTCGTTCGAAGCTGATCCGTCCGTCGGTGAGGGTGCCGGTCTTGTCGGTGAACAACACGTCGATGTCGCCGAGGTCCTCGATGCAGACCAGCCGCTTGACGAGCACCTTCTTCGTCGGCGAGCGGCCGAGATCCGGTAGCCAGGCTGGTCGACACGACGGCCGGCAGCAGTTGGGGCGTGATACCGACCGCGATGGCGAGGGAGAACAGCACAGCATCGATGACGGGGCGACCGAGCACGACGTTGATCGCGAAGATCGTGACGCTGAGAGCGCCACCGACCTTGGCGAGCAGCCCCGAGAAGCGGGTGAGGCCGAGCTGGAACTCGGTCTGTGGGTGACGCTCGCCGAGCCCGACCGCGATTCGCCCGAACTGTGTCGATGCCCCGGTGGCGACGACGACGGCATCGGCGGTGCCCTCGTGCACCACCGTCCCCGCGAACAGGCACGATGACAACTCGGCAAGCGGCGCCCCACCCGGGACCGGTCGAGGAGTCTTCTCCGACGGGACGGATTCGCCGGTCAGGATCGACTCGTCAGCATTCGAGGTTGCTCGACGTCAACAGCCGCAGATCGGCGGGGACGATCGCGCCGATGCCGAGGTGCACGATGTCGCCAGGCACGAGGTGGGTGACCTCCACGCTCACGGGTCGGCCGCCTCTGGTGGCGGCGACCTCGTGGCGGATCTCGGAATGCATCGCCTCCGCGGCACGTTCGGCCCGGAACTCGTTGACGAATCCGAGACCGACCGACGCCGCGACGATCACCCCGATGATGACCGCGTCGAGGCGTTCTCCCACCACTGCCGACACCGCCGCCGCGGCGAGCAGGAGCCACAGCAGCGGGCTGTGCAGCTGGCGAGCGAGCACCGACCACGCGCTCGCATGATGGGACCGCACCGCGTTCGGTCCGAAGGTTTCGGTCCGTGCCGCCACCTCCGCCTACGTGAGACCCGACGCCGCGTCCCGAGTGCATCGAGCGCCGCGTCGGGCGTTGTGGCCGCGAGCGCCTCGATCCGTGGCCACGACGCGGAAGCGTCGATCGGCGACGGGATGTCGGACACATCCAAAGTATGCGGGAGCGGGCACCGCGCAGGGTAGGCCGACGTTCACGGGTCTTCGCGGAGCCGGACGCCGGCGTCGCCCGAGCCGTACCCTGGTCGCCGTGTCTCGTCGACGACGGTCAGCTGCGACTGCGATCAGCGTGCCGCACCCATCGAGTCGGTCCTGCCCTGTCTCTCGACGTGTCAGCTGGTCGGGACCGGCATGAAGCTGTCAGGTAGCTCGGAGCGTCGCCGCGTCGCGGCATGTGCCGTCGGCGGCGTGGTCGCATCGATCGCGCTCGTGTCCGTTGCGACCTGGCAACTTGCCGTGCTCGTCGGCTGGATCACCACAGCGGCGTTGCTGCTGCTGTGGATCTGGCTCGAGATCGGTCGGCTCGACGCCCCGACGACCGCGCAAGTGGCCACACGCGAAGACGACAGCCGTGCTGCCGCACGCTCCGTCCTCGTCGCATCCAGCGTCATGAGTCTGCTTGCGGTCGTCGCCGCGCTCCACCGAGCATCGACGGCAGACTTCCAGCTCGAAGATCGCACTCACCGCCGCCGCGATGCTGGCGGTCGTTCTCGCATGGCTCATCGTCAACACCGTGTTCGTACTGCGTTACGCACACCTGTACTACGCCGGCCCCGAGGCGGGCGGTGTCGAGTTCCCTGGCAGGCACGCACCGTGTTACCGGGACTTCGCGTATCTCGGCTTCACGGTCGGCATGACATTCCAAGTGTCCGACACAGCCGTCAGCGACCCCGCAATCCGAGCCACCGTGCTCCGACATGCGCTGCTCGCCTTTCTCTTCAACGTGGCGATCATCGCGACGACGATCAACGTGATCGCACGCCTCGTCTGAGCCCTTCCGCTGCCGTCTCCGCCTCGCGCCGCTCCGCTGCTCGATCGTGGCGAGAAATCGAGCTCGTCGACGGATGCGGATGAAGGCTCCCATCGGTCAACGCCTCGTCGCCGGTGGGGCACTGGCGATGGTCGTCACGTTCGGGATCGGGGCACTGCTCGGCAATGCGGTGGCCTGAACAGGCTGTCCGGGCCCGGCGCGAGCATGGTCAGTGGATGCCAGGATAGACCTTCGTTCGCCGCCACGCGTTGACGCCGGGTGTCATGTGCAAACGCTCGTCGTGCGTGATCGCCATCGCTTCGTGGCTGTGGTGTCGGGCGAGCCAGCCGCGTCCTGGAAGGGTGAGGAGCTGTTCGAGCGCTGCGTTCGCCCGGGTGACATCCATGAGTTCGTTGTTCAGCATTCGACGGATGGCGCCGGCAGTTTCGACGTGGAAGTGGTCCCTGGCAACACGTGCTCGACACCCGCACAACCAGTCACACCTCACTGGACACCGAAGAACTCGCCCGCGTCCGTGCCGGCTACGGCACCATCATCGCTGCCGGACACGCCGCCAACCCACCGCCGACACCATCACGCCGGCGGGGACGAACCAGAAAGACCAAAGCCGCGAACCTGCTCGCCCGCCTCGACACCCACCGCGACGACGTACTGCGGTTCACCAGCGACTTCGCCATCCCGTTCGACAACAACGAAGCCGAACGACAGATCCGCATGATCGAAGTCCAACAGAAAGTCTCCGGCGGGTTCCCCTCTCAGAGTTCTCACAACATCGTCGACCACCATGATCCGTGTCACCACGACACCCCACCGAACACCTACTCCCCAAGGCGGTATGACATGAAGATCACCGGCACCCTCAAGCGAACTCTCTGTGCCACGCTCGTCGCCGGCACAGCAGCGGTCGCCATCGGCACCACGTCGGTGCACGCCCAGGAATCGGGCGTCACCGAGAACGACCGGCCCCGGATCGAGAAGGCCTGTGCCCGGATCCCGAATGCCCAGGCCCGGATCGATGCGGCCATCGCCCGCATCAACGGCGCTGCCGATGTCCGCGGCTCGCTCGCCTGGCTGGACACGTTGATCCAGAAGGCCACCGACGCAGGACGGACCGACCTCGCGACAGCGTTGACCAACCGCAAAGCGGTCCGCGAAGCGACGCTGCCCGTACTCGAGCAGCGTCGGGCCAATCTCGTCGAGTTCGAGGCGCTGTGCGACAAGGCGCTCGCTTCCTGATCGGTCCGCTGGTCGGGGTGGCGGTGTCGGCCGCCGCCCTAACCGGATGCGGATCCTCCGACATCGACTCGGTCGTCAGCCCCCAGACGTCCGAGGCCACGGCAACCTCCGAGGCCGCATCGACCACGGAGGTTGCAGAGAGCGCCACCTCGATCACGGTCGAAGTGGCGTCGACGACGATCCCGACAACGTCGGCGACAACGCCGGCGGACCCGACCCCGGCGCCCACGACTGCAGCCCCGACACTGCAGGCCACCCCTGCACCGAGGCCTCCGGCGATGACGACGCAGGAGCTTGCAGCGCTCGAGGCCGAACTCGCTCAGATCGACGCGATCCTGGCTGAACTCAGTCAGAACTTCGCAGCTGACTGAGCAGTCAGCGATGGTCGAACGGAGTTCGGCCCGTATCACCGGTGGAACCCCATCGGCCTGATTGACTCCGAAGCGGTGATCGAAGCAGCGATGCCCATGAACTCCGATCGCGTCCTGGTGGTCGAGGACGATGACGCCGTTCGCGACGCGATTCGCTCCGGCTTGGCGTTGAACGGCTTCGACGTCACGGTGGCATCCGACGGCGAGTCCGCTGTCGAGTCGATCGTCTCCAAGCTCTACGACGTCGTCGTGCTCGACGTGGGCCTCCCAGGCATCTCGGGGATCGAGGTGTGCCGGCACCTGCGTCGCCAGGAGATCGACATTCCGATTCTGATTCTGTCCGCCCGAGACCAGGTCGGTGACCGAGTCGCCGGCCTCCAAGCCGGTGCTGACGACTACCTCGTCAAGCCGTTCGACCTCACTGAGTTGGTTGCGCGCATCGGGGCACTCCTGCGCCGGTCGGTGCTCCGCCCGACCACCACCGCGGTGCTCCGGCTCGGTGACCTGCGAATCGACGCGGACCGGCGCAGCGCCTTCGTCGGCGACGACCCGCTCGATTTCACACGGCGAGAGTTCGATCTCCTCCTGGCCCTGGCGACGAACCCGGGTGTAGTGCTCTCGCGGCTGCGACTACTCGAGCTCGTGTGGGGGTACGACTTCGATGTCGAAACCAATGTCGTCGATGTCTTCGTCGGTTATCTGCGTCGCAAGCTCAGTGCCGCTGGGCTCCCTCCGCTGATCGCCACGGTCCGTGGTGTCGGTTTCGTGTTCGAGGTCCGATGAAGCTCGCGACGCGGACGGGATTGGCCGCACTCGGGGCATCTGCACTCGCGATCGTCGTGCTCTCTAACGTGGTGGCGACCCGGTTCGAGGGGGTGCTTCGCGAACGCGTCGACGACCGCCTCGAAGAACGGGCCGAACTGGCGGCACCAGTTCTCGTCGCTATCGGCGACCGCATCTCGGTGTCGGAGCTGAACGGCGTGATCGAGTCGGCGCGGGTGCTGACCGGGGTCGGCACCGATGAGCGGCGCACCGTCGAGGTCGGCCCACAGCCCGTCGGCGAGTTGCCACCTGTCGCGGGCCCCGGGGTCAGAACGGTCGAGGTCGGCGAGGAGAGCTGGCGGCTCCTCGCGGCGGCGGTTGCCGATGTCCCAGCGGTGGGGGACCGGGCCGTGGTCGAGTTCGCCGAGCCCCTCGGCGCCGTCCAGGATCGCGTGCGGGACATCCGGCGGCGGACGTTCCTGGCCGGAGCACTCGCTGCGCTCGGCGCGGGTGTCATCGGCTGGGTGTTCGGTCGTCGTGCCGCGCGCCCGCTGACGCGGCTCCAACAGGACGCCGCAGCGATCGGTTCCTCTCCGTGGACCACGCTCTCGGTCGCAGCGCACTACGGGACGCCCGAGGTCGACGAGGTCGCCGCTGCGCTCAACTCGAGCCTCTCCGATCTCGGTCAAGCCATCGACCGCCGTGAGGAGGTATTGGCCGCAGCCCGCGACTTCGCCGCGTCGGCCACACACGAGCTGCGCACGCCCCTGCAGAGCGCGATGACGAATCTCGACGTCGCGATGGCCGGGAGCTCCTCCGGAGACGACTCGCTCGGCCGGGCTCGCGCCGAGCTGTCGAGGATGGCGACGTCATTGTCCACCGTGCAGGCCTTGGCGCAGGCCGATCTGGCCCGACCGGAGTGGTTCGAGCCGATGAGCCTCGAGGCGTTGGCCGATCTCGCCGACGAAATCACGAGCCGCCCGGCTGACGCGCTGATCGAGCTCGTCGTCGACCCTCCGGGAAATCCGGCGACCTGGACGGTCTGGCCCGACGGGGTGCGTTTGGCGCTCGACAACCTCATGCGCAATGCCCTCACCCATGGTCGACCCACGGACGGTGCTCGTGCCCATGTCGTCGTTCGGGTGACCTCGGACGCGGGCACCGGTGTTCCCGGCATCGTGGTCGATGACAACGGGCCGGGCATCGCCGGAGGCGATCGCGCTCGCGTGCTGGCTCCGTTCGAACGCGGATCGACCACGACGGCTGGGAGCGGGCTCGGTCTCGCTGTGGTCGACCGCGTGGCGCGTGCTCACTCCGGTCGCGTGGTCATCGGCACGAGTCCGCTCGGCGGAACCCGCGTCGAAGTTGCACTCGGCCCACGACCAGCGTGAGGTCCGATCGGCCGGTGCGTCGAGTCCCAGGTCGCGCGCAGTTCGATCCGACCGGCGATCGCGTCGGCTTCCCACGTGAGGTGGATCTCCGGACCGACCGCGGTCGTCTTCTCGGTCACGCCGTCGGTTGGTCGTTCGAACGCGATCGAGCATGGCCCGACGGCGAGCGAGTCTCCGGCGACGCTGGCCGACGATCGGGTCACGACGGGGGTGGACATCCGCTCGATGCCGTCGTGGGTCGGTGACCCGTCGTGTTCCCATGAAAGTTCCTGACCCGATCCGAGCCGAGCTTGGCGTGCTTGGGCCCGACGATCCCGGCGAGCTCGGCGGTGAGCATCTGCTGCATCACCACCCACCCTGCCGCGGTCGACAACGCCGACAGCGCATGGTGCAGCGCGCGACCTGTCGTGGGCGCTCGATCACGTCATCGACGTGCTCGACGCGATCGACTGGCGGACGTGACCGTCGATCCTCAACAGGGCGGGCGCCATGGATTCGGGCCGCACCGGCGTGGCTTGCGTTCAGCCGATCAGCGGGCGGATGCGATCGACGACCGTTGTTGCTGCGGTGAGCAGCTCGCCGGCTTCGGTCGGCCCGAGATCAGGGAGGTCGGCCGCGTATCGGCCGTCGATCACCCAGAGGTCGAGCAGGTCGAGGTCGTCGTCGGAGATGTGCGGCGAGTGGGTCGTCGGGTACTGAGCGCTCAATTGGCTGAACGCAAGCCACACCGGTGCGACCACACCGGTGCGACCGCGCCGAGTGCGAGAAGACCGGATTTGAGGGCCTTCTCGACTGCTTGCTGGGCACGGAATCCGACGATTCGCAGCGCCGCGGATCCGTCTCGGAGAAGGACGCCCGCGGCGGCAAGGTCTTGTTCGGCGAGTCGGAAGCAGCGTCGAGCCGGAGTCGTTTCGGGTTCAGGCGGCTGGTCGTTCATGGATCACGACGCCGTGCTGTGTGGGCTCGAACTCCGTGGTACCTGGCGAGCACCGGTTTCGTTCGAAGTCGCGGAGGCTCGTGACGAGGAGGTCGTGTGGAGCGGTGATGGCACGTGTTGCGCGCCGGAGTTCGACCATGAGGCGTCGCCGGTCGGTGCGAGGTGCTTGATCGAGGACGACGAGAAGGTCGATGTCGGAGTCGGGCCCTACTGTCGGCCACCGAACCGAACAGCACGATCTTCGCCGGGTCGAATGCGGCGACGATTGCGGACACCAGATCGGGCACCCAGCCCCGCAGCGATCGACCAGCCCACTCAGCGTGGCCCGTCACGCACCGCGTAGGTGACCTGCTCCATGGTCGAACAGCACCGGGTCGAAGTGGCGAGGCATCGCTCTTGTCGTTCGCAACGGCCACCGGCGACCGGAGCTTGGGTACCGTGACGCATGGTGGCGACAACCTCCTCGAACGGGGGGTGACGCCCGCTCAGCGTGGTGCCGGATCGCCGAGGACGATCTCGAGGATGTGGGCGCCGCCGACGGTGGGTTTGATGCGGTGGCGGTAGTGCTTCTGGAGCATGCGGAGGTCCTTGTGGCCGAGTAGGTCGGCGACGTGTTCGATGGGCAGTCCAGCGTCGGCCATCAAACTGGCTGCGGTGTGGCGGAGCAGGTTGGGTGTCCATCGGCCGTTGATGCCTGCTGTGGCGATGAGGCGGTCGAATTCGTTGCGGACGGCTTTGGGGTCGGGCCGATCTGAAGTGCTCCGACCGCTACGGGCGGACTTCGATGAAGCCCGCAGCCGGGAAATTCTGGTCAAAGGCCAAGGCCTCGCGCAGCCGCCGCCGGCGCATCACCTCGAAACTCGTGGCATCGACGAATGAGTACACCCGTTCGTCCCTGCGTCGCAGCCATGACCACGCCTTGTCCTCCTGGTCAACCGTGACCCGATGCACGGTCAGCCTGTCGGCGCCTTGGAGCGTGGCGATGCGATCGAGAAAGCTCACCGCCGTCGGAAAAGAATCCTTCCGACGTAGAAACGTCCATGTCTCACCAACGATGAGGTTGGTCGTCAAGACCTGCTCGGACGTCCCAACGAGCGACAGCATGTCGAGCGCCTCGGCGTGGCGAGCGTCGCCCGGAAGTGCCCACGCCACCCACCAACTGGTGTCTGCGAACTTCATCTGCCGTAGACGACGTCGTCGATCTCGCCGGGCGTGACGGTGACATCGATCGATCCGAATCCGCTGAGCGCCTGCCATGGGTCGTCAGGCTCGACTTCCTGCACCGCCGGCATCACGGCTGTCAACCCGAGGCGTATCAGCTCGGATTTCGACACACCCCGTCGGCGCGCCTCAGCGGCTGCTCGTGCGTCGAGTTCGTCGGGGATGGTGATCGTCACGGACTTCATGCTGTCAGTCTACATAGTCGACGTGACGCGTACTATGGCATCGTCGAGCGCGGTGGCCATTGCCGGCATCGTGTCCGGGTCGACCGACGCGAAGACCTCCAGCCCGTTGCTGATCCTCGCCACGCTCGCGGTGATCATCGGCGTCGCCATCGCGTCGGCCCCAGCTCCGCGAGCATCGCTTCCGCTGTTCGTGATGCTGGCGCCGCTGTCGCCGTCCGGCTGCTTCCGGGCCTCGCGCTGACGGCGCTGGTCGTGGCGATCTCGATCTGGATCGATCCGAGTCGTGTCGCCTTTGTGTTGTTGGGAGGATGGGCGCTCGCTGTGTCTGTGCACATCACGCGCTGGGTGGCCGGGATGCGGCACTCGCCGCTATCGTGAAGAGTGGATCGCCTCCACTCGATCTCCACAGAATCTCCACATTCGCACGGCATCGTGTCGCCGGTTGATCGCGGCATCCGGCCGCATGGGCCTGGAAGGAACGGTCATGCGTTTGTCGCGACGGGAGATGTTGATCGCCGGGGGCGGCGCGATTGTGTTGGCGGCCTGCGGGTCGGGGAACTCGACGTCAGGACCGGGTGGTGTTCCGATCGAGGCGACCGACCCGGCGATCGAACGCCGAGACGCGCTTCGCCGTAAGCCAGGCGCATCAACCGTGGCCTCGACGATCACTGCTGCGCCGGTGACGGTCGACATCGGCGGCCGCGAGGTGTCGACATGGGCGTTCGGTGACCGTCCGAGCGCCGGTGGCATCCGGGCCAAGGTGGGCGATCTGGTCGAGGCGACGTTCGTGAATCAGTTGCCTGCGATGAACACCCTTCACTGGCATGGCATCGCACTGCGTAACGACATGGACGGCGTGCACGACCTCACCCAGGTTCCGGTTGCGTCGTCGGCTTCGTTCACGTATCGCTTCACTGTCGCGGATGCGGGCACGTACTGGTTCCATCCGCACATGGGCCTCGAGTTGGACCGCGGTCTTTACGCACCGCTGATCGTCGAGGATCCCGACGATCCGGTGGCCGCGGACGTGGATGTGACGTTGATGCTCGACGACTGGCTCGACGGCTACGGCCGCACACAGGAAGGGGTGCTTGCCGAGTTGCGGTCCACCGGCGGGCACTCGGGTCACCTGGGTGGCATGGGCGGCGACGCGGGAAACGCCATGGGTGGCATGGACTCGTCGGGTGGCATGGGCTCGTCGGGTGGCATGGGTTCGTCGGGTGGCATGGGTTCGTCGGGTGGCATGGGTTCGATGATGGGTGGACTCACGGGCGACGTCGCCTATCCGTTGCATGTGATCAATGGGCGGGCGTCGTCCGAACGTGAGATCGTCGATGCGAAGGTCGGCGGGCGGGTTCGGATGAGGCTGATCAACGCCGGTTCGGACACTGCATACCGGGTGGCCGTCGGTGGGCATCGACTCACCGTCACCCACGCCGACGGGTTCCCGGTGCAACCAGTGGAGGTCGACAACGTGCTGCTCGGCATGGGCGAGCGGTACGACGTGATCGTCATGACGGCCGATGGGTCGTTCCCGATCGTCGCTGTGCCGGAGGGCAAGGTCGACCCAGCCGGCGAGGCGGTGCTGCGCACCAGCAGCTCGGCGGCGCTTCCCGCCACCGGATCGCGCCCTGCGGAGCTGTCGGGCCGCACGCTGCAGTACGCCGATCTGATCGCCACCGATGCGGTGCGCCTGGCATCGAAGAACCCGGATCGCACCACCACGATCCATCTCACAGCCGATGCCTCCGGGTATGTGCACGGCATCGACGGCCTCAGCTACCCGGATGCTGCGCCGATCACGGTCGCCCAGGGGGAGCGGCTGCGGTTGAAGATCGTGAACGAGACGATGATGTTCCATCCGATCCATCTGCACGGCCATACCTTCGAAATGGTCGGCGACGGCTCCGCCCGCAAGGACACCGTGAACGTGCTGCCGATGACCACCGCTGTGATCGACATCGCTGCTGACAACCCGGGGCAGTGGATGCTGCACTGCCACAACACGTACCACCTCGAGACCGGGATGGCGACCGTGTTCTCATACCTCGCCTGAACCGCGGCGATACGGTCGACAACGAGGGCGATCCGATCGGAGCGGCGAACTCGTCCTGCGCGTCAACGCGATCCTCCGCCGCGGCCGATCCTCCGGCGTCGACGCCGGCGCCGAGTCGTTCAGCGGCGGTTTGTTGATCATCGACGAAGCCACCCGGCGAGTCACCGTCCGCGGCACGCTCGTCGACTTGACCCCGACCGAATGGGGACTGCTTCTCACGCTCGCAGCCCAGCCCGGCCGCGTGTGCTCTCGCTATGAACTGATCAACCGGGTCCGCGGATACGAGTTCGACGGCTACGAGCGCACCGTCGACTCGCACGTGAAGAACCTGCGCCGCAAGATCGAACTCGATCCGACGCAGCCGACGATCGTGCAGACCGTCACCGGAGTCGGCTACCGGCTGGGCCTCGACCGTGACCGCTGACCGACGCGACCTCATCCGCAGCCCGCTCGCCGTACGGCTCATCGCCGGGTTCGTCCTCGAACCGACGATCATCCACGGTGACCACACACGGCTCGCCCAGATCGTCACGAACCTGCTGACCAACGCCATCAAGTTCACACCGTCCGGCGGCGCCGTCGACCTCGACGTACGACACGACCCGCTGACACGAACTGCAACGCTGACCGTGAGCGACAACGGCCCGGGTATTCCGGTAGCCGACCGCCCACATGTGTTCGAGCGCTTCTACCGCAGTGACGCGACCCGCTCCGTAGTAGGCAGCGGAATCGGCCTCGCAGTCGTCGATCAGCTTGTGAAAGCGCACGGTGGCTCGGTCGGGCTTGTCGACACGTCGAGCGGCACGACGATCACGGCGACCTTTCCGAGCGCCTGAGCGCGGACGGCGTCAGGTCGATGCCGGCGCCCGTGCACCTGCTCGCGCCAGTCAGGTGGTTGCCGTGCGGTGGGCGAGGAAGGCGTAGCCGTACACGTCGAATGAGCGTGCGTTCGCTTCGCCTGTCGCGTCGCCGAAGGTGTCGACCGCCGGTCCGATGGTGACGTGTTCGAACCCGGAGTCCTCGAGCATCTGTTGCCAACCCGCACGGGGCAGCCCTCCGGCAATTCAACCGGTCCACAGATCGACGTCGCGGACCGCCTCGATCGGGACCGGTCGGCCGTTGGCGATGTCGGCGAACTGCAGGGTGCCACCGGGGCGCAGCACACGGAAGATTTCCGCGAAGACAGCTTGCTTGTCCACACACAGGTTGATGACGCCGTTGGAGATGACCACGTCGGCCCACCCGTCCTCGACAGGCATCTGCTCGGCGAGCCCTTCACGGAACTCGACGTGATCGAACTTGAGGTGTGTGGCCGTCGCTCGCGATTTGGCGAGCATCTCGGGCGTCATGTCGATGCCGATCACGCGACCGGCCGGTCCGACGCGCGCCGCGGCGACGAAGGAGTCGAACCCCGCGCCGGAGCCGACATCGACGACCCTGGAGCCGGGCTCGATCTGCCGCAGGGAGAACGGGTTGCCGACGCCGGCAAACGATTCGACGGCTCGATCGGGGAGAGCATCGACGACTGCGTCGTCGTAGCCGAGTCGACTCGCGAGAGGCCGACCGGTGTGGAAGTGGTGGGGACCGTGTGGATCGATCGCGACCTCGCGGTACTTCTCGCGGACCTGCGTGCGCAGCGTGTCGACATCGACAAGTAGTTCGTCCGACAAGATCGACCCCCATCCCAGCAGGCGATATGCCCCAGAAGCTGTCGATACTCAAGATATACCTTGAATATTGGGACGGCAAGAGCAACCACACGGTCGACTCGACGGGAAGTGGACGTGAAGCAGTGGGCATCCCCGCGACGATCACATTTCCTGGACGCCCGAACCCATATAGGGTGGCTTGATGCGGGGCCGGGCGATTCTCATTTCAGTGGTGGTCGTTTCGGCGATGGTGTTGGGCGCGTGCTCGTCGAGCGACTCGTCGAGCGTCGGCACGTCGGCGCCGCAGATCGTCCCGCCGACGGATGCGCCCACGACGACAGAGGCCGAGCCGACGGGGCCGACGCCGTGGAGCGAGGCGGTGGCCGCGTTCGATCCGGAGGGCGTGCCCGACCTCACCAGCGCCCTCACGATGTTCACGATGGCCTTCGGGCCCATCGACGGCTTTCCCGAGCCGCCGGCAGACAGCGGCGCCTCGGGCGACGTCTCCATTGCGTTCCGTGCTGTCGCCGGCGTGTGGGATCAGCTCACGCCCGCGCAGCGCGATGCGGTGATGAACGCGACGACGGGTGTCGACGACGACTCGACCGTGACCGAATTCGGGATGCGCCGCCCCGCGCCCGAGGCGAAGCCGGACCAGGCGATCGTCGATGCGATCAATGCGGCGGCTGTCGACATCCGCGCGCAGATCGCCGCGCGCATCGGCGACTTCAAGGGCGCGCTGAAGGTGATCGTCACCGACAAGGACGACGCGAAGAAGGACCTCGGCACGGCGACGCCGACCGTCAACGGCGACGGGTCCCTTTCCGGCGGATGCACGCTGCGCATGTTTCCGAACTCGTACTCCACGGGCGCGGAGCGGTTGCTGAACACGATCGCGCACGAGGTGTTCCACTGCTTCCAGTTCGCCGGCATGGGCACGCTGGCCCGGTTGGCGAGCGCGCCCAGCTGGGTGATCGAGGGCGGCGCGGAGTGGGCCGCGGCGATCGTCACGACGCCCGACGACACCACCCCCGGACGGTGGACGTTGTACTTCAGCACCCCCACGGTCCCGCTTCAGCTGCGCAAGTACGACGCGATCGCGTTCTGGTCGCACCTCGCCGAGTCGGGCACCGACCCGTGGTCGGTGTTCCGTGCGGTCTGGGCCACGAGCGGCACGCCCGCTGCGTTCGCCGCATCGGGCGCGAACACACCGGCGTTCCTCGACGCGTGGGCATCCGGCGCCACCCGCGATCCGGCGCGCGGCGCCGGGTGGGACACCGATGGCCCCGGCATCACGGGCGACTCCGTCTCGGTCTCAGGCCTCACGGTGCCGGACAACGGCGCCGTGCCGGCGACGGTTGCGCCGTACGCGATCACCGACTTCGTGATCGTCAGTAGTGCGGACGTCTTCGTCTTCACGTCGGTCACCGGCCACGCGAGGTTGTCCGACGCCAAGATCGACACGACCGACCTTGCGGGAGCGAGGTTCTGCAACCGTTCAGGTGGCTGCGGGTGTCCGAACGTGCCGGACGACATCCCGCCCCCGCCGATTGCGACCGGCCCGGTGCTCGCACTCTCCGGCGGGCCGGAGGGGTCGAGCGTGGCGATCACCGGGATGCCCCTCCAGAAGCACTGCGAGGACAAGGAGAAGCGACCGGTCCAGGTGACGGTCGATCGGCCCGGGAGCGAGGGTGTGCTCGCCGGCCAGGTCGTCGAACTCACGTCGTGCAACGGTGCGTACGGCGACTGGAGCGGCGTGTTCCGGCTCGGCGGCCTGAGCCTCGACGGGTTCGAGGTGCCGTTCCAGGAGATCCCGCTCTCGTTCACCGTCGGGGGGGCCGGGACGGTGACCGTGGCGGCCGCGGCCGGCGGCACGATCCAGACGCCGATCTTCCCGGTCGAGGTCGCCTACAACCTGTCGGTCACGGTCGACGGGAGCACGATGACGATCGGCGGCACCGGCAGCGGGAGCAACGACATGTTCACGATCGAGCAGTCGTTCCCCGATGGCCTGGCCAACTTGCCGATCGTCCCCGCGCCGGCCGGGGTGTGCCCCGAGGGATAGTCACCGCATCGGTGTCGATGGCGACGCGGTGTCGATGGCGACGCGGTGTCAGGCGCTTGCTTCCTGGTCGCCGTGGGCAGCGAGGCGTGGCCCCGGAGCGCCGGCCGCGCTTGATCGTCTCGACGGCGCCTGCCGCCGGCTCTACGGTTGACTGATCGGACGTTCGTCGGACGCCGGCAGCACACGCTTGGGCGCATGACGGACGGAAAACTGCGCTTCAGGTTCCTTGTGCCCGTTCTCGTGTCGATGATCGCTTCGGCGGTCACCGTCGCAATAGCACTGACATCGCCGCAGCGCGCCCACGCGGTACGGCGGGAGCAGGTGGTGCGGCCATGAGCGACGACGCAAATGGGGAGCAGTTCACAGCGCCGGTCACGTTGGTGGTTCGCCTGCTTGCAGCACAGGCGGTGGAGGGCCACATCGTCGGCCATGCAGAAGTCGTCCGTTCAGGCGAGATCGTGCCGATCTGTGATCTTCATGGCTTGGAACGGCTCGCTCAGCGCCTCGCCGAAGAGGCGGTCAGCCGGCGTCGATCGTCTCCAGCACCGCACGCAGCCGAGCACTCGGAGATACCCCCAGGTCATGGAGCATCATCAGCGCCCGCTCACCCACCTCTCGTGCCGTAGCCCGCCTGCCCTGCACGAGAAGCGCTTCACAAGCCCTGACGTAGCGCTCCTCCTCCAGCGGTTCGACATCGATGGCCACGTCGAGCCAGCGCACCGCATCGTCGAGATCGGCCCTGTCGAAGCTGTCATCGATCTCGATGTCGATGAGGCTCAAGAACCTGCGCTTCAATCGCTCGCGGGGCGCGGCCGCCCAATCCTCGTAGGCATCGGCCGGCAGCAGCTCGCCGGAATGGGCCGCGAGCACGAGCTGTGCGGCGCCGGCTCGGCGTGGACCGTCGGTCTTGAAGACCTCTGCTGCCGCCTTCTCGAACTCGGCGACATCGACCACCACGTCAGGGTGGAGCGACAACGACTCGCCGCGTCGCACGATGATGTCGCCACTCTGCGAGCGAACCCGGTTGAGCAGGTTCCGCAACCTCGAGCGGCCAGTGGCGAGGTCGGCTTCGGGCCACAACGCGTCGACGATCTGCTCGGCCGCCAGTTCGCCGCGCAGCGCCAGCAGCTTCACCATCGTTGCCCCGTTACCGGGTGACGGAGTGCAATCGTCGCCACCGCGGCGCAGGCTGAAGCGGCCGAACATCGTGAGATGGGTGGCGCTCTTCCCCGATCGGTCTGCGCGCGGTGGCCAAACGGGGGCGAGCATCCGCACGAGCCGACCCTCGAGTCGCTCGGGCAGGTCCGGAAGGTTGAGCTGATCAGCGGTCCTCAGCGACTCCACGACGAGGTCTCGGGCACGCTGATGGTTTCCACCGCGCAGCTCGGCAACGGCGGTGACGATCGCTCGTTGCCACGCCAGACCGGGGGCGGCGTAGGCGGTGCCTTCGAGCCCAGCCAGCAGCAACAACGCGTGTTGCGGGTTGCCGTCGATCGCCTCGGTCCGCGCCTTCAGGAGGGCGAGCAGCTCGTCGTTGTTGTGGACGTGTTCCGTTGCCCGGTCGGTGTATCGCTGCAGACCTGCCGGGTCATCGATCATCGTCATCATCAATGCGGCATCCACGAAGAACTCGTGACCGGCGTACTGATCGAGCCACGGGCCGGGGTTGTCGTCGACGATCCGTAGCGCGGCGTGCGTCGCCTCGGGATCTTCGCGGTATGCGGCGATCCAGGCGAGCGTCCACGCGGCGAAGCCGATCGTCAAGGGGTCTCCCCATCTCCGCCCGACGGTCAACGCTTCTGTCGCCGCCGCCCTTGCCTCGTCGGTGCGACCGAGCGAGCACAGCACCTCGGCGTATGACGTGAGCGCCGTGAGCCGGTCGCGACTCTCGGTTCTGCTCAGTGTGATCGCCGTCTTCGAGCTGCTCGGCGGCACGGGTGAATGCACCCCGCTTGAACGACACGAGGTAGGCCGACCGCTCCAGGGCGTAGGCCTCCCACCGAGTCTCGCCGGCAACACGGAAGTGAGCGATGGCGTCGTCGAGCGCCACTTCGGCTTTGCGGAGCTCCGACGGCGTCGACCGGAAGGCGTGAGCCATCCCTTTGGCGATGCTCGCTCGGCCTCGGGTGATGCCTTCGTCGGGCGCTGCGCAGTCGAGCGTCTCTGCTGCTCTCGACTCTGCAGCGGCCATGTCTCCGCTTCGTGCAGCCTCGATGGCGTCTTCTGCGAGCAGGGCACGGCGTGCGGCACCCTCGGGGAACGCCGCCAGCCCGTTGGCTATCCAGGTGGTCTTCAGCACATGGTCGCGGCGATCCGCGGCCCATACCGCGTTGAGGAGTGCTTGCGGGTGCTCGACGATCTCTCGGTCGATCATCTCGATGAGCACGCGCACGGTTCCCAGACCCAACGCCTCGAACTCGCTCCAATGCCGGCCGGCCAACAGCTCGGCGATCGCCACCGACTGGCCTTCGCCGGCCAGCAACGAAACTGCCACTGCCAGCTCTCCGGCATCGACGTAGTGGGAGGCCACCCATCGGCTGAGCGCCGCATCCGGGGTCTCATCTGCTCGAAGGGACTCGCGGATCGCATCGGAGATGACCGACCAGCGACCCGTCTGCTGCATCGGCAGGCCGATCTCGAAGAGCACGGCCGGGGCCTCCGCTCCGCCGACGTGCTCGATGATCTCGGCGTCCATCAATGGGAACCGCGCCAGTGTCGACAACGCCGCCCGCATCGCTGGTGACAACGTCGAGAGCAGCTGATCGAGCAGGGATTCGACGATCCGCCGCTGTCCGGCCCTGGTGTCCGGTGACCACGATGGATCACTGTCGAGGTTCGCAACGGCCAACGCGACCGCCGCCGGCCAGCGGTCGGTAGCGCGCACGATGTCGGCGACGAGTGGGTCGGCGGCATCGGCGCCGACCAGGTCGGCGATCTCATCGATGTCGAACCGCAACGCGGTCGCGTCGATGACGACCATGCGGCCGGGCCGTCCGTAGCGACCAGCCGGAATCCGCCGGCCGGCGATGATCAGCCGGCAGGGAGACGGCAGGTCGCTCGCCAGATCAGCCAGCGTGTCGACGCCGTCGGGGCTCAGCAGATGCGCCTCGTCGACCATCAGCACGACGGGATCCGCCCGTTGGCTCAAGGCGCCGAGCAACCGATCGATCGCACCGTCGGATGAGCCCTCGGCACTCTTGGCCAGGTCGCTGAGACCAGCGCGTCGTGAGGCTCTGACGATCGCCTCGACGAGGCCGGCGCCGTCGCTGGCTCCCGTGAGGCGCACTCGTGCAGCGGCCAGCTCCGCGGATGTCAACAACTGCTCGCCGAAGGTGGTCTTGCCGTACCCACCGGGGCCATCGAGGATGACGACCTGCTTGCCCCGTGCCATCCGCTCCAGTCGCGCCCGCGTCAGGATGGAGTTCGTGCTCTGGTGCCGTCCCACTACCCCGCTAACGCTACCTCCGACGCTGCATTGGCCATAAAGATGTGGCTATCCACACCAGGTGGCCCCCATCGCCGACGTGGCCTGCTTGTCGGTCAAGATGGCCTGTACGACAACACGACGAAGGACGTTGGTCACTTCGCTGTCGATGAGGTGGAGAGCGACGAGCTCTTCGTCTCCGAGTCGATCGGGATCGAGGTCGTTCGCGACGAGTTCAACGATGACGGCCCCGAGTCGTTCATCGTGGGTGGGTCTCGTACATGCGCACGGCGACGCCCAGGCCGGAGACCGCGGTGAGCGCGGCGACGGCGTAGATGGCGGCGGGGATGGAGATGAGGTCGGCGAGGATTCCGGCGAGGAGGGCGCCGACGGCGAAGCCACTGTCGCGCCACAGCCGGTAGACGCCGACCGACCGGGCGCGCCATGCCGGGTGGGCGACGTCACCGATCGCGGCGAGCAGGGTCGGGTACACCATCGCCGTGCCGGCGCCGAGCACCATCGCCCCGATGGCCCACGCGGTGAAGCTGCCGGTGGCGGCGATCCAGGCGAGGGCGACGGCCTGGGTGAGCATGCCCCCGACGATGAGCGGCTTGCGCCCGATGCGGTCCGACAGCCCCCCGGTGTAGAGCTGTCCGAGACCCCACACCGCGGGATAGAGCGCAGCCAGCACGCCGATGCGTCCGATGGAGAGACCGGAGGCCGCGAAGAAGATCGGGAACAGACCCCAGGCGAGCCCGTCGTTGAGGTTGTTCACGAGCCCGGCTTGCGAGCACGACGACAGTGCCTTGTCGCCGAACGAGGTGAGCCGGAAGATCTCGCCGGTGGTGAGGCCCCCGTGGTGCGCGTCGCTGGTGGCCACGTGGTTGGCTGCCTCGTGGCGGGCGTGGGCGTGGGTTTCACGGACGGCGAACACCGACAGGCCGAGGCCGAGCCCGGCGTAGGCGAGGCCGAGGAAGAACGGCTCGGGGCGAAGCCCCCAGCGTTGGGCGATGTAGCCGGTCGCGACGGCGGTGACGGCGACCGCTCCGTAGCCGGCTGCTTCGTTGAAGCCCATCGCGAGCCCCCGTCGGGCGGGTCCGACGAGGTCGATCTTCATGACCACCGTGGTCGACCAGGTGAGCCCCTGGTTGACGCCGAGCAGCACGTTGGCGAACACCACCCAACCCCAGGTCGGGGCCCACATCAGCAGCAGCGGGATCGGCAGGGCGATGATCCACCCGGAGACCAGGACCGGTTTGCGCCCGTACCGGTCCGACAGGGCGCCGGCGAAGAAGTTCGTCGCTGCCTTCACGGCGCCGAACGCGACGATGAACGTGAGCGTTGCGGTGAAGTCGGTGAGCCCGAACTCCGCGTTGGCGAGCAGCGGCAGGACGGTGCGTTCCTGGCCGATCATGCCCCCGACGAGCGCGTTGACGCCGACGAGCAGGGCGAACTGGGCGAGGTTCTCCCTGAGCCCCAGCCGCAGTGGAGTCCCGGCGGTCCGGCGGGTCAACGCCCGACCGCCGGCGGTCGACGGGTCGCGGTCGACCAGTCGTCGGGGCCACCGTCGAGGACCGTCACCTCGACGTGTCCGCGCATGGCGAGCAGGCTGGCGCCCGTCATCGCCCGTTCACCGTGGCCGCACATCACGGTGACCGGCCCAGCGGGCAGCACGGCGGTCGCGACCTGGCCGAGTTCGACGTTGACCGATCCTGGGACGTGGCCCGCTGCGTACTCGTCGGCCTGGCGGACATCGATCACCCGACCCGACATGTCGGCGGCGTGGACGAATGGGACAGCTTCCACCGTCCGACCCGAGTCGATCCATGCGCTGATGCCGCCGGCGAGTTCACCCACCAGGTGCTCGTGACCGACGTCGAGACACTGCCGTACGAGGTCCGCGCGGTCCTGATCGTCGTCGAGGACGAATACGAGGCGCCGGTCCGCTTCGACGAGCCAGCCGAGCCAACTCGCGAACACCGGCCGCAGCGTGTTCGACAACGATCCCGGCACGTGCCCCGCCGAGAACGCGGCCGGCGGCCGCGCGTCGATCACGACCCCACCCGCGCCGAGATGGCGGTCGACGTCGTCGGCCGACAGCGCCGCAAGCTGGGGGAGCGTGTCGTACCGTTCGGGACCGAGGCGGTTCAGTTCGGGCAGGCGCGCGAAGTAGGTGGGGAACGAGCCGAATCCGGCGACCAATCGCTCGACGAACACGTCCTCGTCGGTGATCGAGAACAGCGGGTTGGTGTCGCGTTCGTGGCGCATCGTGGAGGTGCGCTGCGACGCGCCCGGCGCCGAGCAGAACGACCCTGCCCCATGCGTCGGATACACGACGACCTCGTCGGAGAGTTCGTCGAAGCGGCGCAGCGCCCGGAACATCTCATGGGCGAGCGGCACTGCACGCTCAGGTCCGCACAGATCCGTTCGTCCGACCGTGCCCACCATCAGCGAACCGCCCGAGAACAACGCAACCGGCGCACCGCGATCGGTGAGCACGTAGGCGTGATGGTCGGGTGTGTGGCCTGGCGTGGCCAGAGCGGTCATCGCGATGCCGGGAGCAAGCCCGATCTGTTCGGCGTCGACGACCGGGCGATGCGGCGAAGCCGGCCGCGACGCTTCGGGTGCGATGAACACAGCACCGAGACGGGCCACGAGACCGGGGCTGCCGGTGACGTAGTCGGCGTGGGAGTGGGTGTCGATCGTCCACGCGATGCGCACTCCGAGCTGATCGGCGAGCTGCTCGTGAGCGGTCGGGAAGCGGGGCGGATCGACCACGGCCGCAGTCCCGTTGTCCAGATCGACCAGGTACGACGAATGACCGAGGCCTTCGTCGACGAACTCGTGCACGCGCATCCCGTTCGCTCGCTTTCTCAAAGAGACTCTTGAATACTTGCGAGCGGGAGGCTATCCTGTCAAGTACGTCATGAAGATCCTGTTCATCCTGCAAGGTCCCGCCTACGGCACCGAGGCCGCCTACAACGGTCTGCGCCTGGCTGTCAACGTCGCCAAACGCGACGACGTCGAGGTGAGGATCTTCTGCTTCGGCGACGCGGTCGGCTGTGCGATCGCCAACCAGCAACTCCCGAACGGCTACTACCACCTCGATCGGATGCTCACCTCCGCCGCGCGCCACGGCGCCGAGATCGGGTTGTGCGGCACTTGCATGGACGCCCGAGGGGTCACCGACGCGATGCTCATCCCCGAAGCCCGCCGGTCGAGCCTCGACGAGGTCACCGACTGGACCGTCTGGGCCGACAAGATCCTTACGTTCTGACGCCGATGGCCACCACCACCACGGCGTCGATCGCATCGCAGACAGTTCTGGTGGCCGGCGGCGGCATCGGCGGCATCGCCACGGCGAATCGTCTTCGTCGCCGCCTCGACCGCCGCCACCGCGTCGTGCTCGTCAACCGCGACCCCGACTTCACGTTCGCCGCCTCGTACCTCTGGGTGATGACCGGCGCACGCCGCCCGGACCAGATCACGCGCCCTCTGCGCCGACTGGAGCGGCGCGACATCGAGGTGGTCATCGGAGACATCACCGACATCGACCCCGTGACACGAACAGTGACCGTCGGCGACCGTCGGCTGACCGGCGACCACCTGGTCGTCAGCCTCGGCGCGGACTGGGCAACCGACCGGATACCGGGGCTGGCCGAACACGGCCATACCTTCGCGACACTCACCGGCGCCCAACGGCTGGCCGACCAACTCGAACGCGTCGACACAGGCCGCATCGTCGTCGTCACCGCCGCACCCCTGTACAAGTGCCCGGCCGCTCCCTATGAGGCGGCCCTGCTCATCGACGCCGGGCTGCGCGCCAGGGGAGTGCGTGACCGGGTCGAGGTCGCGGTCCGTAGCGCCGAACCGGCGCCGATGCCCGTCGCCGGCGCCGACGTCTCCGCCGCGGTGACGATGATGCTGTCCGAGCGGGGCATCGACTACCAGCCGAGCCGCCAGATCACCGGGCTGGAGCCGGGGAGCCTCCAGTTCGGCGACGCCCGCGAGAGCGCCGACCTGGTCGTCTACATGCCTCCGATCGTGGCCCCTCCGGTCATCGCGCACTCGGCCCTCGCCGCCGAGGACGGCTGGATCCACGCTGACCGAACCATGTTGACCACCGCCTTTCCAGGCGTCTACGCGATCGGGGACAACACCCAGATCGTCCTCGGCATCGGCAAGCCGCTACCCCGCGCCGGCGTCTTCGCGCACGCACAGGCCCACGTGGTCGCCGACACGATCAGCGCTGCCATCTCCGGTGCGCCGACCCCAGAGGGCTTCGACGGGCACGGCGGCTGCTTCATCGAATCCGGAGCCGGGCGAGCCGCCTACGGCGCCGGCGACTTCTACGCCGAGCCATCACCATCGATCGCCCTGCACCGTCCGGCTCGGCGCCGGCACTGGGGCAAGGCCGCGTTCGAGCTGCAAGTCATGCGACGGTGGTTGTAACCATCGACGCCCACGCAGCATTGATCCGAGCAATGCCCGACGGGCTGCGTCGGCCGGGTTATGGTGCGGCCGTGAAGATGACGCGATGGAGCCTGATACTTGCCGTTGGTGCTTTGGCGCTGGGGGCGTGCGGCAGCGACGACAATTCCTCGGCCGGTTCGACTGCCGGCGAGGTGGCGGTCACCGCAGTGACCGACAACACCGCCGCCTTGGACACAACGGCGGTCTCCGAGCCCGTCGACTCGGCCACCGGTGACACGACCGGTGACTCCACCGACGATTCGGTGACCGACGACACCGATCCGACGGATCCGACCGCGGGTGGCAGCCTCCCGGTCGCGGCGATCGACGACAAGCCGGTGTGCACGTCATTCAACCGGATCATCACGACGAGTATCTTCACCGGCTTCGCCGGGTCGGGCGCGGGCGACGAAAACAGCGGCATCGAGCGGGTCGAGGTCATTGCGTATTCCAGCCTGACCGCAGACACGGCAACACTGCGCAGCGAGGTCCCGGCCAACCTGCAGCCGAGTCTCGAACTACTGCTCTCGCGCGTCGAAGCAGCCCCGGCGGCACTCTCCGCGGGCGGCTTCAGCGCTGCCGAGATCGCCACCATCGCGAGCGCGTGGAACTCGGTACTCGACGCGGTGTCTGCGGGCACGCCACTCGACGAGATCCCCGACGCCACCGAATCGTTGGATCAGGGCAAGCTCGACGCCGCAGAGGCAGCGTTCGAAGCAGCGGTTGGCACATTCGCCGAGTACTCGGCCGCGAATGACGCCGCCGGCAGCAGCATGGACGACGAGGGCACCGCCTGGCTGGCCGAGACCTGCCCGCTGTTGGCCAAGAGCCTGAACGACAGCTGAGGCGGAAGGAGGACCTCCTCCTCGGTCTCCTCCTCGGTCTCCTCAAGCGCAATGTCAAGGGCCGGGCTTGGTCGGTCGGTACGGTCTCGCGACATGTCCGACACGGCACGCTCGATCCTCTACTTCGTGATTGCCGCGGTGCTGGAGATCGGCGGCGCCTGGCTGATCTGGCAAGGCGTTCGTGAGCATCGTGGGATCGCGTGGATGGGCGCCGGCATCATCATGTACGCGCCCCGGCCCGGGTGACGGGCAGGCCGATGTGGCTCGTCGAACGCCGTCGAAATGGCGGACCAGCCGTCAGGAGAAGCGTTCGAAGAACCAGATGCCGCCGACGATGCCGGCCACGACGGCCGACACGTTCACGGCGAGCGCCAACAGCTTGACGCCTGCCGAGTTCGGCACGATCCGCGTCGCTCCGACGACAGCTTGTCCTCGGCGTTCTCGAACTGTTCGGTGGTCAGGTCGCGCCGCCGGCGGAGACGCCGACGCCGCGGTCGCGCGGGCACTGAGTCTCTCGGAGGACGACATCGCGTCGGCCCACGTCAGCAGCTTGCGACCGGTGCTGGAGGCGAGGAGACCGACGAGCGGCACGGCGCCCATGGCCACGAACAGAACCCCGCACACGATCCAGCCGACGGCGACGCCACTTGCCTCGTCGGGGTTGAGGCCGAACTCCCAGAAGTTCCACCCCAGGCTCAGGAACAGCGCCGGCCAGGCGAGCAACGTCCACCGGGGGCCGGGAAGCCGGATCGACGCAACGGTGTAGACCGCCAGCCCGAGCAAACCGACAGAGATCGACACGGGCGTGATCCATGCGGCTCCTTTGGGACACGTGGCCGCGATCACATAGGGGCCGCCGCCGGCGCAGAAGCCACCGATTTCCATCACTGATCGCATGTCGAGGAAGAGCACCGTGATGGAGGCCGCAGCGATCGCGAGACCGCACCAGACCGGCATGACGCGGAGGGCCACCCGGACGACGGAACTCCCATCACCCACGGACTCGACCCTACTCAGCCCGCTGGGCTGGGGGAGCGGCATCGCTCGTGTGTCCTCGTCAGGGTGGCGTTGTCGCGTCGCCTGGAACACCTGACTTCGTTCGCTCCTGACTTGCCGTCCCCGACGGCGAACATCACGAACGTGAGGCGGCCACGGGACGGCAGCCGGTCGAGACCACGAAATCAGTGGTGAACCGGATCGGATGGTGCCCGCGGTGTCGAGATCAACGTGTATTCCGGATTGAGGATGGCCCTCATTCCGCGATGATCACCGGCCACTCCCGTGACGGCCATGATCGTGCCGAGACGAATGCCGGCGATCTCGCGACGACCGAAGAAGACGATCGTGATGCTGCCGGTCTCGTCGGCGAGGGAGCATTCCAGCGCGGGGTTTCCACCCCACGGTTGTACTCGGATCGCGCGTACTCGCCCCGCAACCGTCGAGCGCTGCCGAGGTGGGAGGTCGGTGATGCGAGTCCGGTGCGTCGGCAGGTCCTGCGCCGACACGTTCGACGCGGCCGGGCCCGTCTTGGGTGTGGCGAAGATCGGCCGCGGTTGAGGTGCTTCCGCGACGACGGCCTGGGCAGCGGGGGCGGAGTCGCGATGACCCAGTTGGTAGGGGACGATCGTCACGTTGCAGTGCGGCATGTCATGAAGCGCGGCGGCGATCGCATTGGACGAACGGTCGTGCAGTAGGCGGTGCCAGAGCTTGCTGTACTCGCGCCTCGGGATGAGCACAGAGAGTTCGGTGTCGTTGTCCGAGGTGATCTCGGTTGCCAGCTCGAGCACGGCACGCGGGACCCGTCGGTCCGGGCATTCGACGATGTCGAGCGGAAACGATGACAGACCGAGGTCGCGCCACGAGTCGACCAACAGGCTGGTCTTCCAGGGGTCGAGATCGAGGTGAACTGCTCGCAGGTCCTGCACCGTCAAGGTGCGCGCATACTGCAACGCACGCGCTGCGGCGGCGTCCAGGTCGTCGACGAGCACGACGACCGCGTGGGTGCGCATGGTTTGGCGTTGCCCCAGAGCCCGCGCGTCGCTGTGGAGTTCGACGGTCTCCGCCTCGTAGGCCTTGTTGAGACGGACCAGCCCGACCACCATGATCGGAACGAGGACGAGGATCACCCAGGCGCCTTCGGTGAACTTCATGCCGGCGACGATGATCAATACGACGAAGGAGAGCGCCGCACCGATGCCGTTGATCAACACCCCGACCTTCCAACCCTGCTCCTTCAGCCGGATGTGGTGCTTGGTCATGCCCGCCTGGGACAGCGTGAAGCTCGTGAACACCCCGATCGCATAGAGCGGGATGAGTCGGCTGACCTGGGCGCCGGTGCCGAGCAAGGTGACGATCGCGGCGGCCGAGAGGAAGATGATCCCGTTGGAGAACACGAGGCGATGACCGCGCACCATGAACTGGCGGGGCATGAAGTTGTCACCCGCGTGGAATGACGCCAGTCGTGGGAAGTCGGCGAAACTCGTGTTCGCCGCGAGCACGAGAATCAGCATGGTGCCTGTCTGCAACGCGAAGAACATCACGTGTCCGGCGGCCGTCTGCCCGAATACCAGCTTGCCCACCTGAGATATCACCGTCGGTGTGCCGCCCTCGTAGGGAGTTGCGTGCACCCGTGATGCGAGGAACGACAACCCGAGGAACATCACTCCGAGGAGGGCGCCCATGTAGACCAACGTCTCGCGGGCGTTCTTCCACGCAGGCGGACGAAATGCCGGCACACCGTTGCTGATCGCCTCGACGCCGGTGACCGCTGCGCCACCGGATGCGAAGGCCTTGAGAAAGACCAGCATTCCGGCGCCCATGAATATTGCGTTCGACGGGCTCTTCGTCCTCACCAGCATGCCCTCGAGATCAGTGGGCTGAACGGGCAGGGTTCCCGACACGATGCGCGCCGCTCCGACGATCAGCAGCACCCCCATGACGAGCACGAAGAAGTACGTCGGAGCGGCGAACAACCGACCGGATTCCTTCGTGCCGCGCAAGTTGCCGAAGGCGATCAGAACGACGAACCCGATGGCGATCCACATCGAGTAGGAGGAGAGCCCCGGGAACGCCGAGGCCAACGCCGCGCTGCCCGCGGCGGTGCTCACCGCCACGGTGAGGATGTAGTCGGTCAGCAGCGCGACGCCTGCCACTTGTGCCGGCAGCAGTCCGAAGTTGTCGCGGGTGACGATGTACGCGCCGCCGGCAGACGGGTACGCCTTGATCGTCTGACGGTACGACAGGATCAGAAATCCGAGAACGACGAGCAGCAGGATGGTGATCGGGGTGACCAGCGAGAACGCGGCCATGCCGATCGCCGGCACCAGCACGACAAGTATCTCCTCGGAGGCGTAGGCACAGGAGGAGAGGTTGTCCGAGGCGAACACGGCCAACGCGGTCGGTTTACCGAGCGTCTCGTGCTCCAATTGCTCGGTGTGCAGGGGGGGACCGAGCAACCTCTTCTTCACCCGATAGCTGAGCGGCTCGGGGATCTCGGGGGCCATGTTGCCGAGCGAACGCTCGGTGACAGCGACATCGAGGGTGATGTCCGAATGGTCGTCCAGGAGCATGATTTCACTCAACCCCGAGGTCGGGGGCGCTGCCGTCGACAGGTCGCCAAGATTCGGGCGCAAAGCGCTAAGAACTCGTCAAGATGACTCGAACCGATACCCGATGCCGGGCTCCGTCACGAAATGCACCGGCTGGCCGGGAACCGGTTCGAGCTTGCGGCGAATCGCCGCGAGATGGACGCGCAGGTAGTTCGTCTCGTTCTCGTACTGCGGTCCCCAGACGCTCTGGAGGAGTTGGCGCCTCGTGACCAGCCTGCCCGGGTTGCGAACGAGATGCTCGACAATCGCCCACTCCGTCGGAGTGAGGTGGACGATCGCGCCATCACGAGTGACCCGCTTGGCCACCAAGTCGACGACGAAGTCAGCCGTTTCGACGATCGGATCGTCGGCGACAGGGTGGCGTCGGCGCAACGACGCTCGAATACGGGCCAGCAACTCGCTGATGCTGAACGGCTTCGTGACGTAGTCGTCCGCGCCCGCGTCGAGCGCTGAGACTTTGTTGGCGTCTCCTTCGCGTGCGGACAGAACGATGATCGGAACGGTCGTCCATCCGCGCAACCCGCGGATCACGTCGACACCATCGAGACCTGGCAGCCCGAGATCGAGGAGCACCACATCGGGGTTGGTAGCCGCGGCGCTGATCAGCGCCGCCTCACCGGTGTCTGCCACGGTCACGTCGTACCCATGCGCTCGCAGGTTGATGTCCAGTGCGCGGACGATCTGCGCATCGTCGTCGACCACCAGGATTCGAGTCACCGCGTCTGCTGCTCCTCGTCGGCGATCGGCAGGCGAATCGCCATGGTCAGCCCCCCTCCAGGAGTGTCATCGAGGTCGAGGAGTGCCCCCATCGCGTCGACGAACCCTTTGGCGATTGCCAGGCCGAGGCCGGCGCCGGCATCGTGTGATCGGTCGCCCAGCCGTTGGAACGGGACGAAGATGCGCTCACGCTGTGCCGGCTCCACCCCGGGGCCACGATCCACCACCCGCAGGTCGACGACCGAACCGACGAGTCCGGCCTCGACACGAACGCGCCGATCGTCGGGTGACCAGGCGATGGCGTTGGAGACGAGATTGGCGACGGCTCGTTCGAGCAGTGCTGCGTCGGCGAGCACCATCGGTAACGCCTCCGGCACGTCGACGTCGACGCGACGCGGTGCTGACTCGATCCCGGCCAGCGCCGATGCGACGATCTCTTCAAGGGCCACTGGCCGCAGATCGAGTTCGACCGCGCCCGCTTGGAGCCTGCTCATGTCGAGCAGGTCGCGTACCATCCTGTCGAGTCTGTCCGACGAAGCCTCGATGTCGCGGAGCAGCGCTCGGCGATCCTCGTCGCCGAAAGCGACGTCCGTGCGTAGCAAGCCGGACGCCGATGCCTTGATCGTTGCCAGCGGTGTTCGGAAGTCGTGCGACACCGCCTGGAGCAAGGCCGATCTGAGGGCGTCCGTCTCGGCCAGCAGGTCGGCGTCGGCGGCCTCGGCCCGCAGCCTCCGAGCCTCGACGGCCATCGCCAACTGGTCGGCAAACGCTCGCAGCACCACCAGCTGCTCGGAGCCCAGCGTCGCCCCGGACACCACCAAGCGGAGTTCGCCGTCGGCAGCGAGGTCGATCGATGTCCCCTGGTCTGGATTGGTGAGTTCCGGATTCCCGGAGAGTTGGGTCGGCCACCAGACGCCCTCGACGCGTTCCAACACCGAGGCGGCGTCGAGTCCGAAGGTGGCGCGGATCTGCTGGAGGAGATCCGGTAGGGGATCGAGAGCGCCGACGAGCGTCGCGGCGGACCGGGCGAGTGCTGCCGCATCCGCTCTCGCACTCGACGCCTCGCGACTCTGTCGGGCGGCTCGATCGACGAGCAGGCTGACGACCACCGTGACCAATACGAACACACTCAGCGCCACCACGTTCTGGGCCTCACTGATCGTCAGCGTGTGCAGAGGCGGTGTCAGGAACCAATTGGTCAGCGCGAATGCGCCGACCGAGGCGACGAGACCAGCGCGTAGGCCGGCGAGAACCGCGACGGCCATCACGATACACAGGTCGACGAGCAGCGCGGAGCCGACCGCGATGTGTTCTCGATAGGCAACGAAGATCAGGGTTACCAACGGCAGGCCGAGCAGGCAGAGCGCCCACCCGATGGCGACTTGGCGAGATGGCCGATGCCCTGTTGTACGCCTGACGTCCAGGCGTCGATGAGCCCCGAGTGTGACGCCGGTCGGAACGATGTGCAGTTCCGCAGGACCGATGTCGTCGAGGAGCTCTCCACCCACCGAGCCTCCAGGTCGCGAGCGCAGATCCTTGGAGCGTGCGCCGATCACGATCTGTGTCGCCTGCTCGACTTGCGCGAACGCGCCGAGTGCCGAGGCCACATCGTCACCTCGCACCTCTCGATACGTTCCCCCGAGGGCGACGAGGAGCCGGCGCTGCCGTTCGAGGTCGGGGCCGGGCTGCCGGTCCGGGCTCATCACATGCACTCCGACCAGTTGTCCGCCCGATCGTGCGGCGAGGCGGGCGGCTCGCCGCACGAGCAGTTCGCCGCCTTCTCCTCCGAGTGCGACCACGACTCGCTCCCGGGCAGGCCGGGAGTCGTCCGAGGAGCTCGACGCCAGATCTCGTTCCAGTTGCGCTTCGACCCGCTCCGCGAGCCACGTCAACGCGAGGTACCGCACGGCGCCCACCACCGGTGGACGGAACAGGTTCGCCGACGCGGCGTCGACTCGTTCGGATGAGTAGACGTTGCCGTGGGCCAAGCGACGCCGCAGGGATTCCGGGCTGATGTCGATCAGTTCGACCTGCGCATCAAGTCCCAGGAATATGTCGGGGACGCGTCGATTCGTTCGGACACCCGTGATCGTGGCAACGCTGTCGTGCATCGAGTCGAGATCTCCGATGTCCAACGTGCAGACCACATCGATGCCCGCGGCGAGTATCCGATCAACCGATTCCCATCTGCTACGCACGTCGTCGATCTGGTGGCCGAGATCGTCCACCAGCACGACACGCGGACCACGTTCGATGATGGCATCGACGTCCAGTTCCGCGTCCCCGCCCGGGCCGGCGACGGTGGCGATTGTTTCCAGTCGAATCCGGCGGTCGTTCCATGCCGGGCGATCGGCGGTGTCCAACACCCCGATCACGACGTGGGCGCCGCGACCCGCCCGCCGGAGCCCTTCTTCGACCATGGCGTGGGTCTTGCCGACGCCCGGCATGGCGCCGAGGTACACCCGAAGTTGGCCCCGCTTCACAACGGACAGTCTTGCGCAGGTTGATGTGCTCGAGGGCGAGCGAGCTACGCCAGACACCCGCGGGAGACCCCGCGCCTTCTATGGTTGTAGGGTGCGCATCCGACCTCTTGTCGCCTCAGTGGCCTTTTTCGGCGCGATCGCCGGGGGAATTGCGATTCCGTCGGCCGTGCTTCCCGTTTCCACCGCGTCGGCCGCCGCGGCCACCAGCGCGTACGTCGCGATGCCCACGTCGCAACGTCTCATCGATACCCGCCTGACGTCTCCGCTCGGCGCCGGGGGGTCGTTGTCGGTCAGCGTCACAGGTGAGGCGCCGCTGCCGCCGGCGGGCGCCGTTGCCGCGGCGGTGCTCAACGTCACGGTCACCGGCCCGGCCGGCAACGGCTACTGGACCGTGTGGCCCCACACCAGTCCTCGCCCGGAGGCGTCGAACCTCAACATCGACGAACTGCAGTCACTGGCGGGGGTGGCCCTGCCCAACCTGGTGACGGTGCCCGTCGGCAACGACGGCGTGGTGGATGTCTATGCCGGCGCGGGTGGCAACGTCATCGTCGACCTGCTCGGCTACTACACCAACGCCGACACCGCCACCTCGGGTCGCTTCCAGCCGTTGCCGGCGCTCACCCGGGTGCTCGACACCCGCGGCGTGGCCACCTTCGACCCTGGCGAAGCCCGCACGTTCACGGTGCCCGGCGCCGCAGGCGCCAGTGCCGTCGCGGTCAACCTCACCGCCGTCACCGGCAATGCCGGCTACTGGCAGGTGTACCCGCGCGGCGGCGCCGTGCCGGCGACGTCGAACCTCAACTCGCCACCGGGTCCGTCCGCGATCGCCGCCAACCAGGCCATCGTCACCGTCGATGCCACTGGTGGTGTCACCATCTTCTCCGAGGGAGGTGGCGACCTGCTCATCGACCTGGTCGGTACCTACACGGGCAGCGACGCGCCGGAGGACATCGTCGGCCTGTTCGTTCCGATGACCTCACCGACGCGCATCGTCGACACGCGCCTCGCCGGCGTTGAACCCACTCGGCGGCGCCACCCGCGCCGAGCCCGGCTGGCGCTTCGAGGTGCCCGTGGCGACCAACCCGGCGATCGGTAGATCGGATGTGTCGGCGGTCGTGCTCAATGCCACCAGCGCCGAGACCCTCACGACCGGCTACATCAGCGTGGTCACGGCCGGGACGGTCGATCCCGCCGGCAAGCCGGCCACGTCCACCATGAACGTCGTGCGCCCGGCCCAGATCCTGGCGAATCATGTCATCGTGCCCGTGTCGGCGCGTGGGTTCTCGATGTTCACCGAGGCGGGCGGCAACCTGATCGCCGATCTCGCCGGCTACTTCCTCGGCAACGCCGCTCCCGCGCCATTCGGCAACCCCGTCAACGCGCCGTCGGCGGCGTGCTCCACCCCCGCCGTCGGCTATCCCACGTTCCCGGTCGGGCCGATCATCGTGGGGTCGTCGAGGCAGGCCGTGGCCACGCTGCAGAACCGACTGTCGGCCCTCGGCTTCTGGAATGCCGCCTCCGACGGGTCGTACGGGCTCACCACGGTGCAGGCGGTGATGGCGTTCCAGAAGTGGAAGGGCCTGCCGGCCACGACGGTGGTCGACAACGCCACCGCGATCGCCCTCAACACCCAGATCTGCCGCCCTGCCGCCGGGCGCAGCACGGGCACCCTGCTCGAGGTCGACAAGGGCAAGCAGATCGCCTACCTGATCCAGAACGGCGAGATGCGCTACATCTTCAACGTCTCCACCGGCAACGGGAAGAGCTACGACGAAGAGGACCAGAAGAGCGCCGGCAGCCGGGTGATCGGTGTCGCGACGACACCCACGGGAACCTTCAGCACGTACCGGGAGAGCGACGTCCCGCGCTACGAAGGCGACCTCGGCACGCTGTACCGGCCCAAGTTCGTGGTCGGTGGCGTCGCGGTGCACGGTGCGCCGAAGGTCCCGAACTACCCCGCATCGCACGGCTGCATCCGGGTGGTCAACCCGGTGATGGATCTCATCTGGGGCCAAGACCTGCTGCCCCTGCGGTCCACGGTGTGGATACACGACTGACGAATCGAGGGACCTTGTGCCCTGGCGGCGAGCCACCGAATCGATGAGTCTCGCACTATGCGATTCGATGTCAGGCAACGCGTCGACCGTGTAGTCCGGGTGCTGCCGGCGCACCGATGACGGCCGTCGACAGACTGCCGACCACACGGGAGCGTCCGGCGTGGCGCGCAGTCGCCGTGCCCAGCGAGCACGGCGGGTGGGGGTTGACGCTCGAGCCGGTGCTGCTGGGCCTGTTGATCGCACCATCGGGCGCGGGCGCCGCACTCGGTGTCGCCGCGTTCGTGGCGTTCCTCGTGCGGACACCGCTGAAGCTGGTTGCGGTCGATCGACGACACGACCGGTGGCTCGACCGGTCACGGTTGGCGCTGCGCATCGCGATGGGCGAGTTGGTCGTGATGGGCGTCATGATCGTCGTCGCCTCCACGGCGGGATGGGCGTGGTCGGCGCCAGTGGCGATCGCCGCTCCACTGGTGGCGGTCGAGCTGTGGTTCGATGTCCACAGCCGCGGCCGTCGGCTCCTTGCGGAGTTGTGTGGCGCGATCGGGATCGCTTCGGTAGCGGCGGCCATCGTGCTGGCGTCGGGTGAGAGCGCTGCGCTCGCTGGGGGAGCGTGGCTGGTGTTGGCCGGCAGGGGCGTCGGCGCGATTCCGTTCGTCAGGGTGCAGATCGCGCGTCTGCGGCGAGGCGCCACGTCGACATCGGGGAGTGACGGCGCGCAGGCAATGGCTGTGCTGACCGGCGCGATCGCGGTGCTGGTCGACTCGCGGATGCCGGCCGGCCTGGCCGGTCTCGTCGTGCTCGCGGTGCTGCAGATCTTCTGGGTGCGGCGCCCGCCGGTCGCCGCGAAGGTGCTGGGATTGCGTCAGATGATGTTGGGTTTCGGCCTCGTCGCGGCGACGGCGATCGGGGTCCTGGCCGCATGAGGGTGGCCCACATGACGAGCACCACGAGCGATCGGACACGAAGCGAACAGGTGCAGGTGAACAGGTACAGGTGAACGAGAAGGGAGCAACCGATGAAGACCATCGATCCGACGAAGACCCTGGGTGAGCTGGTGAACGCACACCCGCAGCTCGCCCGTGAGTTCGAGCTGCGGGGATTTGACTACTGCTGCGGTGGCGGGCGCTCGCTGGCCGACGCGTGCGCCGCTCAAGGGCTGGACGCCTCGGCCACTTCGGTCGAGCTTGCCGACGCGGTCACCGACGAACCGGCGGCCGACTGGTCGTCCATGGGAGCCACCGAACTCGTCGAGCATCTCGAGGCGACCCATCACCGGTATCTGTGGGACGAGTTGCCGCGCTTGTCGGCGCTCATCGTCAAGATCGTGTCGGTCCACGGTGATCGCCACCCCGAGCTGCGGCAGGTCGAGACCTGCTTCGAAGACATCCGCCACGACCTCGAGCCGCATCTGCTCAAGGAGGAGCGGATGCTGTTCCCGATGATCCGCGAACTCGACCTCGCCACCGCGCCGGCCTCGTTCCACTGCGGGACGCTCCGCAACCCGATCTCGGTGATGCTGCGTGAGCACGACGCCGTCGGCGATCTGCTCGCCCGGCTCCGCCGGCTGACGGGCGGGTACCAGCCGCCGGAGGACGGATGCGCGTCGTACGCCGCCTGCTACGCCGGCCTGGCCGACCTGGAAGCCGACACCCATCTGCACATCCACAAGGAGAACAACGTGCTCTTCCCGCTCGTCGTACGGATCGAGTCGGAGCTGGAAAGCAGCGCGAAGACCGGCTCGTCGTGATCGCACTCGCGATCGCCGGTGCGATCGCGGCGGCCGTGGCGCTGTTCGGAACACGCGTGCTGGTCAGGTTGCTCGCCGAACGCGGGGCGAGCCAGCCGATCCTCCAGCAGAACAGCGCGAACGCGGTCGTGCCACCCCACGAGCACAAGGCGGGCACACCCACCATGGGCGGCCTGGCCATCCTGGGAGCGGCATTCGCCGGGTATCTGATCAGTCACGTTCGCGCCGGGGTGGTCTTCTCCGACCAGACCCTCGTGGTGATCGCCGGGATCATGGCGATGGCGGGGCTCGGACTCGTCGACGACGTGATGAAGGTCCGGGCCCGACAGAACCGGGGCGTGTACTGGAAGGTCAAGGGTGTGGTGTCCTACCTCATGTCGCTCGGTATCGCGGCCGTGCTCGTGTCGACGACCGACATCGACACCCGGCTCTCGCTGACCCGAGCCGATCTGCCCGGCTGGGAACTCGGGCCCGTGTTGTGGGTGTTCTGGGCCGGCACGATCATCTTCGCCACCACCAACGCGGTGAACGTGACCGACGGTCTCGACGGCCTGGCCGCCGGCTCGGCACTGCTCGGCTTCGTCGCGTTCACCGGCATCGCGTTCTGGGCACTGCGTAATCCGGCGATCTACGGCGACGTCGTCAATCCCTACGACCTCGCCGTGCTGGCAGCCGCGTTCGCCGGAGCGTGCGCCGGGTTCCTGTGGTGGAACGCCGCGCCGGCGCGGATCTTCATGGGCGACGTCGGAGCGCTCGCGTTGGGCTCGGCCCTCGCGCTGTTGGCGCTGACGACCGACACGCAACTCCTGTTGCTGCTGATCTGCGGCATCAACGTGATCGAGGCGGGCTCGGTCGGGCTGCAGATGGTGGTGTTCCGCGCGTCGGGGCGACGTCGGCGCCTCTTCCGGCTCTCACCGATCCACCACCACTTCGAACTCGTCGGCTGGCCGGAGACCACCGTGATCATCCGGTTCTGGCTCATTTCGGGCGCCTGCGTCGCCACGGCGGTGGCGATCTTCATCGCTGACTTCACACACCAGAGCGCGCTGCCCTGACGATTCGGTTGAAGGCGTGATCGACGTGCGGTCGTGCCGGTGAAGATCGACAAAGCGGATGGTGTCCACCCCGCACAACCTCCAGGCGACGAGTGGTGCACTACCGTGCGGCCCGATGGCGCGCTGGCTGCTCAAGTCCGAGCCCGACACGTTCGGCTACGACGATCTCGTGCGCGTCGGTCGTGAGGGCTGGGACGGGGTGCGCAACTACCAGGCTCGCAACTACATGCGGGAGATGAAGGTCGGCGATCGCGCGATCTTCTACCACTCCAACGCCAAGCCTCCCGGAGCGGCCGGTGTCTGCAAGATCGTCAAGCGTGCCGAGCCCGACCCCACCCAGTTCGAACCGACGTCGAAGTACTACGACCCCGACTCCGATCCGACTGATCCTCGGTGGGATTGGGTGACGGTGGCACCAGTGAAGCCGCTGCGGTTCGTCCCCCTCGACGACTTGAAGGCGATGCCCGAGCTGGCGGAATGTCGTCTATTGGCCCGCGGCAACCGGCTCTCGGTGTTCCCGATCACCGACGCCGAGTTCGATGCCATCGTGCGCCGCGGACGCTGATCGGACCGCGCGACGGGCTCGGCAGACCTTCTTCGCCTTGGATGGCGCTCATGCCACGCCGAGCTCCTGCGAGTCGGTCGTCGCCCCGATCCAACGGAAGCATGTGAAGCGCGGGCTAACATGCGGAGTGCATGAAGATGCTGCAGATCCGTAACGTGCCAGACGACGTGCATCGCCGCTTGAAGGCTCGTGCCGCGATGGAGGGGCAGTCGTTGTCGGAGTTCTCACTCGCGGAGCTGCGACGCTCGATCGAGCGCCCGACCCGGCGCGAACTCATCGAACGGGTGCGAACTCGTGAGCAGGCGGTGATCGGGGAGTCGTCCGTCGATGCCGTGCGCGCCGAGCGGGACGCTCGATGATCGTTCGACCCGGATGATCCGGATCACCCGGATGATCGTTCGACCCGGATGATCCGGATGACTGCTCGACCCGGATGATCGTGCTCGACGCGTCGGCGGTCGTCGAGTGGCTGCTTGGTCTCCCGCGGGCGTCCGCCGTCGAGGATCGGCTTCGAGCCGACGACCAGTCGCTTCACGTTCCCCACCTGCTGGCGATCGAAGTGACCCAGGTCGTGCGTCGATTCGTCATGGCCGGCGATCTGTCCGCGCCGCGCGGCGCGGAAGCCCTCGCCGACCTTGCCGACCTCGACGCCGTCCGGCACGAACACGAGCCGCTGCTACCGACCATCTGGCGTCTCCGTCACAACCTCACGGCCTACGACGCCACCTACGTCGCGCTGTCGCTCGCACTCGACGCACCGCTCGTCACCCTCGATCGCGGACTCGCCGACGCTCCCCAGCACGGGGCTGTCATCGACCTCGTCGTCTGACGGGATCGATCGGACATGCGTGCTGAATCCCGTCCACCGTCCGCGTCCACGTCCACGTCCGCCGACCGTCCACCGCCCGCCGCGGTTTGCCGGCGTCGCCACCGTCGGCGACTTGTCGATCGAGGTTGATACACCCCTTGGTCATACTCGGTTCATGGATTCGACCGCACTGCCGACAACCGAAGGCGAGGATGGTGAGGAGGCGTTCGTCTCCCCGTGCCCGGTGTTGTTGAGCGGCACGCATCGGGCCGATCCCGGCGCGGTCAGGCTCTTGGGGGCGCACGACGAGGTGTTGCCGGTCGGCCTGATCGACGAGCTCGTGGCGCGGGCGGTGGCTGCGGTCGAGGCGTTGCAGGTGTTCGATCCAACGGTGCTGTCCAAGGAGGCCGTCGGCTCGTGGGCGGTGGGTGTCGAGCGAGTGCGACGGCAGGTGGATGCGCTCGGGGTGTCGGTTGCCGCTCACGTCGACACGGCGAATCCGTTCCGCAACGACGGCTTCTTCACCGCTCAGGCCTGGTTGAAGCATCGGTTGCAGCTGTCGGGTTCCGAGGCCTTCGCCCGGGTGCAGACGGCGCGGATGCATCGCCGGTCGTCGGTTTGGGCCAACAGCGAGGCAGCCGGGATCGTGGGTGTCGCGCAGTCGGCGTTGATGGCCCGGGTGGCGGCGAACCCGCGGATCGATCCGGATGTCCTCGGGCGTGATTCGTGGGAGTTGCTGTTGGATGCGATGGATCTGCCGTACGCCGGGTTCGAGAACAACATTCGCATGTGGGAATCACTGGCCGACGTCGACGGTGCGCGTGACAAGGCCGAACGCGCCCGGTTGCGCCGTGACGCGATGATGCGCCCTCGCGCCGATGACGGTTGGACGCTGACCGCCTCGTTCGATGCGATCGGTGGTGCCGAGTTCAACGAGGTCTTCGCCTACTACATCGAGGCCGAGTGGCGTACCGATTGGGCCGAGGCGCGGTCGCGGGTGGGCGAAGCGGCGACGATGCTCGATCTGCGACGCAGCGAGTCACAGCGCCGCGCCGACGCCTTGGTGGCGATGGCGCGGGCGGCAGCAGCGGCGCCTGCCGGTGCGGCGCGGCCGTTGCCGACCGTCAACGTGCTGATCGATGCTGCGACGTTCGAATCGACCTTGAAGGGTGAGCCGATCGACACCCGCCGTTACCGCGACATCGTGTGTCGCACCCAGAGCGGTCGGTTCTTGCACACCTCCGAGGCGGTCAACACCGCGCTGTGGGCGCACATTCGCCGGGTGGTGTACGACTCGGCCAGTGTCGTCATCGATCTGGGGCGTCGCTCACGGTTGTTCACCGGTTCGGCTCGTGAGGCGGTGATGTTGCTCGAACAACAATGCGGCTGGGTTGGCTGTGACATGCCCGCCGGGTGGTGCCAGGCAGATCACTCGGTCGGCTGGAAGGCACATGGTGCCACGGTTCCCCGCAACGGTGGCCCGCTGTGCGGTCGACACAACATCCTCAAGGAGCAGGGTTACCGGGTGTTCCGCGATGCCGACGGTGAATGGCACACCTACGACCCCGACGGCAACGAAATATGCTGACACCGGGTCCGTCGATCACGAGGTCCGCACGAGGTCCGCACGAGGTCCGCACGAGGTCCGCACGAGGTCCGCACGGCGAGCGGGCGAGAGGGGACTTTCGGCCCTGTCGATTCAATAGTCCATGAGTACATGATTCATTGACTTCGACGCAACGTGGCGTTCGAGGAACGAGACACCTGGAGGTCAGGCGATGAAGGTCCGATCCATGTTCATCGCGGCGGCAGCGGCCGTCGCACTGGCGCTCGCAGGCTGTGCCGCCGATGGTCCGGACGCTGGAGGTTCCGCCGCGCAGGCCAGTACCCAGGCCGACGCGCAGGCGGCGGCGCTCACTGCCGGGGAGGCCGTTCCCGCCGGCGAGAAGATCGTGTTCGAAGCGACCGAGTTCGGGTTCGCCCCCGCGGAGGTCCTCGCCGAGCCGGGCTCCTTCACGGGTGTGCTGGTCAACAACGGGACGATCGCACACGACATCACCTTCGAGAACGGACCGACGTTCGTCGCCCCACCCGGCGAGTCGGTCGAGTTCCAGTTCGAGGTCCCCGCCGAAGGTGTCGCGTTCTTCTGTTCCATCCCCGGCCACGCCGACGCCGGTATGAAGGGTGTGATCAACACGAGTGCCTCGGCGACCGCTGCGGCCTCGGGCGCCGGAGGTGGCCAGGCGGCGACCGCCGATGCCATGACCGCCGATGCGATGGCGGCCGACACAATGAAGGTCGAGGCCGATCCGAACGCTGCTCCCTACGAGCTGCGAGACGCGCGGGCGCCCAAGCGCGGTGAGGGCGAAGGCATCACGCTGGTCGCCGGTGGCGCACCCGGTGGTGGCGACCTCATCGAGGTCGAACTGGTCGTGGAGGAGAAGCAGGCGACCGTCGCCGAAGGCTTCGTGCAACAGATCTGGACGTTCAACGGCGCCACACCCGGCCCGGTCATCCGCACCCAGGTCGGCGACACCGTCCGGGTGCATCTCGTCAACCCGCCGGAGGCGACCGTTTCACACTCGGTCGACTTCCACGCATCGCAGGTGGCGTGGAACGACGAAATGCGTTCGATCGCTCCGGGTGAGGAACTGATCTACGAGTTCACCACCGACTACGCCGGGGTGTGGATGTACCACTGCGGTACCGATCCGGTGCTCCATCACATCGCCAACGGCATGTTCGGCATGGTGATCACCGAACCCGCCGGCGGGCTCCCGCCGATGGACAACGAGTTCTTCCTCGTCCAACACGACTGGTATCTCGGTCCGCAGGGTGACGTGTCGTCGTTCGCCAAGGCCAACCAGGCTGCTCCGGCGCCGGACTTCGTGATGTTCAACGGTGTTGCCTCCCAGTACAAGGACAACCCGATCCAGGTTCCGACGGGCGAGGACGTGCGCCTGTTCGTGCTCGACGCCGGGCCGTCCATCGACTCCTCGTTCCACATCGTCGGCACGATCTTCAATTCGGTGATCAAGGAAGGCGTTCACCTCACCGAGGGCAACGACGGAAGCTGGGGGTCACAGGCCGTCGACCTCGCACCGGCACAGGGCGCGGTGATCGAACTCCGCACCGCCGAAGACGGCCTCTACCCGATCGTCTCCCACATGTTCAACTTCCCCGGACGAGGAGCGCTCGGGCTGCTGCAGGCCGGTGACGGTGAGCCGTGATCGGCCTGCCCCTGTGCCTTGTGACGAGTCTCGGAACCTTTGAGTAGCGACCATGCGACTCGAGATCACGCGACGCGCCGAGTTGGCAGTGCGGGCGATGGTGGTGCTGGGTGGCGCCACCGGGCGGTTGAAGGCGCCCGCGCTGGCAGCGGCGTTGGAAACGACGCCAGGGTTCGTGCCGCAGGTCATCGGCCCGCTCGTGAAGGCGGGATGGGTCCGCTCCGAGCCGGGACCGACCGGTGGGTACGTTATCTGCGTGAACCTCGGCGAGGTGAGCGTGCTCGAGGTAATCGAAGCAGTCGACGGCGCCACCGATGTCGGCCGGTGCGTGGTGGCCGATCGTGCGTGTGACGGATCGTCGCCGTGTTCGTTGCACGTCGCATGGACACGAGCCCGCGGTGAACTGGTCGACGTCCTCGCGGCGACGCCGCTGTCCGACGTGGCGCTGTCAGCAGAGTGACGGCAGCAGAGTGACGGCAGCAGAGTGACGGCAGCAGAGTGACGGCCGTGTGCCGGGTCAGGGACTGATCGTGGCAGGGGTACTGGTGGCGACGACGCGGCCGTCGGCGTCGAGCGCGGCGACGAACCAGGTCGCCGGCTCGGCGAGGTGTGCGCCCGTGGTGTCGGGGTCGTCAGCCGGTCCGCCGCCGAACGGCACCTCGGTGGCTGTGCCTTTCCAACCCCACAACGGGCCACCGCCGGCGGCGGTCACGGCGACGACGTAGATGGTCGCTCCTTCGACCTCCTGCCAGCGCAGCAGCGGCCGGGCCCCGAGACCGGTCCCTTCGGTGAGGACTGTCAACGTGGCGGTGCCCGGGATCGCGACTGCGGGCGTCGGTGGCGGCGCCGCGGTCGTGGAGGCATCAGTGGCGTCGGACCTCGGGGGCGTCTCCGACGCCGTGGCGTCAGTGTCCGATCCTGACGAGGTGTCGGCCGCGTCCGCGGTGTCGGCGGTGTCGGCGGTGTCGGCGGTGTCGGCGGTGTCGGCGGTGTCGGCGGTGTCGGCCGTCGATCCGTCGGAGCCGCCGCAGGCCGCGAGCGCGATCGTGATCGCTGCGACGAACGCCATCGCCGGACGTCGCATCGCCGGACGTCGCATCGCCGGACGTCTCATCGCCGGACGTCTCACAGTGCCCCCTTGGCCTTGTCCGCCGTCGAGGTCCATCCCATCGACAACGCGGTGAGCATGATCTGCTGCAGTGCGTCGGCGTCGACCGGCGGGCCGAGGGCGGTGGCCAGACGCGTCTCGAATTCGGCCTGCAGCTGGATCGACAGCGCCTCGGCGGAGGAGTCGGGCGGGGCGTTGGCCGACAACACGCCGGTGCGGATCCCAGCGGCGACGACATCTTGGAGCACGGTCAGGTTCACTCCGGCCGGCGCAGCGAGCACGGCCTCGATGAGATCGGCGATGAGTACCGAGATCGCCAGCGAGAAGATCTGCTCGTGCTCGGGTTCGATGTTGCGACACGCCGTGTTGATCGGGATGCTCGCCGCAAACTGCTCGGCGCGGTCGAGCGCGTCGAGCAACGCGATCGGGTCGATCGGCTGGCCGCTCTTGGCGGCGTTCACGATGTGCTCCGCGTCGGCTACCAGGGTCTCGTAGGCGTCCAGCACCCCGGCGCTGGACGGGTCGTCGCCGCGCAACGCGACCCATCGGCCGAAATAGCTGCCGGTTCCTCCGGCCGCCGCGACTGCGTCGGCGACGTTCTGCACGAAGTCGCCCGTCACCTGCTCGCACGTGACGGTGTAGATCTCGAGTGGGATGGGTGTCAACTCGCCGGCGCCGACGTCGAGGGAGATGGGCACCTCGATCCCCTGGCTGGCCGCCGTCCCGCTGATGTGCACCGAGTCGGCTCGCAAGACGGGTTCGGCGGAAGTCCCCTCCACGCCGCCGTTGCCCACGAAGTCGAGTGAGGCGATCGCGTCGGCACTGAACCCGAGTCCGCTGATGGAGAACCCCATCGTGCCCTCGGTGACGATGCCGCCGGCGACCACGAAGTCGAACGTGCCGGACCCGGTCGGTGGCGGGTACGGCGGCGGCGGCGACGAACCCGGCGGCGACGATCAACGCGGGCATGACGCCCCTCATGGCGCTCGTTCGTCCGGGACGCCGACCATGGCCGCTCATCCCCATAGTCCAAGGGTATGGCTACAGCCGGGAACTGTCGAGGGAAGTACCCTGCAGAAGTTCGGATCGATCTACACCCGGATCGGGAATCCGACCTTCAATGCGCTCGAAGAGCGCCTGGCGAGCCTCGAGGGCGGCATCGTCATCGAGTCCGGCACGTTCGACTGGGACAATGGCCGCTTCCCGACGTTCACCGAGCCGGTGGACGCGTACGGCGGCCTCAGGTGGTGGGAGAACTTCGGTGAGTACGCGTTCTTGACCAAGTTGCGTAGCGAGCAACTCCGCGACATCCGAGCCGGCCTGACGCCACTCGTCGCGTTCCTGCTCCTCCAAGGTGTCGAGACGCTCCCGCAGCGGATGGACGCGCACATGGCGAACACCCACGCGGCGGCCGCCTGGCTCCGCAGCGACCCACGGGTGGCGTGGGTGAACTGGGCCGGCCTCGACGATCACCCGCACCACGACCGCGCCGCTCGCTACGCGCCCGCCGGACCCGGCGCACTGTTCTCCTTCGGGGTGCTCGGTGGGCGCGACGCCGGACGCACCTTCATCGAGTCGCTGGAGCTGTGCAGCCATCTGGCCAACATCGGCGACGTCCGCACCCTGTTGATTCATCCGGCCGGTACCACCCACCAGCAGCTCAGCGACGATCAACTCGCCGTGGCCGGTGTCTCCGCCGATCTGATCCGGATCAGTGTCGGCCTCGAGGATCCCGACGACATCTGCTGGGACCTCGACCGTGCGCTCGACGCGGCTGTTGCCTCCCGGAGCGACGGGTGAGCGCGGCGCGCACGTGGGCCGCACCGTCGGCGCGCGAACGACTCGACATCCTGCGTCGCACACGGTCGGTCGCCGTGGTGGGAGCGTCGGTCAACCCGGCCCGCCCGAGCCATTTCGTGGCGACCTACTTGCTCGCATGTGCCGACTACGACGTCTACTTTGTCGATCCCGCCGCCGCCGAGATCCTTGGCCGGCCGGTGTACCCGTCACTCGGCGAGCTGCCCGTCGTGCCCGACCTGGTCGACGTCTTCCGCCGCCCCGACGACCTGGCGTCGGTGCTCGACGAGTCGATCGGCGTCGGCGCACCGACGTTGACCGGTCAGGCCCGTTGACCGGTCAGGCCAGGTCGATCTGGAGCGGGACGGCTCGACCGAGCGTGTGGCCGACCGGTGAGGTCCCGGTGACGGTGCGGTGCAGCGCTTCGATGGCCTCGGCCGGGGCATCGGAGTCGAGCGCGACCGTGGCGCGTATGGCCGAGTAGCCGGCGTGCCCCTGCGGGTCGAGGCCGAGGAAGGTGTGCAGGTTCAGGTCGCCTTCGAGCTCGACGCGCAGGCTCTTGATCTCGATGCCTGCGGCCGTCGCGTTGGCGGCGTAGCCGACGACGAGACAGTTGCCGAGTGCGGCCAGGAGCTGTTCGACGGGGTTGGGTGCGGTGTCGGTGCCTCCCAGGGCAGCAGGCTCGTCCGAGCCGATGGGCGCGAAGTCGCGGATCGAGGCCGTGGACCGGAACCCCTGGTCCCAGGTCACCGCGGCTCGCCAGGTCGTCGACGCGACATCCGGGCTCTCCTGGATCTTGGTCGCGAGTCCGGCGACGGCAACGATGTCAACGGCGTTGATTCCGGCGGTCCTGGAGGTGGTCGTGGTGGCGGTCGTCATGAGTGCTCCGATATCGAAAGTTGATAAACCTGATTGGGTTAGTCAACAATAGCTGCCTCGGAGCGGTTGCACAAGGTCGGAGCGGTTGCGCAAGGTCGGAGCGGTTGCGCAAACTCTCAGGCCGGGACGTAGACGCCTTGGACGTTGACCGTGAGATTGATCAGGTTGCTGTCGTTGGTCGGGCCGACGGCGTCGGCGAGTCCGAGCCAGCCGATCAGCTGGTCCTGGTGCTCGACGCGCAGGCGTGCGCAGCCCTTGCTCTGGGGGTTCGTCGGAACGTTGTTCGCGCCGTGGATGGCTTGGCCACTGTCGAAGTAGAGGGGCCGGTACATGTTGCCGTTGAGGGGGTTGTCGGCGGGAACGGGGAAGTCGGTGCTGTCGTGCCAGCCGTTGTTGTCGAGGGCCGGGTCGAAACGGAACGCCCGGGTGCGGTCCTGGGGGCGGGTCTCGTAGCCGGGTTCACCGGTCGAGGTCGGGAAGACGAAGACGAGTCGGTCGGGGCCCTCGCCCACGAACATCATCTGGCACGTCTGGTCGATGACGGCCCACCGCGGCGAGAGCAGGGCCGACGTGAACGGAACCGAGAGCGACGCTGCGGCCAGTAGCACCTGCTCCTCCTCGCTGCCGGCGGCCATGTCGGTCGTGGCGGCGGGCAGCCCGAGGGCAAGTCGGGCGGCGCACAACCGCTGTCTGGTCACCGAACCGGAGACACCGTCGATGAGGAGTTCGGGGGTGCCGTACGCGGCGAAGAGTTCGTTGAGCTTGCGCTGTTGCACTTCGACGTTGGCCCGCGTGGCAGCCGCGACGATCGCCGCGTTCGGCTCGGTGCGGGCCTCGCCGGTGACGTCGTCGAGACCGTTGTCGACGCAGACGTCGAGCTGGTCGCCGGGGTGAATGGTGTCGCCTTCGATGTCGTTCTCGGCGCGGATGGTGGCGACGTTGACGGTGTCGTCGTCGAAGCGATCGGCGATCAGGCTCAGTGACTCGCCGGGCGCGATCACCACGACACACTGCGGGTCGTAGACGTCGAGCTCCCGCAGTGTCGTGGTCGTCGGGCTCTCGCCGGCGGGCGTCGCGGTCGTGCTCGGTCTCGCGTCGTCCGTGTTCGAGGCCCCGGCATCCGGGCTGGAGATCGCGGCGCCGATCTCACTTCGTCCGCTCTTCACGGCGGTGCTGCAGGCCGTCAACGCGACGAGGCACCCCGTGAGCAGGAGTCGTGCATGCCGATCGAACATCAGATCCGACAGTACCCGTCATGGCCCGCCACTCCCTGTCGACCCGCCTTACAGTGGGGCGCGCATGGAGATCGGCCTCTACACCTTCGGCGATCTGGTGGCGGATCCGACGACCGGACGGCAACGCTGTTCGCCCCGGCAGCGGCTCGACGAGATCCTCGCGATTGCCGAGATCGCCGATCGGTTCGGGCTCGACCTGTTCGCCGTGGGGGAGCATCACCGCGCGGACTTCGTCATCTCCTCGCCGGCGACCGTTCTCGCCGCGATCGCCCGATCGACGCGGCGGATCCGCCTGTCGAGCGCGGTCACCGTGCTCAGCAGCGCCGATCCGGTCCGGGTGTTCGAGGAGTTCGCGACGGTCGATCTGCTGAGCGGAGGGCGAGCGGAGATCATGGCGGGACGTGGGGCGTTCGTCGAGTCGTTCCCTCTGTTCGGCTATGCGCTCGCGGACTACGACGAACTGTTCGAGGAGCATCTGGACCTGTTGTTGCGCCTCAACGAATCGGCGCGGGTGACTTGGTCGGGACGGCTTCGCCCGCCGCTCGTCGACGCCGACGTCAGCCCCCGTCCGCTCCAGGACCGGCTTCCGATCTGGCTCGCGGTCGGCGGCACGTCGCAGAGCGCGATCCGGGCGGGTCGGCTCGGCCTGCCGATGTCGCTCGGCCTGATCGGTGGGACCTCGGAGCGCTTCGTCCCGCTCACCGACCTCTACCGCCGGGCCGCGCAGAGCGCCGGGCACGATCCGTCGTCGCTGCACGTCGGGATCACGGCCCACTTCTACGTGGCCGAGACCACCGAGCAGGCCTATGACGACTTCTACCCGTACTACTCCGCGTACCTCGCGGAGATGAGTCGCTCGCGTGGCCAGGAGTGGTACGTGTCGCGCGCGGCGTTCGAGGAGCTGGCCTCGCTCCCCGGGGTTCTGTTCGTCGGCGACCCGGACCGGATCGTGGCCAAGATCCGTTACCAGCACGAGTTGTTCGGGCACGACCGGTTCATCGCCCAGCACGATGTCGGCGGGCTGCCCTACGACAAGGTCGAGGCCTCGGTACGGCTCCTCGCGTCGGAGGTGGCTCCGGCAGTACAGGGGCCTCCGCTCCCGTGACGGCGTCCGGTCACCCGGCATCCCTGGCGCGCTCGAATCGTTCGCCATGTCGCCCGGCGGCGAGTATGGGGTCGCACGACCGAGCGAGACCGATGAAGAGAGGGTGACCACGAATGTCAGGATGGACGTTTGCCGAGATGTGGGAGGCGGTGGCCGCGCAGTTGCCTGATGCCCCGTTCGCGAAGCAGGGTGAGCGGACTGTTTCGTGGTCGCAGGCTGATCGTCGGGCTGAGGGGTTGGCGACGTTTCTGCTTGATCGTGGCGCCGGCAAGCAGGACAAGGTGGCGCAGTATCTGTACAACTCGGTGGAGTATCTGGAGTCGTTCTTCGCGTGTTACAAGGGCTCGCTGGTGCCGGTGAACACGAATTACCGTTATGCCGCCGACGAGTTGGTGTATCTGTGGGACAACGCCGACGCGGTCGCGGTGATCTTCCACGGCATGTTCGTCGACACGATCGAGGCGATCCGCGAGCGGGTGCCCAGGGTTGCGACGTGGTTGTGGGTCGACGACGGCTCGGGCCCGTGTCCTGTGTGGGCGACCCCGTACGAGGAGGCTGTTCTGACGCAGGGCGTGCCGGTGGTCGAGCGTGTCGAGCGCAGCGGTGACGATCTGTACATGTTGTACACGGGAGGTACTACGGGCATGCCCAAGGGCGTGATGTGGCGCCAGGACGATCTCATTGTCGTGTTGGGCGGCGGGCTCGGCATCAACGTGCCCGAGGAGTACGACCCCGATTTCCTCACGGGTGCGTTCTCGGCTCCCGGCCTGGTCGGTATGCCGGCGTGTCCGTTGATGCACGGCACCGGCGCTCTCATCTCCTTCGGCATCCTGTCGTCGGGTGGTTGTATCGTTCTGCTCGGGTCGCGCCATTTCGATCCGGTGGAGTTGCTCGACACGATCGATCGTGAGCAGGTCAACGCGATCGCGATCGTCGGTGACGCGTTCGCCAAGCCGATCCTGGCCGCGCTCGATGCCGAACCCGACCGTTGGACGTTGAGTTCGGTGTTGGCGTTCGTGTCGTCGGGGGTGATGTGGAGCGAGGAGACCAAGCAGGGGATGCTGGCGCATCAGCCGAACATGATGCTGTCCGATGCGTTCTCCTCGTCCGAGGCGCTCGGGATGGGCCAGTCGGTGTCGGGTGGCGGCGCCGCGGCGAAGACGGCCCGGTTCCAAGCCGGCGAGAACACCATCGTGGTCGACGATGCCGGTAACCGGGTCGAGCCCGGCTCCGACACGATCGGGCGGCTCGCGGTCGGTGGCCGCCAACCGATCGGTTACTACAAGGACCCGGAGAAGTCGGCGCGCACGTTCATCATGGTCGACGCCAAGCGGTACTCGTGTCCGGGTGACTATGCGACCATCGCCGCGGACGGCACCGTCAGCGTGCTCGGTCGCGGTTCGGTGTGTATCAACAGTGGCGGTGAGAAGATCTTCCCCGAGGAGGTCGAAGAGGCGCTCAAGACCCATCCCGCGGTGCGTGACGCGGTGGTCGTCGGGGTCCCCCACGAACGCTTCGGCGAGATGGTCGTCGGCGTCGTCCAACCCGCCGCCGGTGTGTCGCTCGACGATCAGGAACTCATCGACTACGTCCGCGGGCGCCTCGCCGCGTACAAAGCGCCACGACGCATCGTCGAAGTCGACACGATCGGCCGCGCCGCCAACGGCAAGGTCGACTACAAGCGGCTACGCGACCACGCCATCGCCATGTCCTGAAAATCGGCCTGTCCTGAAATCGGCCCGTCCTGAGAATCGGCTGTGTCCTGATTTCGACACGACACAGATCACGTAATATGTTGCACCCCACGCGCCCCCCTGTTCGCGTGGAAGGACCCTCACATCATGGCTCATTCTCTTCGTGGCGCCGCGGCGATCGTCGGCGCGGTCGACGCTGTGTCGCCGACCGGAGCGTTGGATCGCAGCGTGGCGCAGCTCGAAGTCGACATGATCGGCGCCGCGCTCGACGACGCAGGATTGTCGATCTCCGACGTCGACTGCGTCATGTCGACGAACGGCATGATGGCGTCGCTCGAACTCGCCGAACGCCTTGGCGTGCAGGGCCGCTTCACCGACAGCACGATGACCGGCGGGTCGAGCTTCGAGGTCCACGTCGAACATGCCGCGGCGGCGATCAACGCGGGGCTGTGCGACACCGCCGTCATCGTCTACGCGGCGACGCCGCGCAGTGGTGTGAACCCGTTCGGTGGGGGCGGCCCGGGGATGGATCCGGGATCGGCGGTCTTCCAGTGGGACCTGCCGTTCGGGACCGGCCTGCCCGCCGCCGGCTACAGCCTCGCGGCGCAGCGCCACATGTACCAGTACGGCACCACCTCCGAGCAGCTCGCCCAGATCGCCGTGTCGTTCCGGGAGTGGGCCTCGATGAACCCCAATGCCTATTCCCGGACGCCGATGACCATCGACGACGTGCTCGCCTCGCCGCTCGTCGCCGAGCCTCTGCACAAGCTCGATTGCTGCCTGGTCACCGACGGCGCGGGCGCGCTCGTGGTCACCTCCGCCGAGCGTGCCCGTGATCTCGCCCGACCGGCGGCCTACGTGCTCGGCGCCGGTACGGCCCACACCCACGGCATGTCGATCAGTCAGATGCCCGACATCACGACCACCGGCGCCGCCGTCTCGGGCCCCCAGGCGATGAAGATGGCCGGGATCACGCACGCCGACGTCGACGTCGTGGAGCTGTACGACAGCTTCACGATCACCGCGCTGATGACGCTCGAAGATCTCGGCTTTTGCGCGAAGGGCGAAGGTGGCGCATTCGTCGCCGACGGCCGCCTCGGCCCCGGCGGCGCGCTGCCCACCAACACCAACGGCGGCGGGTTGTCCTACACGCACCCGGGGATGTACGGGATGTTCATCCTCGTCGAGGCCGTACGCCAACTGCGCGGTGATGGCGGTGACCGCCAGGTGGGCGACGTCGACATCGTCGTGGCCAACGGCTGCGGTGGCCTGCTGTCGTGCACCTCCACCATCGTCCTCGGCGCCGAAGCCACCCTCTAGAAGCCACCCTCCAGAACGACCCTCCAGAAGCCACCCTCCAGAAGCCACCCTCCGGCGACCAGAAGCCACCCTCCAGAACGACCCTCCAGAAGACGCCACGATCCAGGAGCAGGACCCACCATGCCACGCATCGAACCCGCCAGCACGACGCTGTCCGAGCCGTTCTGGGAAGCGACCCGTGACCGCCGCCTCCTCGCCCAACGGTGTGCGACGTGCCGGCAGTACGTCTGGTACCCACGCGAGCGCTGTCCGGGGTGTCTCGGCGACGACCTTGTGTGGACCGAGCTGTCGGGACAGGGCACGATCTACACCTTCAACGTGATGCGTAAGCCGGGCAACCCGATGATGGCCGACTTGGCGCCCTACGTGATCGCGCTGGTCGACCTCGACGAGGGACCGCGCATGACCACCAACATCGTGTCGGTGGAACCCGAGCAACTGGAATGTGGCCTGCGCGTCACCGTCGACTGGAGCGTCGAATTGGCCGACGGACGGTACCTGCCGGTATTCGTACCGGCGTCGGCTACCAGCTGACGGGAACGGTGCGTGGGCCACGCACCTGGCCACCGGTCCACGTCACTGCATCGGCATCGGTGATCTCGAAGGTCGGGATCGCCGCGAGCCACTCGACGATCGCCACCTTCAGCTCCATCCTGGCGAGGTTCGAGCCGAGACAGCGATGGATCCCGGAGCCGAAAGCGAAGTGCCGGTTTTGCGCACGATCGATGACAAAGTCGTCGGGACGGTCGAACTGTTCCGGGTCGCGGTTGCCGGCTGGGAACGCCATGAGCACCTTGTCGCCGGCCTTCATCGGGCATCCGGCCACTTCGACGTCGGAGAGCACCTCTCGGGCCATGGTCACAGGGCTGTACACGCGCAGGAACTCCTCGACGGCGGCGTCGATCAGTTCGGGCTCGGCACGCAGACGCGCCTGATCCTGGGGATGGGTGGCCAGGTGCCACAGCGATGAGCCGATCGAGCTCCACGTCGTGTCGATCCCGGCGATCAGCAACAGGAAGCAGGTGCCGACGAGATGGCCTCGGTCAAGGGGTTCACCCTCGATCTCGGTTTCGGTCAGCATGGTGATCAGATCGTCCGGACGTTCGTCGGCAGGCATGTTCCGGCGTGCGTCGACCTGCTCGCCGAAGTACGTGAAGGCCTCCATGATCGCATCGAGGCTGTTCTGCAGGTTGGTGAACCCCTCCTGCAGGATCCGCACCGCCCAGCCGGTGAACATGTCTTCGTCCGCTCGGGGGATTCCCAACATGTGGGCGATCACGCGCACCGGGATGTGCTGGGCGTAGTCCCTGGCCGCATCGGCCCGGCTCTTGTCGGAGAACTCGCCGAGCAACTCGCGGGCGAAGCCTTCGGTGATCGGGGTCATCTCCTCGATCCGGCGAGGGGAGAAGGCAGGCAGCAGGAGCCGGCGGGCCCAGGTGTGCACCGGCGGGTCGGAGGTGATCGGGGGTGCTCCGAGCAGTGGCCGGTCGGCCCGCTCGGGCAGATCGATCACCCCGATGCGACGAGACGAGAAGTGCTCCGTGTCGTGCGCGACCGCAGCGATGTCCTTGTAGTTGATCGGCATCCACGCGCGACCGCGGCGCTCGGTGAACGCGACCGGACACTCGCCACGCAGCTCCTGCCAGACGGCGGCAGGATCGGTGACATAGCGGCGATCGAGGATGTCGAGATCGCGGCCCCAGTCATTGGTCGGTTCGTACGCCGGGTGTTCGCTTACGACGGGATTAGCCATAGGGACCTCCTGGTCGGCTGGCACGATGATACAGAACACTAGTAGTGTCTCGTCGTTCATGTCGAGACCTTCTGCGCCTGTAGCGTCAGCGCAGCGGTAGCCTCGGCGACCCATGGGCTACGAATCCGGTGACGAACTGCGAGTGCCGCCGTCCGACGATCACCCCGATCTACCTGCTCGTATCGACGCGGCGACGGTGATCCGACGCCTCTCGCACGGGCTGGTCGCGCACCGGGTCGACGTCTCGCTGCTGCACAAGATCGCCCAGACGATCGAGACGTTCGCCACGGAGGTCGAACGTCAGCCGATTCGCTCACGTCGTGGTGAGATGATCTCGAGCCCGCGGATGGCCGCGGCCATGGCCTCGGGGACGATGGCGGAGGTGGTGCAGGACGGCGCGTTCGTCGATCTGTTCCACGACTCGCCGGTCTCCGGTTCGGCGAACCCGCTCAGCATCGGTCTCCGGGTTCGGCGAGAAGGTGAGGAGTCGATCGGCACGGTGACGCTGGCGCCCGGTTGGGAGGGCGCTCCCCAGCGCGCCCACGGTGGGGTAGTGGCATCGTGCATCGACGAAACACTCGGCGGCCTGCTCCCCATGTTGGGCACGATGGCCTTCACCGGCAAGCTCGAACTCACCTACCGGGCGCCCTGTCCGATGGGAGTCCCGCTCGAGTTCCGCGCGCGGCTGGTGGAGCGCAAGGGTCGTCGGCTGCACATCGAGGCGACGGGGAGCGGGCCCGACGGCGTCTTCGTCGAGGCGACGTCGATCTTCATCGCGGTCGACGTCGCCCGGCTGGCAGGCCCGACCTGACGTCCTGATCGTCAGCGCAGGGCGAGGGTGGAGCGGGTGGCGGTGTACACCGCGACCACGACGAGGAGCCCGACGAACCAGCGCTGCAGCGAGCTGGAGTCGCGGGCGCCGGCGAGGCGGCTGCCGACGATCACGCCGAGGAGGCTGGCGATCGTGAACGGCGCCACCGTGCCCCATTCGATGGTGCCGGGCTGCAGGCGGGTCGTGAGCGCGACGACGGAGTTGATGGTGATGACGATCAATGAGGTGCCGATCGCTTCGGGCATGCTGAATCCGAGCGCGAGGACGAGGGCGGGGACGATGACGAAGCCGCCGCCGACGCCGAAGAACCCGGTGAGCAGCCCGACGACCGTTCCGGCGACGATGACCTTGACGATGGTCGACGGATCGATCCGGACCGCGACGCCAGTCGCCGGTGCAGGCACGGAATCGGCAGTAGGCGTGACCGTCTGCGACCCTGCCGCGGCCGCTCGGCCGCTGTTGCGGAGCCGTCGCCACATGAAGTAGGCGGCGACCATCATCAGTCCGGAGAACGCGAGGAGCAGGACGTCGGGGTCGGCAGCCTTGTTCCAGTTCGAGCCGAGCAGGGAGCCGGCGATGCCCGCGAGGCCGAAGACGGCGCCGGCGCCGAGACGGACGCGCCCTGCGCGCCAGTGCGGCACGATGCCGATCACGGCGGTGATGGCGACGAGCACGAGCGAGGTGGTCGTGGCCTGTTTCGGCGTCTGCCCCGCGGCGTAGACCAGCGCCGGCACGGCGAGGATCGAGCCGCCGCCACCGAGCGCGCCGAGAGACAAGCCGATGAGGAACCCGAGTGGTGAGGCGAGAAGTCCGCGCATCAGCGATCAACTATACCCCAGGGGGTATAGTTCGACACCTCGCCCCGCTTGGCGGGGTCCTCCTTCACTCAGGGATTTGTTCCGAGCGCCGAGCACGTCGTTCAGATGCTGCTTCGATATCGCCTACTTCGAGCGCGACATGATCGAAGCCCACGGCGCGGGCTCGCGCAGTTCCAGGCATAGGGGCCTCCCCTCTCTTAGAGTGTCGAGGGTTAGTGACGCCGCTGAAATACGATCCATCCTCGGCTCGGCGCAACCCGAGAGCGCGATCGCGAAGCGGCTGCGCCGGCGAAACGAGTCCAGCTTCGCAGTAGTCGCGAACGAGGCGAAATTGTTCCCGAAAGGGCTTCACATGCTCGCCGCCTTTCTCAAGGCAATGGGTCATCGCCATGCCGAAGCACATCTGATAGCAGTTCAGGCAGGCGTCGATGCAGGCCTGCATTTCCTTCGGGATCATGTGCATGATGGATCGTTCCTCTTAAAGGCTTTCCGCCTCGCCGCCCCGCAGGCAGCCAGTTCACCCGCCTCGCAGGTCAAGATTTGTGACGAAGGCGCAGGACTGGCAGTCAAGCTTCGGCCTTTGGGCTTCGAATAGCAGAGGGACCGCGATCTCGCAGAGGGCGAAGAAATCAAATCCCCCGGCGGCTATTTGCGGGTTCTGACC